>NZ_RYFF01000003.1 GCF_004138165.1 Candidatus Chloroploca sp. Khr17
CGGATGGCGTGACGCTGGTGGCACGTATGCACCGCATTTGACCAAGACTCGTGTCCAAAGGTGCTTGACACATTCCGGCGTTGGAGCAGGAGCTTGCGGTCAGTGCGCACGATGCGCCCGAAGATCTCGTCACTGCGCTCCTTGCGGCGGATGTCCGCTTCCACAAGCGTATCATCATGGCGACCCAGAATCTGCGCCTCGGGTCAATTCTGGCAACATTAGACGACCAGATGTATCGGATCCGCGTGCTGCTCCCACGCTCGGCGGGGTGGATCGCAGAGGCCGAGCATGAGCACCGCGCCGTTGTTGCGCGGATTAACGATCGTGATGGTGACGGGGCCGCACAGGCGATGGAGCGACACCTGCGCGCTTCCTGCGACCGGGCTATCCGCCTGGTTCTGCCGATTCAGCGCTGAACCTTGGCGCCCACGTGTAAGCCGCTCCGGTCTCCCGACGCTTCACGTACCAATGTTCCTGTGTCCTACGTACGTGATCGCAGTTCTATCCAGAAAGTGTACCGCATCCTATGACAAGTCTCGCCATCCTCGGTGCCTTAGGAACGCTCATCGGCCTGGTTCGCGCAATGCCACAACTTGTCCTGCTGCTACGCACCCGCCATGCCTACGGGGTCTCCGTCGACACGGCTGCCACTAGTTCTCTTGTAAGCTTCGGCTGGGCTACTTATGGGTTGTGGACCAATCAGTTCTATGTCAGCCTCGCTACAGGGGCCTCCGGCGTTGTCTTTGCGATCATTACGGTGTTGGCCCTCCGCTTTGGACGTCGGGTTCGCGAGTTCGCTATCGCACCCGTCTGGCTCGTCGTTCTGCTTCTCGCCGCTGGGTTGGGAGGGACGACCGGGCTCGGCATGATCCTTCCCGTTAGCGTGCTCGCTGCGAATGTACCTCAGCTGTGGGTCGCCTCGCGTGAAGGCAATCTCGCCGATGTATCGCTTGGTACCTGGCTTCTCTCGATGGCCGATGGGCTCGTCTGGGGTCTCTACACGCTTATCCAACCGGACATGGCGATTATGATCTTTGCCGGTTTGCAACTAGCGACAAGCGGCGTGATCGTAGCCATGAAGCTTGCCCATATGCTGCGACTGTCACGCCAGCCGGCGTAGCCCCCACCCTTTCCCCAGGCCTATGCCGCGCGCGGCTGCCAGAGCCAGCCGCGTGCGCCATCCTTTACCCGAGTTCTTGCTCAAGCAACGTACGTACCTGCTGCGGGTTCGCCTGCCCGCGCGTCGCTTTCATCACCATGCCAACCAAAAACTGCGCCGCGCTCGTTTTGCCCCCACGGTATTCGGCGATCGCTTTGCTTGCTTTGCTGTCGGCGAGTACGTCGCGCACAATGCTCAGCAATGCGTCGCTGTCGCTGATCTGCGTCAGCCCGCGCTCGACGACGATCTGCGCCGGTGCTGCGCCAGTGTCAAAGCTGAGTTCAAAGACTTGCTTGGCGACGCTGCGTGTGATCGTGCCGTTGGCAATCAGTTCGATGACTGCGGCAATGTGACTCACGGGCATGCGTTCGCTGAGCCGCGTCGACGCTTCGCCACGCTCTTTCAAGAGCCGGAAGCCTTCGTTTAAGACCCAGTTGGCGACGTCTTTTGGGCTGCCGCCACTCGCTTCTGCTGCCGCAACTGCCGCTTCGTAGTAGTCGGCAATCGATCGCTCGAGCGTGAGCAGATCGGCGTCTTGTGGGCTGAGCCCGTATGCGCTTTCGAACCGCTCGCGCCGGGCGTCAGGCAGTTCAGGCAGTTCCTCGCGGCGTGCGGCGATCCAGGCTGCATCTAGTTCCAACGGTGGGATGTCGGGTTCGGGAAAGTAACGGTAGTCGTGGGCAAATTCTTTCGACCGCTGACCAACGGTCTCCCCTTTGAATTCATCCCAGCCCCGGGTCTCTTGCATGAGCGTGCCGCCCGCTTCGAGCACCGCTGTCTGGCGCTCGATTTCGTACGCCAGCGCACGTTCGACAAAGCGGAACGAGTTGATGTTCTTGATTTCGACTTTCGCGCCGTAGGCCGCTTGCCCTTCCGGGCGCACGCTCACGTTGGCGTCACACCGCAACGCGCCTTCCTCCAGGTTGCCGCTGTTGACGCCGATCCAGACCAGGATCTGCCGGATCTTCTCAAAATAGAGCCGCGCTTCCTCCGGGGTGGTCATGTCTGGATGACTCACGATCTCCATCAAGGGCACGCCGCTGCGGTTGTAGTCGATCAGCGAGCCGCCCTCGTCGGCATGCAAGAGCCGCCCGGTGTCCTCTTCGATGTGAATCCGCTCGATGCCGATCCGCTTCTCTGCGCCGTCGCTCCGTCGAATCGTCAGCGAACCTTCGGAACAGAGTGGCTGGTCGTACTGTGAGATCTGATACCCTTTGGGAAGATCGGGGTACGGGTATGATTTGCGACTGAAGACCGACCGTTCGTTGATGGTGCAGTTGAGCGCCAGGCCACTCAACGCGGCCATTTCCACCGCACGCTGATTGACGACCGGCAGGGTTCCCGGCAAGCCGAGACTCACTGCCGAGACGTAGGTATTTGGTTCGGCCCCGGCGTAATCTGATGGGCAGCCGTCAAACATTTTTGAGGCTGTCTTGATGTGGGCATGGATCTCCAGGCCGATCGTGACAAGATAGGTGGGCATAGGCTCCTCGTTTGAACGTAGCCTCAGATGATGCGGATAAATTTGCGGCGACCAACCTGAATGACGACGTTGGCCCCAGGGCTCACAGTCTGTTCATAGCTGGTGACGCGCTCGCCATCAAGTTTGACCCCGCCACCGTCAATGAGGCGCCGCGCTTCACTCTTGGACGCAGCGAGCCCGGCGGCGACCATCACTTCAATGATGGTCACCGGTGCGTCAAGCTGGTGCTCGGGGATCACTTCGGGCAGTTCGCGGTTGACAAACTGACGAATGAACGCCTCTTCCGCCGCCTGCCCGTCAGTTGGGCTGTGGAACTGCGCCACCACTTCGCGGGCCAGGCTCAGCTTGAGGTCGCGTGGGTTGACGCTGCCTTCGACCAGACTCTGCCGAATCGTGGCGACCTCGCTCATCGGGCGGTGGCTCAAAACTTCAAAATAGAGTGGCAAGACTTCATCACTCATTGACATAATGCGGCCAAACATTTCGTTCGGGGGCATCCGAATATCAACCGTATTGAGGAACGTCTTGCTCATCTTGCGCCCGTCGGTGCCGGGGATCAAGGGGACGAGCAAGACCTGTTGCGGTGTCATGCCGAGTTGCCCCATCAATTCGCGACCAGCCAGGATATTGAACTTCTGATCGGTGCCGCCAAATTCAACATCGGCGTTGATCGCGACTGAATCATAGGCCTGCAACATCGGGTACATCAACTCAAGGATGGTCAGGGGGCTTCCGGAATCATACCGTTTGCGGAACGTCTCGTGGGCCAGCATCTGGGCAAGGGTAAAGCGCCCGGTCAGGTCAAGCGCCTGCTCAAGCGTGAAGGTGCCAAACCACTCGCTCTGCCAGCGTACCTCGGTGCGTTGGCGATCGACCACGCGAAAGAACTGCTCCATATAGGTCTCGGCATTCTGCCGTACCTCATCGGCGGTCAGGCGCGTGCGGGCTTCGTCGCGGCCTGACGGATCGCCAATCTGCGCTGTCCAGTCGCCAACAATCAGGACGACCTGATGCCCAAGATCCTGGAACATCCGCAACTTGCGTAGGCCCACCGCGTGACCAATATGCATATCGGGTTTGGTCGGATCAAAGCCCTGTTTCAAGCGCAACGGCTTGCCCGCAGCCAGGCGCTGGCGCAACTCTGCCTCGACAATCACCTCGGCTACCCCGCGCGACAAGAGATCATTCGGCTCCATCTGTCTCTCTATTCATCATAAGCAAGCGTTCTCGCAGGGGGTATTGTACACCAAAAAGCTGATCATCTAGCACTGGCCTGTGCTACAATCTCAGCAGGGGCGACGCATCCGCCTCTGCCGTTTCGCGACGTTGACACCATGCGCCTAGGTACAGACCCGGGAGCGCGGGCGGCCCGCCCGCTAAGCTCACGCAAAGGCGCGAAGCGTTAGCGCACCTACGCGAAAGCCTGTGCGCCTTTGCGCCAAAAGAACCACCTTTTGGTACTAGGCCACGCACTAGCGCTCGTCTTGGTTGCGCGCTCTGCCACCAGAACGAGCAAAGAACGGAAAGTCTCATGTTTCGACGTTTTCTGGCCCTCTTCACCCTCGTGCTCCTCGTGGCGCTCAGTGGTTGCGGCGGTACACCCACTGCCAGTCCCGCGACCGAGGTGCCTCCCGCACCAGCTACGTCCGTGCCTGAACCAACTGCGGTTCTGCCTGCCCCAACGGTTGAGCCGACGGCTGAGCCTATCGCTGAAACGCCTGCTGAAACAGGTGCGCCCGAGGCTGCTCCGTCAGTTCCTGGCGATGCCGCAACCCCTGAAATTGATCTGAGCGCCCTCCTCGGTGGTGGCGTTGGGGCCGGTGAGACCGTAACGAATCAACTCGGCTATTCCTTGGTCGTTCCTGAGGGTTGGTCAGTCTTGATGAATGTTGCTTTTGAGGGTACTGGCGCGGTGATGATGGTGCCCGAAGGTACCGATCCGATGGAAGGCCCTGATGAGAACGTTCTTGCTGTCAATGTTGGCGACTCTTCGGTTGTCTTTGAAGATGCTGCCGTGCCCCCCGATGCGAGCCTCGATGATCTCCTTGGTTCATTTCAGAATCAGATGGTTCAAGAAGATCCGACTGTGACGGTAAGTGATGTGGAAAATGTAAGCATCGGTGGCCTGCCTGGACGTGCCGTCAATATCACCGGTTCTGTGCCCGATGCTAATGAGGAGGTCTTTGTGCGCCTCGGGATCGCTAGAATCGATGATGCTCGCATTGTGACCGTCATTGGCATCGCGACTCGCGAGCTCTGGGATCCTGCGGCTGTAGATGCTGTCTTTGCGTCACTCGATCTGAGTGGGCTGCAATAGGTAGTTTCTTAGGAGGTTTGTTGTGTTGCTCCACCGCATCGTTGCTGCTCTGTTTGCCATCGCTCTGCTGAGTGCCTGTGGCGGGCCATCCGGCCCGCCCCCGACGCCAACCCCGACGCCGCGTGAACTTAGTACCGCCGTTGGTCAGGCAACCCAGGCCAGCCAGAGTGTCCATTTTCGAATTGCCCTCAGTGGTCGCCCGGTGGCGATTGATGCGACGGGTCTGACGGTGCTCAATTCGATGGAGGGCGATCTGCTGCGCCCTGATGCGGTGCTGGCGGTGCTCAGCGTCACGCTCGGCGGTGCCATCGCCGAGTTGCGTACGGTCTCGTTTGAGGGTCAGCAGTATCTGACCAATCCCTTGACGCGTCAGTGGACTTGTCTTGCCGAGGGGACTGCCTTTGATCCGGCTGTGCTCTTTGCGCCCGATCGCGGCATTGAGTATCTGCTGCAAGAGGGTTTTGATGAGGTGACTCTTGTTGGTATCGAGGATCTTGACGGTCGCCCCCATTACCATCTGCGCGGCACGATGGACGGGGCGCAGTTGCAGGCGATTAGTCTTGGTCTGCTCGGCGCTGGTTCGGTGGCCGTTGACCTCTGGGCTGACCAGGCGACGATGCTGGCAACCCGGTTGATCCTGGTTGATACCGCGACTGATCCGGAAAATCCGACGACGTGGACGGTTGACTTCAGCGATTATGGCAAGGCCGTTGATGTCCGCGCGCCGGTGCAGTGTCCATGATGCGCTTGCAGATTGCAGAAGCCTCAGACACTGCCCCGGCGTCACCACGCCCTGGCGTTGATCCACGCCTCACGCTGGCGTTGCTTTCGCTGGCGATCTTTGTGGGTGCCGTCGATCTGACGGTGGTCAGTGCGGTGCTGCCCAAGATCATGCTCGATCTGCGCGTCTCGCTCGATACCGAGCTTAATCGCGCGGCCTGGGTGGTCAGTGGCTATCTGCTCGCCTATACGATCAGCATGACGTTTATGGGCCGCCTGTCGGATCTGCTTGGCCGCCGTCAGGTCTATCTGGTTTCGCTCGTTGTCTTTCTCGTTGGTTCGGTGATCGTTGCGTCTGCGCCAACGCTGACGGTGCTAATCACCGGGCGCATCGTGCAGGCCCTCGGCGCGGGCGCGATGGTGCCGGTGAGCATGGCGCTCGTCAGCGATATTTTTCCGCCCGGGGCGCGGGCCGCCGCGCTCGGCTTTATCGGGGCTGTTGACACCGCCGGCTGGATGGTTGGGCACCTCTATGGCGGGGTGCTCATGCGCCTCTTCGATGATTGGCGCTTGCTCTTCTGGATCAATCTGCCTATTGGCCTCGTTGCGCTGGGTCTGACCTGGTGGGCGTTGCGCAACGTGCCCCAACAACGGGCTACCGGCAGCTTCGATTGGCTCGGGACGCTCTTGATCAGCGCGAGCCTCACGGCGCTCAACCTTGGTCTCTCGGCAGGGGCCGAGTTGGGGGCGACCGATTTCTATGGCGAGCGCCTCGGGCCGCCACCGTATGCCCTTCCGCTCGTGCTGTTGGCCTTTGTGTTGCTGGCCGCCTTTGTCGTCTGGCAGCAGCGCGCCCGCGATCCGTTGCTCGATCTTGCCCTTTTTCGTGACCGTGGGGCCGCCACCGCTTCGGTGATCAATGTTATGATCGGTTTTTCGATCGCGTTGGCGATCACAAATGTCCCGCTTTTTATTAATACGCGCCTCTTGCTGGCGGCCCCGACTGATCCCGCTATTCTGCGTCAGGCGGCCTGGGATGCCGGCTGGATGCTGTCGGCGCTGACCCTGACGATGGCCGCAGCAGCCTTCCCCGGTGGTCTCGCCGCCGGTCGTTTTGGCGATCGTCCCGTTGCGCTCATCGGCCTCGCCCTGACCATGCTCGGGTTTGGCTTGATGAGTCGTTGGAGTGCAACTGAGACCTATGCTACCATGGCAGTACATTTGATGCTTGCTGGTCTTGGGCTTGGCCTCGTCATTGCCCCCGCTGCCGACGCCGTTATTCGTGCCGCCGCCGAAGACCGCCGCGGTGCTGTCTCGGCCGTTGTCATTGCCCTGCGCCTTGTTGGTATGACCGTGGGTGTCGCCATGCTGACGCTCTGGGGGGTGCAGCGCCAGGATGCGCTCCGGCGCGCCGGGGCCGATAATCCGCTGGTGAGTAGCGATCCGGCTCTCTTTTTGATGGAGATTGCCGCCCAGGTTATCGGCGAAACCTTTCTCTTTGGGGTCGTGGCCCTGGGTATCGCGCTCATAAGCGCAGGCTTGATGCAGCCGTCACGTTCGCAGCGGGGGCGCGATGAACGAGCTTGATGAGATCCGCGACAAAATCGATCTGGTTGAACTGATCAACAGCAATGGGGTGAGTCTGCGCAAGGCGGGACGCAACTACGTCGGGTTTTGTCCGTTTCACCCCAATTCGCGCACGCCAGCCTTTACGGTCTTTCCCGATAGCCAGAGTTTCTATTGTTTCGGGTGCCAGGCTTCTGGCACGGCCTTCGATTTCCTGATGCGCAAGCAGGGCCTCGATTTCCCAACGGCCCTCGCACAATTGGCGGCACGCGCGGGTGTCAAGTTGAAGCCGCGCACCGAACAGGCGCAGGCCGAGGATGCCCGGCGCACCAAGTTGCTCGAGATCAATGCCGCCGCCGCCAAGTATTTCAACTATGTCTTGCGCGAGTTAAAACGCGGCGAACCGGCACGGGACTATGTAGCGCACCGCGCGATCAACGATGCCATGGTTGAAGCGTTTCAACTTGGGTATAGCCTCGATGACTGGGGCCATCTCTTCACCTATTTGACCGAGAAGAAGGGCTATGCGCCTGAGGATGTCGAAGCGGCAGGTCTGGCGATCCATCACGAAAATCGGGGCTATTATGATCGGTTTCGCGGGCGGCTGATCTTCCCTATCCGCAACGCCAAAGGCGAAGTGGTGGGCTTTGGCGGGCGCGCCCTCGGCGATGGTACCCCCAAATACTTGAATACCCCCGAAACGCTGATCTACAAAAAGGGCGAACTGCTCTATGGCCTTGATCTTGCCCGCGAGGCGATCCGCGTCGCCGATTGCACGGTGGTGGTCGAGGGCTATATTGATGTGATCACGGCGCATCAGCACGGCTTTCGCAATGTCGTGGCCCCGCTGGGCACGGCTCTGACCCGTAGTCATGTCGGTCTGCTCAAGCGCCTCTCGCACCAGGTCTATCTGGCCCTCGACGCTGACGCCGCCGGGCAGCGCGCCACCCTCAAAGGCCTCACGACGCTCCGCGAGAGTGCCGACGAAGAGGGCGGCCATCTGGTGACGACGGCGCAGGGCGCGGTGCGCCTCGAAAGCGATGTCGCCCTGCGCATTATTCGCATGCCCGAGGGCCGCGACCCCGATGAGGTGATCCGTAGCGACCCCGAACTCTGGCAAAATCTCGTCACCAGTGCCGTGCCGGTGATGGAATTCTACCTGAGCGCGTATACCGCCGGGCTTGACCTGACGCGCCCCGAAGCTCAGCGTCAGGCGCTCGACCGGCTCTTGCCTTTGCTCAAAGAACTTGACGGTACGCAGCAACGGGTCTACATTGCACGCATCGAGCAGGTGGTCGGCATCAGGGCCGAGCTGATCCTCGATCTGCTCAAAGGCAAGGTTGACCGTCCGACCAACCGGCGTCCCACTGGCAAAGGCCAGTCCGACCGCGTGCGCCCCGGCATCCAGGTGCGCACCATCCCAACCCCACCGCCCGACGATGCCCCGCACCCTGCGACAAGCGCCGAAGAGAGCGAGGGGCGTCAACCCCAGCGGCGCACGGGTTCCCCCACCGAAGCCTTTCTGCTGACGCTCGCCCTGCGCCACCCCACCGTCGAAGCCGCAGTCGAGGCGCTCCTCGAAGCTAGCAACCTCCACCAACCGGCTCTGCGCGACATCTTTGGCACGGGTATCGAAGATTTACTTGAAAATCCGATCTACAAAGAGATCTGGCGACACTACGTAACCCTCCCAATCGAATGGAGGCCAACGAACGCCGATGAACTGACCCGCTGGATCGACGGGCTCGATGAGGCGCTACGCAGCACCGTGAGCGAACTGCTCGCCGCGCATCAACGCACCGCCGAAGACTTTCGCTACCGCCAGGAAGCCGAGCACTGTGCCCGCAGCCTGCGCATCGAACAGGCCCGCCGGATGCAGCAACACCTCTTGCAACGCATCAAAGACGAGCAAGACCCACGCTTGCATAACGACATGCTTGGTCGCTTCAGCGCCCTGACCGCCTTTCTCGCCACCACCACCACCCCTCGGCGCAGCAGCACCTACCCCGATCTGCGCGACACGCTCGGCAAAGAGTGAGCGCAATGCTCGCGCCCCCTCTTCTTCCGTCCAAACCTTGCGCCCTTGCGCCGTTGCGTCCAAACCTTGCGCCCTTGCGCCGTTGCGTCAAAACAACCACCTTCAGTGATCCAAGGCATCATGCGGATGGCCCAAGCGCTTGCATTCGTCCGCTGCCGATCTGCTCGAGGTGATAGGTTGCGCTGCCACCAATGGTCAACAGGGCCGTGACCGCTTGGTGTGGGATGGCGACCAGTTCGACCGGGGTGATCGCGAGCGCGCTGGCGACGGGTGGGCTGCTGCGCAGCATTTCGAGTTCGCCAAAGATTTCGTCGGGCCCGAGGCGAACGATGAGTCGGGGCCGGTTTGGCGGCGCTCCTGCCGCGTTTTCAGCTGTCGGTGGATCGCGCCGGAGAATAGCGATTTCGCCTTTGATAATGACATAGATCTGCCCACCCGGTTGGCCTTGCCGAATGACGATGCTGCGGGGCGCGAGGCTGAGATGGCGGGCCTCACGGGCAAGGCTGCGCAGTGTTTCACGGGGGAGGTCGTGAAAGAAGGGGGCGCGTTCAAGCGTGCGCATCACCAGTGCGGCAATATCGCCATCGGTCACGCGTGGACCCGTGCTACTGGCAAGGTCGGCGAGCGCCGTGGGGTGGAGATAAAGGAGTTCGCTGTTGATACTCGCCTGGTAGTGCCAACCTGGGGCGATCGGGTTATCCTCTTGGTGACCAAAATATTCGCTGCGATGCAACTCCTCGATCACCTGGGCTCCCTCTTTCACCAGAATCTCGCCAGCTTCGATGATCCAGAGCCCCGTTCGTTTCGCGCCAGGTGTCCAGATGACGGTTCCCGCTGTCACCTGGTGCGGTTCGAGCAGGCTTGCGAGGCGTTCGAGTTCGCGGTCGTCACACGCGGCAAAACGATCCACCTGGCGGAGCAGGCGGAGCCGCGCTGCACGTGCGTCGCCAAAGGTGCGTGAAAGTTCGCGCGCCCAGGGAGTGTTGGGAAAGCAGCGTCGGTTCGCAACTTCGCGCTCGGTCCAGGGAAGGGCATCGTAGGCGGCACGGATCGCCTGCCGTGCAAAGGTGGCCCCGGTCAAGCGCTCGATCTCGGTGACGGTGTAGCGCAAGGCTTCGGCATACTGAATGCCCTGGGTGTCGAGCGGACTGCCGGCCAGTTCCATCCCGATGCGCACGGTGTCACGTTCGAGGGTCATGCCCCAGTTGGCGGTTGCGGCGAGCACATCCATCCGGTTGTCGAGTGTGCGGGCGCGCCGCATGCCGCCATAGCTGCGCAGTTGTTGATAGAGGCCTGCGTAGGTGTGGTGAAAGGCCGCTTGCAGTCGCTCACGTTCGCTGGGCGCACTCATCAACGGCCAGGATGCTAACCGTACCCCACTCTGCCGCAAGGTGGCGACGTGGCTCCACCAGGCTGCCGCCCAGAGGCCAGCAGCAAGCACAAGCACGGCCCGATCGCTTGCCTGCAACTGGCCGGCGGCGCGCAGTTCGAGCAGGTAGGCCCAGGCTTGCATGCCAATGCCCACCCAGAGCAACCCCCAACTCCAGAGCAGCCGTGAGTCACGCAACGCCGTGAGCAGGGGGAGCAGCAGGGCCATGGCGACGATGCTGGTGTAAATTGGGGCGGCCAGGATGACAAGTTGCACGAAGGAACGGGCCGGCTGCGCCTCTTGAATGCCTTGGATGGCGAGTCCGCCCGCGAGAAAAGCGACGATCAAGAGCACGGCGCTGAGCGCGAGTTCACTGGTTGGTGTCTGATGCAGATCAATATCGAGCAGGGCGACAAAGCCGGCAAAGAGCAGGAGCAGGAAGCCAATATGTTGCAGGGCTGTCCAAAAGAGCACCTGGGTTGGCGCAAAGAAGAGGCCAAGTTGCGCGACGAGTTCGATCAGGCTGACGATGAGAAACGCATCGAGGGCATGCGTGATAGTGGCCCCCCGATAATCGGCGTGCAGGGCGAGCTGCGCAGCTACCGCAAGGCTCCAGAGCATCGGTGTCAGCAGGCCCGTCTCGACGTGGACATCGTAGCGCAGGGTCAGCAGCGCAAGTGCGCCCGCCAACCCGCTGAAGGCCAACGCGACGATCATCGGGTTGCGCCCATAGCCACGCTGATTGACCCAGGCCGCCGCTGCCGTCACGAGCCCCCAGGCCGCGATGAGCAACCCCAGGATCAAGGGTACGACTGCGACCACGCTGATCAAGACGGTTGCGACTCGTCCGGGCAAGCCACCCTGGTTCCAGAGATTGCCGAGCAGACTAAGCAACTGGTTATTCCAGAAGAAGAACGTCAGCAGGACCGCGATCGTTGTGTAGGCTGCGGCCAGCAACCCATACAGGGCAAAGATCCGCTCATCACTGGTCAACGGGGCACGGGTTCGCAGTTTTTGCCAGAGCGGACCGCGAATAAACGTCAGCGCACGGCGACGCAAATTGGGCAGGCGCAACCAGTCACTCAGCATGTAGTACCCATCGAGCTCGAGCAGTGGATTGAGGTTGCAGAGCGCGGCGAGATAGCTGGCGACGGCAAGCCGATAGGCCGCTTCACCTGCAAAGCCCTGGGCAAGCATCGCCGCCGCGATGGCGGCCAACGAGCCAACTAACAGGTCGCACAGCGGCCCGGCAAGCGACACGATGATCCGCGCCCGCCTCCCTGCAAGCCAGATGTCGCTGGTATCCACAAACGCTGCTGGCATGCCATAGTAGATCATTACCCCGCCCCGCAAGACGTGGCGGTCAAAATGTTTGACGGCGACCGCATGCGCAAGTTCGTGCAACACGAACGAAAACAAGAGCGCCACCCAGAAGGCCAGCAGGCTTAGCCCAAGGTTGCCACTGTCAATGAGTTGATAGCTGCGCACCGTCGCACTCGCCACCAGGCCAAACGCCGTCAAGCCAGCGATCACAATCAGGGCCAGCAATACCAGAAAGGGCTTGGTAAAACAGAACCAGCCCCCCCACCGATAGAGTGCTCCCGCCAGCTGATCAATGCCCCCGATGTCTACTTCATGCGAACGGAGCATGCTAGTCAGGCGGCGGCCCCAACCACCGAGGCCACGGGAACGTTGCTGCTCGCTCAGGTTGCGGTAGACGCCAACGCAAGGCTCAGCGAGAAAACCGCCCTCACGTAGACTCGCCACGAGCCCGGCGACCGGCAAAAGCTGACGAAACCGCAGAAAGCCCATCGTCGCTAGGGCTGTCACCGATTGGGTGCCATCCATCGCATGCCAGAGCTCACCCTCAGCCGCCGAGAGGCGCAGGTAGCTCCCCGAAGGACTGCGCAACACGAGATAGGTCTGCCCCTCTTCGGTCACCACCTCCTCGACCACGGCCTCGGCACGGCGAGGCACAGCCTGCGCCAGATTCGTGCGTTGCTCAAGCAGACGCCAGATTGGGGCAGGCGGAGACGGCGCAGGCCCCGCGCCAAGCGTCTTGCTCAGGCGTGCGAACGGCTGCTCGGGTGGCTGGTGCGACGCAACTCGTTGCGCAAGCGTGGCCCAGATTCCGCCGGGAGGACGTGGTTGACGGCGCGCAAAGATAATTCTCATCATGATCTCATCAACGACATAGAACCATGTATCTCGATTATACGTCATACATAACAGATAAGCCGGGATTGCCGATGATGCAATGACGCAAGCGCAACCCCCTCCCCTGATGCGAGGATGCGGCTTATGTCTGGAATCGTCAGTGTACGGCAGAGGAGATAGTCATGGAGCAGATGCTAACCCTTCGGACTGAGTTTCGCGTCTGGCAGGATGAGCGGTTCGGATGTATCTGGCGGTTGGCGTATCGTGATGGTGCCGACGAAACCGTCGTGAGCTTCCCTGATATCGAGGCCCTCGGCGACTTCCTCAATGAGCAGTTTGGCCTTGATCTGCTCGAAACACACGAAAACATGGTTCTCGCCGCCTAGCCTGCTACCCACAGGGCAATTGCATCTTCCGTTCATTCGCCCCGCCAGGGCACCCGTTGCGGGTGCCCTGATAGCTTGTTGTATCCGGTTTCGTGTGATGCCATCGCCCTGAATCGCCCTGCGTCATGCATTTACAACCGACCTGAGTTTGCGCTATAATAGGGCGGCCCATTGCTGGGGCCGCTAGCTCAACGGCAGAGCACTCGGCTCATAACCGACTGGTTCCCGGTTCGAATCCGGGGCGGCCCACCACACCGCATACGCCGGAGATGCCAGTTATCCTGGTCTCTCTCCGGCGTATTGTATATGCGAACTGTCAAGCAAGGCGTGTGGTACAATAGACTAAGCTTCTATCCTTGTTTACCCTTCAACAATTATGGCTATTCGGATCACAAAGACTGAACTGGACGGAGTCTTGATTGTCGAGCCCGATCTCTTTCGCGATGAGCGTGGGTTCTTTCTTGAAACCTATCGCCACGATCTCTATGCGGCTGAGGGCATTACATGTAGTTTTGTTCAGGATAACCATTCGCAGTCGCGTCAGGGGGTCTTGCGGGGCTTGCACTATCAAGATCTGACGGCCCCGATGGCAAAGCTGGTACGCTGTTCACGGGGCACGATTCTTGATGTTGCCGTTGATTTGCGGGTCGGGTCACCAACGTTTGGGCGGTGGGTGGCAGCTGAATTGAGTGACCAGAATGCCCGTCAACTCTTCATTCCCGTTGGCTTTGGGCACGGCTTTCTTACCTTGTCGGCAGTGGCAGAGGTGCAATATAAGTGCTCGGGCTACTATGCACCTGCCGCTGAGGGGGCCGTGCGTTGGGACGATCCGGCCCTGAGCATTATCTGGCCGGTTGCAGACCCCATTGTCTCGCTCCGCGATCAGCAGGCGCAAGCGATTGCTGCCTATTCCGAACGTCCGGCCTTTGTCTATAAGCCTTGAAGATGATGCCATCCGTATCCTCACCGGCGCTGCAACGGTAGATCGTTAGGCTCATGGCTCGCTTGGACAAGCTTTCCGGCGACTGTAATATTCTTAGCCATCTATCACGTCCTGATGCGTTCGGCTGTTACCTATTTGCTCTTTCCTATTTGCTCTTTCCTATTTGCTCTTTCCTATTTGCTGTTACCTATTTGCTCTTTCCTATTTGCTGTTACCTATTTGCTGTTACCTATTTGCTCTTTCCTATTTGCTCTTTCCTATTTGCTGTTACCTATTTGCTCTTTCCTATTTCCTAGTCTTACATTTCTGCTTTGTTGCGCAAAAGAGAGGCTTATGTCTGCACGTCGCAAACGTTGGGAGCTCGCGCCGCCTGCATCCTCCGAATTTACCAGGGCTACCGGGCTGAGTCCGTTGCTCGCGACGTTGCTCTATCAGCGTCAGCAACATACTCCAGAAACAATTGCTGCGTTTCTGACTGACGATCACCGTGTAGGTCTGCATGATCCGTTTTTGATGAAGGGTATGGCTGAAGGATGTGATCGCATCTTGTATGCTATTCAGCATGAAGAAAAGATTGCGATCTATGGTGATTTTGATACTGATGGTGTCACTGCGGTCACCTTGCTGATCCAGGCCTTGACGGCAATGGGGGCACAGGTGCAGCCCTATATTCCCCATCGTACCCGTGAGGGGTATGGGCTCAATGTTTTTGCCATCAACGAACTGGCTTCGCGCGGGGTACAACTCTTGATCACGGTTGATTGTGGCATCAGCAATGTGGTTGAGGTTGCCGAAGCAAAGCGACTTGGGCTCGATGTGATCATTACCGATCACCATCAACCCCATGCTATCTTGCCCGACGCGCTCGTCGTGATCAATCCGAAACAGGCTGGCTGTGCCTACCCCTACAAAGATCTGGTGGGTGTTGGCATTGCCTACAAACTGGTGCAGGCACTGGTTCGGCGCGGGTTGACATTGAACGGGTTGCGCGGGCGTGATCTGCTTGATGTGGTTGCCCTGGGCACGGTGGCAGATATGGGGCCATTGCACGGCGAAAACCGCACCCTGGTGAAGATGGGGCTTAAGGCGATCCATTCCTCCGAACGGCCCGGCCTTAAGGCGTTGATTGAGCTTGCGGGTTTGCGTCGTAATGCGGTGACGGCAACTGATATCGGGTTTGCGCTGGGGCCGCGTCTGAATGCGGCGGGCCGCCTCGATGATGCCGTGCGTGCGTATGACCTCTTGCTTGCCCAGGATGCGCCAATCGCCGCGACGCTCGCCCAGGCGCTGAATCAAGCCAACCGTGAACGACAGGATTTGACCAAACGTGTCCAGGCCGAGGCGCAGGCGCTGGCCGAGGCAACTGGTCTCGCGCAGCGGCGGTTGGTGATGCTTGCGCACGAGGATTTTCCCGCCGGGGTGCTGGGCCTGGTGGCGGCGCGCCTAGTCGAAGAATGGGCGCGTCCCGTGCTCTTGATCGAACGCGGTGAAGGCGAGTCTCGTGGCTCGGCACGTTCGGTGCCGGGTTTCAGTATCATTGATGCGCTCACGCAGTGCCAGGATCTGTTTGTGCGGTTTGGAGGCCACGCGGCTGCGGCTGGCTTTACCATTCACACGCTGCGGCTGCCTGAACTTGAAGCACGGTTGCTGGCGATTGCGGAACAGCACCTTACCGATGCGATGCTGGTGCCGCGGCTGTTGATTGATGCCGAAGTTGAACTGAATAGGCTCGACTGGGATCTGCTTGAGGAACTGAAACGGCTCGAACCCTTTGGTCAAGCTAATCCAATGCCGGTGTTGATGAGCAGCCGCGTTGAGGTTGTTGATGCGCGTACCCGTGGGGCAGGGGGGCAGCATCTGCGTTTGCTGGTCCGCAAGGGTGATACCACCCACGAGGCGATTGCTTTTCGCCTGGGCCACCTTGCCGAGGCGGTGCGCCGCCATCCATTGCTCGATCTCGCCTATACCTTCGAGGACGACGAGTGGAATAACGAGCGCCGCTTGCAGTTGAAGATCAAGGATTTCCGTCGGGCGACGTAGGGGTGAGCCTCGCCATCATTGTGCGCTCGTCCTGCGTAAGAATCGCCCCCTGTGACCGGGCACGCAGCAACGCGGCAACACACTCCTCATCCAATTCACGGCCGGCAATGCGTTGCAGAATGGCGAGCGCTTCTTCGACCGAGCGCGCCGGGCGATAGGTGCGGTGGCTCGTGATCGCGTCAAAGACATCAGCAACAGCGACGATGCGCCCGATCAGTGAAATCTGATCATCTTTCAGCCCATATGGGTACCCACCTCCATCCAGGCGTTCGTGGTGCTGCGCTAGGGCCTGCCAGGCGTCACGCAGTAGCTCTAGTTCAAGCAAGCCATTGTCTTTGAGAAATTCTACGCCATAGAGCGGATGTTGACGCATCTGGCGGAATTCGGCCTCGGTCAGCGTGCCGCGTTTCTTCAGAATACGGTCAGGGATCCGGATCTTGCCGACATCGTGCAACTTGCTCGCAATGCGTACCCGATAGATCATGGCGTGATCAAGCCCCAACTCTTGCGCAATGGACACCGAGAAATCACTGACCCGTTGACTGTGGCCCCGCGTGTAGGGATCTTTTAGGTCAATGGCCCCGGTAATTGCATCAATAATGCGCGTCGAAAGCGTCTCGACATCGGTATAGAGCTGGGCCAGACGAATGATCGTTGCGGCTTGTCCGGCTAATGACTCGAAGAGGCTAATATCTTCGGCATTGAAGGTGCGTCCCTGGCGCGGGTTCAACGCCTGGGCTCCACCAATGATCCGCCCCTCTAGGATGCCAAGCTGCCCGCCAACATCAATTTTGGGTGCCCTGAGGGGAACACAGAGAATCGAACGGGTCACAAAGCCACTCTCAGTATCAAACTGGCGATAGAAGCGCTGGTCATGATGGACATCATTGACCACGACGGTTTCGCCGGTCGCGACGACATGACCAATGATGCCCTGGCCGGCTGGGATCCGCTTCGCCTCAACTTCGCTCCGTCGATCCCCCGTCGCCAGATAGAGCACCAGTTCGTTCTGAATCTCGTCATAGAGCCAGATTGAAGCAGCCTCGATGTTGAGCAGTTCGCGCGCATACTCCATGATCCGATTGAGCAGATCGTCGCGGTTGAGCGTGGTCGTCAGGCGTGAAATAATCTCGATGAGGGCGTGTTGCCGCCGTTCGCGCTGGCGGGCCTCGGTGAGCAAACGAGCTTTTTCGACTTCGGTGACCAGCCGGTTGCAGATCAGGTCGATCAAAGCGATCTCGTCTGGGTCGTCGCATGTGTCGTTGGAGAGGTTGAAGAGTTGTACCACGCCGACGGCGACGCCTCGTAGCATCAAAGGAACGCAGTACATCGTGCGCAATTCCATGCCTGCGAGTTCGCCGACCACGCGATCCCAATGGGGATCATCAACGACATTGGCAATAAAAAGGGGTTGACCCTGGCGAAGAGTCAACCCTGCGACCCCACGGTCGGCATTGATGCGCATGCCGATCAGTTTCTGACTCGCTTCATTGCCTTTGACGACCGTAAAGACGAGTTCGTGGCTGGCCTCTTCATATAAATAGAGGGTACCGGCTTCGGCACCGGTTATTTCGATCAGCAAATCGAGCAATTGATCGAGCAATGCGTCTAATTCGGTGCTAGCAGCGATTTGATTGGCGCGTTGGATGACATCAATGATTGATGCCATCCGTTTCTGTTGCTCTGGCATGATACGGTATCCTCTACCCTTTGGGCTGCCGCCCTCAAACATCATAGGCCAGGGCGCGTACATAGCGCACCAGTTCGTCAGGATCACCGGCGAGGGCGACCGGGACTCCCGAGGCTTCCGTGATCTGGTGCAGCGTATAGTCGTCAATGGTGCGTTCACCACTATAGTTGAACATGACCCGTGGCAACAGCGCACGGGTGCAGCCGCTTGCCCGGAGAACCGGGATCAGATCCTGGGCGGTCAGCAGCCCGCTGACCGTGACGGTTTCACCAAAGAAGTGATTGGTGATCGGCAAGACGTGGATCGTTAACCCTTCAATCTTCCTGAGCCGTTGGGCGACCTGTTCGAGCAGCGGCGCAGCCAGCGTGCCACAGACGAGCGCCAGACTGGTTGGCTGGGCAAGGCGGGCAGGGAGTTTGCGGCGAGCGCGTGCCCACAGGTCGAGGAAGTCGCGTACCATGCCGACCCCATTCGAATACTGAGGCATATCATCGTACTGTTCGGCAGGGGGCACCGTCCGTTCGGCCAGCAGATAGAACTCATCACTCGGATAGACAAGGGTAAAGCCGGTTTCAGTCCGGCAGCGTGCGCCGATAGGCTCGATCAGGTCGATCACCGCTGCTGCCTCTTCGCCCGTGTAGCAACGCAGCGGAATATCGGTCGCCGCCCCGAGACGTGAGCAGAACCCCATCTCGGGGTTGTGCAGTGGTTGTACGGGTTGATCCTGCGGGGGCTTTTGCTCCTCCCAGAGGGGCTGTGCTTCCCAGTTCGTATTGATCCAATCGGGCGTCTCGTGAACCTGAATCGCCGCCTTGATCGTGCTCGGGCGTTTGCCGTCAAAGCGATACTTTGTCAAGCCTACCGGAACAACCGCAATCGACTGGACCATCGGCTGGAGGGCCAGCAGATCCTCGATGCTCTGCCGCAAGACGTCGCCATCATTGGCCCCCGGGCAGGCGACGATCTGGGCGTGAACATCAATGCCCATGGCACCGAGACGGCGGATCTGCTCACGCACATCGGGCACATCACGCTTGCCAAGCATAAGGCCCCGCCAGAAGGGATCAGTCGCGTGAACACTAATATTCATCGGCGAAAGGCGCTGTTCGCCGATGCGTTGCCAATCCTCCTCGGTCAGATTGGTAAAGGTGACAAAATTATTGTAGAGAAACGAGAGGCGGTAATCGTCATCTTTGAGGTAGAGTGTTTTGCGAAACCCTTTGGGCATCTGGGTCAAAAAGCAGAAGGGACATTTATTATTGCATGTACGCAAACGATCAAAGAGCGGTTCGGTAAATTCAATGCCAAGATCGTCGTCGGGATCTTTGGCGAGTTGATAAAGCTGTTCATCACCACCGACAGTGCGTACCCGCAACGTGACCGACTCTTCGGCGATGGCAAACCGATAATCAATCACATCGCGCAGGCGTTGTTGCCCGATCGCGACCAGCGTATCACCAGGCTTGAGTCCAAGCGTTGCCCCGAGACCACCCGGCGCAACCGAGGCAATGACCCCACCTTCGCCCGTAATCTGTTTGAGATCAGGTTGATATTCCACAGCACCTACATACGAGAACCTCTGATGAATCGTCCCCCAGAGGCTCTGCTAACTATACGCGTAGATTCATAGATAGCTTGCCTTTAGGCGCGGAAACCCGGCAGCTTTAGCGCCGGGAGGAGCGCCCCGCTTTAGCCCGATTGCACATGTGTTCGGATTGTGGTATACTTGTCCTATGATACAGACGCTCTCCACACGAACCGTATGCTGTAAGCTGTCGCTTGACGCTGCTGCTGTAACCGCCATTCGGGCCACGGCTGAAGCGTTCAACGCGGCGGCAACCTACTGCGCCTCGGTTGCGTGGTCAGAGCGCATCACCAACAAGAACAAGCTGCACCACATCGTCTACGGCCCCACCCGCGTCAACTACGGGCTGGGGGCGCAACTGGCCTGTTGCGCCAGGGACAAGGCGGCTGAGGCGGTTCGGGCGGCACGGGCGAACGGGCACGACACCTGCCCGACCTTCCGGCCAGATAGCTCGATCCGTTACGATGCTCGCACCTACCGCCTGATGAGCCTCGATAGGGTCAGCCTGAACACGCTCACGGGCCGGGTGATGGGCCAGATTGTCTTGGGCGAGTTCCAACGTCGCCATCTGTACGACACGAGCTGGAAGATCGGCGGGGCGGAACTGGTGCAGCGCGACGGCACGTTCTACCTGCACATCACGCAGACGAAGCTCAACCCCACGCCTGACGAGCCGACCGGCTTGCTGGGGGTTGACCTGGGGATCGTCAACCTTGCCGCCGATAGCGAGGGTGAGACCTACAGCGGGGCGACCGTCCAGCGGGTACGGGAACGGCGTTTCCAGCATCGGCAGCGGCTCCAGACCGTGAACACCCGCCGCGCTCGCTGGCGGCTCAGGCAGCAGGCCCGCCGTGAGGCGCGCTTTCAGCGAGATGTCAACCACTGCATCAGCAAAAAGCTGGTTGCGAAGGCACGCACGGCCCGTAAGGCACTCGCCGTCGAGGATCTGACGAAGATCCGCGAGCGGGTTACGGTTCGACGGGCGCAGCGCCGTGCGCGCCATTCCTGGGCCTTTCGTCAGCTTCGGAGCTTTCTGAGCTACAAAGCGGCACAGGCCGGTGTGCTGGTGGTGGCGGTTGACCCGCGCGACACCAGCCGCACCTGTGCCGTGTGCGGCCATTGCGAGAAAGCGAACCGGGTTGATCAAGCCCATTTCAGGTGTCTCCTTTGCGGCCATACCGCTGCCGCCGACACGAACGCTGCCGTGAATATCGCTTCCAGGGCCGTCCGTCAGACGGCCTATTGTGCTGCGCCTACACCCGTAGGAGGAGCGAGCACAAGCCCACCCGCTTTAGCGGTGGGTATCTGACATTATACCATCCTTCAGCGGCCCTCAGGCATCTCGTGTCTGCTGAGGCCAACGGCCAGCGAAGCTGGCCGTTGGCCTCAGCAGACACAGAGGTTACGAACTACACGAAAGCATTGAGCACCCGGCACGTTCGCGGGCCCAGTCGGGGCGTTTCTGGATGAACGGGGCGCTGACGGGCTGATCGTCGTATGGTTTGCGGAGGGCGTTGAGCAGGGCGTGAATGCGACTCGGGTCGCCCTCTTCGGCAAGATCAATGGCCTGTTGGGCCAGATAATTCCGTAAAACAGTGCGTGGATTGACCGCGTTCATCTGCGCTCGACGCTCGGCGGGGTCGCTGCGATCGCGGCGCACACGGGCCGCGTAGTGGTGAATCCAGGTGGCAAAGCTCTGCTCGTGGCGGGTGAAGAGGTCATCACGATAGAAGGCCTCACGCAGGGGCGCAAGCGATGGTGCGGCGGGGTTGAGTTCGGCCAGACCGCGGAAGAACCAGGTCATATCTACTTCAGCGATCTGCATCAGCCGATACGCCTCGCTGACGAGCGCCTGATCTTGCTCGTCAAAGCTCTTGAAGCCAAATTTTGCCGCCGTCATGGTGCGCTGTTCTGCCAAAAAGACCACAACATACCGATCCAGGCTGGCCTGCAAGGTCTGCTGATCTGGAAAGAGACTGGCAAGCGCCCCAGCGAGACAGGCTAGGTTCCAGTGCGCAATCTGCGGTTGATGGGCAAAGCGGTAGCGTCGCCCGCTCTCATCGGTCGTATTGGGCGTCCAATCGGGATCAAAGTTGTCGACCCAGCCATATGGCCCATAATCAATCGTCAGTCCGAGGATCGACATATTATCGGTATTCATCACACCATGCACAAAGCCGACCCGCATCCAATGCGTGATCATGTGCGCCGTGCGCTCACAGATCGCTTCAAACCAGCGGCTCCGCAGCGTCGCGGGATCGCCTTCAAGTTCGGGAAAATCGCGGTTGATCGTGAAATCAACGAGTTGCGCCAACAGATCGCGGTCGCCACGGGCCGCCAGGATCTCAAAATTGCCAAAACGAATGAATGAAGGCGCAACCCGACAGACAATCGCTCCCGGCTCGGGGCGGGCATGTCCATCGTAGAACATATCGCGGATGACCTCTTCGCCGGTTGCGACCAGGCTGAGCGCCCGGGTTGTCGGCACCCCGAGGTGGTGCATCGCCTCACTGCAGAGGAACTCGCGGATCGACGAGCGCAGCACGGCCCGCCCATCGGCGGTGCGCGAATAGGGCGTGAGTCCGGCCCCTTTGAGCTGCAATTCCCAGCGTTCGCCAGCGCGGTTGATCACCTCGCCGAGCGTAATTGCCCGCCCGTCACCCAATTGCCCGGCCCAGTGGCCGAACTGATGCCCACCGTAACAGGCCGCATACGGCTGCATCCCCCTGACCAGCGCATTGCCCCCAAAGACCTGGGCAAAGGCCGGTGACGTGATCGCTTCGTGGCTCAGATCGAGCAACGTGGTAACTTCCTCAGCGTAGGCCACCAAGCGTGGTTCGGCCACGGGTGTGGGCAGCACCGGTGACCAGCAGGCGTTCAAAACCTGCCGCGGATGCCGACTCTCTTCGGGATCGCCGGGGAGCTCGGTCACAAAACGATTGTCAAAGCGCCAGTTTTGCATAGAAGAACGACTTTTTCTAGATCTGCTAATAGATAAATTCCGATAGATGATACAGAACAACTTTTGCAGCCGGATCAACTCGGGTTTTGAGCCCTGCCTTGAGGTGGGCAAGCTGGACTTCAATGGCCTGTTCGTCGAGGGGTTGGCTGTTCGCGTCGCGCAACTGAGCGAGATAGGGGCTATCATCGGGCACCATGAGGGGCGACAGATAGACCAGATCGCCCTCGCCGAGGCCCATCGCGCCAACGATGCTCAGCGAATTGGCGACGTGCTGCGCCGCGAGGCGTTCGCCCCCGGCCCCCGCGAGCAGGATGACTCCGACACTGATCCCCGCCGCCTTGATCGCCTGCACCACCTCAACACAAGCAGCGGGCGAACCGGGCTTATTGAGCAACCCAAAGACCTCGGGGTCGCCCGTTTCGAGGCCCAGGTAGATCCGGCGCACTTGGGCCTCGCGCAGTTCACGATAATCGGCGACCGACTTGCGTTCAGCCCCGAAAATATCGAGAAACGCATAGATCCCACGCAACGCATTGCCCGCCCCTAACGCAAATTCACGCTGCACCACCTCAAGCAGCTCACGCAGGCGGGGCTGGGGGATGATTAACGCATTGGCATCACCGAGGAAAATGGCATTGCGCAGCCCCATGCCACGCCCGAGCAAGGCCTGCACCTGATGAATGTGTTGACATAACTCATCAGTCCCTTTGATCCGAAAAGGCCGGTCGTGGTACAGCGTACAGAACGTGCAACGGTTCCAGCTACATCCTTCGGTTGCCTGTACCACCACAGCCTGATAATGATCAGGCGGAAGAATAGAGATCGGCTTGTAGACCGCATCGAAGCGTTTGCGTTCAGCCTCAAGCCGAGGGACATCCCAGGCGAGGATGCGTTCGAGCCAATCCTTGAGCGCAGGTTGCTGGGCGGCTTCAAGTTGACCAGCAAGATGGCTCATATGCGTGACCATCTCGTGCAGAAAGGTCTGCCGTTCATCTTGATTCAGCCTATGGCGGAGTTTCTGCCCGGGAGCCAGGGACTGCTTGCGCAACACATCGCCCCGCAGGCCACGTCGATAATTGATCCCCTCGCGAAACGCGCCGATCAGCCGTCCTTCGCCATCGAACGAATAGCGGTGGGTAAAGTTATCGGCAAGCGTAAAAAAATGCGGTTGCACATTGAGTGACAGCACATGCTGGTCGGGCGTCACGATTGTCTGCGCACCAGTAAGCGAAGGTTGCATACGAAACTCCCTGCGTAGGCCCACATTCATTGTACACGGTGTCACGACCTTGAACAAGGTGGTGCCTCCCAAGGAGCAATGCTTTTCACAGAAGACGGTTTTTTGACGCAAAGGCACAGAGGCGTAACGCTTTGTCGTGAACCGCCTCGTGGGGAAATATCGACGTATTGCTGCTCATATTCCACTTGTGCCAGCAGAAGGAGGGGTCAGGAGCCAAAGCTTTATTTCTGGTCAACCTTCGCGCCTTGGCGCCAAAAAACACCCTATCCTCATGGTAGAAGCGGGCCAAGGTGCATATCTGGTAGAATGATTCCCGGAGTGCTTGCCTGGGGTGGCGTGAGCTCGCCTTTGCAAGCGCAACTGGAGCTGTGGGACACCGCCCTATGTGCAGTGTCGATCAATCTGTATTGGGAGTTCGAGCATGAAGCTACGTTCTGATGGAGTGTTTCGTTCGTTACGGTTATTGCTTTTTGTTGCTTTGTTGATGGGGATGGTCGGGATGGCCTTTGGAGTTGCCTCGACCACCGCTGAGCAAGGCTCGCCTACCTCAGGTGGCTTGACCGCCTACATGCCCTTTGCGGCCCTGCCGCAGCCGCCCGCGCCGCCGCCACCCCCGCCGCCGCCACCCCCGCCCCCCTTCCCTGCGCGTCAGGTGACGATTCGCCCGGTGCCGTTGACCCAGGTGCAGCGCGGCACAACGCTGTCGGTTGAGTATCGCTTTCGTAACCAGAGCAGCACTGATTTCATTGCAAGCGATACCTTGCAATTAGTCTATCAGTCGCGCTTGCTCTCCTTTACGTCGGTCAGTCCGGCCCCTGGAGATCGTTATCTTGCCCATGATGGCAGCACCGTGACGGTTGAAGTGAGGAATATCGCGCCGGGTGAAGAGCGTCGCGGGCGGATCAATTTCTTTGTGCGCCGCGATGCGCCATTGCAGTCACGAATTGCCCTTTTTGCGGTCTTCCGCTGTACGCCAGCCCAGACCTGCAACTCGAACCTGTCTGAAGTGGAAGTCCTTGCCAATGATGATGAGAGCACAACTGGTGGCATCTTTACCATGGGTGTTTCGCCGGATCGTGGCCCGATTGGCACAGTTCATGTCTTTCAGGGGTCACGCTTCCTGCCCGGCGAAGAGTTCCGCACTTGGCTCAATATGCCCGGTGGCGGGGTGATGCCCCTCTCGATCACCGGGAATGCTGATGCCCAGGGCAATATCCGCTTTACCTTTGGCTCGGGTGGGCTGACCCAGGCTGGCTTCTATAGCATGGTGGCCCACGGGATGAGCAGTTCGGTGCAGAATGTGGCCCCCTTCATTGTGCAGATCAATGGTCAGCCCGCGACGATGCCCGGGATGGCAGGCGGGGCTGAGTTGATGGTGCCCGTGAATGCGTTTGAAATTCCGGCACCCCCCATGCTCGCCGGTACGGGTGGCCTTGCCGGTACGGTACGTGATGCAACGGGAACCGGGTTGGCCGGGATTGTCGTCGAGGTACTCGATAGCCAGGGTGACATCATTACCGTCACGCGCACGATTACCGACGGGATCTATACCGTCGCAACCGGTCTGGAGACAGGCACCTACACGGTGAAAGCGTTGCCCGGCGCAACAGGCGATCCGGCGTTGGCGCTGTTCGGCACGGTCAGCAGCGATCCGGTGCAGGTCACCGAGCCGAATGTAACCCCCGAGGTCAATCTGCTCGTGCCGGCGGTGGGGGCTGTCCGTGGAACCGTGACTGCCGCTGGTACGCCCGTGGGTGCTGTGCGGGTGACCGCAGTTGATGCTGACGAGAACCCGGTTGCCGGCACCCTCACCGACGAAACCGGTACCTACACCTTGAGCAATGTCCCGGCAGGGACCTACACGCTGCGCTTCGATCATCGAGCCATACCCACGAGTGGGGCTTTTGGCTCGACGACGCTGGCCGATGTTGCCGTGACGGCGGGTCAGATCAGCCAGGTTGCGCCCATCGCTCTGCCGGCTTCGACGCAAACCGGCGCCATCCGTGGCATGGTCAAGGCCGCTGATAGTCAGGCCGGGCTTGGTGGGGTCATTGTTGTCTTGGCCCGCCTTGGGGCGAATGAGGCTGAATTCCCGTTTGTCACCGTGACCCAGACTGATCCCGATGGCACCTATGTCAGCAAGCCACTTCTCCCTGGGGCCTATCGTGTGCAGTTTGTGACCAGTTTTGCCTCGGTGACTACCACCCTCGGCTATGGTGGCACACTCTATGCGAGTAACCCGGTGACTATTACCGAGGGTCTGCTGGTCTCGAATGTTGATGCCGAACTGGTTGCCGGTGGCAGCATCACGGGAACTGTCAGCGGCGATGCCGCTAATGGGCTTGCCGGGGTTCTCGTTGTAGCTACAGATAGCAACAACATCATCCGTGCGCTGGCGCGTACCAATGCAACCGGTGGCTATCGTATTGGTGGGCTCGAGGCGGGCGAGTATACCGTGCGCTTCCTGGCAAGCCGATCACCCAATGCCGAGGTGCGGGCGTTCTTCAACAGCGCCCTCGATCCGCTTGTGCTTGGCGCAGGCGAAAACCTGAGCAACCGCGATATCACGTTGAATCGCGGCCATCAGATCATTGGCACAGTGACCGCCGCTGCTACCGGCGCACCGCTGAGCCAGGTCATCGTGATCTTTGAAGATGACTTGACCGGCAGTGTCATCGGGGCGACCTTGACCGACGCCACGGGGTCCTTCAGCTCAGCGGCAGTTGACGGTGGGCGCTACCGTGTCCGGTACACCACACGGCTCTCGCCGGATGCAACGACGCGTCTCTATCAGAGTGTTGATGGGGCTTCGTTCATGGTGCCGCGTTCACTGGGCACAACCAGGCGTGATATCGCCCTTGAGCTTGGGGGCGCGATCAGTGGCCGGGTCAGTGCTGCCGCTTCGGGCGAAGGCCTGGCCGGCGTTGCGGTGGTGGCACGGGTCAACGGCAACGCCGTCGGCAGTGTGGTCACGGACAACTTTGGCCAGTACGACCTGGCTGGTCTGCCGGCTGGTGAAGTGACGTTGGATGTCTATACCGAAGCGACGCCGCTGCTAACGGTTCGCCGTTACACGAGTGCCGTCGCCAGCGCAACCGTGACGGTGGTGGTTGGCACCACGGTCGAACAAAATCTGCAACTGGATCTTGCGCCATAGCTTCTGATGGTCGCGCATGCGCACAAAAACGGCCAGCGAAGCTGGCCGTTTTTGTGCGCATACGTATCGATCCTTAGCCGGGTGCCCCTACCATCGATTCAGAGCGCCGTGCCAGGGCCGCATTCCGGGCCAAGAGCGTCCCGCCAACAGCAAAGAGGAAGCTGAGCAGATAGACGAACCATCCCAGGAACGGCACCATGCCAAGCAAAACAATGACGG
Source organism: Candidatus Chloroploca sp. Khr17 (assembly GCF_004138165.1). Taxonomy (GTDB): domain Bacteria; phylum Chloroflexota; class Chloroflexia; order Chloroflexales; family Chloroflexaceae; genus Chloroploca. The sequence continues at coordinate 27,032 of NZ_RYFF01000003.1, forward strand.
TAACACCCAGCATCAGCGTCGCGAGGCGGCTCGCATAGCGCCCGGTTGCCTGGAAAATGGCCTGCCCGAGCCAGAGACCCGTAACGAGGGGGCTGAGTGTCCAGATCAGCACGATGGCACCGGTTAAGAAGAACCCAAACATGATCGCAGGCAGAGGCCCCCAGAAGAGCAGCAAGATGACACCGATCAGGGTTGAGAGCAAGGGCACGCCGACGAGCAAGAGTGCGGCCACGAGGCCATAGAGCAGGGCTTTGCCAGGGCTCATCATAATGGCTCCGGCAGGGGTTGCCAGGGCCTGGGGTGCAAAACGCAACAGCAACCATGCGGCACCAGCAAAACCAAGCAGCACTAACAGCAAGCGCAGCGCCTGGCTGAAGAGATTTGACCCACCACCAGTCGTTGCACTTGTTGCCGCTGGTTCAAAGCGGATCTCGGCAGCGGCCTGATCAGGGATGCTGATCTGCTCAGGAGCGGTATAGGTCAACTGACCAGCCACGCGTGCGGTGTCGGCGACCTCCAACGCGCCCACGCTCAACTGCGCATTGCCCTCCACCGTGCCCTCGAGCACGGCGCTACCGGCTGCCACCAGAACATCATCGCCGATGGTGCCCTCAAGTTGCACCCCACCGGCAGCCACGATCACGCCACCACCCACCCGCGCATCTGGGGCCACGACAAAGCCCTGCTGCACTGTACGTCCACCGATAGGTGGAACAAAACCTGCGGGACCATCGCCACCGCCTGCCGCAACGAGCACGTGGTCACCGACCTCACCATGAATGATCACCCCGGCGGCACCGGCGCGCAGATCGTCACCCACAACGCCATTGATGCGCACCTCGCCCGCGAGCGCGAGCAGATCGCCTTCAACCGCCCCATTTACCTCAACAAGACCGGCGAAGACCACAAGATCGCCTTCAACCGTCCCATCAATATAGACCTCACCTGCGGTGACGATCAAATCAGTCGTCACGACCTGACCAGCCTCTAAGCGATAGACCTCGGTATTCGCCAGTTCAGCCGCGAGTGCTGGGCGACTGATCAGCAAGGCCAACCCACCGACACAGAGCACGAGCAACCAGAACCTTGTCGTTGTCCGCATAGAAACTCCTTAGCGGCTGGCTGAAAAGAGTGTCAGCACCGTTCGCCACCATGTGGTGTGCCGTTGGAGTGCCGGCTTTAGCCGGCTAAAGTCGGCACTCCGGAGCAACCCGTCGACGTTTCAGGCAGCCTGTCAGCACTTTTGTGTCGCTGATCGAAAAAGCCAGCTTAGCTGGCTTTTTCGATCAGCGACACACCGGATTGTAGAGCAACCGCCCTAATCAAGGTACCCACGCAGCTTCTTCCCCAGGTGAGGATGGCGCAACTTACGCAGGGCCACCGCCTCGATCTGGCGAATACGCTCACGGGTAATACCAAACTCCACGCCAACCTCTTCGAGCGTGCGATAGCGCCCATCCTTGAGGCCATAGCGCAGTTGAATAATCTTGCGCTCGCGTTCGGGAAGTTTTTGCAGCACCTCTTCAATCTGCTCACGCAGCATCGAAACGGCGGCGGCCTCAGAAGGGGTCGAGATGCGATCATCCTCAATGAAATCGCCCATCCGCCCTTCACCCTCCTGTCCAACCGGCATCTCGAGGGAGAGCGGATGCATACTTGCTTCGAGGGTACGGCGCACTTTGCCAGCGCTAATGCCCATCGCCTCGGCGATCTCCTCTGGGGTTGGCTCACGCTGCATCGACTGCTGGAGCTTGTGGCTCGTGCGTTTGACCTGGCTAATCGCCTCGCCCATATGCACAGGCAGCCGGATCGTGCGACTCTGATCCGCAATCGCCCGTGTAATCGCCTGACGAATCCACCAGGTGGCATAGGTCGAGAACTTATGCCCCTTGGTATAATCAAACTTCTCGACGGCACGCATCAAGCCAATATTGCCCTCTTGCACCAGATCCATCATGGTCAGGCCATAGGACGTATATTTTTTGGCAATCGAAACCACCAGGCGGAGGTTGGCCTGGATCAAATGCTGGCGTGCCTCTTGGCCCTGGGCAAAAGCCCGCTCAAGCAAGAGCCGCTCACGACTGGTCGCGTACTCTTCACGTTCGAGGGCGACTTTCGCCGCATCGCCTGACTCCATCGCCTTGGCGAGTTGCACCTCTTGGGCCGCAGTGAGCAGAGGCACCTGTCCGATCTCCTGGAGATACATCCGGACAGGATCATCAAACGCAATGTCAGCCAGATCATGGATGTCGCTGACAGGTTCCTCATCACTGAGTTCGGTGGTTTTTTCCAGATCGGCCGCCGACTCAACGACTTTAATGCCTTCAGCTTGCAATCTAGCGTAGAGTTGATCAACCTCTGCAACTTCAAATTCTGGTTGCGGATACGCTTCAAGGATCTCACCATACGTGAGATACCCACGACTCCGGGCTAGCTCTAACAGCCGCTCGATCATCAGACCCGACTCCTGTGTGGATAGTTTGTGCTGCGTTACCATCCTAATCTCCAGGAAACGCCTGACACCACTCGCCATAACAAGTGCTGTCAACAGCAGTCGTATGTACTTCTATCATACCCATGCTGTCAAGCCTTTCCTGCCAACTTGCGATATCAACGCTCACCCTCTGCAAGGAGAGGCTCTTCAGCATAACACGATCATTATGGCATCGCAATGCCAAAGAACGATGAAGGCCCGAGCGAGTTTGTCACCCCACTCTGGCCCCTATGCCATCGTATGACCTGCATTAGCATAAAGAGAGGGCCGAGCTGGGTAGCTCCAACCCCATCAGGATCACACAATCGAAGGGACGCGATCCTGGCACCCCGTTGATGTACTGGTTGCTACTATAGCACTATCGCATGGGGAAAGTCAACCCCTTATAGCGACCGTTATTGGGCAAGGTGCCTGTGCGCCCAGGCCAACGCGGTGCCCCGAAGCGAGCCAAGGACAACGTTGCGCCTTTGCGCCTTTGCGTCAACATGGGTCAACCTGATGTGCAAGGTAGTCCCTTTAACCCGCTTGCTTCCGTACGGCTTCTTGGGCCGCGATGCGGCTAATGTGCATCGCAAAGTCGCTATCTTCGCCTTCAAGCAGCAGCGGCAGAGTCGTACGAAACTCTTCGCGCCGACACCACTCACGCATATAGCCCTCCCACGAGCGCCAGAGACGCTGCTGACGGGGGTGCATCACCTCTTCGTAGACGAGAATGTAGGCTCGTTCAAAGAGCGAGACGAGGATGTCGAAGATGATCAGGCGGCGTTCCTGCTGATCGTCGTTCAGTGGCGGCGCGGTGCCAATCATGCGCAAGTGGAGATCGGGGTGCTCGAGGATGAGTTTTTGAAAGCGGACATACTCATCGATCAGGGCGAGATAGACGGCTTCTTCATCACGTTGTTCGGCCAGGCGCTGTTCATGCACATAAATCACGATGGCATACGGCAGGCCAATAATGGTAACCATATAGCTCGCGATTTCAAGGATCGTCAGGAAACTCACGGTATGTCCTGTCGTTAGACAAGGTTTCAGGTTACTTTACAGTGTGGAGGCCTCCATCGCGTCCTGATGCGCTCGGCTCTTTCCTATTTTCTAGCTCCTAAATCCTTGTCTTACGCATCCAACCCGTGCCGTGACCAGCGTTCGGCCTGGCGCAGCAGGGCGTTGGCCCCAAACGCGAGCAGTGAGACCGCAAGCGCGCCGGCGACAATCTTTTCCTGGTTGCTGCTGCGCACACCGTCAAAGAGCAGCATCCCCAGGCCACCTGCATTGATGAAAGCGGCAATTGTTGCAATGCCAATGGTCGAGAGGGTTGCAATGCGGAGCCCGGCGAGCAAAAGCGGCAGGGCCAGCGGGAATTCAACGATGATCAGCCGCTGCCATGCATTCATGCCCATGCCATTGGCTGCTTCGAGGATCGCGGCGTCGATTTCGGTCATGCCAACCACAAGGTTGCGCACTAGCACCAGTTGGGCGTAGATGACGAGCGTGACCACTGCCGGCCAGTAGCCCAGACCCAGCAGTGGGATCAGCAAGACCAGCAACGAGAGACTGGGGATCGTGTAGAGTACCCCCAGCAACCCGAGCACTGGCCCACGCAGCCGTGGCACCCGTACGAGCAGAATGCTCGTGGGCACGGCGATGACCAGGGCAATGGCAAGCGCCGAGAGCGTCAGCCAGAGGTGTTCGATCAGCAGGCCGCCCACCGAGCGCCAGTTCTGCACCAGGTACGTCATCGTTGTGCTCCCAGGAGGGCTGGGTCACGGAGCACTGCTTGCAGCTGGCTCAGCGTCAAACGCCCACACATCTGCCCGTCTTCTACCACGACCAATCCCTCGTCACCGACGCTGAGCAGACGGGTCAAGGCCAAACGCAGGTCGTCCTGCGGATGCAGCGGGGTCAGGTCAGCGGGCGCGTGTGTCGGCGGTTGAGGATCAGGAAGCGCGAGGGCTCGTTCGACGGTCATCAGGCTCAACTGACGGAGCAGATCGCTCGCACCGGTCAACTCGGCCACAAAGGAATCTTCTGGTTGAGCGAGCAGCATCAGGGGCGGGGCAAACTGAACGATCCGCCCATGTTGCATCACCATCACCCGATCAGCGAGCCGCAAGGCTTCTTCGATATCATGCGTCACAAAGAGGATCGTTTTGTGCAATTGGCGTTGGATCGCCATTAACTCATCTTGCAGGCGGGTGCGCGTGATCGCGTCGAGCGCCCCAAAAGGCTCGTCCATGAGCATCATCGCCGGATCAGCAGCCAGGGCGCGGGCCAGGCCAACCCGTTGCTGTTGCCCGCCCGAGAGTTGCCGTGGATAGCGCTGGCGAAACTCACGGGGCAAGCCAACGAGTTCAAGCAACTCGTCAATCCGCGCTTCGATGCGGTCGCTCGGCCACCCGAGCAGCCTGGGCACCACCGCGATATTCTGTGCGATGCGCAGATGCGGAAAGAGCCCAGTCTGCTGGATGGCATAACCAATGCGCCGTCGCAACTCGGTGACCGGCATATCGCGTGCATCCACGCCCTCAATGAAGAAGCGGCCGCTCGTCGGCTCATACAGCCGGTTGATCATCTTGAGCAGCGTCGTCTTGCCGCATCCCGAAGGACCCAGCAAAACAATGAATTCACCTGGCTCAACCGTAAAGCTGACCGCATCAACGGCTGGCTGACTTTCGCCAGGAAAGTGTTTGGTCAGTTCGTCAGCAACGAGCATGCTCATGGATGGAACCCTTAGATCTAACGTGCGGGTTCATCTTCCTGCTGGGAGCGAGAGCGTCCCACCCTCGCTCCCAGCAGGAAGATGAACCTTTAGGTCAAGCCCTGACTGGTCAGGAAGTCACGCACGACATCGGGCACTTCGCGCTTGTCTGGCCCGTCAACTTCCCAATTGAGCCCCGACATTACTTCGCCCGTCAGCGTTGCGGAGAGCCGGTTGAGCAGGTCGGTGATCGTTGGGTTGGCCTCGAGCGTTGCCTGACGAATCACGGGGCTCACTTGATAGATTGGGTAGGCATTCTTATCGTCAATCAGGGGGCGCAAGCCGAGCCCGGCCAGTTGCCCATCCGTCCCAAAAGCGAGCACAACATCAACGTCACCACGGACGAGCGCCTCATAGCGCAAACCGCCGGCATCGAGTTGCACATAGTTGTCGCCGCCGAACTTCGGATCAAAGCCATAGAGGGCGAGCACAGCCTTGTTATCCTCACGCTCGGGAAACTCAGGCGGCCCACCAAGGCGCAATTCACCCGATAAGGGTACCAGGTCAGAAAAGCTCGTCACACCCAACTCGGAGGCTCGCGCTTCAGTCATGGCAAAAATATTGGTGTTATTGAACGGGGCTGGTTCGAGCCAGGTGATTTGGAACTGGCTTTCATAGCCTTCGCGCAGCGCAGCCAGAATGCCAGCCGCATCGGCGATGGGCTCTTGTTTGAGCACCTCGAGCAGACCGGTTGACGTATACTCAGGGTAGAGGTCAATCTCGCCATTGGTCAGGGCCGTATGGGCAATGGGCGTGGCCCCCAGGTTGAGTTTGCGTTCGACGGTAAAGCCATTGGCTTCGAGCATCTGGGCATACATTTCAGCGACGAGCAGCGATTCCGTAAAATTCTTCGAGCCGATCTTGATCGTCGGGCTGGCAGGTTGCCCGCCACCCGGCCCAGCCGCTGGCTGGCCTCCACAGGCGGCCAGTACCAGAACAAGCAGCAGGATCAGCGTTCCCGGACGCCATGCGCGCAACAATGTTCTCATCACGATGTCTCCTTATGAACGATACGAAGTTGCCCATCGCTCGGCCTGACCAAGCAGCAGATCGCTGCCTAGGGCGAGCAGCGCAATAGGCACTGCACCAACCAGCATAATGCGTGGCTCGAAGAGGGCAAAGCCGCGCGTAATAAAAATTCCGAGGCCACCGGCCCCGATGAAGGCGGCTAGCGTCGCGCTTGAAATAACTTCAACCGCTGCGATCCGGATGCCTGCCAGAATGACGGGTAACGCAAGCGGCAGTTCGATCTGCAGCAACTGCTGCTGTACCGTCATGCCCATGCCCTGGGCGGCTTCAACGATGGCACGTTCAACGCCAAGCAGTCCAGCATACACATTGATCAAGATCGGGGGGAGGGCCAGCACCGTGAGGGCAATCAACGCCGGGGTGAAACCAGTGCCGAGGTAGGGTTGGGCCAGAAAGAGGATCGCCAGACTCGGAATGAGGCGCATCGCGCCAACCGCATTGATAAGATACTGCGCACTGGCTGCGTGACGTGCCGCCCAGATCCCCAGGGGCAGGCAGAGGAGCATGCTGATGCCAAGGGCTGTCCCACTCAAAGTCAGGTGGCGCCCAAACTCAGTCCAGAAGCGTGTCTGATTGGCGAGATAGTAGGCGTAGGCCTCGCCGAGCAGTTCGATCATGAGCAAAGAGTCTCCTGGAAGTTGTGCGGAATGACGCCGCCTATGGTCTTCTTTTTATGTTCGCACATTCACCGATGTACGTCAAATGCTATGGTAAGATGGTATCAGAGCAAGCCTGGAGACGAAAGGCAGCTATGGAGTTTTTTAATATTCATTTGACCGAGTTGCTGATTATTGCTGGCCTCGCTCTGGTGATCTTTGGGCCTGAGCGGTTGCCTGAACTGGGACGCTTCGCGGGCAAGCAGGTGGCCCGGTTTCTCGCCTGGCAACAGCAGTCACCTGAACTCCAGATGATCAATGAGGTGCGCGCTGAGTTTGAGCAAGAGATTGCGAGCCTGCGTGATGAGTTGGTGCGTACGCGTAAGCAGTTCGATATTTCACCTGATCTAACCAGTCTCCGCGAAGAGTTGCGCCCGATGCTACGTTTGACCGACTCGGCACCTACGCCTGCTGAGGCCGCAGATCTAATGAGTGGTGGCGATCCCGCCCAGACGATCCTGCCTCCGCGTGAGACGGAGGCCATAGCTGAGCTCGGGCCTGAGGTGGCGAACCTGACCGAGGTGGCACACCCGAATGGTGTCGTTGCGCCCGATGATCTCGCCGCGACTGTCCAAACGGTGAGTGAGCAACTCGCTGTGCCACCACCGCTTGTGCCTGCCCCTGCCGCAGGGAGCGTGCCGGCGGCTCCACCACGCCCGGCGCGGATGGCGGCGACCCAGCCTACGGGTGTGCTCAACTCAGTGCAAGACTGGGCTTCGGTTGCACCAGTCGAGGGAACAATTGCTGAACCGCAAACGTCTGACTCGCATGCGGCAATTGCCCAGCCTGAACCACAGCCAGCAACGGTAACGCTGAGTGTTGAAGAGCACGCCCACCTGGTGGGACAGCTTGAGGCTGTGACGATTGCGCTGCACCAGTTGGTTGCTGAATTGCGTGAACGTGGCCTCTTGAGCGAAGCGTGGTCGGCAGAGGGTGAAAGACAAGTGCAGGAGACGTTGTCACGGTGACGACCAAAACAGAACAAGCAACCACGAATCCACCGCCTCCCAGGAATGCTTCAGAAGATGAGCACGCGATGTCGCTCATTGAGCATCTGAAAGAATTGCGGATGCGCCTGGTGCGCGCGAGTATCGGGATTTTCATCGGGATCGGCTTCGGTATTTTCCTGGTGTTGGGGCCGTTCAAGCTGGTTGATCTCATTATCAATACCTTTGCACCCCTGACCGATCGCCCGCCTGTGCAGTCGGTTGGCACAACCGAAGAGTTTACCAGTTATATGACGGTTGCCCTGACGGTTGGCCTGATTATGGCGATGCCGGTCATTGTCTATCAACTGCTGGCCTTCATTGTGCCTGGTTTGAATGAACGCGAACGCCGGATTATCTATATCTCGCTGCCGTTTGTGACCTTTTTCTTTGCGTCTGGTCTTGCTTTTGGTTGGTTTATTACGGTGCCAACAGCGATTCGTTTTCTGATTGGCTTTTCAGGATCAGAATTAATCGAAAGCCAACCCTCAGTTGCCGACTTTATTCGCACCATTACGACCTTGCTCTTGATCAACGGCATTGTCTTTGAGTTGCCCGTCATCATCTATGTGCTGGCCTTTCTTGGCGTTGTCACCGCCAGTCAACTGGCAAAATATCGCCGGTTTGCCGTGCTGGCGGTCGTGATTATTGCCGCGTTGATTACGCCAACGGGCGATCCGATCAACCTGGCGTTGCTGGCCATTCCGATGTATTTGCTCTATGAGCTTGGAGCGATTATGGCGCACTTTGTGCCAAAACGCTGAACAGATTTGCGCCGCGCCCTTGCGCGGTGCTATACTGCAAATGAGGGATCGTTCGGCGCTGTCAGGTTAAACGGGAGGACAAAAGCGGATGGTCGAGCGCATCTGTCCTGTGTGCCAGCATGGCAATCCAATGGAAAATCGTTTCTGTGGGGCGTGCGGGGTTTCACTTGAGCAGCATGCCCTGGCGCAACGCCCGTCTGAGGCCTTGGTGATCGCCGGGCAGACGATCCCGCTCACACAGGTGCGTCAGGTGGGCAAAGCTGTCGCCGTGGGGCTCGCCGCTGTTGCGGTCGAGGCAGGGATCGCGTGGTTGCGACGCCGCAGTGAGCCGACGAGTCTTGCCGTTGCCCCGCAAACGACGACACTTACGCCGTCGCATGGGTTGCCGCAAGCCGAGGCTGTTTTCGGGGCGGTGACGATTGTTAGTCAACGTGTGGTTGAGATCTGGGATCATGGTAATTTGACCCGTCAAATTGTTGAAAAGCACGTCTGGAAAAAAGAGGGTTGAGTACCGTGTCACCATATGATCAGGTGCGGCAGCAGTTGCGCCCACTCGGGTTGCGCCTCCGCTTGAGCGATACACTCTGGTTTGCTAGTCACAGTCTCTGGGTGGCGACGCTGGTGATGGCTGGGGTGGCGCTGCTTGGGCGGTTGGTGCCGATTGCAAACTTGCTGTTGTGGGCGCTGCTCCCCCTCCTGATCTGGTTCCTGGTCGTCCTTGGCTACGGCCTCTTCCGTCCGCTGCCACTGGTGCGGGTTGCCCGCCGCGTTGACCTGATCCTTGGCCTGCGTGAGCGGTTGGCAACGGCGATCGAGTTGCACGACCGCGATGCGCACGATCTGTTGAGTGAACGTCAGCAGGAGGATGCAGGCAGTGTCGCTCAGGCGCTCAAGGTTGGGCAGTTGCCGCTGCGGGTCGCTCGTAAGCCGCTGCTCTGGTCGCTCGCTCCGCTTGCCCTCGCGCTTCTGTTGCTCTTTGGCCTGCCTAATCCCCAGGATCTTGTGCTCGCCGAACGCCAGGCGGTGCAAGCGGCGGTACAAGAGACCGATCAGCAGTTGACCGAGTTGCAACAGCAGATCGCTGAAGATACGCAGCTCTCGCCTGAAGATCGTGAGCAGATTCTTGCCGAGCTGCAGGCGTTGCAAGAGCAGTTGCGCAACAATCCCGGTGATCGCCAGGAGGCGCTGGCGGATCTGTCGGCGGCTGAGGCGCGCTTGCAACAGCGGCTTGACCCAAATAGCGATGCGCAGCGGGCCGCACTTGAACAGATGGCGCGGAATCTGGAGAATCTGGCGGGCAGTCAGTCGGGGCAGCGTCCGAGTGTGGAGCAGGCCGCGCAACAACTCGAAGAATTGGCTCGCCAGCTTGACCAGTTGAGTGACGCTGAACGCGCCGACCTCGCCGAGCAACTCGGGCAGCAGGCCGCGCAGCAGGCCTCGGCGAATCCTCAACTCGCCCAGAATCTGCAGCAGGCGTCGCAGGCGCTTGAACAGGGCGATACCCAGCGCGCCGCCGAGCAACTTGGTCAGGCTGCTGATCAGGTGCGCCAGGCTCAAGAAGCGCTGGCGAACCAGCAGAGCACGCAGGAGTCGCTTGCCGAAGTGCAGGGGGCGCGTCAAGAGGTTGCCGAGGCTGGTCAGCAGGCGCAGCAGGGTCAGCAAGGCCAGCAAGGCCAGCAAGGCCAGCAAGGCCAGCAAGGTCAGCAAGGCCAGCAAGGCCAGCAAGGCCAGCAAGGTCAGCAAGGCCAGCAAGGCCAGCAAGGCCAGCAAGGCCAGCAAGGCCAGCAAGGCCAGCAGGGCCAGCAAGGCCAGCAGGGCCAGCAGGGCCAGCAAGGCCAGCAAGGCCAGGGCCAAGGCCAGGGCCAGGATGGGCAACAACCCGGTGGCGGCGGGGGCTCGAATGCCGATAACCTTGGGGCCGGGCAGAGCAATAATCCGGGCAATGTTGATCCAAACCGACCTGCGGGTCAGCAAGGCAGTGGCTCGGGCAGCGAGGGTCTGGTCTATCAGCCGTTCCGCCCATCGGGCTTGCAGGGCGACCCCGATTTTGTCCAGGGTCAGCAGGGTTCAGGCGGAACGACCGAGACACGACCGGGGCAGAGCACGCTGCCCGGCACGAATAGTCCGTCGGTCGTCCCCTATCAGCAGATCTTCCCCGAATATAGCCAGGCTGCCAGCGAGGCGCTGGATCGTGGTTATATTCCCCCCCATTTGAAAGATTTTGTCCGGGATTATTTTTCGCAGCTTGAGCCTTAGACTAGGAAATAGCAACGAGGAAATAGGAAATAGCTGAGCACATCAGAATACGATGCCTCCCTTAGAGCTATAACCTTGCCTTGGGCATGGTTCAAACGAGCTTGACAGTTTGTGGTGATTGGAGTGCCGACTTCAGTCGGCTGAGTGAAAAGCCGACTAAAGCCGACACTGCAAACGGTCAAGCGAGCATACCCAATTCTGAACCATGTCTTAAACGTCTAGATGCAGATGCCAACGTCCTTGCCAGACGATTACGTTGTTTGGCAAGGACGTTGTAAGGAATGTGAGCGAAATGAGTGAAACTCCAGCAAAGGCGGCGGCGGCGGCCAATCGGATTAGTCCTGATGAATTTCGTCGGCGTGTCCAGATGATCGAAGCTGAGGTAGGCAATGTGATTGTTGGGCAGCGTGAACTGATCCGTCAGGTTGTGGTGACGCTGATGGCTGGTGGTAATGCGCTGCTTGAGGGCGTGCCTGGTCTTGCCAAGACGACGCTGGTGCGGACACTGGCTGATGTGATTGATTGCGGTTTTTCGCGCATCCAGTTTACGCCCGACCTGATGCCTGCTGATATTATTGGGACAACCCTGATCAGCGAAGATGAGCAGGGACGCAAGACATTTCGTTTTGAGCCGGGGCCGATCTTTGCGAATCTGGTGCTGGCTGATGAGATCAATCGCGCCACACCCAAGACGCAGTCGGCGCTGCTTGAGGCGATGCAAGAGCGCACCGTCAGTGTCGCCAAGACGATCCATAAGCTTGCGCCGCCCTTCTTTGTGCTGGCGACCCAGAACCCGCTTGAGATGGAGGGTACCTACCCGCTGCCGGAAGCCCAGCTTGACCGCTTTTTCTTCAAGGTCAATGTGCCTTTTCCGACGACGGCTGAACTGGTTGAGATTGCGCAGCGTACCACGGGCGAACGTCAGCCGACGATCCGCCACGTGACGAGTGGGGCGATGATTGTCGAGATGCAAGACCTGGCGCGAACGGTACCGATTGCTAGCCATGTGCTCGCCTATGCGGCCCGAGTGATTTCGGCGACCCATCCCGAGACCCGTGAGGCTTCGTCGGTCACAAAACAATATGTGCGCTATGGTGCCTCACCGCGTGGGATGCAGGCGCTCATTCTCGCCGGCAAGATCTTGGCGCTGCTTGATGGCCGCTATAATGTCTCGTTTGCCGATCTCAAACTGGCCGCGCTCCCCGCGCTCCGCCACCGTGTGGTGCTCAATTTTGAGGCGCAGGCCGAAGGCGTTTCGCCGGATGAGGTGGTCAAAGGCGTGCTTGAGGCGCTTAAAGAGGAATAGGCTGGCCTTATGACCACGACCGAACCGCTGCTCGAGAGCAGTTTTTTGCGCAAGCTCGATCGGCTGATGATCTTGACCCGGCGGGCGATGGCGGGTGAGATCCAGGGCGAACGTCGCAGTCCGCGCCGTGGTTCGTCGGTTGAGTTTGCCGATTTTCGCCCCTATACGCCCGGCGATGATATCCGTCAGATTGATTGGAACCTCTATGCGCGGATGGAGCGGGTTTTTCTCAAGCTCTTTGTGGCTGAGGAAGAATTGACGGTTCATCTGCTGGTTGATACGAGTGCCTCGATGGATTGGGGGACGCCGAATAAGCTGCGGTATGCGACGAAGCTTGCCGGTGCGTTTGGCTATATTGCCCTGAGCAATCTTGACCGGGTGAGCGTGAGTGCGTTTGCGGCTGGCGCGACGCCGGTGCAGATGCCGAGTGTGCGTGGTAAGCGCGGGGCCGTCGGGCTCTTCACCTTTCTCCAACGCCTTGGGGTCAGCGGGGGCGGCAACCTCACCGAAGCGTGTCGGCGCTATATGCAGACAGCCCGGAATCCGGGGCCGCTTTTGCTCTGCTCAGATCTGCTTGATGCCAACTGGCAAGATGCGCTCAAAACCCTGTCGTCGCGCCCGTTCGAGATTACGGTGATGCATACGCTGGCGCCGCAAGAGTTGTCGCCCGAACTCGATGGCGATTTTCGCCTGATTGATGTCGAGGGTGGGCCATCGGTCGAGATCAGTGCCGATCTTGATCTGCTGCGCCGCTATCGCGAGCAACTCGCGACGTGGCAGGGCGAAATCGAGAGCTTTTGCAGTGGCCGGGGGATCGTCTATCTGCCGGTTGATACGGGGGTTCCTGTCGAGGAGTTTGTGCTGGGGCGCTTGCGCAAACGAGGGGTCTTACGCTAATGACGAGCCACGCTCTCCTCCGCCGGATGGATCTGATCCGTGCCGGGTTAGTGCCCTACACCGAGGCGCTGGCCTGGCAGCGGCGTCTGGTGGCGGCGCGTTCGGCAGGCGAGGTGCCTGATACGCTCTTGTTGCTTGAACATCCGCCCACGATTACGCTTGGGGTGCGCGCTGACCCTGCGCATGTGCTGCTCTCGGCTGCGCAACTGGCGGAACGCGGCCTTGCGCTGGTTGCCAGTGACCGCGGGGGCGATGTGACCTATCACGCGCCCGGGCAACTTGTTGGCTATCCTGTGCTCAAACTTTCCCACCACGGTGCCGATCTCGGACGGTATGTGCGCATGCTGGAAGAGGTCATCATCCGCACGCTCGCCGATTATGGCCTAGTGGGTGAACGCGTCGCCGGGTTGACGGGGGTCTGGGTGCATAGAGGCACCGCCAAGATCTGTGCGCTCGGGGTGCGGCTCAGCGCGGCCGGCGTGACGTCGCACGGCTTTGCGCTGAATGTCGCCCCGGATCTCGCTGGTTTTGCGCAGATAGTGCCGTGCGGTATCAGCGATCGCGCCGTGACCTCGCTGGAGGCGTTGCTGGGCGCGGCGCCAGCGCTGACCGACGTTGAGCAGCGCGTGCTGGCCCACTTTTGTGCACTCTTTGGGGTAACCTGCGAACCTCGGGACGCGCAGTGAAACGGCGGCATTTCGTTTGGTTGATGGTGCTCTTGCTGCTGGCAGGCTGTACGCTCAGCGGGCAGCGTTTGCCTGCGGGTGATCGGCTGCGCCTGGCCTATTTTCCCAATGTCACCCACGGGGTCGCGCTGGTCGGGGTCGCCCGGGGTGCGTTTCAAGAGGCGCTTGGGCCAGAGGTGACGCTGGTAACGACGAATTTCAATGCCGGCCCAGCGCTAGTCGAGGCGCTCTTTGCCGGCGAGGTTGACATTGGCTATCTCGGGCCAAACCCGGCGATCAATGGCTATGTGCGCAGCAACGGCGAGGCGGTGCGCATCATTGCCGGGGCCGCCGAGGGCGGCGCGGCGCTGGTGGTGAACCCCGAGGCGGGCATCAATGAGCCGCCCGATTTTGCTGGCAAGCGCCTGGCGACCCCGCAGTATGGGGGCACCCAGGATGTTGCCCTGCGCCACCTGATGCAGCAGTACGGCCTCAAACCGGCGGATCGTGGCGGCACCGTCACGATTTTGCCGAGCCAGAACCCCGATATTCTGACGCTCTTTCGCAAAGGTGAGCTTGATGGAGCCTGGGTGCCGGAGCCGTGGGTTTCGCGACTGGTACTGGAAGCAGGTGGCACCGTCTTGATCGATGAGCGCTCGCTTTGGCCCGAAGGCCGTTTTATCAGCACGGTTGTGGCCGTGCATCCCCGTTTTCTGCGTGAACATCCTGATCTAGTCGAAGCCTTCTTGCGTGCGCACGTTGATACCGTACAATATATGCAAGCGCAACCTGCAACGGCGGCGCAGTTGATCAACCAGGAGATCGAGCGCATCACAACGCGGCCACTTCCTGAAGAGGTGCTGAAGCGTTCGCTCTCGACCCTGGAGTTTACCTATGATCCCTTGCCCGCGACCCTCTTGCTGGCAGCGGATCATGCCTACGCACTTGGCTTTCTGGGGGCAACGGAGCCCGATCTCCAGAATATCTACGACCTTGCATTGCTGAACAAGGTGCTTGGAGGGCAGGGGCTGGCACCAATGGTGCTGCCATAGCCTCGATTGGAGCGAAACATGGCAGAGCGACACCTCGTGGCGCAGCACGGGCACGCGGCGGCTGGTATGGCTGATGCGTCGGAGCAGCCTTCGGGTGGGATCTCGTTGGAAATTGTTGGCGTAAGCAAGCGTTTTCTCGCCCGTGGTCGCATGGTGGAAGCCCTTGCCCCGGTCGATCTGCAGGTCAAAGCGGGCGAACTGATCTGCCTGCTCGGGCCGAGTGGCTGCGGCAAATCAACGCTCTTGAGCATCATTGCGGGACTTGAACCGCCGTCGAGTGGTCTGATCCGGGCGGGCGGGCGCAAGGTGCAAGGTCCAGGCATTGACCGGGTCTTGCTCTTTCAAGAAGCGGCGCTCTTTCCGTGGCTCGATGTGCAGCATAATGTCGCCTTTGGCTTGCGGCAGGCTGGTATGCCTGAAGGCGAGCGGATGCGCATGGCCCGCGAATATCTGGAACTCGTGCATCTGAGTGGGTTTGAGCATAGCTATGTGCATCAGCTTTCGGGCGGTATGCGGCAGCGGGTCGCGCTCGCCCGGGCGCTCGTGCTCAACCCGGCGGTACTCTTGATGGACGAGCCTTTCGGGGCGCTCGATGCCATGACCCGTGATAAGTTGCAGATCGAGCTCGAAACAATCTGGGCGGCCACCGGCAAGACGATCCTTTTTGTGACCCATAATGTACGGGAAGCGGTGGCGCTCGGCGATCGGGTGCTGGTCTTTTCGCCGCGTCCCGGACGCATCCTGCAAGAATTTTCCATCACTCTGCCCCGCCCGCGTAGCCTCGAACATCACCAGACAATTGACCAGGCCCGCGAGATCCTCGCGGTGCTGCACGCCGGTCAACGCCCTACCGAGGAGGCAAACGATGAGTGGTGAGATGACGACCATGCTTGCCGAACAACCGCGTCTCGGTCGGGTCAGACTTATGCGGTGGATCCGGCGGCTTATCTTTTACGTGATCCTGCTGAGCATCTGGGAAGGCATCGTCCGCCTTGAAATCTGGCCGCCGTATCTCTTCCCCGGGCCGCTGATCGTTGCTGCCGCACTCTGGGAAGGGGTCACGCAGGGGCTCTTTCTGCCTGCGGCCCTGGTGAGTCTGCGCCGCCTCGCGATCGGCTACAGCATCTCGCTCTCGCTTGGCCTTGTGCTGGGCCTGCTGCTCGGGCGCAATAAACTTATCCAGGAGACCGTCGGCTCACTGGTGCTTGGCATGCAGGCGTTGCCGAGTGTGTGCTGGCTGCCACTGGCGATCCTCTGGTTTGGCTTGAACGAACGAGCGATCATCTTTGTCGTTGTGCTTGGGGCGCTCTTTTCAATCACGCTCGGCGTCGAAGCAGGCGTCAAGAATACGCCGCCGGTCTACTTGAAAGCGGCTCGCAATCTTGGCGCACGCGGGGTCCGTCTCTATACCCAGGTGCTTTTGCCTGCGGCCCTCCCCGCAATCCTCAACGGGCTCAAGCAGGGTTGGTCATTCGCGTGGCGCTCGCTGATGGCTGGCGAGTTGCTCTACTACACCCTGAGCCTTGGCAACCTGCTGCAGACTGGGCGCGACCTGAACGATGCGGCCCAGGTGATGGCGGTCATGGTGATGATCGTGATCGTCGGGGTCACGATCGACCAGATCCTTTTTGCCCCTGTCGAACGCCGTGTGCGCGAACGCTGGGGGCTGGCGTGAGCGACGATATAGTCAAGATTGACTATATTGCAAGATTGATTATAATAGGAGGTGGGTTTGGGGCCTACGGCCCCCAGGAAGCTTCTTCGCTGGAAAAAAGCTAGCTACGCTGGCTTTTTTCCAGCGAAGAAGCAGGATTTGAGGGCTATGCCCTCAGGAGTCGCGCTTGTGCTGGTGACAACGGCCAGCACAGGGACAGGTTGTAGGACGGAGTTCCTATGCACGCTCAGAGTCTTGATGCCGCAGTTGATGCGCTCTCACGTCGGCGGATTATGCTGGTTCTCTTTGTCGGGGTCTTTATGGCGGCGCTCGATACGGCGGTGGTTGCGCCAGCGGTGCCTGCTCTGCGCCAGGCGTTTGGGGTCGACAATAGCCAGATCGGGATGATTACGATCATCTTTAGCCTGGCAACGCTCAGCAGCACGACCTTGATGGCTGGCCTTGGTGATCGCTACGGGCGACGCCCGGTCTACCTCTTTTGTGTCACTGGATTTGCGCTTGGGTCGTTGATCATCGCGATGGCCCCAAGTTTTGCGATGCTCTTGGTTGGGCGAGCGATCCAGGGTTTTGCCTCGGGTGGCGTGACGCCGACCGCGAGTGCGATGGTGGGCGATGCTTTTCCGCGTGAAGAACGGGGCAAGGCGCTTGGCATGCTGGGGGCGACGTTTGGCATGGCTTTTCTGTTGGGGCCACTCGTGGCGTCGCTGATTCTGTTGGTCTTGAGTTGGCAGTGGATCTTTTTGATCAACCTGCCGGTGGCGGCAGTGGTCATCTGGCTCGGACTGCGGAACCTGCCTGGCAAACAACTGGCCGCAAACCCGGCGCCCCTTGATTGGGCCGGGGTGTCTGTGGTGGCCGTCATGCTGACCAGTCTGGTGCTCGGGATCAACCGCGTGCTTGACAACGCGCTTGGCTTGATGCTCTGGCCGGCGTTGCTTGGCCTGGCGTTGCTCTGCATACCGTTGCTGATCATGGTCGAGCGCCGCGCCGCCAGCCCGGTCGTGCCGTTGCACCTCTTCTACTCGCGCCAGCTTCGTCTGACCTACATCCTCTGTTGTGGGGCTGGTTTTGGCATGGGTAGTGTCATCTACATTGCCTCGGTGGCGGTTGCCGGACTTGGCATTGCCGCCGAGCAGGCCGGATTGCTCTTGTTGCCTCTGGTGATCGCATCATCGGCGGGTTCGGTGCTGTTCGGGCGCCTGCTCAACACCCTTGGCTCGCGCTTGATCATGCTGATCGGCTTTGGCACGACCGGCCTTGGCTCGGCCTTGCTTGGCCTCACCGAGACAGCGGGGCTCTGGATCTTTTTACCTGCCAGCATGCTGATCGGGCTCGGGGTCGGGATTATCGTCGGGGGCACATTGCGCACGATTGTCTTGAACGAAGTCAACCTCGAAGAGCGTGGGGCCGCGCAGGGTCTGGTCAACGTCGGCATTAGCGTTGGCAACCTGCTCGTTGTTGCAACGCTCGGCGTGATTGCCGATGCCTGGGGCGGCGGGATGGCCGGTCTTGCCATTGCCTACTTTGCCTCGGCGGTCTGCATGGGCGTGATGTTCCTGCTAAGCCTGGGGCTCAAATCGCATGGCGAGGAATTAGCCACCGCTTTAGCAACGAGCGAAGCTTCTTCGGGTGCGTGAGATAGAAACTCTTCGCTGAGTGCAAAGCCAGCTAGGCTGACTTTGCACTCAGCGGAAGGAAAGCTTGTTGAGGGTTACGCCAATGGGCGATGATGTGCGTGAGCCAAAGCTTGAAGAGGTAGACGTGGCGCAATTGGCGCGTTACCTTGGTGGCGAGACCGCCGCTGCACTCGTAGCCGGGCGTGCCAGTGACGCCGAACTTGCTCAGGCGCTTGCCTCGCTGACGGCGATGCATCACGCGGTGTCAACCTATCTGCCCCGGCATGTGCTCGTGCGCCAACTGGCAGCCTCGGATGAAGGCCCCTGGCTTACCTGGCTTGAAGGAACGCTGCTGCTGGCCGATGTGAGCGGCTCGACCGCGCTCGCCGAGCGCCTCAGTGTGCTGGGGCGCGAGGGCACTGAGGTGATTACCGAAACGCTGAATCGCTATTTTGGGACGATGATTCACCTGATGAGCGAGGCGGGCGGCGATCTGCTGACCTTTGGTGGTGATGCCCTGCTGGTCTTTTTTGAAGGCCCGGCTTCCGTTGCAACGGCGACGGCGACCGGGCTGACCTTGTTGCGCGAACTGGCCGGGTTTGTGCGCGAGGTGCCTGGTTTGGGCCAGTTTCCGTTGACGATGCATATTGGCCTCGAAGCTGGCGCAGTGGCCCTCGTCAGTTGCGGTCATCCGCAGGCGCGCCGGTATGCCGTGATGGGGCGCACGGTCACCGATGTAGCGCGGGCCGAACATCTCGCCAAACAGGGCGAACTGGTTGTCGGGCCACATGCCTGGTCAACCCTGGCCCCTCATGCCATTGGCGCACCATGCACCGAGGGCTTTGTCCAGCTGACCGCGTTGCACCTCGCACCGCCGCTACCGTTCATCCTCCCCGTACCGCCACAACTTCCCGTGCTTGCGTCTGCGCACCTGGTCACGCTCGCTCGTCAGCTTGACCAGTTGACCCCCTATTTGCCTGCACGCCTGCTGGAACGCATTCTTGCCGAGCCTGAGCGTCCCCAGGTCGAGGCCGATCTCCGTCCGGTGACGATCCTCTTTGCCCAGATCAGCGGTATGACGACATTGATCGAAGCCCTGCCCCCAGCCGAGGCTGCGGCGGTTGTGGATGCGCTGGTGCGCCCGCTGCAAACGGTGATTACCGGCATGGGTGGCTTTATCAACAAACTCGATCTGGCCACAGACGGCGACAAGGTGATGGCGGTCTTTGGTGCCCCCGTCGCCGACGAGGATCACGCCGAACGCGCCGTACGGGCGGCGTTGCTGATGCTCGGTGAAGGCCAGGCGTTGATGATGCAGACCCTGGCGTTGCTAACCGGTTACCTTCAGCCCGAACTGGCCCAACTCCGTTTCCGTATTGGGCTCAATACGGGCAATGTTTTTGCGGGCAATGTTGGCACCGCCACGCGCAAGGAGTATACCGTCATGGGTGACGCCGTCAATGTGGCGGCGCGGGTGATGGCGGCAGCGGCATGGGGGGAGATCAGGGCCGTCTCGGTGACGGCGGCGATGGTGAGCAAGGCGTTGGCCTTTGATGATCCCCAGGTGGTAATAGTCAAAGGCAAACGTGAGCCGCTGACCCTCTTGCGTCTGGTCGGCGAGCAAGAGTTGAGTGAGAACGAGGCGTTGGTGCTTCCCTTGCTCGGCCGTGATCACGAGATGGCCTGGTTGCAAGGCCATCTCGCAGCGATGCGGCAGGGCGAGGGCCGCGCCGTACGCGTGCTTGGCGAGGCTGGCATTGGCAAGTCGCGTCTTGCCGCCGAACTGCTCCAACAGGCCACCGCCGAAGGTACCCGCGTGCTGCATATTCGCTGTCTCGCCTACAACCGGGTGACGCCCTATCTGCCCTGGGGCAAGGTCGTGCGCGATCTCTGTGGGATCACTGGTCGCGATGATCAGGCCGCGCGGGCGCAGAAGCTTGGCGCGATGCTTGCGCGAGCTGGCCTGCTTGCCGAAGATTGGCTGCCGTTAATGGCTGAACTCGTGCGCCTGGAAGTTGACGATAACCCCATTCTGCGCACGCTCGACCCTGGGCAACGCCAGGTGCGCCGCTTTGAAATTGTGCTCGCTCTGCTCCAGGCCGCCGCCTGGCCCGAGGACATGCGGCAACACGAGCTTGCCGGGCACACCGAGGTTGCTATCGCGTCTGAGGTGACAGTGCCGGGTCTGATTGTCCTGCTTGATAACCTGCAATGGGCCGACGAAGTCTCACTCAACCTCTGGCAATTTCTGAGTACCCGGCTGAGCCATGATCCGATTCTCCTGCTTGGCTTGCATCGCGGCCAGCTTGCCTGGGGCACCGGTGAACAGGGCGATCATGCCGAGGTGCGCGAACTCGGCCCACTGAGCGAAGCTTCTGGGCACGCCTTGCTCACCTTTCTCGCTTTTCCCGAACGGTTGAGTGACGATGTGCAGGCGCGCCTCGTTGCGCGGGCCGCTGGCAATCCGCTCTTCCTCGAAGAGTTGCTGCGCGCCGTCGAGAGTATGCCTGATACGCTTGATGCGTTGCCCGATAGCCTCAGCGGCCTGTTGCTGGCCCGCATTGATCGGCTGGACGAGCACTCGCGCACCCTCTTGCGCGTGGCTTCGGTCATCGGCCAGCGCTTCCCAGTGGATATTGTCCATTCGATCTACGAGACCGACCTGGACAACCTCGTGCGGCGTTTGATGCAGCTTGATGCCGACGAACTGACGGCTACCGAGCGCGAACGCCCTGAGCGCATCCACCTCTTCCGGCACGCGCTGTTGCAAGAAGTCGCCTATCAGAGCCTGCTCTACGTCAGGCGGCGCGAGTTGCACCGCCGCATCGCGGCCTATCTTGAAGAGCGTTACGCCGACGAACTGGCTGAAATTCGGACGGCCTATGGCAGCGGGCCAGTCCAGATTGGGCGTAACGGCTCGGTCTTGAATCGCGTCGTACGTGAAGGTGACGGCACGATCTTCCTGCTTGCCAACCACTACCGGCTCAGCGACACCCCCGCACAGGCGGTCAATTACTTGCTGCTTGCTGGGCACATTGCCCGCGACGACTCTGCCAACGACCTGGCGGTGCAATACTACCGCTGGGCGCTCGAAGCGCTTGGTGTCCAACCAGCCGACCCGCGCTACTGGGAAGCCCGCGAAGCGCTGGGTGACGTGCTCTGCACACTCGGGTGTTACCAGGAAGCGCTTGCCGAATATG
Source organism: Candidatus Chloroploca sp. Khr17 (assembly GCF_004138165.1). Lineage (GTDB taxonomy): Bacteria > Chloroflexota > Chloroflexia > Chloroflexales > Chloroflexaceae > Chloroploca. Next base: position 48,383 of record NZ_RYFF01000003.1, read on the forward strand.
CGATGTTGCTCTATGGTGATCCCGAAGCCCGTTCAGGTCATGGCGAAAGCCGCCCCGGTCACGCAACAACCGCACCTGGCTACACCCTACCGCCGGCGGTCGAGGCCGAAGTCTTGCGTTCGTGGGGCGACGCCCTCGAAAAACAGGGGCGTTACGACGAAGCGCTGGCGCGGCTCCGTGAAGCCGAAGACATCTGCGAGCAGCACCTCAACGAAGTTCCACCGTTGCTGCTGGCGGCGATCTACGCCGACATGGGCCAGGTTTTGCGGCGTCTGAGCCGCTTTGATCAAGCGCTCGACATCTGCAAAACTGGCCTCTCAAAGATCCGCAGCGACCGTCGTAGCTTTGAAGACGAGCGCATCGAAGCCGAGTTGCAACAACTGATGGGCAGCCTCTACGCGATGCGTGGGGCCTATGAGCGCGCCCGTTTTCACTTCAGCAACGCCCTCGCCGCGCAGGAAGAGGTTGATGATCTCTATGGGCGCGCCCGTTCGCACAACAACCTTGGCTATCTCGCGCAACTACAGAGTGACTACAAGCAGGCGGTTGCGCACTATCGCGAAGCCGAAGTATTGGCACACAAAATCAGTGCCAAATACATCCTCAGCAGCGTCTTGCTCAACGCCGCCTACGGCTATTACCGGCTTGACCGCTATGCGGAAGCCGAAGAGGCGTGCCGCAAAGCGATGGCGCTCTGCCGCGAAATGGGCGACGAGCCAGGCATGGCCCAGGCAGACGATACGCTAGGCATTATCGCCTATAGTCGAGGGCAATACGATCTTGCCGTCGACGTTTATGAACATGCTTTGGCGATCTATCAGGCGCAACACAGCGCTTACCAGGAAGGCAATACCCTTGCCTTGCTCTCGGTCTGTGAGAGTGCGCGAGGCGAGGTTGAGCGCGCCTATACCCTGGCCGAACAGGCGCTCGCAATTGCCCAGAAGATCCAGGTGCCTCAACTCGAAATCGAAGCCCTGAACGCCCTCGCCGAAGCGAGTCTGCTCGCCGTGCAGCATGACGAGGTTCCCTCTGAGGTTGCTGGCAACATCCTGGTCAGTGCCGCGCAATGGGCTAGGGACGCCGCCAGACTTGCCGAGCGTCTGGGCAACAAGCTCGACCAAGGGGTTGCCTTGCGCCTCCAGGGCGAAATTGCCGCTTGCCAGGGCAATGCCTATGATGCATACTTTGCCGCTGCGCTTGACCTCTTTACTGCCGCCAGCAGCACTTTCGAACGCGCCCGCACCGAAGCGCGCCTCGGCGAGGCCCTGGCCCTGGACGGCGATCCAGCGGCCCAGCGCCACCTCACCGCCGCCCGTGCGATCTTTGCCGCCATTGGTGCGACCGGTGAATTGCAGCGTCTGGCGGGGTAGGGGCACGGTGCCGCCGTGCCCCTACCCCGCCCACCGTACGGGTACGGTGCCGCCGTGCCCGCCGTGCCCCCGCCGTGCCCGCCGCCGCGCCATCGCATCCCCCTCGCCCCTGGCTGGCATGTTCTCATCGAGGCCTGAGGGCGCAGCAGCAATCGGGGGGGCGTTCCTTGAGGCCTGAGGGCGCAGCAGCAATCGGGGGGGCGTTCCCGCAACGGGTGGGCCAAGGGCTGCTGCGCCCCTACACCGCACCCATGCGCCCTCATGCCCCTCGCGTCCCCGCCGCCGTGCCCGCCCGTCAGACCTGGCAGGTGGGCGCCAGGACATGGTTTCGGTATGACCGTGATCACTGCGGCGCACACCTGCTAGGTCTCCCATGTTCCCCGCATGGTCTGGGTGCGTAATCTGCGTAATCTGCGGACGATCGCAATGGCGTTGCACCCGCCCCTGTGCCCCTGGCACGGGCTCCCGCAAGATGGTGTATACTCTAGGCACCATACCAAAGGAGGCTCTCTATGTCACTGGATGTTGTACAACAGGTTATCGGGCGGGCGATTACCGATGTTGAGTTTTGTCAGCAGTTGATTGAAGATGCGCGTAGTGCGTGTGCCGACTATGAACTGACCGACGATGAACTCGATGCGCTTGATGCGCTTGATGCCGAGAGTTTGAAGGCGTTTGCCGGGACGCTCGATCCGCGTCTGTCGAAGAGTGCCGGACGTGGTTTTATTTAGGTTGCAGAGAAGCTATGTTTGATCTTGCGACAATTGATCATTTGCTTACGACAACCCGTTCGGTGCGCAAACGGCTTGATCTGACCCGCCCCGTTGAACCTGAGTTGATCGAGCGCTGTCTAGAGATCGCGACTCAGGCACCGAGTGGCTCGGATCGCCAGCGTTGGCATTTTGTCGTGATTACTGATGCGACGCTGCGCCAAAGCATCGCCGAGATCTACCGGCGCTCGTTTGCCGCCTATTTTGGTGCGCCGCAGGGTCCGCACGGGGGGCGTTATACGCCGACGAATGCTTTGCAAGCTTCGGCGATCTATCTGGCCGAGCATTTTCATGAAATTCCGGTGATGGTGCTCTTCTGTTACGAGGGGCGCGTCGAAGAGCAAGGTGTTACGGCCCAGGCTTCACTCTATGGGTCGATCTTGCCAGCGGCCTGGTCTTTTATGTTGGCCCTGCGCTCGCGGGGGCTCGGCGCGGTCTGGACAACGTTGCACTTGCAGGAAGAAGCCGAGGTCGCGGCGCTGTTGGGGCTTCCGGCGCATCTGACGCAGGCGGTGCTGTTGCCGGTGGCCTACTATACCGGCGACGATTTTCGCCCAGCGCAGCGTGCCTCGGCCAGCGAACGTACGCACTGGAATGGCTGGAAGCAACGCCGTGTGCCTGATGAGCCCGGCGAGGGAACCTGAACTGGATGGGCAGATCAAGCGCGTTGCTCCAGGCCGTGCGTGGGCAGGAGGCAACCCGGCCAGCCGGTTCTTCTTCCCACCAAAGGCTGATCGATCAACTCTGGTTGGCGCTGCTGGTTGTGCCTTTCTTGGCCTGGCTGATGATCGTGGCGGGGTACCAGTTCCCGGTCACGGTCAATGAGGCGCTCGCCGCGAACCCGTCGCCCCTCAGCTTCCGTGGCGTCTATCCGCCTGAGGCGGGGGCGTTTGGGTTTCAGCGCTGGACAACCGAGCAGGCGCAGATCCGTGTGCCTGGCGTTGGTTCGGCCCCCTTCGAGGTGCGCCTGCGCTTTTTTGGGCCTCCTGATGCGCCCCCCGGACGGGTGGTACGTCTGAGCAGTGGGGCGCAGGTGCTCGCCGAGGTAGAGGTACGCCACGGTAGGCAAGAGGTGTGGGTGCTGGTGCCGGCGGGTTTGGGCGATCCGGTCAGTGGCGATTTTGGGCTGAACCTTGAGGTGCCCGGCTTTCGGGTTGCCGATGACCCGCGCTTGCTTGGCGTCTCGCTCGACCGACTGACGCTTGCCTCACGCCAACAAGGGGTGGTGCCGCCGCCTTCAGGGATGGCGCTGCAACTCGGCCTCGTAGCCCTCTTGAGCCTGCTGGCTCTGCGGATCAGCGGGGTGGCAACGCGGATCGCGCTGGGCCTTAGTGGGTTGCTCTGTCTCGGGGTGGGCCTGTTGGTCGCGGGGGGCGGGAGCACGAGTATCGCGTTGCGTCTGCAGGCCGCCCTGGCGCTGTCCGTGCTGGTCGAGGTGCTCACCTACGCGCTCGTGCTCGCGTTGATCCTTCGTTTGCCCGATCTCCGCCAACGCCGACCGACGCCCAATGCTCAGGCACTGACCCTGCTACGGCTCGCCGTCTTGCTCATCTTTGTCTTCCGGCTTGCCGGGATGCTCCACCCGCAGTTTATCAACATTGACCATGGCCTCCGCGCAAATCAGTTGCTGCTGATTGCCGATGGGCAAGAAGCGGTCGTGCGCGAGCGGCTCGAGCAACAATACGAATGGGGCACCCGCGAACCGGTGCCTTACAGCCTCGTCACCTACTACCTGCTCTTGCCGCTCACCGTCGTCTGGGGTAGCCCCTTTGAGTTGATCAAGGCCGTCAAAATCGTCACGGCCCTGCTCGAAGCGACCTTCCCGCTTCTCTTTCTGGCCTTGATGCGCCAGGGGCCACAGCGGATGTGGGGGGCAGCGTGGGGCGGCCTGATCTACGCCGGCTTGCCGGTCGGCTACCTCTTCTTTCACGACGGCAGCTTCCCAACCACCATCGGCATCTGGCTCACCCTGCTCGCTCTGGTTGCGCTGCAATGGGCGCTGGAACCGGCACCGCAGGGCCAGGCGTGGTTTCGCTGGAGCAGCGCCATCATGCTGCTCGGCATCGCGATTGCCGCCTATGTCACGCATCTTGCCTTTATCCCCTTTCTCATCGTTGCCATCGCGAGCAGCCTCTTTTTCTTGGGCGAAAGCCGCACGCGGCGTCAAGGTCTGATCCTGCTGCCTGCCGTCGGCCTAGCCTTTCTGGTCGGCTGGGTCATTGTCTACCGCAGCTACACCATCACCCTCATTCAGCGCACCATCCCAGCCTATCTTGGGCTCATCGCGAGCGAAGGGAGCGTCGGGCGGGGCAGCGACAGCTTTTTTGGCACCCCGATCAACAGCTTCCCCGAACATCTCGCGGCGCACTTTCGCCTCTGGCCGGTCATGCTCGCTGGGCTTGTGCTCATCGTGCTGGTGGGGAACTGGCGGAACCGCTTCATCACGCACCTGGGGCTTGGCTACGCCGCGCTGCTGATCGCCACCTCGGTGGCCGAGCAATGGTTCGGGCTCTGGAACAAACACATGGTCTTCATTGCCCCGCTGGTCGCGCTGCTGAGCGGCCTCGGGTGCGCGTGGCTCTGGCAACGGGGCCGAGCCGGGCGCATCACCGTCAGCCTCTTGCTCATCTGGCTCTTCTGGCAAAGCCTGAGCGCCTGGGGCAACCGGGTGCTCTGGTATCTGTTGCCGCCGGGGGCGTTGTGATGGGTGCGTAACGCCGTTGGTACACGAACTCCACTGTGCTCGCAGCCCGTTACGCCGCCGCCCAACGCTCCATCTCCTTCCGGTTATTTTGATCCGGGCGGCGTTGTTGTTTGACGAATTGCTGCAGCAAGCTCGGCCACGGTCATATGACCAAACAGGCGATCTTTTTCGGCAAGCGAATCGCCGACACCGCGTGTGAATTGGTTGATAAAGCGTGCGGTGTTCGCGATGCCGAGTTCCTGCACCAGCACGCGTACGGCAATCTCGTTTATTTCGGTTAAGGCCAGATAAGTGGTGGTACTCATACGAACCAGCTTCGGCGAGTGCGAGGTGCAAGGCATCAACGGGCTTGATACCGCTGAGCGTAAAATCGTTTGCCCGTTGTTCGATGGCGTCCGTCAGTGACAGATGGTCTTTCGCTTGGTTAATGATTTCCGTATGCCGACGATCTTGAAGAGGGCCGCTCGCGGCGCGGGCCAACTGCAACGCCGGGTTGGGCGGCAATCGCATTACGGCTTTCGGATGCGGTTTTTTCGCAAGTTGGTTCTGGAACAACCTTATGCTTCGGTGATAATCGTCAATCCTGGGATGGCTTGGTAATCATCGGGATTATGGGTGACGAGCGCTAGTTTGTAGCGCAGCGCTGTTGCGGCAATCCACGCATCTTGCGGCGAAATCGGCAAGCCCGCTCTACTCCGCGTAGCGCGTACCTCGGCCCACTCTCGACACAGATCGATATCGACGGGCAAAATGGTGTAGTGCTCCACGTGCTGTTCGAGTCGCTGCACGCGGGACTGCCCCCAGTTGCGAAGAGCAGCCCATTGGAATAGTTCCGCAATCGTCATCATGGCGATCGCCAACTCGCGCTTCAAGAGATGCGGAGCATACAACGCCGCACGACTGTCGCGCTTGAAGAGGTACGAGACAATATTGGTATCCAGGAGGACCGTGGTCATAGGTCGCGCATCCGATCCTCACGGCGTTGTTGCGCGATATAGTCGTTAATATCGTCAGCCGACTCGTCCTCCGGCCAGAAATCGGCCGTAAGCTGGGCCAGATCGGTGACTGGTGCAGTCCGTTTCACATGCCGAGGGATCGCATCCGACGGCGTTTGTCGGTACTGGCGCAACAGCGATTGCGAGATGGCTTGAATCAATTCTAATTGTTCTGCGGGCGACAGATGCTGCGCCGCCTGCAATACGCGTTCAACGCTTGCGGTCATGGACGGCCTCCCTTGTCAGGATTTTCACGCCTACGATGGTCTATTGTACCGAAGGCAAGCGGTTTGCGCAAATGGTGAGATGACCATAAATAGAACATATGCGCGTACCAGGGGAGCTGAAATGTGCTACCGCCTTGAAGGTTGCCGCCTAACACCGGGCTTCAGCGGTGCCGCTGGCAGGTTCGATAGATCGCACCGTGCGTTGGCACGCCACGCGCTTGAAAAACGCACCAGGTTCCCGGACGCGCCAGCGGCGTCAGGTGCGAGCCGATGTTGGGCGGCTTGGTTACTGCTCTATCCCGCTTGTATCGAGGCGATTCAGTAACGCCTTCATAACTCTTTGCCTCTTGTCAATACCCTCGCCAAAATCATACCGCGATCGCCTCCGTTTCAGCCGGATGAATCCGACCAATACCCGTTCGTCGGGCGATAATGCGCGCAAATAAACGCGGCTCTGGAGTTTGCAATACCTTCGCCAAAATCGGCCCCTTGAAAATCGAATACATGTCCTATTTTCGTCGGCCTACGTGAGACGCCGTGCCTGAAGCGTAGCGCACAAAGGGCTTTTGTCGTATCGTTCGTTGGGGTAACAAACCAACACCAACGAAAGTACCACAAAAGCCCATGGACGATCCTCTCACACGCTTGCGTTGTTTGGCCCCGTTCGTGAAGGCCGTCACCCTGCGGCAATGGAGCCGGATCACCTCCGCGATCCTCGCGATGACGGGTCGGGTCACCATGCTGGGCATCTCCCGCTGGACGGGCGCTGGCGGAAGCTATCGCACCATCCAACGCTTCTTCGCCTCGATCCTGCCCTGGGACGATCTGTTTTAGAACTTCTTTTGTACGCATCTGCTCGATCCGGACGATGTCTCCAGCCTCGCTGGTGATGAAACGATCGTGGCCAAAGCCGGAACGGAGACCCATGGACTCGATCGCTTCTTTTCCAGCCTGGCGGGCAAGCCGGTGCCGGGGCTGGCCTTCTTCACCCTGGCGCTGATCAGTCCCAAGCAGCGCATCTCGTTCCCCATGCAGGTTGTCCAGATGTTCCGTGCGCGGAACGAACCAGACGACGCGGCGAACGCCACCCCCACGCCGGATGCGAATCATCCCACCTCGCGTTCGGATGGCCCCACCAGGCCGAGTGCTGACCCGCCCAAACGCAAGCCCGGACGCCCGCGCAAAGACGCGGCACCCCAGCCCACGCCCGACCCGCCCAAACGCAAGCCCGGACGCCCGCGCAAAATGGCGCTCTTTCTGTGTCATCTCTCGTACTGTCTGCTCCGACCCTGCCGCGAGCGCGATCCGGAATTCAGCCTGTTGGATCTGAAGGCGCACGAGCGTGGCCTGAAATATGTCGAGGAAACGATACAAATGCTTCCGGAAATCCCAGAGCCGAGTTTATTGAAGCGCACCATCACCCGAAGAACGGGCATTGGTCGGATTCATCCGGCTGAAACGGAGGCGATCGCGGTATGATTTTGGCGAGGGTATTGATGAAGTAGACAGCATTTTTACCACCTATACCCGCTATACCTGTGCTATACGAGGTAATTGTACCACCGAAATGGTCTTGTCTATGCTATACCGCGAACACGCCGCGTTCATCGTGCTACGCGGCGCATGCGACTCCGCTACCATGCACAGAAGCTCACGCGAAGCCGCGAAGGCGCGAAGGGTCAGCGCTCCTAGAAGCTCACGCGAAGCCGCGAAGCCGCGAAGGGTCAGCGCTCCTACGCTCCAATCTTTGCGCCTTTGCGCCTTTGCGCCTTTGCGCCTTCGCGTCAAACCAAAAGTCGAGCCGTTTACGGCGACGGAAGAAGCTGCATCAGCCCTAGCCGCCCACGGCTGTTGCTTGACAACCTCCTACGATAAGCCATATAATTCCTAATGCAACTATCCAGCATCCTTCACAGAACTTTTGATCTCCCCAGCGTTGGGGGCGGGTTAGGACCCGTGCTTTCTTCAGCCACGTCTTTCTGTCTCCGGGATTGCGCTGTTGCGTCCCGGTTGGGCTGAAGTTTTTTTGTAAGGAGCGACCTATGCGACGTCGGACGCCATGGCGGGCCGTGCAGATCCTCTGTGCGTTTGCCCTTCTGTTCAGCATGCTTGGGATCCCCGGGGCAGCGACACCCCTTACCCTGGCTCAGCAAACCGCTGCCCCTACCCGCGTGACGGTTCCTGGGAGTTTTAATAGCGAACTTGGCTGCACGGCTACGAGTAGCAATGCTGGCGGTGATTGGGAACCCGGGTGTACCACGAACCCCGGAGTCACGCCAGTTACCCCGACGCCCCCCGAGGGCAACGACCTGCAAGATCAGGGCAACGAGGTCTGGGCGCGCACCCTTGGCCCGATCCCAGCAGGCAATTACGAGTTCAAGATCGCGCTCAATGGGGCGTGGGACGAGAACTACGGCAGTGATTTCCAACAAAATGGCCCCAACTTTACGCTGAACCTGACCACGACAACTTCGGTCAGGTTTTTCTATGACCACAAGACTCACTACATCGCGAATAGCTTCGCCAATACGATCTATACCGTTCCTGGTGATTTCAATAGCGAACTTGGCTGTTCTGGCGATTGGCAGGCCGATTGCTTGCGCACGCTGATGAGCGATGTGGACGCTGATGGCGTCTATACCTTCCGCAGTGACGCTATTCCCATCGGGAGTTACGGGTTCAAAGTTGCGACCAACGAGGATTGGGGCAATCCGAACTACGGCGACAACGGCAATAATGTCCCCTTCACGGTGGGCGAAGATACCGCTGAAGTGGTTTTTAGCTTCGATACCGCCGACAATACGGTGAGCGTCGAGGTTATTGCGACGACGCCACCGCCGCCGCCGCCTGCCGAAGACGCCGCTTTGATCCAACCCCCGGTCAGTGATGCCATCAACCAGGGCGAGATCTTCTATTTTGTGATGCCCGACCGCTTTGCCAATGGCGAGCCGTCCAATGATCGCGGTGGCATCGTCGGTGATGATCCGCTTCAGACGGGCTTTTTGCCCACCAATAAGGGCTACTACCACGGCGGCGACCTGGCCGGGCTCCAGGCCAACCTTGACTACATTGAGAACCTTGGGGTCACCGCGATCTGGATGACGCCCATGTTCAAGAATAAGCCCGTGCAGTGTGACCGCACCAAGGAGCCATCAATTGACGACTGTTCGGCGGGGTATCATGGCTACTGGCCGGTCGATTTCACGCAGATCGCCCCCCATTTCGGCACCAATGCCGAGATGAAGGCTTTTGTCGAGGCAGCCCAGGCTCGGGGGATGCGGGTCTTCTTCGACATTATTACCAACCATACCGCCGATGTGATTGCGCCCGAGGACGGCAATACAACCTATGTCTCGCGGGCCGCAGTGCCCTATCGCGATGCCGGCGGCAATATCTTCGATGACCGGGACTTTCTCTTTGCCGAGCGCTTCCCCGCGATGAATCGCTTCAGCTTCCCGCGACGGCCCTTCTTCCCCGAACCCGCTGATGCGACGGCCAAGACGCCGAGTTGGCTCAATGACCCGACGATGTACCATAACCGTGGCAACGCGGCCTTCGATGGCTCGGAGGGCGACCTCTACGGCGATTTCGTTGGCCTCGATGGGATCTTTACCGAACGCCCCGAAGTGGTTGAGGGCATGCTTGAGATCCACAAGTTCTGGATCAGCGAGTTCGGCATTGACGGCTTCCGTGTGGATACGGTCAAGCACGTTAATATGGAGTTCTGGCAGCAGTTTGTGCCGGCGATCCGCGCCCATGCCGCCGCTGAGGGCAAGCCCGAGTTCTTTATCTTCGGTGAGGTCTTTGATGGCAATCCTGCCGTGCTTAGCCGCTTCACCCGCGAAGGTGAATTCCCGGCTATTCTCGACTTCGACTTCAACTATTCGGTGGGCGACTTCGCCACCACCAGCGCCGGCCCCGGGCGGCTCCAGGGTCTCTTCCGGGGTGATGACTTCTACACGACTGCCGAGCAGAACGCCTACAACCTGCCGACCTTCCTCGGCAACCACGATGTGGGCCGCCTCGGTAATCGGCTGCGCACCCCCCAGGACGATGCCGACGAGTTGCGCGTCAAGCGGATCTTGCTTGGTTATGGGGTGATGTTCACCGCCCGTGGTGTGCCGATCATCTACTACGGCGACGAGCAGGGCTTCACCGGCAACGACGATGGCAACGATAAGGATGCCCGCCAGAATATGTTCCCAAGCCAGGTGGCAAGCTACAATGCCGAAGACCTGATCGGCACCACGAAGACCACCGCCGATGACAACTTTGACCCGACCCACCCGCTTTACCGCGGTCTGACTGACCTGGCTGCCCTGCGCACGGCGCATCCGGCGCTGCAGGTTGGGGCCCAGATCGAGCGTCTCGCTGAAGGCGGTGACAGCGGCGTTTATGCCTTCTCGCGCATTGACCGTGAACAGCAGGTCGAGTATGTCGTCGCGGCCAATAATGCGACGACGGAACGCACCGTGACCATTGCCACCTTTGCCGCCGATACGACCTTTGCGGCAATCTATGGGGCCGAAGGCGAGGCAGTGACGGGGGCCAATGGGCGGCTGCAAATCACCGTACCCGCCCTGAGTGTGGTTGTCTATCAACAGCAGAGCGATCTGGCGGCGAATGCAATAATCACGGCTGCCCCAATCGGCCCGGCGATCAGCCTCACGGGGCCGGTCAGTGGCACAGTCGTGCTCGGGACGGGCTTGATCGAGGTGGCGGCCAGTGTCGCTGGCAACGCCTTTGCTGAAGTCTCGTTTGCGGTCAGTGTCGACGGGGCTGCGTTCCAGCATCTGGGCACTGATACCAATGCGCCCTACCGGGTCTTCTTCGATCCGCAGGGCTTGCCTGCCGGGGCTGAACTCACCTTCAAGGCCGTTGTGACCGACCTGCTTGGGGCCGAGGGCAACTTCAACTCGGCCACCAGCATCGTGAGTCTGGGCATTCCGCCGATTTGTACGGTCGAGTACGAGTTTGCGGTCATCCACTACTACCGCGAGGATGGCAACTACGACGATTGGGGCCTGCACCTCTGGGGCGACGCAATCGCTGATGGCGAAGCGACCGACTGGAACGCGCCCAAGCCGTTCTTGGGGCGCACCGACTATGGCGCATTCGCCTGGGTACGCCTGAAAGACCCGACCAAGCCGGTCAACTTCATCGTCCACCAACCCGGCGGTGATAGTGTGCCCGATACGCGTGACCCCGGCGGCGATCGTAGCTTTATCCCTCAGGAGCATCCGCAGATCTTCCTGAAGGGCGGCGATGCGGCGATCTATACCTCGCAGGCCGAAGCTCAGGGCTTTATCACCGTGCATTACAACCGCCCCGATGGGGTCTACGACGGCTGGGGCGTCTATGTCTTTGGCGATGGGGTTGACCCAAGCGAACAGACCGCCTGGCCCGCCAACCGGCCCTTTACCGGCACCGACGATTTTGGGCGCTTTGTGCGGATCCAACTGACCGACGCAACCAAACAGATTGGCGTGATCGTGATGAACAACGGGGTCAAGGATACCGATCCTGACCGCACCTTCATCCCATCCGAGCAACCTGCGCTCTGGGTCAACAGTGGCGACGAGGCGAACAATCGCTCGCTGAGCCAGGCGCTGAATGTGGCGACGTTGCGCTACCACCGCCCGGCTGGCGACTATGGTGACTTTACCAGCACCAACTTCAACGACTTCTGGGGCCTGCATCTTTGGGCCGGAACCAAGACGCCGAACCCCGCTTGGGAAACGCCCTTCAAGCCCAATCTGCCCCAGGATAGCTTCGGGATTGGTTTCCAGGTTGAACTCGAACCAGATGCGCCACGCTGGGCCTATATCATCCATCGTGGCAACGAGAAGGATCAAGAGGCCGACCAGTTCCTCGATCTGAATGGCACCGGCCACGAGATCTGGGTGCTGCAGAATATGCCCGGTAGTTACCCCTACATCGTGCCGGTGGAGGCCGGGTGTACGCTGGGCCAGGGCAATGCCGTGAGCAAGCAACGCGCCCATTGGGTGAGCCAGAATACGCTGGCCTGGCCGGTCTTGGCTAGTAGCCAGGTCGAGTACACGCTGCACTATGCTGCCAACGGGGGCATGAGTGTGGTTGATGGTGCCGTGCAGGGGGGCACGAGTGTGACGCTGACCCTGGCCGGCAGCGGCCTGACTGGTGCGGTCGCCACGAAGTTCCCGCACCTCGCTGGCAATGACCATGCCCGCCTGACCCATAGCCTGAGTGCCGAGCAGATCAAGGAGATGCTGCGCGGTCAGGTCTGGATTTCGGCCCGCAACGACCAACTCGGCCTGATCGAAGTGACCGGGGTGCAGATCCCGGGTGTACTTGACGATCTCTATGCCGCTGCCGCCGCCGCGCTGCCCATGGGCGTGAGCTACGGTGCGCCAGAACTGGCTCAGGCCCCGGCTATCACGCTGCGGCTCTGGGCACCGACGGCGCAGGCGGTCAACCTGCTGCTCTTTGACACGGCGGTTGTGAGCACGCCCGAGCGCCTTGCCATGACCCGCGACGACGCGTCGGGCAGTTGGAGCATTGAGGTACCGACTACCCGCGACGGGCAGTTCTACCTCTACGAGGTCAGCGTCTTTGTGCCGAGCACAGGCAGGGTTGAGACCAACCAGGTCACCGATCCTTACGCGATCAGTCTGGCGACCAATAGTACGCGTAGCCAGATTGTCAACCTGAACAACGCGGCGCTCAAGCCGAGTGGATGGGATGCGACCGCCAAGCCTACGCTCGAAGCCTTCGAGGATGTTGTGCTCTACGAGTTGCATGTGCGCGACTTCAGCATCACCGATGAGAGCGTACCGTTGCTCCAGCGTGGGACGTTCAAAGCCTTCACGCAGCGCGACAGTAACGGCATGCGCCACCTGCGCGAGTTGGCCGAAGATGGTCTGACCCACATCCACTTGCTGCCAGTCTTTGACATTGCGACCATCAACGAGGACCGCAACGCTCGCACCGAGTTGCTCGACCGCTTCCCCGAACTGCGTGCGCTATCACCTGACAGCGAAGAGCAGCAGCGCATCAGCAACGAGGTGCGCAATCTCGACGGCTTCAACTGGGGCTACGATCCCTTCCACTACAGCGTACCCGAGGGGAGCTATAGCACCGACCCGAACGGGACGCCACGCATTCTCGAGTTCCGCGAGATGGTGCAGGCGCTGAACGAGAACGGCTTGCGCGTGGTGATGGACGTGGTCTACAACCATACCAACGCCGCCGGTCAGAGCGAGAAGTCGGTGCTTGATCGCGTCGTTCCCGGCTATTACCACCGCCTGAATGCCGACGGCGTGGTCGAAAACAGCACCTGCTGCGCGAACACGGCCACCGAGCACGCCATGATGGAACGGCTCATGATCGAGTCGCTGGTACTCTGGGCGCGCGAATATAAGGTGGACGGCTTCCGCTTCGACCTGATGGGCCACCACACGCGCGCGAACATGCTCAACGTACGGGCGGCCCTTGATGCACTCACGCTTGCGAAGGACGGCGTGGACGGGGCAAAGATTATGCTCTATGGTGAGGGCTGGAACTTTGGCGAGGTGGCCGACGGGCAGCGTGGCCTCAACGCGACCCAGCGCAACATGGCGGGTACCGGGATTGCCACCTTCTCGGATCGCCTGCGTGACGCCGTACGCGGGGGCGGCCCCTTCGACAGTGGCGAGGGTGCCAGGCGCCAGGGCTTCGCGACCGGGCTCTTCACCGACCCGAACGACTTGAACCAGGGCAGCGCAGCCGAGCAGCGCAACAACCTGCTGGACGCGACTGACCTGATTCGCGTAGGCTTGACCGGCAATCTAGCCTTCTTCCCGCTGGAAAACCGCACCGGGCGGGTCGTCAACGGCGAAGACGTGACCTACAACGGTGCGCCGGGCGGCTACACCCTTGACCCGCAAGAGGTGATCACCTACGTCGAGGCCCACGACAACGAGACCCTCTTCGACGCGGTGCAGCTGAAGGCCCCAGCGGCGGCGACCCTAGCCGACCGGGTGCGCATGCACAACCTGGCGGTCAGTGTCGCGATGCTAGGTCAGGGCATCCCCTTCTTCCAGGCGGGCCAGGATCTGCTGCGCTCGAAGTCAGGCGACCGCAACAGCTACGACGCGGGCGACTGGTTCAACCGCATCGACTGGACGCGCAACGAGCATGGTTGGGGTTCAGGTCTGCCGTCCCAGGGCGAGAACAACAACAACTGGGGTGTGTTGCGCTCGGTGCTCGTGCGCGAGGAGATCAAGCCCGGACGGGCCGAGCTTGACCTTGGTCACTACCACTTCCGCGAGATGCTGCAGATCCGCAGGAGCTCGCCGCTCTTCCGCCTGCGTACCGCCGAGCAAGTGATCGCCCAGGTCAGCTTTATGAACACCGGGGCCGACCAGATCCCGGGCCTGATCGTCATGCAAATCAACGACAACGGTACGCGCGACCTTGATCCGCAGCGCGAGCAGATCGTCGTGCTGTTCAACGCGGCCCCCGAGCCAGTCACCTTCACCGCCGCAGCCCTGGCAGACGCGCAGCTACGTCTGCACCCGATCCATGGCACGTCCGTCGATCTAGCGGTGCGTAGTGCCAGCTTCGACTCAGCCACGGGCACCTTCACCGTCCCGGGCCGCGCCACGGTCGTCTTCACCGACGAACGCACGCGGATCTTCATGCCCATCGCCGGACGGTAACCGCGCCCAACACGCACCCCTCCCGAAGCTCACCCTTGGGGAGGGGGCCTACCAACGCCTGGCAAAGGAATGTACGTTACAAGCTAATCAGCGGAACTGAGCCGTCGCACAACGAACGACCCGACGGCGGGATCGGAGCAGGGGTGAGCTAAACCCGTGGGTGTGCTGGACGTTTTCGCCAGCACACCCACGGGTTCTTTCCCTCGCCCCTCATCCCCACACGCCCGCCTCCAGGCAATGGTATACTCTAGCAGTTCCTTTTGCTGAAGCGGTTGGTTGTTGATGAGGGTGCGCAATGTTTCGTGTGCAGCCCGGTCAGTTTGAGGTGTCGCCGTCGAAAGACCCCGGGGTGGCTCGGCGGGTGCGTTGGGTGTTGCTCGTTAGTACGGTTGTCCTGGTTTTGTTGGCGCTTTTCCTGGCGATCCGTTTTCTCGTGGTGCGGGCGCAAGTGAGTGCCCTGGCCCTAGAGACGGCACGCACTGAGGCGCAGGCGGCGGCGACGACGATTGATGTGGCGTTGCTCCGTGCGCAGACCCTTGCGGTTGCGATCGGTGACGATCTCGCTGCGGGGTCGCTTGCCTATGCCGAGGTACCTGAACGTCTCCAAGCGCTCCTCGCTGCTGAACCTGAGCTCGATGGGGTTGCGGTGACCTGTGAGCCCTTTGCGTGCGATCCGAACCTCCGTTTGACGCAGGTCTATGCGTTTCGTGATGCGAATCAGGGCCTTGGTCTGCTTGAGGGCGCGACCTATGATTATACGCTGCCGCCTCAGGATGATCTCGGTGCTCCGGCGACGGGTTGGTACTATGATCCGATCCGTGAGGGTGCGCAGTGGAGTGAACCATTTCTGGCGACGGGCGCAGCCAAGGTGTTGATTGAGTATGGGACGCCGTTTGCGCGGCTTGATCCCGCTGATCCTGCGCCTGCCGGCCTTGTGACGGTCGATTTTTCGACCCAGGGCATGCGGCGGTTGATGGCAAACCTTGAGCTCGGGGGGCGTGGCTATGGGTTTATTGTGACGGCTGACGGGACGTTTTTGAGCCATCCCGACATCCGCTTTGTGGCCCGCCGTTCGATCTTTGACCCGGCGAGTGGCTATGATGCGGCGGTGCAGGCCGCAGTTCGTCGTGCGCTCGCCGGTGAGATGGTTGAACTTGCGCAGCCTGATGCCGTGACTGGCCGCGAGGCCTGGTTTTTTCTGGTACCACTCGAGTCGAATGGCGGGGTGGTTGGCGTGGTGATCGATGCCGCTGATATGGCCCCCCCCGCCGAGGCGACGCTGCGCAATCTCGTGGCTCTTGGGCTGACCTTGGGTGGTCTCATGGTGCTGCTGACTGCTCTCGTGGTGCGGGTAGAACACGGGGGGCGGCGCGAACTCTGGCTGTTGGCGCTCGTCTTTACCGGGGTCTGTGTCGGGTTGATCGGGTTGACCTGGCGGCTTAGTGCGCTCACCCGTGACCAGGCGAGCCTGGCCTTGACAAGCCCTGCGACGGTCGAGCGGATGGTTGAGCGCTATCGCGAGGGTCTGCATGGCGATGAGCAGCCTTTTGTGGTGCCGACCGGGATTGAGCTGACGGCGTTGCAGTTTCCGACGCCGACAACGGTGACGATCAATGCGCTCATCTGGCAGCGGTATGCCGATACGATCCCTGAAGAGGTTGAACGCGGGTTTGCGTTGTCCCAGACGATTGGGGAGTTGCTGCCGATTGAGGAGGCGGCACGGGTGCGCGAGGGCGATGGCGAATTGATTGTCTGGCGGGTTGGCATTGTGTTGCAGCAACGCTTTGATCCGCTGCGCTTCCCCTTTGATACCCGCGCGGTTGAGGTCTGGTTGCAGCCTGCCGAGCTCGATGAGAATGTCATGCTGACCCCTGACCTCGAGGCCTATCCGTTGCTGCGCCCTTCGGCCCTGCCGGGGGTTGGCGAGGCGATCTGGCTGAACCAGTGGGAACTCGAAAATAGTTATTTTACGCTGCGTGAAGGGCACGAGGGCGCGAGCCTGGGCCTTAGTCGGCGGGCTGACCGTCTCCCCCCGCCCGAGCTCTTCTTTACGCTGACGCTGCAGCGCCAGGTGGTTGGCCCCTTCATTGCCTATTTGCTCCCCGGGATGGTGACACTGGTACTGGTGTTTGCGTTTCTCATGTCGGATCGCCAGATCAGTGATCGTCAAGATCTCGTGGCGGCGCTTAGCTATGCGGCAGCCCTCTTCTTCGTCATTGCGCTCGCGCATACCGCGTTGCGTGAAAATGTGGCCGCGATTGGCATCACCTATCTCGAACACCTCTATTTGCTGCTCTATCTAATCGTTGTTGCGGTGATTTTCGATGCCTTTTTGTTGGTGCGAGCGCCAAACCTGCCGCTGATCACCTACGGCGATCACCTGTTGCCCAAGTTGCTCTATTGGCCGTTCTGTGCGTTTGCGATGCTTGTTTCGACGCTGGTTATTTTTGTTTAGGGCTGACGCCCTAAATACGATGGTTCTTGTGGCGCGAGAAGCCAGCTTTGCTGGCTTCTCGCGCCACAAGAACCAGCTGTATCGAGGAGGGCGATGAAACCTGAGTTGCACGATCATGATACGCTGCTTTTGCGTTCGTATCTCGAGCGGATACCGGCGCATGAGAGTCCGTTGCTGATTTCGTATCTGACGCTGCGCAAGGCGGTGGGGGTGATCGGTATTTTGTTGCCTTTTGTGCTGGCGCTGGGCAATATGTTTCTGCAGGAACCTCAGCTGCAAGGGTCGATCAGTGCGTATTACCATACCCCCATGCGCGATGTGTTCGTCGGCAGCCTCTGTGCGATTGCGGTCTTTCTCTGGGCGTATCAGGGCTACGATTGGCGTGACAATGCCGCGGGCAATGTCGCCGGGTTTGCCGCGCTGGGGGTGGCGTTTTTCCCTACGACGCCCGAAGTTGAACCGACGAGGGTCGAGCAGGTACTCGGGGCGTTGCATCTAGGCGCGGCGGCGATCTTCTTCGCTACGCTGGCCTACTTCTGCCTGGGGCTCTTTCGCCAGACTGGTGCGGGCACGCCTACGCGGGCAAAAGAGCGCCGTAACGAGGTCTATACGATCTGTGGCTATCTCATCATTGGTTGCCTTGTGGCGATCGCGGGCGTTGGCGTGTTGCCCGAGGATAGCCCGATCACGCCGCTTGCCCCGGTCTTCTGGCTTGAGGCATGTGCCATTCTGTCCTTCGGGGTTTCGTGGATGATCAAGGGCGAAGCATTGCTCAAGGACGCGCCGCAGGCACCGTTGCCTCGTTGATCCAAAACACCAGCGACGCCGGATGTTCTGGAGTAACGAAACGACCGCTTCAAGCGCGAGGTTTACCCCTCGATGGCTGCCGAAAGCACCCAGCGCCAGCGTCTGGTGTAGTAGACAAGCGCTTGTTGTCCGTCAAGGTTGCCGCGCTTCAGGCGGGTGTAGGCGGCGTGATCGATCGAAAACTCGTGGGCACCGACAGAGAAATAGTAGCTTGGTGTTTTGTTCTGGCGCATGACGAGGCGCAGTGAGCCACGGATCTGGGCCAGGTCGCCGTCGCGAAGCGTGCGCTCGAGTTGCCGTCGGTCAAAGAAGATGATCGCCCAGGCAAAGCCGGAGAAGCAGAGGAAGCCGAAGCTGACCCATCCCCACATCTCAAGGAGCGAAAGCCCTTCGGTGAGGGCGGCCGCGCCACTACCAAGGTAGCCGATGATCATAATGAAGCTAAAGAATTCTCGCGTGAGGCGGATCGTATCCTGATGTTGCTCACGCATGCGTCTTTCTTGGCGCTCGGTGATGCGCCCCTGCTGATTCGCTCGTAGATCAGCAGGGGTGAAGTGAAAACCGGCTTGGAGGGCCGCGTTGGCGGCACCAGGATTAAATGTTTCTGGTTGCATTGTCTTGGGTAGGGGGTTGCCAACGAAGTTTCCCGATGATTTGACGCAAAGGCGGAAAGGCGCAAAGGTTGTTGCGACCGCATCAGATGAGCATAGTTTATCTGATGCGCATACCTTTTGGCAAGGGATAGAGCCTGCAACATCCTTGTGATGCACGGCGTCTTTGTTATATCATGAAGGCGTGCCTACAGGTTCGCTCAAGGAAGAAGCTATGCAAGCATCTGGTATGCAACCACCGTCAGTTGCTCGTCCATCGAGCACGATCCCGCTGCTGGCTGCGGTCGGCGCGTTTGCCCTGGGCTGGCTTGGCCCGCTGGCGTTTCCGTTTCGGTTGTTGACGACGATTGTTCACGAGTTGGGCCACGGGCTTGCTGCCTTGCTCACCGGTGGGGCCTTTGTGCGCTTTGTGGTCTTTCCTGATGGCTCAGGCCTGGCCTACACCGCCGGCGGTATCCCGTGGTTGATCATTCCCGCTGGCTATCTTGGGACCGCCTTTTTTGGGGCGGTGCTGATCATAGTCGGGCGGAGCCCACGGGCAAGTCGGATCGCCCTCGGCATCATTGGCGCGGTGCTTGTTCTGCTGACCGTGCGCTACGCCTTGCCGTCGGTCTTTAGCGTCCATATCTTGAGCGGGCTTTTGACGCTGGGCGCAGGGCTGGCGTTGGGGGCGGTGCTGCTCGGGGTTGCCTGGAAAGCGACCGTTCCGTGGGCGCTTGGTCTGTTGAACCTGCTCGCCTTTTGGATCGGCCTGAGTGCCCTGAGTGACCTGCGCGTGCTCTTTCAGCTCAGCACCAGCACGGGTATGACAGGCATGACGGACGCGCATGCGATGGCGCAGATCACCTTTCTTCCTGCGGCATTCTGGGCGATCCTCTGGGTCATCATCGCGCTTGCGGCCCTCGGGAGCGCCTTTTGGTACACCTGGATCCGACCCCGTACCAATCCCTGACGTTGGAGTAAAATAACGTTATGCCTCACCGACACGTTGCAATAGATGTTTCGGCAGGAACAACCTTTGGCACACAACTACGCCTCCTGCGTCGCCGCGCCCGGCTAACCCAAGCCGAGCTGGGGCGGGCCGTAGGCTATAGTGACGCGCAGATTTCGCGCCTTGAAATGGGCCGTCGCCCGCCTGATCTGAGTATCCTCGTTGCGCTCTTTTTTCCTGCGTTGGGCCTCGAAGCATACTCCGCCGATGCGCACGACCTTTTACGTCTGGCCGATGAAGCACGAAGGGTTGATGGTGAACAAGTAGCCAGGCCCGTGCTGGCGCTCGAAGACGCGCCCATGCCGGAGTTCAACCGGCCTACGCTCCCTCTGCCAACAACAACGCTCATTGGGCGAACCCACGAGCGTCAAGCGCTGCGGCTCCTCTTGGGCGATCCGAACGTGCGCCTTGTCACCCTGCTCGGTACTGCCGGTGTCGGCAAGACCCACTTGGCCCTCCAGATAGCGCACGACCTCTCCATGCATTTTTCCGATGGGGTCTATTTTGTTGACCTCAGCCCGATGAATGAGGCCGAACTTGTTTTGCCAACCCTCGCACGCGCACTTGATCTGCCAACCGACGAGTCGGGTGATCTCCGTGCATCGGTGATTCATGCCTTGCAGAGGCGTCACGTCCTGGTCATCCTTGATAATTTCGAGCAAGTGCGTGAAGCAGCACCACTGCTGGGCGAACTTCTGTTGAGCGCAGCAGGACTCCACCTTCTGGTCACGAGCAGGGTTGCGTTGCACCTCCAGGTTGAACATCGCTTTGCACTTGAACCGCTCGCTGTGCCTGATCTCGCCAATTTGCCGCCACTTGCGACCCTGACACAGATCGAGTCAATGGCATTGCTGCTCTCCCGTTTGCGTACCGTTGCGCCTGAGTTCCTGCTGAAGGAAACCAACGCCCTCCCCCTTGCCGCCATCTGTGTGCGCACTGATGGGTTGCCCCTGGCAATCGAGTTGATCGCAGCCCGTGGACGGCTCCTTGGGCCACAAGCATTGCTAACCGAAATTACGCAACATTTTATGCAACTGCGCCGACACGGCCACGATATACCGCCACGCCATCAGACCCTGACGGCGGCGCTCGACTGGAGCTATGCGCAGTTGCCCCAGGCAGCCCAGGTCACCTTTGCCCGGCTGAGTATTTTGCCTGGCTCGTGGCGTACCGATACCGCTTGTGCCGTCTGTGATCTGGAGGATAGAGGACGGGCGGCGCTCTTCGAGCACCTGGAATTATTGCTTGACCATAGCTTGCTTCAGCGCGAGATGGTGCGCGATACAGGACGCCTGCACCTGCTAACGATGGTGCGAGAGTTTGCCCACGTGCGCCTGACCGAACGAGGTGAGAGCGATCTTGTGCAGCAACGGCTCTTGTCCTCTTGTCTGGAACTGGCTGAACAGGCTCGTCAAGAAATGAACTACAGCGCAGGGCTCGCCGATTGGATCGCGCGGCTTGAAGCGGAACACGAGCTCATCCGTGCCGCACTACGGTATGCGCTCGACTCAGGCAAACACGAATCTGGTCTGCGCCTAGCGAGTGCGTTGCGGGTTTTCTGGTATACCCGCGGGTACCTGCGCGAAGGGCGAAGCTGGATTGAGCATTTCTTGCAAGTGGCGCGCACCGGACAAAGTCAGTTTGAGCAGCAGCTACGCGCCACCGCGCTCGATGATGCGGGCATACTGGCCTGGCGTCAGGGCGATTACTACCAGGCCGCAAGCTTCAGCCGTGATGCTGTGCTCATCCACCAGCGGATCAACAATACGACGGGCCAGGCGCGAGCCCTGATGCATCTTGGCTTGATCAGCTTTGATCGTGGCGATACGGGGGCTTCGCAGGTGTGTTATGAGCAGAGTCTCGCGCTTTATCGCACGCTCGGCACCCCCGTCGAAACGGTTGGCGTCTTGCACAACCTGGCGAACTTGTACAATCAGTTGAACGAGAGCGCGCAAGCTTTGAGCCTTTATCAAGAGTGTTTGCGCATCTACCAACAGATCGGAGACACCTCTGGCTTGGCGCTCGTGAGTCTGGGCATCGGCGTGATTTATCGTGATCTGGCTGATCCTGGGCAAGCCATCGCAACCTTGACCCAGAGCCAGGCCCTTTTCCGCGAACTCGGAGATACGTGGAGCGTCGCCGTCGCCGAGTTAAACCTGGGCGATCTTGCTGCTGACGCGGGCGACTTTGCCACCGCCCGGCAACGCTTGCACCTTGCCCTCGCGGAGTTCCAAACGATTGGCGACCAACAGATGATCAGTACAACCCACGGACGCCTTGGCGATGTCGAACTTCTAGCCGGCGTTATCCCTACCGCAATTGAACATTTTCGGCAGTGCCTGATGCTTGCTCATGGGCTTGATTTTCAACATGGCATTGCGAGCGGGCTTGAAGGATTAGCCGGTTGCGCTGCCGTGCATCAACCATTAGTCGCAAGCCGGTTGCTTGGCTGTGCCGCCACCATCCGTGCGTCCACCGGTGTGCCAATTCCGCTTGCCGACCAACCACGCTATGAGTACACCCTAGAACTTGCCCGTACCCACAGCGAGGCAGCCGCATGGGCCGCCGCATGGGACGAAGGCACGCAACTTTCGCCAGCGCGTGCGGTCACCCTCGCCCTCTCTATTGTTACGCCGCGCTGAGCGACCTCACCGGTCTTGATGCTGGCGTCCCAAGGCCAACGCGCCGACCTGTGAGGTCTGGCCTTGTCTCGCCTTGCCGATCAAGGATCACCGCAAAGAAGAGACCTCACAGGTCTTCTCGCCCCGGTGACGTCTCGTCCAGACCTGTGAGGTCTGGCCTTGTCTCGCCGTGCCGATCAAGGATCACTGCAAAGAAGAGACCTCACAGGTCTTCTCGCCCCGGTGACGTCTCGTCCAGACCTGTGAGGTCTGGCCTTGTCTCGCCGTGCCGATCAAGGATCACTGCAAAGAAGAGACCTCACAGGTCTTCTCGCCCGGTGACGTCTCGTCCAGACCTGTGAGGTCTTGCTTTGTCTTGCCGTGCTGATCAAGGATCACTGCAAAGAAGAGACCTCACAGGTCTTCTCGCCCGGTGACGTCTCGTCCAGACCTGTGAGGTCTTGCTTTGTCTTGCCGTGCTGATCAAGGATCACCGCAAGGACGAGACCTCACAGGTCTTCCCGCCCGGTGACGTCTCGTCCAGACCTGTGAGGTCTTGCTTTGTCTTGCCTTGCTGATCAAGGATCACCGCAAGGAAGATCAAGGTATTAACCCTAGATCAAGGGCAGATAGAGCCGGTACGCTGGCCGGGCCGTATCTAAATGCAAGACGCCGCCGGCGTCAGCACGCAACGCGCCACCCACGCGAATCTGCACGTCCACCTGATCAGCGGTCACGACGGTCAAGGTGGCCTGATACGCGCCACCTGGCATCAAGCCTGTGATCAAGTGTTCCTGGATCGTCGCCGGCACCGTATAACGAAGGCTCGCAAAAGATTGACCTGCGGTAACAGGAAAGAGAACTGCCACAGCACCCACCACGACTCCTTCGTAAGGGGTGCCCGAGTTGCTCTGCAGCAGCGTTGCCTCAGTGGCCGAGGCCCCACCATCGGCCCCTTCCAACACATGCAAAAAGCGTACACTGGCCGCATCAGGAGCCGTCACCACGATGCGCTGGGTCATCGGCTCATCAGTGGCAACGGTATCACCTACATTGTCTTCGGCTGGATCGACCAGCCGCATCGTCGCATCCTCAGGCAGGAGCGTGGTGAGAAAGAGTTGCTGGCCTCGACTCGTGGTCATCGTTGCGCGTAGATCCTCAATCGTGGCTGGCTGTGGCAACTGGATCCAGAAACGCTTGAAGCGGCCAACGGGCGCTTCAGCACGGTCATAGACAATAATGCGATCCGGCTGAAGCCAGATCAGTTCCCGACTGGCGTGGATAACCTCAGTAGCGCCTTCCGACACCGTATTGTAGAGATTAGTCGCATCACCGGCGGCATAGGTATACCCAGAGCCAAAACTATGTTGCAACGGCCCTGGGTCGCCGCTTGCTACCAGGTTCCACTGCGAGCCGCGTCGCCACAAATCGATCCGCCAATCGTCATCGTCACGATCAACAGGGCGGGCATTCTGGATCGCAACGCTGTTGCGAAACTCGGAACTAGCGATACCTTCAGCGATATTAGCATAGCCAATGCGCGCCTTGGTCAGCCATTCGCCATTGCGATAAAACTCGAAGTGGTTGCCCTCGGCATGCTGGTGGTCAATCGCATTCCACGGCAGCGCATAGATCAACCAAGCGGCATCAGTGTCCCAGCTGGTACGGCTGAAGAGGCGCTGCGGGCCCGACGCAACAAAATTGGGCGCCAGCGCTGAGCGCGGGTCAACTGGTGGCACGTCAGCGGGATCAAACAGCATAAAATAGAGGATCGCCTGGCGCGCAGAGTCAGGACGGCGGATGCGCTCGAGCAGGTTAGCAGCCCCGCCCGGTGCTGTATGGGTCTGTATCCAACGCACCGTTTCGAAGCGACGCGTATTCTGATCCAGACGATCATAGGCGGCCAAGGCACCAAAAGCATCAATAAAATCAGTCAGATGATAACGCTGAGCGTCGCCATACCAGGCAGGCTGGTACACCGGCCCTACACCCTCTTGCTCAACCGTAGCAGGACTCAGCGCATGCAAATAAGCCGTCACAAACGCATCCCAGAAAGGATTCTCGTCCAAGCGGACATGCAACCCATGCACAGAGGCATCGTCCTCACCGGCGGTGCGCAAGGCAAGCAAAAACTGCAGGGCATAACTGGCCGTCTGAGGGCTGTATTCAAATCCCTCGGGCAAAAGGCCGCCGCGTGCATCACTGCGCGTCGCTTCATCAAAGAGATAGAGCCAGGCACCTGTGGCATTATCAAGGTAGCCCTGAAGCAGCGGGCTCGAGTCTTCCGGGTCAAGTGCCATGGCAAGCAAGCCAAGATTCCGCATATGCGCAGCAAAATAGTTATTGCCCGCCCAACGTACCTGAGCACGATCGGTAAGCAATTGTGGGTCACGCACCATGCCGATGGGTTCGGGATGGTGCTAGCCCGCATCAATGATCTCCTGGCCCCAACGGGTAAAGACCGTACGGATCGTCGCTTTGTCGGCAGCACTTAAAACAGGATAGATCCAGTCGACGGTCAGGGCAAAGGCTTCGCCATGCCAACGTGGACGATCAGAATCTTCGGTAAAAAATGCCGGATCGCGAAAGGGGGGATAGTAGATCGGCCCCGATTCGTCGCCTGGGCAAGCATAGTCACGCATGGTAGCTGGCCCTTGGGCAGCCGCGTCCATAATATGCATCAACAAGGTGCGGGCACGTCCAGCATAATCGGTACGGGCATCCGCATCAGGGTGAATGAGCGCCATAAAGGCAAACAATTCAGCGTACGCTTCGGTGGGATACTCGGTATATGCACGCTGCCCGCAATCCTCATCTGGAACACGACCCTCATCCATATCGGCTACCGCACTCGCTACCAACGGTTCTAAGCCTTCGGCATAGATGGGATTGCTCGGCACCGCTAGACTACGTAGCCTGATTACCTCCGCAGGCGTCAACCAAAGCCGGGGATGGGCCGCAGTCTGCGCCAGCGCACTGTCGGGAGCCGGATCAGCAACGGGCACCTGAGTCAGTCTCGGCAAGGCGAAGGTAGGAGTGGTGGCTCGCATGCCACTACTGTTGAGCAGGAGCAACACAATGATAAAGCCGATAGAGCGTCGCATAAATGTTCCTTTCCAGCCTGGGATTCTGCGCCTCCAGAAGGATTTGCTCTGCTGGACAGCGCTGTTTGCAAGCGTCATCTGCCAGCAGAGCATCAAATTGACGGACAAGAACATGTTACATGCGTGCCAACTGCTTGGCGATCACCGTTGGATCAACGGCAACCAGGTTGCATAGCGAATCGCAGCAGGGGTAGTAACACAGCGCTCAGCACTCGGTGGCGAGAGCAGGCCAGTAGCATCAAAACTACGTGCTGTGTAGCAATAGGTCTCTTCGCGCTCGAGCAAAAGGTCATGGTAGTACGCACCCGTCGTTTCACCGACCAGTTCAACTTCGGTCATCGCGGAGGTGCGTCGATAGATGCGATAACCCTCGAGTCCGGGTAATGGCGGGCCAGCCAGGCCTACTTCCACGGCATTCGGCCACAATTCGGTAGGAATGGCGCTGATGATTTCCGGGGCTTCCGGTGTGCCCAGTTCGGCAAAGGCGAGATTGTTGCTCGTATCGTGGTCTGTTGCGCTGCTTATCTCGGCGAAGATCGGTTGGAGCGTGCCATCGGCGAGCAGGGTGAAGGTTAACAGGCTGTCCTCGTTCAAGCCTAGTTCAGGCAGGGCAACACTGTCGCGCAACGTAGGGGCTTCGGGTGTACCTGCGTAGAGCTTGACAAGACCCCCTGGGCCAATGGGCTCGCGCCCAAGGTTGCGTAGCGTTGCCGTTATCACAACATTCATCCCAAATGGGGCATGCGCTTGACTCAACTCCAGTTCTGGCGCCAAGGCTGGGTCAGCTGCGCTTGGTATCTGTGCCCAAACCAAACCATCGGCGCCATCAAGGGTCGCCAGACGAGCTACCGTGGGGATATCAGCCATTGTTTTACGCAGTTCAGCTTCGTCGGCTTCGCTTCGCGCATACACCCGGCGCTCGGCAAGCAGCATCATTGTCCCAGTGCTATTGATCGCCATGCTATGCTGCCAATGCTGGCGATAGCCGTTACTCAGATACGCAGGCACCGTGTAGTTCACCTCTCCACTCGCAGCAAGCGTGAGGCGCGTGAGGGCAAGTTGCCCAAGCGTTGCCGTCGTACTGCCAGCGCCAAAGCGGCGAAAAAGCAGGAGCGTTTCGCCCAAAGGTCCCGTCTGGATCAGCGGTCGCTGCGCACGGATCTCGCTGCCATCCTCCAGCAACTCACGCGCTTCGCCTTGCCACCCTTCG
Organism: Candidatus Chloroploca sp. Khr17; assembly: GCF_004138165.1. Lineage (GTDB taxonomy): Bacteria > Chloroflexota > Chloroflexia > Chloroflexales > Chloroflexaceae > Chloroploca. Next base: position 74,926 of record NZ_RYFF01000003.1, read on the forward strand.
GCACCCACATCAGCCACATAGCCGGCCCAGAGCACCGCCAGATCGCTCACATGGATTGGTTGTCCAGACTCATCGATGGGCAGTTCGGTGAAGGCGACATTGAGTTGCGCGAGCGGAGCGCCATTGGCGTCATCGCTAATCGCCACGGTCGGCATATCCACCCCAAAAGGCGTATTGTTTGGGGTTGCGACCATTTGCCAATCAGCATCACTGCCAGGAATGCGTGTCGCCAGGCGTAGCGTACGGTCGCTGATCGTGGCGTCAGACTCATCTTCGTCGTTTGTCCAGGCGAGGGCCGCACGACTTTGATAGAAAAGACATCCAGCGGGGCAACCACGCTCAACGCGGGCCACACTCACCTGGATATTGCGCCCTCCGTTGCCAAGCAGCGCGAGCGGTGTCCAGCTGCCATTGGCCCATTCGCGTACGGCAATGCGCGTATCGGGCGTTGACGCATCGCCATCGAGATCGCGTACCCAGGCGAGGGTCAAGCCAGTGACGCCACCAGCAAGACTGGGGCGTCCGTCGGGCACATCGTCTTCGGTCAGGCGCTCAGGGGTGCCCCACGCTGTACCATCCCAGGTGGCTGCATAGAGTTCAAAGGTGCGCAACTGAGCGAGCGGCGTCTCTTCTTGGGCAACCGACGAAGCCTCATCTAACCCTATCTGCGCCCATACCGCCATTGCCTGTGTGCCATCGCCATAAAATGCCACAGCCGGACGATCAACCAGATTGGCCCCATCAGTCAGTGCCACGGGTGGGCCCCAGGTTTCGGTCGCAACCTCCCAGGCTCGGGCCACAAGCTGCGGCGAAGCAGCCTCAGCCTCTGGCGTGGCGTCCTCAATCGCCAAGGCCAGCATGCGCCCATCGGCACCTGCGGCAAGCGTTGTCTGCGCCAATACACGGGGCAAGGTCGCCTCGTCTTGCTCGATCTGACTGACCGTCGCCTGTGGCGTGATTGAACTACACGAGGGCGGCTCGCGCACATCAAAGAGCGTGATTGGTTTGAAACGCTTCTTGAACAAACCCCAAACCGCCGAAGCATACGGCTGCATGTAGCCAAAGAGGCGGAAACAAGGCGTACGCAGACCAACATTGATTTGTGGATCGGCATTCACGGTAGGCGAACCAACATCTACCCCAAGCGGCAAATTGATGATGGCATCAAGCCCCCCACGAACACCACCTTCAACCAAACCGCCCAGCAGATCAGCCGAAAATTCGAGCCAACCCCCAACAAAGCCACCGGCACTGAGCGTTGCATCAAAGCGTGGCTGCAGCGGATAGACCACCGCACGGAAGGCGAGGCCAGCCCCAAAGCGTGCCCCGACGGCACCATTGAGATTGAAAATCCCAAACCACGAGAAGATCGTGCCCCGAAAAAAAGTAATCTCTTGTTGCACGGACACCAGGGTCCCAAGATCAACCGGGATCGACAGACTCCTTGGATTATGCGGATCAAAACGCGTTCCTGAAGGGGCAAGTTGTTGGCGCTTGTTGAGCAGATTTTGACCAACAATCTTTGCCAGCAACTCAGCATCAAGCACATCAATCGTCATCACCTGATTGAGTTCGAGAAAGCCCCGTATGCGAAGACCGGCGCTCATCCGAGTGCCAAGGTCGCCTAGGTACTCAACATCAAGGGGAAGCTCAACCGGCAAGCCAGGAACCTTTGGTAACACACCCTCGAATTCATAGTAACCATCGGAATTCCAACGCGTTCTTGTATCGGCAAAGAGCCCGGCAAGTGGATCCATCGCCACATTGAGCGTAACACGACGGCTACACTGCCGCTCTCCATTGACCACTGGCACAAACGCCAACTCTGAGGCACCCACCGGAAGGGTGCCCACATCCATGTTGTAAGTAAAACGATGATTGATCCGCGCCACATCGGCAACTTTCGCGAATTGGCTGCTGGTCGCATCGCGACGCCAGACTTCGACCTGCTGCACACTATTGCCAAACCGAGATTGGATCCTGGCCTGGAACTGATTGGGCGCACTGACCCCGCTCACATACCAGCCAAGTTGGGGCTGTTGCGCCTGCGTATTCGTTGGATTATAGAAAGGATTAGGGCCATAGTAGGTTGCACGAGCGGCCATCAAGCCAGCCCGTGTCGTTGACGCCGAGGCGCCACTCCCAGCCGATGGCGGCGTAAAACGTCCCTCATTGGAAAAGAGTGCGCCAATTGAGGCGACCAGCGCATCATTGTTATCGCAGAACTCTCTGGTCACCGGATCAACCCGTTGAACCAAAGGCGAGAGCGGCGACACGGTCGTCATCTGTTCCGCCGGCCCCAGATCGAGCACCTGATACTCACTCAGCCGATAGACACTACCACTCAGGATCGGCTGATAGACCCCTGGAGGTATATTGGCGATCTGCACCCGTCCATCAGGTTGCACAAGCGCACTCGCAACCGTATTGCCAGCCATATCAAGCAACCGAAACGTCGCTTCTTCCTCTTGCTGAAGCATTGCTCCCGAAGGGAACATATCAGCAGGCAGAATGAAATCGAGCCTAGCAGGAGGAGGCGACTCGACCGTAAAATCAGCACAGGCAAACGCGGCCTGTTCACTCCCCGTGGCGGCAACACAAAGCTGCGCTGCGCCAACCCCGGCTTCAGGTGGCACCTGAATGGCAGCCTCGTAGCGGCCCTCAGGGTCGGTCGCAACGACCGCCGCTGCATAAGTGGCCCCCTCGAGCAACCAGACGACCCGCACACCAGGCAAGCCTGGTACACCTTCACCAGTGACAATGATAGGCTGCTCGGCGTAGCCCGAAGCGACCGAGAGCGCCATACTTGGCGAAGGTGCGCCCGGGATCGGGGCTGGCAGCGCCGCGAGGTCGGCAGCACGGGCCTGAGGCTGAGCCAAGGGAAGTGGCGTATGTGTAGGGAGCAAACCTGCGAACAGAACAGCGACCAAAACCAACAACGCAGCATGCCGACGCGCCATATGCCCCTCCTGTAAATTACACGGCAACCCACAAAGCTGAGTAAGGTTGACTGTAACCTACTAGGGCACGCATGACTTGACATTTTCTACCAAAACCGCACGCATTGCGGAGGGGCGCAGCAGTGATGACACCCGCCGGTTCTGAACGGAGGGGCCAATGGGCTGCTGCGCCCCTCCGACTCATTGCTGGGCCTTCTGCTCGCCGAGCAGCGTAAGGTCAGGCTGCTCGTTGGCCCAGACTGTCATACCCGTCAGGATGCTCGCGCCATAGCTGGTCAGAATGGCCGTATCGACAGCATCACGGCCATGGGCGATCACCACACGACCGATGCGCGGTTGATTATGGCGCGCATCGAAGGTGCGCCACGCCCCGCCAAGGTAGGCCTCGAACCAGGCGTGAAAGTCCATGGGCTCAGGGTTCACCGGCACGTTGATATCGGGGAGGTAGCCGCAGACATAGCGGGCCGGGATGCTCAAGGCCCGGCAGAACATCACGCCAAGATGGGCAAAGTCGCGGCAGACGCCCCTGCGGCTCTGATAGACATCATAGCCCGAGGTCGTCCCGGTGCTGCTCCCCGCGACGTAGGCAACACTGTGGTACGCCCAGTCGCAGATCGCCTGCACGCGGGGCCAACCGTCCGGCACGCCACCAAAGAGCTGCCACGCATCGTTGAGCACCATGTCAGAGGGGCAGTAGCGACTGGGCAGCGTATAGAGCAGCACCGCATCGGGAAGCTGGTCAACCGGCGTGCCAGGCAGATCGGGCAGAACCGGGTCGGCCAGGGGCGAGACCTCGGCGATAGCATCGTAGTGAATGCGCTGCATCCCCTGGGGCGCCGTCCAGCGCCAACCAATGTTCCCAAAGCTATCGTTGTAGGTGTGCAGCGGCATCTCTGGCGTGATGGTCAGACACGGACCAAGGATGCGTTGGCACTCGGTCGAGCGCGGCTGGGTTATTGCGACGGTTGGCGTTGGTGCCCCCGACTCAAGCACAAGTTCGAAGCCAATCTGGACGTGCATAGCACCCTACTCTATTTCAGATTGCAGATTTTGGATTGTAGATTGCCGCGCATGGCGTTCTCATGCGCTCGGGCAGCAATACCGATGCGGCTTGCTCAATGCCAATTGGTATGAGGCGTCAAAAACAAAAAAAGCTGAGCGCACCAGTAATGGCACGATCAGCAACACTGCGTCGGTAGTTGTCCGCTGCTACTAGTATAGCCTATGTAGCGCAGACTTGGTGATACGGATCTATCTGGTTCACCTAGAGCCGACCCCGTGCCCATCCCTGACGCTGGAATGGTATTCCACTGCTCCTGCTAACGACGACCTGCACCAGCCGAACCGCCCCCTCGCGAGGCGAGCAAGCGAACTCGGGCTGGAGCATAACCACCGCCAGCGCGGATACACCGCTACAGCGGAGGCAGCGCCAGGAACGAGCACGGGATCACCTTTAGTATACCCAGGTGGTGGGGCGCAAATGCGCGTGGATGGGGGTGACGTAGGGGCGCAGCAGCACCTACGCATCTGTTGATCGCCACGTCCTCCCCCTCGCTGCTGCGCCCTCCCGTGGGGCAAGGCACGCCCGTGGGCGCAGCAGCGCATCGGCCCCTCCGTTGGAACGGGCGGGTGCCGTCGCTGCTGCGCCCCTACGCCCCCGCCGACCACGCAACGGTCACGGTGACGACCACAATGATCAGGGCGAGGAGAAACCAAAGCAGCGCCCAGACCAGCGCCGGAAGGTGCGTCATTTCGGCGAGCACCTCGGCGTCGGTGCGTTGTTCGCGGGGCGAACGGCGCGCTGATAGCCGTATTAGGTCAATGAGGCTGTTGGCGGACGTCAAGGGCAGGTGCATCATCAGCAAGAGAAAGAGCCACGAGGCTGGTTGGGGTGGCAGGTACCATCCGGCGGCAATGAGGCTGGCCGCAAGGAGCAATCCCGCCACAAAACCAAACAGATTGCGCACAAAACCCAGGCAGAGCAGGGCCAATCCGATCCCGAGGCCCATCAGGATCGTCGGTTCAGCAAGGTCGGTCGCTGAGAGCAGAATCAAGGCTCCGCCGAGCAACGCAGGGCCAAGATAACCGGCGCTCACCACCACAAAACGGGTGCCGCCACGAATATGTGCCAGACCCTCGCGATTTGGGTAGACAACAAAACGCTCGAAGCACCCCCCCGTCATGATCGCTGCCAGCCCGTGGCTCATCTCGTGAACAAAGGTGTCGAGCAGACGCAACGGATAGAAGAGCCAACCCAGGATCGGCACGCGCCATAACACCGCCAACAACAGGCTGAGCCCCGCAAGTGTGAGCACCTCGGGCTGGCTCCAGGTTGTGATGATCGCGTCGAGCGCCATAAACCTTTGCGCCTTCGCGCCAATCAAACCTGCCCGGTGTGCGCCGGGACACCGCTCCGTTCCCCCACGGATCGCGGCGGCGCACACCGGGCAGGTTTCCTATGGCGCGACGAAGCCGCCCGCCATCCAGACGCCCTGCCGGGCCTCAGGGCGGTTTGACGCCCTCTGGTGAAACCCTTTGACGTGCACACCCCCTACGCACTCTGGGCATAGAGCCGCTCGCGGATAGTGAGCACCTCGTTGCGCAGGCGGGTATCGGTGTTGATATCTTCCCCGATCTTCTCATAGCCATGCATGACGGTGGTATGGTCGCGCCCGCCGAGCAGGTTGCCAATGTCAACCAAACTACACTCGGTCTCTTCGCGCAGCAGATACATTGCGACTTGGCGTGGGCCAACGATATTGCGTGAGCGGCCACGGCCTTGCAGAATGCGCACATCAATGCCATAGTGCTCACTGACCGCCTGAATAATCATCTCGGGCGTGATGCGACGGCGGCGTGAGGTGCCAAGCAGATCGGCCAGGGCGAGCGTTGCCACCTCGACGTTGACGGGCAGACCGTGCAAGTCGGCGTAGGCCGCAACACGATTGAGACTCCCCTCGAGTTCACGGATGTTGCTCTGCACTTTATAGGCCAGGAAATCAAAGACCTCGTCGGGAATATAGACATTCATCTGCTCGCCTTTCGCGCGCAGGATGGCCGTACGAGTCTCGAGATCGGGCGGTTGCACATCGCAGATCAGGCCCCATTCAAAGCGGCTGCGCAGGCGTTCTTCAAGGGTCAGTATCGCTTTCGGCGGCTTATCCGAGCTAATCACGATATGCTTGGCAGCCGAATGCAACGCATTGAACGTATGAAAAAACTCCTCCTGGGTGGCATCTTTGCCCGCAATAAACTGAATATCGTCAATCAACAACACATCAATATTACGATAGCGAATGCGAAATTCTTCGGTCTGCTGGCGACGAATGGCATTAATCAGATCATTCGTAAACTTCTCGGAAGAGACATAGAGCACATTGATTTCAGGGTCGCGATCGAGCACATAATTGCCAATCGCGTGCAACAGGTGGGTCTTGCCGAGCCCCACTCCGCCGTAGAGGAAGAGGGGATTGTAGGCCTGGCCGGGATTATCGGCCACCGCAAGGCAGGCCGCGTGGGCCATCCGGTTGCTTGAGCCGACAATAAACCGCGAAAAAGTATACTTTGGATTGAGCATCCCGGTGCGGAGCGCACTCGACAGATCGAGTTGCACGGCCCGCTCATTGTTGCCATACGCCTCATCATCCGCTGCCGTGACCAGGGGCGTCGTCGTGGCTAGCTCATGGCGGAGCATCCCGCTGGTGCCATTGGCAATCACGATCCGCACCTGCACTGGGTAGCCGACCACATCGCCGAGCGAACGGCGGACGGGCGTGATGTAACGCGTCTCGATCCCCTCTTTGTGGAAGGGCGAGCTCGTCCCGACCGTTGCCGTCCCACCATCGAGCGCAAGGAGGGTGGTACCACGCAGCCACGTATCAAACTCTTGACGGGATGTCTGCATCTGAATGGTGCCCAGTGCTGCTTGCCAGATCTGGTTCAGATTCACAGGCACCTCCTTGTCCTACATAGACAATACAAAGCCAGGGGGCAAGGCACACTGCCTTCCCACAGACTTCTCACGATAAAGCGGGGCCGCTGCCCCTTACACATCAAAATGAACCTGGAAAGCGGGCCGTAGGCCCTCATGTAGCTCGCTTCTGCTCACACAAGCTACGAGCGAAGCAGGAGTAGTCGCCGTTGCGTTTTTAGTCTGCTGGCAATCATACTCGATCTTCCCATCCATTTCAAGCAACATAACGTACGATCTCTATAATTCTTGCTTATAGTTTTGCACGGTGCTCTAGGGCTGAAACTTTCGATTCTAGTGCTTGATTTACGTGTTTATGTTGACAACTATGAACGATTAATGTGGATAACTTTTCGTGGTGTCATGGCTTTTTGGATGGTGCGAGAGCATTGCAGTGGCTTGGAAGCCCTGTTGTGAGCCAAGCAATGCTTCGCAACAAAATTGTGGATAACTGGGGGGTGAGTGTGGACAACGCGTGGGTTATTGCGCCGCTTCGACCTGGGGAAGATCGAGGGGCGGCAGATCGGCGAGGCTAAGCAGGCCAAATTGTTGCAGAAAGGCGGGCGTCGTGGCATAGAGAATCGGTCGACCGACGGTTTCGAGGCGCCCGGCCTCGCTGATCAGGTCACGGGCAAGCAGGGCGCGCAGCGTGCCGCTACTATCCACCCCGCGGATCGCGTCGACCTGGGCGCGGGTGAGCGGCTGGCGGTAGGCGATAATGGCCAGCACTTCGAGCGCAGCGTTGGAGAGCCGTCCACTGGCCTGGAGCCCGAGCAGCCGTGCGATGGCTGGCGTAGCCTCTGGCGCACTGACCAGTTGCAGTCCGTCACCGTGGCGCTGGAGGCGGATGCCACGGGTCTGCAAGTGCGTTGCCAGTTCTTGCAAAGCCTGTTCCACCGCCTCTGTTGGTGCCTCAAGGGCTCGCACTAGATCAGCCAGCGTCAGTGGCTCACCCGCTACAAAAAGCAGACTCTCGACCAGTTGACCCAGACTCGCTTCACTCTCCATCACGGTAAACCTCAGCCCAATCATACTTATGCTTATGCAGAGGCCAGCAAAGCTGGCCTCTGCATAAGCATATCCTACCACAGCTATTCACCGAGGTCGCCGAGCGCAAGCGGGCGGGTGCGCGGGGCGATATGGCGAGGCAGCAGCAGCGAGATCAGGCCGGCCAGCAAGACAAAGGCCACCGAGGCCCAGAGACAGATGATCAGACCGCCATAGGTGCTTAGGCTCATCCCGATCTGGTAGAGTAACCCGGAGAGCACGGTTCCGGCGAGGCGCCCCATCGCATTCGCCATATAATAAAAGCCGACATTCATGGCTACTTTATCGCTGTCAGTATATGCAAGAATAAGGTAGGAATGCACGGCTGAATTGAAGGCGAAGACAATGCCAAAGATGATCAACCCGGTCACGACCGAAAAGGCTGGGGCCAACGCATTCATCAGGGCAAAGGCAATGGCTGCCGGAAACAAGGCCAGGGCAAAAGCGAGCATGGTCGCGGTACGGCCATCAGGCTCGTGATTGCCCTCGACGCGTCGGCGGATCAGGCGTGGGGTGGCGGCTTGCACCACGCCATAGCCAATTGTCCAGGCGGCCATAAACCCACCCGCGAGCCAGAAATCCCAGCCGAGCACGCTTACAAAGAAGATCGGCAGCGCAACGACAAACCAGACATCCCGCGCCCCAAAAAGGAAGATCCGGGCGGCAGCCAGCAGATTGACGGCCCGGTTATGCGAAAACATCTGGGTAAACTTCGCCTTCTTATTGGCCGTACCGAGATCGCCGCGCATCAAGAGCGCCGTAGTAACCAGCGCGGTCAGCACCAAGACGGCCAGCACCAGCATGGCGAGCTGAAACCCGATCAGGGTGAGCAGCAACGCCCCCAAAAAGAAGCCGACGCCCTTAATCGCATTCTTCGAACCGGTGAGCACACTCACCCAGGTATAGAGCTGCCCCTGGGTTTCGCCGGCCACTAGCTTGACCGCACTCTTGGACGACATCTTGGTCAGATCTTTGGCGATCCCCGAAAAGGCCTGCGCGAGCATCACATACGGCACCACCAAGAGTGACGGCGGCGCCAACGCAAGCAGACTCAACGCGAATATCTGTGTCCCAAGGCCGAGAAAGAGGGTTGTCTTGAGCCCGAAGCGAGCGCCCAGATAGCCACCAAACAGATTAGTGAGAATGCCAAAGATCTCATAAAAGAGGAAGAGCGAGGCGACCTGCAACGGCGTAAAGCCGAGTTGGTAGAAATAGAAGAGCACCAGCATCCGAATCGCGCCGTCAGTAAGCGTATCGGCCCAGTACGCAAACGTCACGAGCACATAATTGCGCAGGTTCGTGTGGCGCTGAGCCAGGGCCTCGGCCTCACCGAGGGGCGCTGGTGCTTGCGGCGTCCTGGTCGTGGTCATAACAACCCAGCCACCTTACGAGCCAGCTCAACCAGACGATTGGCATAGCCCCACTCATTATCGTACCAAGCATAGATCTTCACCTGGGTCTCATTCGTCACCATTGTACACGCCGCATCAACAATCGCCGAACGGGGATCGGTGACATAATCCATCGAAACGAGCGGGCGTGTCTCATAGCCAAGAATGCCGGCGAGCGGGCCAGCGGCGGCGGCCTGCAAGAGGGCATTGACCTCGGCGACGCTGGTTGGGCGCGTGACTTCAAAGACACAATCGGTCAGCGAGGCATTGAGCAACGGAACGCGCACCGCCTGCCCATTGAGCTTGCCATTCAACTCGGGGAAGATCAGGCCAATCGCCGTAGCCGAACCGGTGGTCGTTGGCACAAGCGACAGACTCGAAGCTCGTGCGCGGCGCAGATCGGTGTGCGGCGAGTCATGTACCGTTTGCGTATTGGTTGAGCTATGCACCGTCGTAATCATGCCGTGCTTGATGCCAATGCCCTCGTGGATCACCTTGACCACCGGCCCGAGGCAATTGGTCGTACACGACGCTGCCGTCAACAGATGGTGGGTCGCGGGATCGTACCAATGGTCATTCACGCCCATCACAATATTGAGCGCCTCACCCTTGACGGGGGCGGCCACGATCACCTTTTTGACCCCGGCGGCAAAATAGGGGGCCAATTGTTCGGGCGTACGGAACTTGCCGGTCGCCTCGATCACCAGATCAACCCCGGCGTCGGCCCACGGCACGGCGGCGAGATCTTTGATGCGACTAAAACCAAGCGTCTGCCCATCAACCAACAACTGGTCACCCTCACCTGAAGCCTCGCGGCCCCAACGGCCATGCACCGAATCAAACATCAAGAGATGGGCACAGGCCGCCGCATCACCTGCAACCTCATTGACATGGACAAACTGCACCTCGGGCCAGCCCCACGCCGCACGCAACGCCAGCCGCCCGATCCGCCCAAAGCCATTCATACCAACCCGTACCGTCACAAGCCTTCTCCTCTACTACAACAAATCTGATTGATATTATACGAGTTCAACCCGCTTCTGTCGATAACAGAGCGCGTTAAGGCTCTGTTAAGTGAGGATTAAGACAGTTTAGATTGATATAATGATGCACGTGCGGGCCAGGACAAGCCTGGGGGCGAGGGGGTCCCGCCCGCGAACGCACCCCGAGGGCGGGACGCCCGCGCTCCCTGGCGAAGGGTGAATACGTACAGGTGAATATTTTTTGCGAGCATTGCCGAGAACGTGTTACAATAGGCCCCATCATTCGTACGATCTATGAAGGAGTGACCTGTATGACCACTGGCGTGACGACTGTTGGAACCCTGGCTGACCGCCTGGTCCCCGCCCGCGGGTCTCTAGCCAATCCCATTGTGCGTGATGGATTGCTGATCGTAGCCGGGACAATCTTGATGGCAATGCTGGCGCGGATCAGCATTCAGTTGCCCTTCACCCCCGTGCCAATCACTGGTCAGACGCTTGGCGTCTATCTGATTGGTGCCCTGTACGGCCCGCGGTTGGGGGCGCTGACCCTGCTCGCCTACCTGGGTCAGGGTCTCTTGGGCTTGCCGGTCTTCTCGATGGGCACGAGCGCATGGAGTCCGAGCCGCATTCCGGGGCTGCCGGTCATCTTTGGGCCAACAGCTGGCTACCTTTTTGCCTTCCCGGTGGCCGCAGCAGTTGTTGGTTATCTAGCGAACCGTGGTTGGGATCGCAAAGTACGCACGGCCCTGCCTGCAATGCTCGCCGGCGAAGCGATCATCCTGGTGATGGGCTTCACATGGCTTGTGGTTGCCACCGCGATGTTGACGGGCAGTGTCAGCATTTCCACCCTGCTGGTTGCCGCCGTGATCCCCTTCTTGCCAGGGGCAGCGATCAAGATTGGCCTTGCCGCAGTCGCCTTGCCGAGTGGCTGGCGCCTGTTTGGTCATCGGTAGTTCATTGTGTTTCAGTGAGCGTTGGCCCATTGCGGTGGGCCAACGTTTACCGTGTGATCAAACCTGGTTTGCTGGGCTTTTTCGGAGGGCTTGCGCCCCTCAAACCCTCTTTGGTGGGTCTGTCAACGGGCCGGATTGCAAATGATATGCCCCCGTAGCTCAGAGGATAGAGCAGCAGTTTCCTAAACTGCGTGTCGGCCGTTCGAGTCGGCCCGGGGGCGCCACTGTTTAGGGCTTTCTAGCCAAAGCCCACGTCGAAGTCGTCTGATGCCACAATGTGCGCTCACTTACCGATCAAAGCTTGCTTCAAGCCGCTCGGCGAGGGCATCAGTCAGCATGCGCCGGGTTCGGGGCACGAGGGGCGGCAGTTGGTCCGGCAGAAAGAAGCCTGTACCGACATTTTCGTGCCCCGTCGGGGTCAGGGTACCGCTCGCGATGCGCGCCCGAAAGAAGATCGTGAGGATCTGAGCCTGATCGCCGTTGGGGTAAGTCCACTGAAAATCGTGGCCGCCATAGACGCCGATCAAGCGCTCGGCTTCGAGGTGCAGCCCAGTCTCTTCAGCGACCTCGCGCGCCATGCCATGCGCCGGAACTTCGTCAAGCGCAATGGTGCCTCCCGGCACATCCCACAACATCACGTCGGCGCGCCGACACAGCAGGATCGCGCCTTCTTCGTTGCGCACAAAAGCGCACGCCCGTACTTGCAAGATCCGTTGGTGTCCGACGTAGCTTCGCAGCCAGCGGGTATATTTAATGGTCATTCGTGGATCCTTCTAGATCGCGAGGCGAAAACCCGTAAATTCGTTGCGGACGGTTGGCGCAAGCCGAAAGCGACACGCACACCGGGCATAGCCCTGTGGGTTGACATAACATCCACCACGCATAATGCGCCGCCCCTCACGCGTTGGATCTTCGCGTCCGTCATGACGCTGATACGGGTACAATGCGTCAAGGCTCGCGGTCCATTCCCACACATTGCCCGCCATGTCATGTGCGCCGATGGGGCTGATGCCTTCGGGCCGGCTGCCGACAACGCTGCTACTGCCAAGGTTGCTTTCGCGCGTGTTGGCCAACTCAGCCCGAAATTCGTCGCCCCACGGAAACCGTCGTCCATCAGTGCCTCGTGCCGAGCGCTCCCATTCCGCTTCGCTGGGCAGCCGGAAGTGGTATGGTGCCGCAAGGCCTGGCACCACAATCGGTGTTTGGTGCAGCGACGCGGTGAGCCATTGGCAGAAGGCGACGGCCTCGTGCCAGTTGATATCAACCACCGGGTGATCGTGCAGAGCTACCGGGGGGAGCGTGCCACGCCAATGGAGTGGTGGTGTGATGCCGGTGGCACGCACAAAGGGGGCATAGAGCGCATTTGTCACGGGTGTTGCGGCGAGGGCAAAAGCCGGGAGCGCGACCTCGTGTTGCGGTGCCTCTTCACGATAGCTCTCACGGGTGCCACCATAGCGCCGCGCGAGCGCTGACAGATCGCGCTCGGACGTACCCATACGGAAGATACCGGCAGGGACATGCAGAAAGATGGGCAGCAGATCAGCGTTCATAAATCCGATCTAGACGGGCCAGTTCCCGTGTGTAGACAGTCTGCGCAAAATGTTCAATCTCGGTTACGTTGCGCACCGCGTCATAGCCTTTGACAAGGAAATCGTGCGCGACCTCGATCCCAGCCAATTTGGCGACCAGGCGGGAACGGTGCAGGCCGATCCCAAGCAACTGGGAACGTGAGAGCCGAAAGACATTGTAGAGGCTTGTGTCAACCAGCTTCAACTGAGTCAGGCGGTCATCATAGTTGTCGGTGAGCCGATAAAAATAGTCGTACGTCGCTTCGTCAAAATCAGTGCCCGTATTGTGACGAAACATCAGACGGGCTAACCCCCCGTCAAGTTTGTTGGTGAGATCGAGCAGTTCGAGGACAACCTCAACATCACGTACATGAACCCCCGGCAGCATTTGCAAAATATGCTGCAGCCGACGGGCACCCGCATCCCGCGCGGTAAAATCCCGCGGGCCGTACATTTCCGAAAAAAAGAACTCACCGACGAGATCGTACTGCGGGATCTCGGCCAGATCGCTATAGTCGCGCCGGAGGCGGTTGGATTGGAAGATCTGCAGCGCGATGCGGTATTGTGTCAGAGTTGTCATCAGGTCAAACGATCAAGCTGCACACGAGCGCGGGCGGCAAAGTCGCTCGATGCGTCGAGCTGGATAACCGTGCGGTAAGCACGGATAGCTTCTGCGGTATTGCCCATCGCCTCGGCGACGAGCCCACGATAAAACATGGCTTCGACAAAATCAGGCCGGTACGTAAGCGCCTGGTCAAAGGCGTTCGCGGCGGCGGCATAACGTCCCTGAGCATAATAGGCTCGCCCGAGCCAGTAGGCCGCATCAGGAAAGTTGGCCTCGAGCTGAATGGCCCGGTTGAGATCATCCATCGCTTGTTCTTCATTGTTCTGTTGAAGGGCAAGCACCCCTCGCCGGTAGAAGGTCTCTGCAATGGTATTATTTGCGGCAATTGATTGATTATATGCGTTCATCGCCTCCTTGTGACGCTGTTGTTCCTGCAAGAGTTTGCCTTGGAAGAGCAGGGCTTCGGCGTAGGTGGGCCGTTGTGCAAGCCCCTGATTGACAATCTCCAGGGCAAGGTTGCTCTCACCCTGGGCATGACGGGTCTGCGCTAGCCCGAGATAGGCTTCGGCAAAGCCTGGATCCAGGGCGAGGGCCTGGTTGTAGCGTTCGGCGGCCCCATAGAAGTCGCCCCGGCGCAAGAGGCTCTCGCCCACCCAGAACTGGGCATGCGCACTGGTTGGGCCATCAGGCAGCGCCGCCGCTGCTTCGAAATAGCTCTGCGCAAAGCCCCAGTTGTCTTGCGCCACGGCAATCATGCCGAGGCCAAGTTGGGCGTTGACGCGATTTGGGTCGAGACGGGTCGCCTGAGTGTAAAATTCACTTGCCAGGCTCAAATTGTCGCTGCGTCGGTGAAGATCGCCAAGTGCGATCAGAGCCTGCACGCGCAGATCGACCAGGGTGGGGTCGGAACTGCCTGCGGTCAATTCGAGCACGCGCTGCTGTTCGCCGATCGCGGCCTCAAGTTGCCCACGGGCGGCATAGGCCTCCCCCAGTTTGAAGTGTACCTGGGCGACGCCAGGTTGTGCGGCAAGAGCTTCACGGTAGGCAGTGATCGCCTGATCATAGGTACCGTGGGTCATAAAGGCATCACCAATGCGTTCCAGCGCCTTGGGATCACGCAGGCCCTGTTCGAGAATCGCCTCGTATTCACGATCGGCCTTCGCCGGATCATTCAGGGGCCCGTGGTAGAGATCGGCAAGCACAAGCCGTGCATCAAGGTTGGTGCTCTCAAAACGAAGGGCGTCGCGAAGGGCGCGTTCGGCTCCTTCGTAATCACCCAGGCGCATCAGCGTTTCGCCAAGCTCAAAGGCCGCTGTGCTATTGCGTCGCTCAAGCCGTAACGCATCACGGTAGATATCGCGGGCACGTTCAGGATGACCAGCATCATTATATAAACGCGCCAGTTCAATCGCTGCCATGGCGTTCGTGGTGCTCAAGTCGAGCAATTGGGCTTCGGCCTCGGCCCAGCTATCTGGCCCACTGAGCCGTAACAGGCGCGCATAGCTGATCGTCGTCAGCGATCCGGGCCGGAGCTCTTGCAACGCTGCGTAGTGGGTGAGGGCGGTGGCCCAATCGCCCTGTGCCTCGGCAATCCGGGCCAGGGCGACATGACTTGGAAAGAAGGCACTGTTGCGCGCCAGCGCCTCGTTGAAGAAACGCGTCGCCTCGCCCTGCTCACCTCGCGCAAAAGCGACCATGCCCTGCCCAAAATAGCCCTCTGGTTGTTGTGGGGCCACCTGGATCGCTTGATCATACCGCTCACCGGCTCGCTCTTGCTGACCCTGCAGGCGGTACATGCGCCCGAGTGCATTGACAACGGCAGGGATATTTGGATTGCGCTGATCAAGTTCATCAAGCACGGCGAGACTCGTCGAACGGGACGCCCCGGTGCCAAAGAGGGCCGCCAGAAAGCCTGGTTGTTCACTCAGCGTGGTGCGCTCGATCTCACCATGCACTAGGGCATAATAGTAGCGCTGACGGTCGCGGTTGCGTTCCGACCCTGCCGCCTGGGCACTCGCGAGCAACCCTGTTCCGGGGAATGCGGCGGCTTCGGTGACGGCGTGGCGTCGCCACTGGATGCTCTCTGCTTCGCTTGCCTCAAACGCACGCTGCAGATCAGCGAGGATCGGGCGTAACGAACTAACTGGTTGCTCCGGGGCGATTTCGAGCTCCCAGATCAGTTGTCCTCTGGTTTCAAGTTGGCGGGCAAGCGCGAGCAGGGCTTGCTCCTCATACAGACGAGCTTCATGCCGCTGATTGAACATCACGCGCAATGGCGTCGGGACGAGCCGTGGATCCCGGCGCATCTGGTGTTCCGCCGCTTCTAGCGTGGTGCTCGCCGCCTGCAATTGTCCGGTCTCACGATAGCCAGTTGTTAATTCAAACAAGAGCGGGGCGCTGGCTGGTAACAGATTCTGGGCCTGCTTGAGTTCAACCAGGGCATCGGCAGGCCGTTGCTCACGGAAGGCAAGCAGCGCCAGGTTGACCCGTAGCTCGCCGAGATCGCGTCCATCGAGTCGGCGCACAGCTTCGGCATAAGCAGCCAGCGCTTCGGGGTTGCCGCCATCAAAGAGGATCGCCCCGAGATTATTGGCGAGCAGCGCCTGCTCATGTCCCGGGAGGGCAAGCGCCTGGCGGTACTGGGTTGCTGCTTCATTAGCAAGCCCACGCGCCCAGAAGATATTGCCGCGCAGGGCATAGATCAAAGGATTTTCAAGCGCCGCATAGTCTTCTTGCAACTGATCAAGGCGGTTCAAGGCACGATCTGGTTCGCCCATGGCATAGTCGTAGAGCGCCACGACGAAGGGGGCAAGCACCGCTTGGCCGTTGATCGCTTCGGTCGTCAGCATATAGCTTCGGGGCAGCGCAAACCGACTGAGATAGCCATCCCAGGCGTTCGGGCCATAGATCCCGGTGGGGTTATAGATAAGGAACGGGCGCAGGGCCGCCTGATCGAGCAGGCTGCCCGCCTCGACTTGCCCCCAAATCAACAGATCCGCTTCGGCATCAACGGCCAAGGCCAGCGCCTCGACCGGATCGGCGGGTCGTCGTTGGGCCACACTCGCCACAATCGCCCGTTGCCCGGCACCTTGCAACACCTGCACCAGTTCGGCCGCGACACTCTCCCCGGTCGTCCCATCCCCTCCATCATCAAACGGGGCCACCACCACGATGAAGCGATCCGCCCGACTGACAAACTGATCCTGCATAAGCAGATAGCCAGCCCCGACAATGATCAACCCAACGATCAGCACCAAAACCAGCGCCTGGCGGCGACTGAGGGTGCGCAGATACGCACGAAGACGCGCCATGCCCTTGCCACGACGGGCACCACGAGCTTCGCGCTCGGGAGCGGCAGCCGTTCCTGGTTCAGCATGTGGCGTCGCGGGCAGTACATCATCGGTACGTCGCCGTCGCACAATCAGCAACGTGGTAACAACTGCCCCCACCACTGTGAGTAGTCCAAGCAGGACTAGCAGCACAAGTGTATCCATACAATTAGGATCCCTCGTATACCCAGCGTGGCTCAGTCACTGCTGCGCATCTGCAGCAGGATCTTGAGGTTGCCGCGGGCGGCAGCAAACGCTTCAAGCGCCCTCGTCAGCGGATACGTCGCCGTGATCAGTGGTCCGGTTTCGATCAGGCCGCGCTCGAGCAGACGCAGGGCCGGGGCAAAGGGGCCGCAACGTGAGCCAAGCAGTTGCACTTCATCAACAACCAGCATCGTCAGATTGATCTCTGAAGCCGCTTCAAACGTACTTTTGAGCACCAGCCGTCCCCGGGGGCGCACAAGCCGCCGGGCGGTGGCGAGGCCAGCCGGTTGCCCCGTACAATCAACGACAACGTCAAACGATCCCGCTGCCAGATGATCTTCGGTGGTGCAAGTGATGCCCTGGCGCTGATAGACGCCCCAGCGCTCAGGGTGGCGCCCAACCAGGGTCAGCGCGCATCCAGTGAGCCGTACGACCTGGACAATCATTGCCCCAAGCTTGCCGTCACCAACCACGGCAACCCGCTCGCTTGGCCGGAGATGGCTCTGTTCGACAATCTCAAGCGCTGCCGCCAGCGGCTCGACAAAGACGGCCGCTGTGTCGGGCACGTTTGGAGGAACGGCATGCAGACAACGCACCGGTAGGCTAAAACACTCGGCCATGACGCCATCGCGTCGGTCGATGCCGAGCGTCGTGCGCTGCGGACAATGGGGTTCATCGCCGCGGCGACAGGTCGCACAGACACCACAGGCCGCATTGATTTCGCCGACAACGCGTTGCCCAACCCAGGCCTGATCTTCACACGCAATGACGGTGCCAACAAATTCATGCCCAGGAACGCCTTGAAAGCCCATGTACCCACGCGTGATTTCAAGATCGGTATTGCAGATACCAGCCAGATGCGGACGAATCAAGGCCTCGCCGGGGCGCAACGCGGGATCGGCATACGTTGTTACCAGATTGAGTGAACCATCAAAAACCAGGGCTAGCATAGCGCCTCAAGGGGACAGAGCACATCCTTCTTCTCTGCTTGATTATACTACATTCTCATCTTGCTCATCGAGACGAATGCGTTCATTGGCCGTCTGGCTTGACTCAACATAACGTCCTGGCATCATCAGACTCGTCCAGCCCCCAGCATCGCGCAGGGCAAAGGGGTCGCTCTTGCCCCGAGCGGCGCGGGTTGCCCAGGTATGGCGCAAGTCGTGCGGCGCAAGCCCGGTGACGCCAATCCGTTCGCCGAGCAGGGCAACCCGGTCGCGGATGGCCCTAGTTGACATAAAACCCCAGAGTTCACCATTCTTGCGTGAGCCGCGCAGCAGCGGGCCGGTGGCGAGCGCATCGTTGGCAAGGTAGGCTTGGGCTGCCGCGAGACTATCAGTTGGCAGGTGGTGCGTCTGGGTTGTATGCACCTTCTCGCGATAGAACGTCAGCGTGCCATCACGGAGATCAATGCTCGCAACGGTCAGCGCCGCGAGCTCGCCGACGCGCAGGCCAAGATCGAGCAACAGACCGACGAGCAACGCATCGCGGCGGCCCTGGGGCGTAGCAGGCTGCTCCTTCAAGGCCTGGACCTGGGGCGTCGTCAAGACGATCGCCTGGGCCTTTTTGCTCCCCACCCGAGTTGGCGTAGCAGTGCGCCGTCGCTGCGTATCCATCGCCCGCGCCTGGCGACCACTATACCCACGCACCGTCCGGATCAGGGCAAGATCATCGGCCGGAATCACGCCAGCCTCATAGGCGAGCAAGCAATAGCGCCGGACAGTTGCGAGGCGCACATTGATCGACCCGATCGCATAACCCTGTTGCAACTGCCACTGCACAAACCCACTGACGAGGCCGTGGGTCACATGCTCCCAGGCGTCGGCCTGGGTCGGCAGCCGCGCCCCCAACGCCGCAACCTCAGCCTCAGGGATCGCCTTGATCGACCCAAGGAAAAAGGCAAAAAGCGCCAGATCCGCTTCCTGGCGGCGCAGCGTATCACCATCAATGCGTCCACGATACTCGGCAAACGTCGTCGCCAGCGCCGCAACATTCGCCGACGCCGCAACGCTCGGATCAATCCTTGGACGCACGATCCGGCCTGAAGGGGACGATGTTCCGTTTTCTTTACTTATGTCAACCATATGAGGGCTTTTTTCATATAACTTCCGATTACCCATACTAATCGGAAGTTATTGTAACCCAGGCGGAGGCCCCTGTCAACTGGCGGCAAAAGCATGCTGTTGCACTGTTTGGACAACTGCTGCGGCAAGTTTGATCGGTGTTGACGCAACGACACAACGGCGCAAAGGTCTGCTCCATCTCCCCACGCAGCAACGTGTTATTGTCAACTTGGTGCAGAGTGCATGGATAGCGAACCCCAGGGGCTATGCCACAAACGGAGGCAGAGAATGAAAGCAGAATTCACAGCAATTATCGAACCAGCTCCGGAAGGGGGATACTGGGCAAGGTGCCCTGAAGTCCCTGGGGCGAACGGACAGGGAGAAACCGTAGCTGAAGCAAAGGAGAGTTTGCGCCAGGCTATTGAATTGATTATGCATGACCGAAGAGAAGATATGTTGCGTGGTTTGCCCGATGATGTCATTCAAGAAACAATTGTGTTGACATGAAGCGTAAGAGCGACGCACCCAACCGACAGAGGCCTCTTCGGTGCGGAGTGAAGAGGGTTTCCGGCGGATAGCGATGCGTACCTGACAGGACAGATTTAGGTGGCAAACGTGCGGCGTCGCACTATACAGAGCAGATTTAGGTGGCAAACGTGCGGCGTCGCACTATACAGAGCAGATTTAGGTGGCATCATCGCGGTATAGAACGGGTAAGGCTCATCTAGGCCGCTGAATCGCTGTCTAATTCATGTTGGGCCGCCCTCAACCCAGAATGCTCTCCTATCTTGTTCGCATCCGCCTTTCCGCGTACCCACGTGGTACAATGTGTTTCGTACCCAAGACCGTTGATGGAGGAGCAAGATATGACCTTCACGATTGAAACTGAACAAGAAGCAGACATGCGCTGGATTGCGGAAATCATGGAATTAGCAGGTGTGCTCGCGTATGGGACGACCCGTGATGAAGCAATTGCACGCGCCAAAGCGCTCGCGCTGCGCGTACTTGCAGAGCGGTTAGAGCATGGGGAAGAACCGCTTGCCTTGGCGACCATTGCCTTTGAAGCGGCCCTCGTATGAGTACATGGCCCGCAACGAAAGCACGCCGTGTCCTTGCCGCACTCATTCGCATTGGGTGGCAGATCAAACGCACGTCTGGCTCCCACCGGACCTTATCACGTCCTGGCTGGCCCGATATGGTTTTTGCCTTTCACGATATAGACGGGACGCAGCCTATTTACAAGGCAATCGCACCCTGTTTTTACCTCCTTACTATGATAAAATGACGTATTATCGCTTTCAAAAAGAGCGAGTACCACGCACGGAGGAATGAATACCATGGATATAATGACAACGCAAAGTATATCCGCAGTAAAGTACGAGGCAATCGTACAGGAAGATGGGCATATCGAACTCCAAGTTCCGTTTGCGCCAGGAAGGCGTGTTGTTGTCTTTGTGCTTCAAGAGCAGGAAGAACCCGATACATTCAGTGATCTTACCCATGCGGCCGCAAGTAGTCTCGCATTTTGGGATCACCCCTTTGATGATGAGGATTGGAATAATGATTGACCAAGGTGTAATTGTCCTTATACCGGTGCCCTTTACCGATCTTTCATCAACAAAACGTCGGCCCGTGATTGTTATTTCAAGTGCGACGTATAATCGGACGACATCCGACATGATTGTGGTGGCGATGACCTCAAATCCAGCCCAAACACGGTATAGCTTTACGATTACCAACCAGGATCTTGTGGAAGGATCACTGAATCGGCCAGGACAAGTACGGACAGATAAGATCTATACGCTTTCACAAAGTATCGCTGTTCGTGTTTTTGGCAAAGTGAAAACAGAAATAATAGAGAAAATAAAAGTACTCTTGAATAAAGCGACAAATATAGAGCAATAAAAGCACTGCCCGCCCGCCCAACATTCGCCGTAGCCGACGCCGCTGCGCGGCCCCAAACGAGGGTGAGTCTGTCAGTCTGATCGCGTGCCGACTGTGGTTGCCATCCCGACCGTCGCAGCGGCGCGGCTAGGCTCTGGCGTTAGGTCTCGCAAATGAACACCTTGCCCTCCATCGACGAAGTAATCGCGCAGCTCGCCGTGCATGGAATCGCGCTCCCGCAAGGTACTGTTCGCGTTGACGGATACGGAGATTCAGCCGAGCTGTCCACAGAGCTACTCGACCTCATCAAGTCAGGGCGCAAGCGAGCAGGGACTGGACTGCTATGGGCTTACGAACACGATGGTGAACCCATCGCACAGACAGGAGACATCGAGATCGTCGTTGACCATCGAAACCAACCTGCACTGATCACAAGAATCGTGAGGTCTGAGGTCGTCGCTTTCATTGAAGTCAGCGCGGAGTACGCAGCAATCGAGGGAGAAGGCGATGGTTCATTGGAATACTGGCGCAAGGGGCACTGGAACTTCTTCTCCCGTGAGTGCAGACGCATCGGAAGGGAGCCAACGGAAACCATGCCAGTCATCTGCAACGTCTTTGAAGTACTGCATGTTCTACCTGCGCCGAGCGACGCCTAACCACTCGCTCAAGTGGAGCGCCCCCAACCCGTACACACCCAGGCCGAATCGCGAGTCAAAAAGACATACAACATGGCTCTGCGTGTATCGTGGCTTGACGGCTTCTTGCTTCCCTTGTAAGGTCGAACACCTGCTGAGCGGAAAAGCGTCCAATGAGAGCCAGCCATCCCTGCAGCGCTGAACGAGAAGCGCACGCTCCTCGAACCCGATCATCCTGACCTGAGTATTCGGCGTCAGTGTGCGCTCCTCGGCCTCAACCGCGCATCATATTACTACAGTGCACAAACACCCTAGAAGAGATCGTGCGTATGTAGCTGTACTTCTGGAAGCATCGTTGCCGTAATCATATTGCCGCGTAATACTTTGTGGAGTTGCGTATATTCATTTTGCACGGGTTGGGTATACTGCTCAATTACGAGCTTATGTACGTCAATAATCCATACTTCACTAATCCCGGA
Organism: Candidatus Chloroploca sp. Khr17; assembly: GCF_004138165.1. Taxonomy (GTDB): domain Bacteria; phylum Chloroflexota; class Chloroflexia; order Chloroflexales; family Chloroflexaceae; genus Chloroploca. The sequence goes on from NZ_RYFF01000003.1 coordinate 96,957, forward strand.
ACGTGCGTACCGCGGCAATTTTTCGTCGCGATCATACTCGATTGAACTATCGGCAATCTCAATAACGAGCAATACATCATCTGGGGTTGCGAGGGCGCGCGTATAAAAATCATCACGGGGACTCAAGATCGCAATATCAGGTTGTGGCTCGCTATAGTCGCTTAAGCGGATGGGGTTTTGAATACTTACAATGCCTGCCGTTCCCACAAGGAGGCTTAAGAGCCGATTTAACTTATTGACGATCCCCACATGCAGCGGGCCAATTGGGCTCATAACGTAGATCTCTCCATCCAGCAGTTCAACCCGATCATCTTCGGTAAGAATACCCGCCTGACGCATCAGGGTATAATCGTGAACCGTAAATTGGTGCCGTGTGCGCGTGATCGTCATCTGTAGTGCTCCTCGTTCCCGCCCGCTATCTCTGTGCCGATGTTGGCATATCATACCATCCGGTCTTCTTTGCAAAGGATTGGGGCAAGCGGGCCAGTACAGGCAGTTACCCAGAAGCGCATCTACCCCTCCGTCGTTGCCAAGGGCATGCAGTTGGTCAGGTAATCGCGTGGCACATTGGCCCCTTTGGTGCCGACTACTACTTCAATAAACCGGGCGTGTTACGAAATGATACAAGAATATCAACATCGCTCTCGGCATGTTGCTCATTTCGTACATATGACCCAAAAATACCAAGTCGTTCTACATCATATTCTTCACGAAGCTGTGGTAAAATGGTCTGTAATCGCTGGATAATGGGGTCAATCGGTGGTGACTGATCGATAACGTTTCTCATAAAACCCTCGTATAGCTTACGTGTCATACGATACCACAGAGAAACATGAATAGATAGGTTGTTCCTCGTTTTGACGGCAGCATGCGCTGAAATTGGCGCACTAATTGCGTCTGGTCAGAAGCTTTCGACGTGATGGCGCTCGGCCAACTCCCGTGCCAGACGTGTTGCAAGTAGGCCCATGCCCAACTATCACACCCAATAATGCCCCGGCCCATCGCCCCAGAAGCTGCGCGATCCAAAAAGCGACGCACCAAGCGAAGCCCACTGGCATGACGCAGGTAGGTCTTTTCCAGTGTGGGATAAATCCAAAAGGTATCTCTTTCGGGAAGGGAAGCGAGCCAGACATCTGCGTTTTCCATGATTTGCTCTGGCGTAGGCGAGTTGACGATTGTTGCATCGCTCTGAGCCGCCCATGCCATCAGCTTTTCAGCATGACCGCCATGTGGTGGTTCAACAAGGAATACGATATTCTGACCGATCCGATCGGGTTTTAACCAAGTTTGCAGGGTTTCTCTTAAGGCGCTACCACTAGCCTCCCAATTTGGCGCAGAGCTGATCTGCTCTAACTGGCTGGCATCTAGTGTCCGTAAATCTGACTCTGGTTTGAAGGCCACTTCAGATTTCTCTTCCTCTTGGCGAAAGATGCGCCATATTTGGGAGAGCCCCTTTCTGGTCACTTGCGAGGCAGGGACTTCTGGGGATTTATACTCGGAGATCGGAATGAATTCCCAGACTTGCTGAGGGTCGTCTTGCTTACGTGAAGGATTGGTCATAAGGGCACAAGCTATTTTTATCCTAAAATCAGTGAGGTATTGAGTGCGATACGGGGAAAGGTTGGCGATGTAACGGTATCACCCAGTAACACTTTTTGAAGACGGGTATATTGGCCTTTGACCGGCAACGTGTACTGCTCAATGAGGAGTTCTGTTAGATTGACAATCCACGCTTCCGGTACACCTGCTTGCGCATAGCGCGGCATCTTTTCTTCGCGATCATACGTGAGCGCGGTATCAGCGACTTCGATCAATAGCAAAATATCATCCGCCCTTGGCAATGCCTGCGCATAATAGTCGTCACGGTAGCGCAGCACGGCAAGATCGGGTTGGGGTTCTGTGTAATCAGTCAATTGCACGGGATTTTGCGGGCTGATAATGGCCTCATCTTGCACTTGGCGCATAAGAAAGGTCATCATTTTGGTATCGTATTCTGGTTGCATCTCATCATCATTGTCAAGTCGCACATCGAATGCGCATCCCGGCGATCAACGGCCAGGGAATGTTGGGCGTGCCCGCTTTTGCCTCCAGCGAGACCATCCGGGCGGCCTCGCCCAGCACCTGAAGCTCGCGCATCACGGCACTTTGGACGAGATCGTTCGCAAGAAAGTCGGCTTCACGCATCCCACGGATAAACCTGGCGATCTTCTGCAGGGCGAGCAGCATGTCCAGCATCAGGGCTTCATCGCTCCGCATAGACCACCTCGGCAGCATGCAAGATGAGGTCGCGACGGAGGTAATTGGCACTCTGCTCAATGGCCTTGCGATCAATCAAATCGACCGGTCGGCCAAACACCTGCTCCAACTGGGCGCTCATCCGTACCTGATCAAACAAGCTATAGCGCACCTCGTCGCGAAACTGGACGAGCACATCAATGTCGCTGTCGGGCCGAAAGTCGCTCCGCAAGACCGATCCGAAGAGGGCAAGCTCAGTAATGCCCCACTCCTGGCAGAACGACCGAAGCGCGTCGATCGAGTCGCGTATGATGGTGTCAGCCACTGCGTTCATCGCGTACCACCTTGCTGAGCGTACGATGCTGATACCGTTCTCTAACGGCCAGCAATCATCATTGACCTATTCTAGCACCCCCGCACCTTGCGCGGGTGTGACACGCCAAGCGCGGCGGCAATCGGCGCAACGCTGGTTTCCTTGGCAAAGGGATGGCACAGACGACGCGGCAAAAAACGCCCAGGGGCAGCGATGCGCCAGCGGCGTCCGCGTGATTCATCCTTCGCCATCTTGATTTTTCAAAACCGTCGCCAACAAATCAATCTGCCCGATATGATGGGTGGTGTGGAGCAGGTTCCGCAGGATGGCTTTGACCACGCTGTGCGCCTCGTCACGGATGTAGACGGTTTTGGCAAAGTCTTCTTCTGTGAGCGATTCGAGGGTTGCGAAAAGGATCTGCCAGCCTTGCTCCCAACGTTCCATGATCTGTGGGCGATTGTCGCTCGCCTCATGCACAAACTCACGTGGGCGCTGACGGTCCGCCTTTTCACCATCTCTGGTCAAAAAATCAGTCCAACGCGAGATGAAGTTGCCACTGATGTGCTTGATCAAAACAGCAATGCTATTGCTTTCAGCGTCCCCGCCCTGTTTCAGGCGGGTAAAAAACGTCGTGTCATCGATGCGGCCTAAGGCTGCATCCGCCATTTGTTTCTGCTCTTGGTACTGCGCAATGAATTCTGCCTTACATTCCATCCAAAAACTGGACATCATTCAGTCTCCTTCTTATTTTGGGTATGCCGAGGGATCTGCCACCAGATCTGCGAATGCCCCCATCCGCCCCTCCCGTCGGCGTCAATGCCTCGGCAACGGAACGCGAAGGCGGCCGGTGCCGACTGAATCCAGCCAGCGCATCCCGGCGCGCAACGACTCAACCGACCGCAAAATCAGTATACGGACGCTTATAGGGCGGATGGAAGGCTTTTCGGAAGCATTTTCATCAGAGACGGCTCGAAGACGTTGCGCCCAGGCTGAGGAATACGCACGCAGCGGCAGGCTGCACACCGGTGTTGGGCCGCTTGGAGGATGGATTATGCTGTGGCATATTCGGTAAATGGACGTACGCTTGCTTCTTGAAATCCTAAAACAATAGCACTTTTTGGAATACCTGCGTGTACTAAATCATAAGTAATACCACTATCTATTTCATCACGCTGAACCCAGACTTTATCGTGAATGATTTCGATATGAACAAGGCAGCCATGAATACGTTTTGATCCATCCCATCCTTCAGTAAGAAGGACATAGCTGTCGCGTTCCACATCAAAAACGGGCTTACACTGAATACTCCCATGGGCATACGGTATTTTCGTGTATATTAGCAGGACAGCTTGAATGATTTGGCGATACTGCGCTAGGGTATCCATTGGAGAACCTCCGCTGTTTCTGGATTAAAGACGATCAGGCGAATCCGCTCTTGCTCAACGATGAACTGGCCAATTGGTTCGACAAAAAGCGCCAGATAGGTTGCTTCGCGAATTGCGAGATACAGCACCCGCTCAGGCTCTGTCGCCTGTAAAAGCGTCCGATACAAGATAAATTGGCCCAGGGCATTGCGCAGGTCTTCTATTTCTGATGGCCCGATAAAGCTTTTAATCTCGACGGCAATTTTTCGCCCCTGATACTCTGCTGCGACAAGTTGCTCTGCACCAAGATCGACATACATATCCTTGGTGCCCCATTGGAGCCGTAGCGGATCATGCGTGATCTCCCACCCGGCTTTCGTCAGCGCCTGTTTTACCGTCGTGTGATAGACATCGCGTGCGGGCACGTACACACTCCCTTCCTCGCGAAGGTATCGTTCTCGCTCCATTATACAAGGTTTTACGGTACGGTAGGGCTCTATGATGAGAGGGCATCAAAAAAGTACCATGCAAGCGCTGCCACTGCCGCCTTTCGCCACCATACCATCGTGGTGATGCACCGGCACACAGGGTTGACGATAATCAATACGTAAATCAAAACCTCCGAATTGAATAACTAATGGATCATCTGTTACATTGCAACTTCACGGTAACTGTCCCGCCTACTGTAACAGAAGGGCGGATGCTCAGCAAGAGGTATGGCGTCGTTACTGCCGCCGAACATGAAGTAGACAGCACGTTTGCCACCTCTATCCACCCCATCCCTGTTCCACCGCGATGCGCCCATCTCCATCTACGTTCCCGCTATGCTCTACACCGCGTAGGTGCTGACGCTGTCGCCTTCCGCCACGCGCTACGGCAAACCCACCGGCGATAACCGTCAGGTGCAAAGCTCCCCGGCGATCATGCCGCCGCATCCATCACGGATGCAATGCTCACCCCCGCACTTTGCGCGGCGTGGTACGCCAAGCGCGGCGGCGATCGGCGCAAAGCCAGTTTCGTTGGCAAAGGGGGCCGGCGGCGGCCTCTCACACAAGGTCTAGGCAAGACCTCACAGGTCTGGACGAGACCGCATCGGGTCGAGAAGACCTGTGAGGTCTTCCATGGAGTGATCCTTGATCGGCATGGCCAGACCTCACAGGTCTGGACGAGACCGCATCGGGGCGAGAAGACCGGTGAGGTCTTCCATGGAGTGATCCTTGATCGGCACGGCAAGACCTCACAGGTCTGGACGAGACCGCATTGGGTCGAGAAGACCGGTGAGGTCTCGTCCTTGCGGTGATCCTTGATCGGCACGGCACGGCAAGGCCAGACCTCACAGGTCTGGTTGAGCGGATTCATTTCTTAAAATCCATAACGCCTCGGCTCCCGCGTGCGAAGCCGGCCTTCGCCGACTCGCCTAGGCCACGCAGGTGGCCTTCGCTCCCCAGGAGCCGAGCCGTTGACGGCGACGGAAGAAGATGCAATCGCTCTGATGCGCATGGTGGATGCAGATCAAATCTCCGCCCTTATGTTTGCTGGATTCACCGATCGGATATTTCGGGAATATGCCCTTTCCCCTGGTCATACTCGTCGTGCGTCAAAATGGCACGAATGGACAGAGGAATCAGACCACAGCAAACTATAGAACCACAACCCTTCGCGCCTTTGCGTCAAAAACTGGTCTTCTTTGCATACCGACTCACGTCGGTGACGCCGCTATGCTCCTACTCTTCGCCATAATGATACTTCGTGCTCGCTTCGATCAGGGCGATTTCGTCGGCGCTTAGGTCAAAGAGTTGGTAGACCCTGGCGTTGAGTGCGGTTTCTCCTGCGATGATCGCTGCGGTGTGCGCGGCATGCGCGGCCCGCTGTGTGTCGAGCCAGTCTTGCCAGTCGTCACGCTCTTTGAGGGCGATCTCGCGTTTGAGCGCTTTGTGGACCTCCGTGCGGAAGGCCGGGAAGTCGAGCGTCCACCAGGCGGTGAGTTTTTGATTGAGCTTGGTGCCTGGTGCGCCGCCCAGGTCGCTGAGGATGCGGCGGCGCGCGCGCTGGTGCAGGGTGTAACGCGCCTGCGCTTCGGCAGTGATTTGCATCGCTAGGTCGCCGATGATGTCGCGCTCGGCGGCGGTCGCGTCGGGAATGGGGAGGCGTGAGATGAATTGGGCGAAAAGTTGAAATCGCTCCATGCCAGCTCGCTCACCTAAACCTAGCGCAGTTCGCATAATAAGAAACCAAATAGTGCGCGAGTTGAGAAGCCCTACCAGCCAGGGTTGCTCGGTTGGAATAATAAAGCCTTTGTTGTTCACGTAAGCTCCCGTATCATCCCAACTGAAGCGAGGTTGTTTCGCAAGTTCGGGGTAGAAAACCTTGGTTTTCCCAAACGCGTCGTAGTAATCACAAGGACGCAATTCCCACCAGTACTCACCTTTATCGCCTCGCTTCCGCGCATCAGCAGCAAAAGGTTTGAGGTGTGCCGCAATACCAGGGTAGAGCGCTTGGAGTTTGACCCATGCCTCCGCTTCATTCAAGCCGGGGCCAAAGGTTTGCCCAGTCCACTTGTTTGGCAGTAGGATGAGCCAGCGACCTTCGGCCTCTTGATACCAGGGTCGCAAATCTTCACCACGTAAGAACGGTTTCAGTACCGCAGTACTAGCAGGATCGGTCTCCACGATCCGATCATAAGTTACTTGATCAATGATAAAGGCTTCATTTAAGCCTGTTAAAACACCTCGGTATATTGCATTTTTAGCTGCACTTCCTAATGGTTTCCGATCCAATACTAACTTTGCAAGTAACTGCCGCCCCGCGCCATCCCCAAGCTGCCAACCGGTATCCTGCTGATCATGGATGCTGACCAGGGTGAGCTTGGCGGCAACCTGGGTGGCAAACGCTCTCACGCCTTCGCCCCGGTTGAAGGTGGCGACCTGGGCGGTGTGATCATGCGGCGGCGTGGCTTTGCGCACCAGCGGAATGGCCGGGTAGACATCGGGCGCATCGGCAAAGACCCGGTTGTCGCCCAGGTCGATCAGTTGCTCAACTGTTACCTGTTCACGCATAAAGCTGCGCAGCGGTGTCGCGTAGTTGGCCCGTAGCCAGGAATTGCTGGCAATATACCCCAGCCGCCCGCCTTGCCGCAGCAACTTGACGCCCTGGTGGAAGAAGAAGACAAAGAGATCCGCTGTCCCGCTGTAGGTTTCGGGGTAGGCCCGTTGCAGGTAGGGCTTGAGCGGGCCGAGTTGTTCCTGGCGCACGTAGGGCGGGTTGCCAATGATCGCGTCAAAGCCGGCCTCTTCCCCCAGCGGGCGACCGTGGCGATCAAAGAAGACTTCGGGGAATTCGAGATCCCAATGCAAGAAGCGTTGCGCTTCGGCCAACGCACGTACCTGCGCCAGCAGCGGCTCGTAGGCGGGCATGGCAAACGCCCCGCTCTCGCGCTTGCTGGCATACGCAAGCAGACTCGGCCAGAGGCTCTGGTCGGGCGCCTGGGCGAAGTCGTCGGCGGTGCGCAGATCGGCCTGTACCGCGAAGCGTTCGGTCAACTCGCGCCGGATCAGTTCGTACAGTTGCTCCTGCTCTTTCACCTCGGCCACGGTGCGCCCGGCGCTGCCTTCAATCAGCCACATCGACCCGACGGCGCTCGACATCGCCCCGGCAAAGGCCGGATCTTCCAACATCGAGAGCTGGCCCGCCTGCGCCGCCGCAAGCTCTTTTTTGCTCCGCTTCGCCGGCTTCACCGGCTTGCTGACCGCGACCTCGGTCGCTCTGGAACCCACCAGCGCATTGCCACAGCGCAGGTGATGGTCAAGGAAGGAGAGCGGGCGACCCTTCGCGGCGGTCGCCAGCCAGAGCGAGAGCTTGGCGAGATCAACCGCCAGCGGGTTGAGATCGACGCCGTAGATGCAACTCTGCGCCACGCGCCGCTTCCAATAGACCAGATCAGGCTCCTCACCGGCCTCGGCGGGCGGCTGAACGCCCAACTCGACGAGGTAGCGCGCGATATACTCCGTCGCCGCCACCGGAAAATGCCCGCTACCCATCGCCGGATCGAGGCAATTCACCGCCAGCACCGCCGCAATCTTCGCCTCATCCGTCGTCTGCCCAGCGACCGCCGCGTCCAGCAGCGGGCGCAAGGTCTGCTCAACAATATACTGCACCACAAAATCGGGCGTATAGTAGCTGCCGGTGCGATGACGCTCGCCCTTATCATTGAAAAGATCAAGCGTAAAGCCGTCAGACGTAGGCGCAATCGGCTGCAAATGGTACTCCAGCAAGCCTTCGTAGATCGTACCAAGATGGCGCTCGGCCAGGTCGCGGTAATCGATCTGCTCCTTGTTCACACGAGCGAGCTTATCCAGCGCCCGCTGAAGCTGCGCATCACCAATCGTATAGCGCTCAAGAAAAGGATGCCGCTGCGGATCAAACAGGCCGCCATTGAACGTCGCAACCTGAAGCGGCGGACTCCCGCCATTGATGATCTGGAAGAGATCGCGCAAGCGTGCCCAAGTACGCCCAGTATCGGCAAGCAGCGTCAAGCCACTATCGAGACGACGCACCACCTGACGCACCGTCGCCGCCAGGCTATAATCCTCGCGATAGGACGCACTCGCACGCAACGGCAGCAACTCACGGGCCTCAGCGTAAAAGATAAAGAGCAACCGATAGAGCACAATCAAGCTATGGCTATAGACCTCACGCAGCGTCTCGGGCGTCGGTTCTAACCGATTGCCCGGATAATCGAGCAACCCCTGGGCAAGATGGCGGAGCGCATCAAAGACCTGCGCCTTGAGACTCTCACTCACGCCACGCGCATAAGCACTGCTCTCGCGGAGCATCGCTTCGAGCGCGAGCGGTTCCGTCGCCGCAGGGTTGAAAGCAGCCCGCCGAAAGAAGGCATAAAAATAGAGGAACGCATCAACATCACCGGCCTCGACCAACTGACGCAGATCGACCTCGTAGAAACGATCCTGCTTATGAACGGTATCCTTATGATAAAGCCGCCAGAAGCGCCCATTGGTCAAGACACCCCAGGCCACCCCGCTATGGCGCATGTAAAAAGCAATCTGATCAGCCGGAACTTTATTGATCTCATCGCCCTCACCGGTACTCGAAACATCCAGCTTACGCTCCCAATGCTTCGCATCGCCCACCGCAAACGCCGCACCGAGATCGGCCTCCGTCAACACCCGGCCCTTATTGGCATTCAGCGCCGCCTGATCGCGATAAAAGACATAATCCGGCTTCTTCGTCCCCTTGGGCGTACGCAACGCAGCCTGAACCTCAAAGCTATGCCCAAGCGCCAGCAGCACCGGACGCACCAAATCATGCTCCGTCTGCGCCTCATTATTCGAAGGCGTAAAAGCTGCCAGCAGTGCTTGCACCTGAGCCAGCACCGGCATAGCTTCCGCACGCAGCGCCAGCCACTCCTCACGCTGAGGCAACGTCACATCAAGATACCGATCAGCAAAAAGCTGGCGATTGTGGTGGCGCTGAGCCAGGGCCAGAGAGAGTTGCGCTGCTGACATAGGGGGAGGGGCAATCCTTTTCAAATAAGCTCACGTGAAGGCGCGAAGGCTTCACTCACCTATGCGAAAACCTTTGCGCCTTTGCGCCTTTGCGTCAAAAGAACCGGCGTATTTGCAAGGTAGTGCGACTACACCCGCGCCACCGCCCAAACCCGCCACAGACACACGCTTGCACTCAGCGCAGTGAGCACACCAAGCGCAGGATAGAGCGCGGGCACGGCAAAGAGCCAGGGCTTGCCGGCAGTGAACGCCTCGAGCGTCCAGGGCTGCCCATAGTATTCGGTGATCAGCGTGACGAGGCCGTACGTGTTAAAGATAAAGACGAAGAGCACAAGCGCCAGCAAGAGCGGCGTTTCGAAACGGCGCGGCAAGAGACCGAGCAGGCCAAAGACCAGCAGCCAGATCGTGGCACCGAGCATCCCAAAGAGGTAGCGCCCCCGCGAAATATAGACATAATCGCCATAGGGCGGGATTGGATGCACACGCAGCAGCAACGCGGCCACCCCGACCGCGAGCAGGCTCAACAGCATCCAGAGCACCCGCCGCTGCCAGAGCGCCACCTCAGCGCGGCGGCGGAAAGCCCGGACAAGCAAGCCAAGGCCGGCACCGGCACTGAGCAGCAGAAAGATGATCGTCCAGACCCCATCGAGCACAATGCGATCCCAGCCATAGGCGCCCCAGTGCGTACGAAAGGCAACGTCAAGGGTAAAAGGATAGAGTTGCGAACTGTTTTCCCAGTCCATAAGCGAAAGGAAAAAGGGCTCAAGCCTGAGGCGCAGATACTGCTGATCGAGTTGCAGCAACCAGGGTCGCAAATCGAAGGCGAGGCCCGCGTCGGTCGGCGCGATCTGCACTGCCGCCACCAAGCCCCCCACAGCAAGCGCAGCAAGAAGCAGCAGCGTCACCCAACGCCAGATCCCACGGATCGGCTGGCGTTTGAGCGCCCAGAAGAGCGCCAGCACCAGCGGCACCACGCCGAGCACCGCCGTCCGTTTGGCTGCCACCCCGATCCCCAGGCTAAGCAACGCCATCAGCAACGGCAGCGGACGCAGACCATCGCGGATCAGCAGCGCACAGGCGAGCAACAAGCTAGCCCCGGTCGCATTGATCAACACATCGTTATTCACCGTGACCATCAACGAGGCAAACGAAGGCAGCGTGGCATAGATCAACGGCACCGCCACCTGGAGTGACGGCTGATCAGGGGCCAGCACCACCGCGAGCCGCCAGATCGCCAGCACCGAGACGACATAGAGTGCGAGGCTCACGAGACGAGCGGCATAGAGCTGCGTTTCGATCGACTGTTCAAGCGTCTGTTCAATGGGCACCCCGGCAAGCTCATAATAGAAGGGCGGATGAATGCGCTGGTTAAAACCAATGAAAGGCACCCCAGGCGAGCGGTAGGTCGGCTCGCCATCAGGCCCCCAGAAGTCAAAGCGCAGCATCGAATCGGCAATTGGCTGCACAAACTCATTGCGGTAGGTCGCAAGATCGCTCGCCGCGCGGATCAACGCATGCTCAAAATGGGTTGGCTCATCATAGCCCTGCCAGGGCAGCACCAAAAAGAGATAGAGCAAGCCGTGGAGCACCGCAAAACTCAACAGGCACGCGAACGTCACCCAATCTGTTGCCTTGCGGCGGGAAGAAGCAAGCGGGGAATCGGCAGCAATCTGGGTCATCGTCGTCTCCGCAGCCAGCGCATCGTCCAGAGCGCCAAAAAAAAGACCGCCGCCGTAATCGTCAGCCTGATCAACTCAAGCCAGAGCATTTCACGGGCGATCAACATCACCCCGATGAGAAAGAGGGCAAACCCGCTGGAAAACCAGGACTCAATCGGTGCAGCGAGAGGAATACGCCGCATATGATCGCCATAACTCAGCGTCGCAAAGAGGATCGCGACCCCGCTGATGATCAATGCCAACTCAGCGAGATAGGGCCAATCTTCCATCCCCCAAATCCCCCTTGCGCATGAACCACGAACCATCTCGCGCACGCATGGTAGCACACACCACGCGGAGGACGCAACCAGCAGCAGGGGCACGGCCAGGGCTGAGGCAACGCCCACCTGACCGGAGCACCGTCGGGCTGAAGCCCTCGGCGATGGGTCGCGAAGGCCGCCTGCGCGGCCTCATTCAGCCCGCGCAGGCGGGCTTGGCACGCAGGAGCCGAGCCGTTGACGGCGACGGCAACCCCGGAGATCTGACGTTGCATCAGCCCTGTAGGGGCACGGCGGTGCCCTGCCCCCGCGGTGCCGTGCCCCGGCGGTGCCGTGGCCGTCAAAAGGTTTCACCAGAGGGCGTCAAACCGCCCTGAGGCCCGGGAGGACGTCTGGATGGCGGGTGGCTTCGTCGCGCCGTCGGAAACCTAGGTGTGCGCCGCCGCGATCCGTGGGGGAACGGAGCGGTGTCCCGGCGCACATCTGGCAAGTTTGATGGGGTGGCACACCGCCATGTGGCAATAGCGCGCACGGGAACGCCCGTGACCGAGCAGGTGAAACCCTTTGACGGGCCGTGCCCCCACGCCCCCACGCCCCCACGCCCCCACGCCCCGTGGCATCCCCGGTGACATTCCCGCCCCATGCGATCCGTCGTACGGGCACGGCGGTGCCGTGCTCCCCACGCCGCCGTGCCATCCCCGTCACCCCCGCTCTAGGAGGCGGGTGAGAGCGAGAAGTCCATCAAGCTGCGATGCTCGGCACTTCAGGTATCACCCGCCCGACCGCCTGGCGCAGAGCCGCTGGGCGATGGCAAAAGACATGATCCTCTGGGATCATGGCAAAAATATCGAGGCGACTCAACTGGCGATGCATCGCGGCGGTGGGGCTCACGATGAAGACCTCGCCCCTGGCGTCGACGGCATCTTTGATCGCATTCTCGATCGCCAGCGAAATCGTATCATCCAGCAGGGGCACATTGCTCAGATCGATCACCACGGCATCATACTCGCTGATAGTCGCGTGCTGACGCGCAATCGCCTTCGAGACCCCAAAGATCATCGGGCCACTCAGGTAAAAGAGCAAGACCCGTCCATCGGCCTGTTGCAAGAGGCTGCGCTCTTCGTCAGTCATCTGGATCGCATCGTCAGCGTCACTAATCGCCTTCACATGCTCTGACTGCAACGCGCTCAGCCGCTCGATCGTCAAAATGTTGGCAATAAAAATGCCCACCCCAACCGCAACAATCAGATCAACAAAAACCGTCAACAACAACACGCCATACATAATCACCGTTGTCTGGAATGAGACCCGATGCGCCCGTTTGAGCAAGCTCCAGTCGAGGATGTTGAAGCCAACATGCATCGCAATGCCAGCAAGCACGGCAAGCGGGATCTGTTCGGTCAACCTGGCGGCCCCGAACACCACGACGAGCAATAGCAAGGCCCGGATCACTCCGGCAAGCGGCGTTCTGCCTCCACTCTGGATATTGACCACGGTTCCCATCGTGGCCCCCGCACCCGGCAACCCCCCAAAGAGACCCGCGAAGAAATTGCCAATGCCCTGACCAATCAACTCCTTATCTGAACGATGCTCGGTACGGGTCAGGCTGTCGGCAATCATTGCCGTGAGTGTCGTATCAATGCACCCGAGCATCCCCAGGATAAGACCATCAATCACCATCGTCGTGATCTGCTCGGGGGTAAAGGTGGGAAAGATCAACTCGGGCAAGCCAACCGGAATCACCCCGATCCGACGGAGATCTTCATTGGCAAAGACCAACAACGAGACAACCGTACCCGCAACAAGCGCGATCAACTGAGGGGGCACATAGCGTTTGAAGCGCGCCGGAAAGAGAAAGAGGATCGCTAGCGTCAAAACACCCAGGATCGTCTCGGTAGGGCGAATATTCGCCACCAGGGTCGGCAGATTTTGCAACGTCCCCAGGACACCCCCCGGCGGACTCGGCTGGCCCATCAGCGGGGCCAGTTGCAACGTCATCAAGATAATGCCAATCCCCGACATAAAGCCCGAAATGACACTGTAGGGCATCAGCGTAATATACTTGCCCAGTTTGAGCAGGCCAAACAAGATCTGAAAGAGGCCCGCAAGCATCACCACCGTAAAGGCCATGGCCATCCCTTGATCGGGGTTCTGCGCCAGCATCGCGACAATCACCGCCGTCATAACCACCGTCATCGGGCCAGTTGGCTCTGAGATGAGCGTTGATGTCCCCCCAAAGAGTGCCGCAAAGAGACCAACCAGCACGGCCCCATACAGACCGGCTGCAGGCCCTGCCCCCGAAGCAACCCCAAACGTCAACGCCAGCGGCAACGAAATAATGGCCGTCGTCACCCCACCGAACAGGTCCCCGCGAAGGTTATCGAACCGGAAGTGATTGAAGACCTGCATACCCTCTCCCAGGCTACGCATGACTTTTTAAGTCACTATATATAGTTCACGATATATGTATCGTGATTATAACACACTAAGCCAATGGTGGCGCACAGCAAAAAACAAGCCAGCATTGCTGGCTTGTTTTTTGCTGTGCGCCACCATTGGCCGTTACAGCCCAAGGCGTTGACGGAGCAGCGTCATCTCTTGCTCAACCCGCGTCGTGAGCGCCTCCTGGTCAGAGGCGGGCAAGAAGGTAGCCCGGGCCGCTGTGCTGACCGTACCACACAACTGGTCGAGGGTCAGACCAAGGTGCGTCAGCGAGCGGCGGTACTCTTCGGTCAACGTCGTCGCAAAGAAGGTCGGGTCATCAGAATTAATCGTCACCGGCACCCCCGAGGCCACCAGCGAGCGCAACGGGTGGCTGGCCCACGTCTTGATGGCACCGGTCAACAGATTGCTACTGGGGCAAATATCGAGCACAATGCCCCGTTCGGCCAGCGTCTGCACCAGATGAGGATCATCAACGCTGCGCACCCCATGGCCGACCCGTTGCGCCTCAAGAAAGTCGATCGCGCCCCAGACACTCACCGGCCCGACCACCTCACCCGCGTGGGCCATCACGCCAAGCCCTGCGGCACGGGCAGACGCAAAGACGGGGGCAAACGGCTCGGGGGGATGCCCAATCTCATTGCCACCGATCGACCAGCCGACAACCCCGCGGTGCATCAGCGCACAGGCGACTTCGAGTGACTCCCATGCCCGTTCGGGGCCATACTGGCGCCCATAATCAAGCGCCAGACGGAGCATAATATCAGCCTCACGCTCGACCTGCGCAAAGCCGGCCATCGTGCCCTCAATGACCTCATAGAGATCCACCCCACGCAGCAGGTACTGCATCGGTGAAATCATCACCTCGGCGTAGCGCACATGTTGGTGGGCGAGATCGTGGCCCAACTCATAGGCCAGTTGTTCAAAATCCTCACCACTCACGATGGCACGCGTCATCGCCATAAACACATTGAGAAAATCGCCAAAATCGCGATAGCGAAAGAGGGCGGCGACACCCTCTTCATCATTGGCGGGTAAGGTGACCCCATTGCGTTCAGCCAGCACTAACAACGTGCGCGGGGTAATCGTCCCCTCCAGGTGAAGGTGGAGTTCCACCTTGGGCATCTGAGTGATAAAGGTCTCAAGCACTGGCGTGAGCACAATGATCTTCCCTGACTATCTTGCCGATGGTGTCTGAAGATTATAGACTATCCTCTCAGCAAGCGCCAATCGAATCACGCAATCCCGGAAGCCTGCAGGCGTTCAGCGTTATCATGCACGATCAGGGCATCAATAATCTTATCCAGGTTGCCAGCGAGCACACCGGGCAGATTCGAGAAGTTCTGGCCGATACGATGATCGGTGATGCGATCCTGCGGGAAGTTGTAGGTACGAATCTTCTCGGCACGTTCACCGGTGCCAACCTGGGCAAGGCGTGATGAGCTCAGTTCACGATCCTGCTTCTCTTGTTCACGGGCATAGAGCCGCGCCCGCAACACCACCATCGCCTTATCCCGGTTCTTGATCTGCGAACGGCCATCCTGACATGTCACCACAATCTCATCAGGCGTTCCCGCTCGATAGACCAGGCGCACCGCCGAGTCGGTCGTATTGACCCCCTGGCCGCCGTGGCCACCGGCGCGGAAGACATCGAGGCGGATCTCGTCTGACTTGATCTCAAATTCGGTTGGTTCGACCTCGGGCAAGACCGCAACCGTCGCCGTAGAGGTATGAATACGCCCACGCGCCTCGGTCACGGGCACCCGCTGCACCCGATGCACGCCACCTTCATACTTCATCCGGCTATAGGCACCTTCGCCACGGATCTCGAAGATCACTTCTTTCATTCCACCAGTATCACTTTCGGTGGTACTGTTCACTTCAACTTTCCACCCGCGCAACTCAGCATACCGCACATACATCCGATAGAGATCGCCGGCAAAAAGGCCCGCCTCATCGCCCCCCTCGCCCTGCCGGATCTCCATAATGACATCTTTGGCATCATTCGGATCGCTCGGCAACAGCAACAAGCGAATCTCTTGGTCGAGCCTGGCAATCGTGGTCTGCTGCTGCTCAACCTCCTCTTGCGCAAGCGCCTTCAGCTCGGCATCATCGGTCTCATACGCCATCGTCTGCGCCTCATCGAGCGCGGTGACGGCCTGGCGATACGCACGATAAGCGGTCACAAGGTCGGTCAAATCGCTCTGCTCACGCGCATACTGTTGCAAGCGCGCCAAATCAGTCATCACCTCAGGGTTCGCCATCAGGTGATCAAGCTCTTCATAGCGAGCTTCAACAAGTTTCAGCTTATCAAACATACGGTACAACCTTTAAAAAGACACAAACGACACGAGAAGAGCGGACAAATGACCGCTAGCCTCGTGTCGTTATTGTATGGATTGGTTAGAAACCCTTCGACATCTTCTTGCGCCGATTGCGCTCGGCACGACGACGTTTTTCCTTGCGCTGTTCGCTCTTGGAAACGAAGTGCATCTTCTCGCGATATGTTTTCGTAATCCGCTCAGAGACCACGCCCTTGTTAAAACGGCGGATCAACTGCTCGACAGTCTCGCCTTCACGACGTTCTACACGCATTGCTCTGCATCGATCAATATCGTACGACCACCTCAGATGGCCTGGACTCTCATACGCGTGGGGCAGCGCCTGTTCCAGACACGCCTGATATTGATCTCGTCTGCTCACCCCCTTTGCCGTGGATTTGGTGTGGCCCCATGCAGCCCTCAGAACAACGACGATACACCGTACAAAAGTATAGCCGAGATTCAGGCGTTGTGCAAGTCTTAATACTGGATCAGCGAGTAGACCGGATAGCCCTCAAGTTTTTCGCGTCCATTGAGAAACGCCAACTCGATCACAAAGGCAAGTTCAACGACCCGTGCGCCAGCCTGTTCAATCAGTTGCGTGGCGGCACTGATTGTGCCACCCGTCGCCAGCAGATCATCAATCACGATGACTCGTGCCCCTGGCACAAACGCATCACGGTGAATTTCCAGTTTGCTGGTGCCATATTCCAACGCATACTCGATCTGATAGGTATCAGCCGGCAACTTGCCCGGTTTGCGCACCGGCACCAGGCCCACCTTCAGTTCCAGGGCCAGCGGGGCGCTAAAGATAAATCCCCGTGACTCGATCCCTACCACCGCGTCGATCCCCAGAGGGCGGTACCGATCAGCCAGCGTCGTGATCACCTGCTGAAACGCCGAGCCATTGCTGATCAGCGTGGTGATATCCTTGAACTGAATGCCCGGAATCGGAAAATCGGGCACATTGCGCACCAGACTCGCAAGATCCACGTTTGCCATCGCTCCTCCTCGCCTAGAGGCATATCTACCATTGGAACCATGCCTATTATACTAGCGGACGACCACCTCGACGGTAAAACTCTGCACGGGCATCGCATCTGGCTCAAAGGGGCGCTTATAGCCAAGCGTCAACATGGTAGTCCCCGCGCCTTGCGCCGTAAACCGCAGGATCTCCATCCCACCGGCCCCGGGCATGCTCGCGCCCTGGACATATTCAGCCTCGCCCTGTTGCGCGATGATCGCCTCATCGCCAGCGATGAATTGCCAGGCGTAGCCGGTTGATGGATTGCTCGGCAAGGTCAGCGCAAGCACCTGGCCCACCGCCAGATCAACGGTCTGACCGACCGCATCTTCGGTCAGTTGCACCTCGGGCAAGGGCGGTTGGGGTTGCGCACAGGCAGCCAGACTCAGCAGCAGGACGATCACGAAAACGAGACGTTGTGGGTGGTGCATCAACAATTCCTTTTTAATGCTTAGACAAGGATTTAGGAGCTAGAAAATAGGAAAGAGCCGAGCGCATCAGGACGCGATGGAGGCCTCCAAACTGTAAAGTAACCTGAAACCTTGCCTTAAAACCAATACTTTTCCAATAAGCTCACGCGAAGGCGCGAAGGCGCGAAGGCGCGAAGGGTTCGCTCACGTACGCGAAAAACTTTGCGCCTTTGCGTCAAAACAACCGCGTTCTTTGCAAGGTATTGTGCTTAAAAACCCCTCACGGCGGCTTCGTAGGCGGCGAGCGTTCGTTCTGCCGTCGTATGCCACGAAAAAGCCTCGGCCCGCCGCAACCCACGCTCACGCAGTTCGTGGTGCAAGTCGTGGTCGTCAAGCATGGCTATGATCGCCTGCGCAAAGGCCCCAGCATCGTGCGGGTTGACCATCAGACCGGCGTCACCGACAACCTCGGGCAGGCTTGCACTCGCCGAGGTGATCACCGGAGTGCCACAGGCCATTGCTTCAAGCGGCGGCATGCCAAAGCCTTCATAAATTGATGGAAAGACAAAGATCGTCGCCGCCGCATACCAGAGCGGCAGTTCCTCTTCTTCAATATAGCCGACAAACTCCACCAGATCGCGCAACCCAAGTGCCTCGAGACGCTGAAAGACGGCATCATAAAGCCAGCCCTTGCCGCCACCAATCAGCAGTGGAACCTGATGGGTGCGCACCACCTGGGCATACGCCTCAAGCAGGGTCGTCAGATTTTTCCGTGGCTCAAGGGTACCGACGGTCAAGAGAAAGCGCTCGGGCAGACCTTTGCGGGCGCGGAAAGCAGCGAGCATGCCTGGCTCGGGGGGGCGAAAATGGTCACGGACGGCATTGGGCGTGACGATAATGCGATCCTCTGGGATGCCCAGCAAGCCGACAACTTCGCGTTTGGTATGCTCAGACACCGCCAGAATCCGTGACGCCCGCTTGGCGCTCAAGCGGGTCGCAAAATCAAGATAGGTACGATTATAGGCCCGGAAGGTCTGAGGGAAGCGAATAAAGGCGAGATCGTGGATGGTAATAACGCTCGGCACGGGGCAAACGAGCGGAGCCACATTCAAGACCCCATGAAAGAGATCGGCGCGGATCGAACGCAGCAACAGCGGGGCGAGCAACTGTTCCCACGGAATCCGCACGCGCGGATTGATCGTCGGCAGATGGCTAGGGATCACACGAAAGTTGGGGGGCAACCCGAGGGCCGCATTGGTCAAGCCACGGGTCGTATAGACGGTATACCAATTCTGGCGATCAAGGCGACCAAGGTGCAGCAACACCTGTTCAATATAGTGCGAAACCCCAGCGCGTCGGAAGGAACGGGTATGGGCAAGCAGATGGGCATTGATGGCAACATGCATAGAATTGATCGTTTTTTGTAACGTTACCCGTCGAGCTACGGTTCAAAAGCAAGCTCGGCTGGCGGTTGATGAGCGCCAGCCAGCGACGCATAGTCATAATGCGGCACCAGGCCCCAGTCGCTCAGCGGATAATAGACAAACCAGGCTTTGCCGACCACCCGCTCGAAGGCCAGCGGCCCCCACTCGCGCGAGTCACTCGAATTCGCCCGATTATCGCCCATCACAAAAAGATGGCCTTCGGGCACCACCAGCGGGCCAGTTTGACAGGCCGAATTGATCATACAGTAGGTTGACGCACCACCCAGATAGGGCTGCGCCAACTCCTGACCATTCACAAAGACCTTGCCATCGCGGATCTCTACGCTATCACCAGGCAGGCCAATTACCCGTTTGATATAATCCTTGGCAACATCATTGGGATACTCAAAGACGACGATATCACCACGGCGCGGCTGATGAAACGGATAGATAATGCGTTGCGGCAGATCCTCCTGGCCGGGCATCAGGCGTAATGGCGCATTGAGGTCAAAGTGAAAATAGACCAACTTGTTGACAAGGATATACTGACCAGTGTGCATCGTCGGCTCCATGCTACTTCCTTCGATCTTGAAGTTTTGCACCATACCGCGCACAATAAAGAAGATCAGCAAAATAAAGAGGGCCGTTTCCAACAATTCGCGCACAACCCGGCGCACCTGGTTCACACGGAACCCAGGGTGCGGCGGTTCGCCAACGTGCGTCCAGGGCTGATCATCACCAGGGGAACGCTCATACTGAACGGAACGAGCAACCTCATCGGGTTGCCCGGGCCGGAGGGGGGTATCTTCCATGAAGTTTCTCAAATTGACGCACGAATACCTATGTTACACTGTCCTATTATACGTCATCTCATGAATGCAATGCTAGAGCAACAGGAACTCGCATGACAGACGCGCACAACCTCGCCGATCTCGTCATCGCCAGAGATGAAAATCGAACGACATGTCAGGCGTGCCAATGGCGTTGCACCCTCGCTTCTGGGGAAACCGGGCGCTGCCAGATGCGCATCGGGGTCGAAGGCGGCATCGCCATGCTCAACTACGAACGCATTGCTGGCGCAGCGCTTGGATCGATTGAAGATTATCGGCTGTGGCACTTTTTCCCCGACACGATGACCCTGGCGCTAGGAGGATGGGGCTATGCAACCCTGGTGGATCAGGAACGCGGCCTGTACGGCGCACTCCCCGAAGATCCGGCGCAGCAGCGACGGCTTGATCCCGAACGTGCGGCCAACGTCGCCCTCGAACGGCTCTGTCGAGGGGTCATCTGGGCCTTTGGCGAGCCAGCGGTCAACCTTGAATATGTCCGCAACCTGTTGCAACTCTGCCGGGCGACCAGTCGCTACACTGCGCTGGTAACGACGGGTGCCTTCACCATCGAAGCCCTTGATGCGCTCGGGCACTACCTTGACGGCATGAGCCTCGACCTACGCGGGTTTAGCGACGCGAGCTATGCACGGCTCGGCGGACTCCCCGCGTGGCGCGAGGTCTTGGACATCGCCGAGCGGGCCCAGCAACGCTGGCAATGCCACCTCGAAGTAACCACCCGCATCCATCACGGGGTCAACGACAACCCTGACGAACTTGCCGCGCTCATCGACTGGATCCGTGACACCCTGGGCGCAGCCACGCCCTGGCATATCCTACCTGGCGATACCGGCAGCGCCACAGCAGCCTCAACCATGCGCGCACGGAGGCTCGGCCACGAACGCGGCCTCTTCCACATCTACGGTCTGGAACCAGACCAGGAGACCCTGTGCTCCCACTGCGAGCAGACCCTGATCACCCGCACCAACGGCATCACCCGCATCGTCGGCCTCGACGGCACAGCCTGCACCGGATGTGGGCAAGAAACGGGGATCAGACGATCGATTTTCAAGTAGTCAAGGATGCGAGCCAGTCTCGTAACCAGAATCATACGGCCCCAGAAAACGCTCACCATCAAAATGGATCAAATGCGAGGGTGCCTCAGCAAGCCAGACCTCCGTTTCCCATGATATGTGGGATAAATCTTTTTGCAGCGATTTACGATCTAAAAAAGCTGTAATATAGATAATTCCAGCCGTAGCATTGACAAAGATCCGCCGCAATTCATCATGGCGCTTACCATCAATCGGCCCATGCGAGGTTACAGCTTCAATCAGAAAAAGCCAGCGGCGTTTCCGCTCAAACAGAATAACATCAGGCATCTTGCCATGCTCATCGATCACGATGTTTAGCTCTTCAAGCTCATCACGCTTGATAAAAGCAAACTTTTGACCTGCGTCTCCAACATATAAAACTTCACTTTCTGGTGCAAATTGTGGTCGAAAGACTTCAACGATCTGTTTTACTAATTCATTCTGACCTCCGGGAGTAAGATAGAGCAACTGTGCCTCAGCAAGTTGAACTTCGAGTCGCCGTCCAGAGCGCTCACGAGCATAACGTTCACGCAGGGTCTCAATCGTATCAAGATACGCAGTGAATTGAACCTCCCATTGATCAGTTCCATAGGTCTGGAGAACAGCTAAGAGCGTTGCTTCAATCTGATAAACCGCTTTTGGCGAGTTGACTGGTCGATCCGGTTGATCAGGATTAGCCGTAATAAAACCAGCTTCTAGAAATTGGTGTACGGTCTGACGGCGTACGGTCTCGCGGGTATTAGGTGCATATGTACGCCCATAGTAACGCTGAAAAAATTCCATCATTGGCGTAATGCCGCATAAGGGTGCCTCAGCTTGTGCCCATGAGGTATCAGGTTTCAAGTTGAGGAGAGCGAGCAAGGTCAAGGCTGACCGTTCGTTCTGTTGAGCGCGAGGTAAGCCAAGCAACTTCAAAAGTGCGAGAGCCTCTTGAATACGCCGTTGCCCAAGCGTAGGATCTCCCTCTTCATGCATATCAAACACCTCTTGTGCTACAGCTGTATCAATAGTATGTTGATCAGCATCGGGGCTAACCGCTCGTCCGAGAGCAATCAATTGGTCACGATCAGGATAGCGCAGCGTACGTAGATCAGTAGCGTTTACCTGCGTATGACCATTAAATTGACGAAAAAAAGTATCAACAAAAGTCGAATTGAGAAAAGCCGTCAAACCACGAGCTAGGTGATAATCAATTCCACGTCTCTGGTTATGTATATAATTGAGGTGATTTTCAAAAGCTACAACGCTACCAGGCACAGCTTCTGGGAGGAAAAGGGTAGCGACGACGCGACGACGTTCTTCTTTGGACGAAAAGCGTTTCACCAGCACATAGGGTTCATTTGGGACGAGCAGATCCTGGGTTGCCTCGTTGATCACCAAAGCATTAGGCTTTTTACCAATTTTCGGCCAGACGACATGCCCGCGCTCACAATGAGTTGGATAGAGCAAGGCGGCGGTATCTGGGCCTGGATCGCGCCTCAGATGCGCTGTTGCACGAAAGTCAACGACACGACCCGTTGAGACACTCAGGCCTAGTGTAGCGAGCGTCGCTGGCAAACTCTGCAGGCGCGAAGCAACGCTCTGACCGTCTTGATGGGCAACAAGATGGAAGAAATGCTCGGGATCATGTGGATACACCACCTGGTCAAACGGAATGGCCTGGATCGTGGGCATCTCATCAGCAGGATCATGCGCATTCACCATTTTGACCATTGGCGACTGTGTACAACCGGCAACTAAAGAAGTAATTACGGTCTCCTGTAGCACTGCATCGTCCCGAAAAGCTTCTTCACGATCCTCAAAGAGATAAAACCCTCGTAGATCAGACCTGGCAAGCAGCATCTCGCGAAAAGAGCGAAAATACGGCCCATTGCAGAAACTACGTGGTGAGATCGCAACAAGCTCACCGCCTCTTTGGAGCAGTTGTAAGCTAAGCGCGATAAAACCAGCATACAGATTTGAGACCTCAATCCCAAGACGGCGCAGTAAACGTCTTTCGCGTGATACCGTCTGAATTTTGCGATAGGGCGGATTGAGAATTGCCAGATCATAACGCATTGGTGTAGCTGTAAAGAGAGGCTCAAGCTGATTGGCCGCAAATTCAAGGAAGTCACCCTTGATAATGTTGGCCTCGAAATGAATCCCCAATGCCTCACACTCACGCTCACATAAGTCCATCGTCATCCGCAAAGAGGGGATCAATTGCGCATCAAGTTCACAGGCCGTGACCGAGATCCTATGTGGAGGATCAGGCCGTTGACAAAGTGCGGCAACCGTTGCCGCCGTAAGCATCCCCATACCAGCACCAGGATCAAGCATTCTAACCGTTGTTCGTGGTTGCTCAAATAATCCTGCCATCAGGCGAGCAAGCGAAACTGGTGTAAAGACCTGCCCCATGGTTGTGCGTGCATTAGCAGCGGGCATAACCTGCAAACGCATCAGATCTACCTGCTCAAGCAAAGTTCCAACACTGCGCATGGTCATCTGTGGCCTCAAGTATTGCGTACACTTGTTTTCATTATAACACACGAAATCGTGTATGTCAAGACTAGCGCTCGCTTACCCCACTGGCCGCCCATTGCGACAGAGGATCACCGCGGTGCGGGTGTCGGTGTGATAGTCGTAGAACTGTTCGTCTAGCTTGAGCACGATCTGGTAGCCTGGGGTGAGTACCTGGAGGTAGTTTTGGCCTGGTTCAGGGCAACCGAGTGACCCATCCGGCCAGACGACTTCGTCGGCAGCGTGCAGGCTGATTGCGGCGACCGAGGCCCCGGTACGCTTAATGAGATCGGCTTGCGCAAGGGCAAGCGCTCGGTCGATGCCACGCGCAACACCCTCGATGATCACTGGTTGACGTGCAATGATTGTTTCGCTGCCATCAAGTGGCGAGATGACAAAGACTTCGATGACACCAGGGGTTTCGGTTTCGGGTGGCGTGAATTCAAGGCTCGTCACAAAGGGGCCGGCAATGTTAAGATCGGGACGCTGCACCGAGGTGCCACCCTGGGCGATGATCGCGCCGCTGGCCGTGCGTAGCCGAAGATCAATGCCCGCCTCAAAGGCTTTTCCACGCTCAAAGCCTTGCACAAGTACGGGACTGCTGATGCGCGTCGCCGCCGCCGGTGCCGTAAGCAACGCCTGCTGTCCCTCGGCAAAGGGTAGTTCGTAACGCCAACGGTAGTAGTGCAGGCCAACGTTGCCCATTTCGACCTGAAATTGGGGCGGATTGCTTGGGGTGTAGGTCAGCAACCGCCGCTCGAAGGGCTGCACCATGACGTCACGCTCGACCCCGGCAATCGGGACACGCACCCAGAAGGCGTCAGCAAGAGGATACCCCGCTACATAGAGCCAGTCGAAACGCGGGTTCACTTGCCCAAAACGTTGCCGCTCGTACACAACTCCGCCTTCGTTGAGGTATGACCAGAAGGCTCGTGGGATGCCATATCCATTGACGACCGCACTGTCAATGCGTGCCGCCGCAAGGTTGGCGAACTCTGGGGCGGCACGCAAGCCAACGGACGTCAAACGCTGGGCGACGGTATCGCCAGGGCCAAGGCGCGGTTGCGCCCGCACATAAGGCTGTAGGTCGGCGTAGGTTGGAAAGCTCGCGTTAGGATCGCCCGCCACTGGGATGGTCGCTGGGGCCAACGGAACAAAATCGCCATTGCCAACCTGCACCCGCCCATCAATCATGTCACGCACGAGTAACCCGCTCGTGACAAACCAGAGATTATCGGGATCACCAAGTGGATCGTTGATCTCCATCCGCCCCTTGTCGAAGTATTGCACCGAGCGAAACTGCTCTGGCCCGTCAACATACCACTCCCGCAACCCTTGCGTGCGCGGAACAGGCCCCCAGAGCCACGAATGGCTGCCACGCCCCTGCTGCACCGGGTAATCGCTGCGCTCCCAGAGTGTCCTGAAAGCGGGTGGATCAGAGGTCTGTGCAACAACGCTGAGCGGCAGAAGGATGGTCAGCAAAAGCAAAAGACCGAAGGCATAGCGCATAGGCATTTGTTCACCTCACATTCGCATTATGCAGTGGCATTCTCTCCCGCCACCATCCCATCGCCCCCAACATCAGGCCCAGGCCGACGATCTGCGCGATCCGTAGGCCAAAGACGGTCAGCAGAGCATCGCCACGCAGCGGTTCAAGCAACAGCATGGTCAGGCCTTGCAGCCAGAGGTAGACGGCAAAGAGTGCCCCCGGTGCCAGGGTCCGCCGGGCAAGTATCTGAAGCATACCATAGCTGATGAGCGCCGCGAGCATCAGATAGATCTGCGTTGGGTGGCGCATGGTGCCAAAAAGCGGAATGCCCCAGGGCAACGCAGTTGGTACACCAAAAGCCTCGCCGCTGAGCAACAGGCCGAGGCTGGCAATGGCCTGTACCAGCGGCATGGTCAGCGCCGCCACATCCGCGCTCGGCGCGAGGTCGCACCGCTGCCACCGGCACCAGAGCCACGCCGCCGCCATGCCACCGATCAGCGCCCCCGCCCAGGCAAGATCGGCAACCCGCAAGGCAAGCAAGAGCCCCGGATTGCGCCCATACAGATCCCAGTTGAAGAGCCCATACCAGAGCCGCCCGCCAATCAGCGCCCCCGCCAACACCGGCAAGGTGAGCCGTGAAACCTGATCGGCCAGTTCCGCGCCGCCTCGCTGACGCGCAATGCGTTCGCTCAGGAACATCCCCACCATGATGCCGAGCAGCAGCAACAGACCGCCACTGCTCAAGTTGAGCGGGCCAAGCGGAATGAGTGGGTACATTAGGGTGCCTCGGCCAGCAGTTGTTCGACGGTACCGACAATGACGCTGCGCGCCAGTGGCCCACGGTAGACTGCCCGGATCACCCCGGCACGATCAACAAAAAAGCTCGATGGCATCACACGGGCCTGATAGGCATTGCTCACAGTGCCATCTTGATCAAGCAGGGCGGGAAAAGTGAGGCCGCTTGCATCCATATAGCCTGCAACCGTTGCGGCATCCTCACCGGAATTGACTGCCAGGACGGTGAACCCCTGGTCACGGTACTGCTCATACGACGCCTGAATCATTGGCATCTCGGCACGGCACGGCGGGCACCAACTCGCCCAGATGTTGATCAAGACCACCTGGCCTTGCAAGTCAGCCAGGCGCACCGGTTGCCCCGTGAGATCGAGCAGGGTAAAGTCAGGCGCAGGATGGCCTTCACGAGGCGCTGGCGTCGTTGCAACGGATGGGCCACCAGGCTCGCCCAGCGCAACGGGAACATCAGGCCGCACACGGGTCAGCACGATCAACCCAAGACCCACCACCAGCGTGACAAGCATGAGCAGATCAAACTGGCGGCGACGAAACATAAACATACTGTCTTACTGCTCCTCTAGGTCCAATACCTTGCAAATAAGAAAGACCTCACAGGTCTGCTCGTCGGCATTGGGACGCCATCATCAAGACCTGTGAGGTCTCTGCTCGTCCTTCTTTAAAAAGTATTGCCTCTAGACAATACCATTCAAATAAGTTCACGCGAAGGGTTCGCCCACCTACACGAAAACCTTTGCGCCTTTGCGCCTTTGCGTCAAAACAACCACCTTATTTGCAAGGCATTGCCTCGAGGACTTGAAAAAAGAGCTCGACTGCCCACGGGTCAAAGTGTGTTCCCGCTTGCGCCCGCAGATAGGCCAGAACATCTTGCTCGGGCCAGCCACGGCGATAGGGACGATCAGAACGCAGGGCGTCCCAGACATCGACAACCGCAAAGAGCCGCGCCGCCAGCGGAATAGCGCTGCCCGCCAGAGCACACGGGTAGCCTGTCCCGTCCCACTTTTCGTGGTGGCAATAAGGAATAGCGAGCGCTGGTTGCAGATAGGCGATCGGCGCAATCATATCGTAGGCATACTGCGGATGCTGGTGCATAATGGCCCACTCTTCTGCGGTCAATGGCCCTGGTTTGAGCAGGATCGCATCAGGAATGCCGAGTTTGCCAATATCATGCAGCAACGCCCCACGCCGAATCGCGGTCAATTCAGGTTCAGTGATGCCAGCGGCGCGGGCCATACGTACGGTCATCTCGGTCACACGCAATGAGTGGCCCTCGGTCTCTTTGTCACGCAGATCAAGGGCATGCACCCAACCTTCGATGGTCGCATCATAGCTCGCGATCAACTCCTCGTGGGCACGCTGCAAAGCGGCGCGCTCTTCGAGCAGGCTCCGATAGCGATTGAGCCGCGTAATCGTCTTGACCCGTGCCCGCAACTCGGCCCGTTTGAAGGGTTTGCTAATGAAATCATCGGCCCCGGCCTCGATCCCACGCAGCCGCGACTCTGAGTCATCGAGGGCCGTGACCATCACGACAGGGACTTCGGCCAGATGCGGATCGGCGCGCAGGTGCCGGCACACTTCAAAGCCATCCATGCCTGGCATCATCACATCAAGCAAAATTACGTCAGGCGTCAGAGCACTTGCTTGCTGCAACGCTTCAGGGCCATCAGCCGCAAACGCCAGGGTATAGCCCTGCCCATAAAGCAGATCTTCCAGTGTCTCGCGGCCAATCGGATTATCATCAACAATGAGGACAATGCTCGGTGCGGTCATCATAGCCCCCCTGCGGATGATCGAGAAGCCGCTCAATCGTCTCGACCAAGCCACGCAGACTCACCGGTTTCGTGAGATACTCACTCGCCCCCGCCTCCATGCAGCGCTCACGATCCCCGGGCATCGCAAGAGCCGTCAGCGCAATAATCGGCGTCAGCGTAAAAGTAGGATCGGCGCGCAACTGCCGAATCGCCTCGAGTCCATCTAATTCAGGCATCTGAATATCCATGAGCACGAGATCGGGGGGCGTCTCGGCAGCCAGGTCAAGGGCTTCACGCCCATTACGTGCCACCGAGAGCCGATAGCCTTTGTCTTGCAGATAGTCACCAAGCGCAACAATATTGACTTCGTTATCTTCGGCCATCAGGATGTGGGTTGCTGATGGGCGTCGTGCCGGTGCTGAAGCAATGACAACCGCTTCACGTGGTGCTTGAGGCTTATGCACCGCAACCCCAAGCGCCCGGCGCAGGGTCTCGCGCGAGATGGGCTTCACCAGATATTCGGCCGCCCCGGCCGCCAGGCCACTCACCCGATCATCAACTACCGAGATAATAATCACCGGTATCACATGCAAGACTGGATCAGCCTTGAGTTGGGCCAGGATCTCCCAGCCTGATTGCTCGGGCATCTGGAGATCAAGGAAAATGACATCAGGATGCAGACGAGCAACCTGCTCAACGGCCCCGACACCCCGACCATAGATCACCGCATGGATGTTGAGTTCCTCAAGGTACCGGGCGATCTGTTCACCGGCCGTTTCCGAGTCTTCAATCACCAGCGCCGAGCGGAGCTCGTCGGAAGCAGGCGCGTCTGCCGACTTGGTCGGCAAGCGTGCTGGAACCGTAGGAAGCGGTGGATAGGGTAGCGCGACCGTAAAGCAACTGCCCTTGCCTGGTTCGCTCGTCACCGTGACACTGCCCCCGTGCAACTCAACCAGCCGTCGCACCAGCGCGAGGCCAAGACCAGTCCCTTCATGCTGACGGCTCAGGCTCGAGTCGAGCTGCATAAAGGGTTTGAAGAGTTGGGCTATGCCTTCGGGTTCCATGCCAATGCCGGTATCCTCAACCGCAAAACGGATCGCCCCCTCGCCCGCCTGCGCCTCGACGCACAGACTCACCCGGCCCCCTGACAGGGTAAATTTTACCGCATTGCTGAGGAGATTGACAAGGATCTGCTTGAGGCGCTTGGGGTCGGCTTCAACGCGCGCCTGGGGTTCATTGATCTGCATGTGCAACTGGATCTGCTTTTTATTGGCGAGTTCTTTAACAAAGACCATACTCGCTTCGCAGATGTCGCTCACCAGCAGGGTTTCGGGTTGCAGATCCATGCGTCCGGCTTCAACCTTCGAGAGATCGAGAATATCGTTGATCAAGGCAAGCAAGTGGCGACCACTCACTTCGATATTGCGTAGCGAGGCCTGCTGGCGTTCATTGAGCGGACCACGCAGTTGTTCCAGCAAACCTTCACTCAAGGCCAGGATCGCATTGAGCGGCGTGCGCAACTCGTGGCTCATATTGGCAAGAAAGTCATCTTTGGCACGCACAGCGCGGGCAAGTTCCAGGTTGGTACGGCTAAGATCCGCCGTACGCGCATCAACCCGCCGGGCCAACAGATTGCGCTCGTTGATCAACGCCTCTTCAGCACGCCGTCGCTCAAGCCAGAGACCAAGGGCATGCGCAATACTATCGAGCATGTTTTGCTCTTCCGGAATAAGTTGCGCATCTTCAAGGTAAAAGATCTTCAGGCAGCCAATCAGAACGCCCCCTGCGAGAATTTCGGCCCGGATGTAAGGCAACTGATCTAACGGTTCATCATCTTCAGTTGAACGATAGCTGCAACCATCAAGCTCAATGGTAGCGAGCGCAAGCTCAGGATACTGCATCGCAGCGACAAGATAGCCGATCACCTGACGACCAAGAGCATCAAGGGAGGGATTCTGGTCAAGCAAGCGCTGCACCTGACGCAAACAGGTCAATTCTTTGAGGCGCTCTTGCAGATCGTGTTCCATCTGCTTGCGCATGGTAATATCTTTGCCCGTCGCGACAAAGTTGGTGATCACGCCATGCTCATCGCGCACCGGGGTGATCGTCTTGGCCTCATAGATAATCTGACCATCTTTGCGCCGATTGCGAAACTCGGCATGGAAGGACTCGCCACTGAGAATCGTGGCCCAGAGGTTGGTATACAAGGCCCTGTTCTCTAGGCCCGATTTGAGAATACGCGGTGTCTGCCCAATGACTTCAGCACAGGTAAAGCCAAACTGTCGTTCGAAGGCCGGGTTGACATACTGAATGATCCCATTGATATCGGCAATCAAGACGATGTCATCCATCTGTTCCACCACCCGTGAGAGACGCACAATTTCGGCGGCTGACCGCCGGGCCTCCGTGACATTACGGACAATCGCCACCGCTTCGCGCTCGCTCTGGTTAACGCTCAGCCGCGCCTCAAAGAAGTGCGGTTTATCGCCAAGCATCAGTTGATATTCAAAGGTCTGCAAGGCGTCGGTTGTGAACGCCGCATCAATGGCTATCTGCCATTGTTCCCCGACCTCCAAGGGCAGTACATCGCGAAACGACTTGCCAAGAAACACGTCGGGCGAGACATACAGGAGGTCAGACATCATAGCCGAATAATCAAGAATGACGCCTTCGTAGTTCACCCGGAACATGATATCCGGAATCGCCGCAAGCAACGCCCGGCTACGCCGCTCACTGGTACGGATCTGCGCTTCCGCTTCGCGGCGTTGCTGCTCCTGGGCCATAAATTCCAGGGCAAAGGCAATGTCAATGGCCATCTCGTCAAAGAGTTTGAGTTCAGCTTGATCAAAGAAATCGGTCTCAGGAGCATACAGATTCAGCGAACCCTCTACCTTGCCCGCAACAATCAAGGGGAAGACCGCTAGCGCATGATACCCAAGGCGCAACGCATCCTCGCGCCAGGGGGCCATGCGAGGATCATTGGCAAGATCATTCACGACAATATGCTCACCCTGGCGAAGGGCCATTGCGGTCGGCCCACGCCCGCGCGGGCTTTCGTCAAGCGCGATCCGCACTTTACCCAGATAATCGCCAACTTCGCCAGCCCAGGCAACCGGTTGCACTTCACTCGTGCCCGGATCAAGCAAGCCGATCCAGGCCATTCGAAAGCCCCCCTGGGCAACCGCGATCTGGCAGGCCGTGGTAAAGAGAATCTGCGCATCCCGCACCCGCACGATCGTCTCATTCACCTCACTCAGCACCATATACGCACGATTGAGCTTGTGCAAACGCACTTCGGCCTGCTTGCGCTCGGTGATGTCCGTCCAGACACCGGCAATATAGGGATGGCCGCGCAGGATCAAGCGACTGGCGCGCACCGAGACGATTCGGATGGCTCCATTGCGATGGCGATGCTCGGTCTCAAAAGCGGCCTGACCATGGGTAAAAATAGCTTCGATATTGTGCCGGATCTCGTCTAAGGTATGCTCCGCTTGAATATCAGTAATGCCCATGCGGGCAAATTCTTCACGGGTATAGCCCAGATCACGATGAGCAACCTCATTGAACTCGACAAAACGGCGTGTCTCAGCATCAATCAGGGCAATGGCATCCATCGCCTGACTGACAATGCTCGAAAAGATCTCTTCGCGCACTCGCAACGTCTCAAGCGCCAGTTTACGCTCGGTGATATCGAGCACCGTGCCAATGACTCGTTGGGGTTTACCCTCGGGCTGAATCCACGAGATGGTTGCTTCAAACCATTGCGCACGTCCCAACGAGGGGTTGAGGCGATATTCGATCGTCACCCGCTCGTGCGTAGCTAGCACCTCGACCTGGGCCGCAAGCAACGCAGCCTGATCATCGGGGTGAACCCACGCCATAAACTCCTCAAATTGGGGGGCTCCGGCAGCCGGATCACGCCCAAAGAGGCGAAACATCTCTTGTGACCACAAGCCCTTGCCAGTGGCAAGATCCAGTTCCCAACTCCCCAGATGGGCCACCTCCTGAGCCATCTCGAGACTGGCCTGACTCTGCGCCAACAAGAGATCGGTGCGCTGGCGCGACCGTATATACAGCAGGAAGAGCGTGGCGGTGAAAAGCCCGATCACAAGGGTAGGCCAGGCCATCCAACCACGAATAGCAGCCACATACGCCGGGCCGGGTCGGGCAACAAACTCCCAGGTGCGGCCATAGAGTTCCAGCGTTCGCGTGGTCACATACTGCGACGCATAGAGTTCAGCTTGGGTGAAGGTGTTGGTTTCTGATCGATCCTGGCTCCCCGAGCGTGAGGGTTGCCAGGCCAGCAGATCTGGCTCACGCTCACTCACATCAAAGAGATAGAATTCAAGATCGTGGCGTGTGGTAGCCACAAGCGCCTGTTCAAACACACGTTCCATCGGGAGAATCAGAAAAGCAACGCCCTCAAAAGCAACCTGACGCTCAGCAACCGCATTGAGGGGCAGATCAGGGTTGTAGAGCGGACTCACCAGCAACACATGAAGGTCGTCGTTATCCGTTGAAATAAGCTTGAGCTGGGGGCTCAGCGCTGGTTCCCCACGATCACGCGCACGCATAATCGTCGCAGCACGGATCTGCTCAGATCCCATATCAAAACCCAGGGCCGCACGGTTGAGTTCAAACGGCTCAAAAAACGTCGCCGGAACATAGAACATTCGCTCAGCTGCAGGCACGGGTTGCCCAGCGGCATCACGTTCAAAAATCGTAAAGGAAGGAAAACCCTCTTCACGCAGCGCTTGCTCAAACGCGGCACGCTGCTCTTGCGCAACGACGGGTGCCCACGCAATTGTTTGAATACTCGGTGATCGTTCACGCAAAGGCGTCACGAAACGCAAAAACTCAGCGCGAGTGACCTGATCTGAGGCCTCATAGAAGGAGCGCACCGCGAGCAACGAGGACCCATGATCAAGCATTGTCGCCTCAACAGCCTGCACCATTTCGGCACTATCGGCTTCAAGGCGGGCACGCAACTGACGCTCTTCATAGTTGAGCGCGAGCGTAAAGGCAAAAAAAGCCAGTCCGACCATCAGACTTGCCAATGGGCCAACCATCACCTCCAGGCTCACACGGTTATGCCGGATCCGGGTTGCAACAATGATCGCCGGCGTAAGTATCAAGATGCCAACATAGGCACTGATCCACCAGCGTCCAAACAGGATTGGCACCTGCGCCCACGGCAACGCCCCGGCCACGGCCAAGGCCACGATGCTGACAGCAGGGGCCACCACAGCCGTTACCCCATTCAAGAGGAGGCCCCGTACCACCAACTTTACCATGCGCGGCGGCAACGGACTGGCAAACCGGCGCAGCAAAAAAGCCCCGAGCAGGGCCTGCATCGTTGAACCAAGCGCAAACACCAGGGCCAGGATCGGGGTCACCGGGCCGCCAAGGAGCGAAAGACTGGCGAGAAGACCTCCCACCAGCACCCCTAGGCTCAACCAGTAACCGCCGACAACAACGCCAGCCAGCGCCACACCAGCCGCAGGCCACACCGCAACGATCGGATCAAGCGGATCGAGAAAAAAGAGGGTCGTACGAAAAACTGCCCCATAGAGCAGCGCCAGCAGCAGGATGCTCCCTATAAGCCGCAAACGGCGCGATGGTGAAATAAGACTGGTTGGATTTTGCATAGACACTGGTCTCTCAAATGTGATTATGCAGTGTAAGGAGTGGAGCCATGAGACCGGTGATCGTATTGTATCACCCGCTAAGGGGACTTTCAATGTCCGAAATATGCCGTCCTAGGGCGATTGCATCTTCCGTCCGTCGGCGTAAACGCCTTGGCTACGCAGGGCAAAGCCGGCCTGCGCCGGCTGGAATCAGGCCACGGATGCAATCGCCCTGTATGCCGTCCCCGTGCGGGTATCGCAGCCAGCGCCACTGGCTTGGCTCCCCGCACAGGAACGCCTCCTGGGGGCCTCATTCTTGTGGTACAATAGAGCATGCACAGGTTTTTTTTGGTTTTTGCAAAGCTTTCATCTGAGTTTCTTGGAGCCATAGGCCCCAAGAAACTCGCTTGTATGGATTTTTAGGGCAATAGCCCTAGACCGCGCCGGAAGGCGGAAAAGGAGCAGCGATGACAATGACAACCACCCCAACGACTGAAGTCCCGTTCGAGCAGATACGCGCTGCCTTTGCGCGGGGCTATCAGTCGCAGCGGCAAGAGTTGGCCTATTGGCTTGATGAGGTTGAGGGAACCATTCCCCCCGAGCTGCACGGAACGTTCTTTCGCAATGGGCCGGGGTTGCTCGATGTGAATGGGCAACGCCTGCATCACCCGATTGACGGTGACGGGATGATCTTTTCGATGGCCTTTGCCAATGGGCGCGCCTTTGTGCGCAATCGGTTTGTGCGGACCAAAGGCTTTCTCGAAGAGCAAGAAGCCGGCAAGATCCTTTACCGTAGCCCGTTTGGCACGCAGAAACCTGGCGGGATGCTCGCCAATATCTTTGATCTGCGCCTGAAGAACCTGGCGAATACCAGTGTCACCTATTGGGGTGGCAAATTGCTTGCGCTGTGGGAGGGTGGCGAGCCGCATCGCCTCGATCCTTATACGCTCGAAACGCTTGGCCTCGATGACCTGGGCGGCATCCTCAGCCCCGGCAAAGAGTTTGCGGCCCATTATCGCATTGACCCCAATGTCGCGGGTGAGCCGCATCTCGTCAATTTTGGGAGCCAGATGAAGCTCGGCATCGGTTTCCAGGAAGATGCAACGATCATTACGATCTATGAGTTTGACCAGGCCGGCAAGGTGCTCAAGCGCCATGCCTATCGCATCCCCGGTTTCTCGGTGCTGCACGACATGGCGATCACGCCCAACCACTGCATCTTTTTCCAGACACCGCTCGACTACAATGCAGTACCCTATGTGCTCGGCATTCAATCGATTGTCCAGTCCTTCCGCTTGAATCAGTCGCGTCCGACCCGGATTGTGGTGTTACCCCGCGATCCCGAAGGACCCGTCAATATCTACGACGCAAAATCAGGCTTCATCTTTCACCTTGCCAATGCCTTTGAAGATGGTGATAAGATCTGTGTTGATGCCGTCTCGTACGCCGATTTCCCTCAGATCGAGCCGGGCGAGAACTTTCTTGACCTTGATTATCGACGCTTTCCGGCTGGAGAACTCTGGCGCTATACGATTGATACCAAAACTGGCACGGTTGACCGTACGTTCCTCTATCCGGGTACCTGCGATTTCCCGACACTCCACCCGCAGAACCAGGGCCGCCCGTATCGTTATGTCTACCTTGTTGCGGCCCCACCAGACAAGACAAGATGGGTTGTGCAGACGATCACGAAACTCGATCTCGCCACGGGCGCGACCGATGTGTGGAATGCTGCGCCCTACGGATTTCCGAGCGAGGCTCTCTTTGTGCCCAGGCCCGATGGGGTGACGGAAGATGATGGCTGGCTTTTGAGCCTCGTCTACGATGGCGAGCAGCATCGCAGCAGCGTGGTGATCCTCGATGCCCGCGACCTAGCCCAGGGGCCGATCGCCCAGCTTCATATGAAGCACCACCTGCCGCATGGGTTCCACGGCTGCTTTGTGCCCGACTATTTTGGACCCGAGGCCTAAGCAACCCGTTTCGCCATCAAGATATCAGGTTTGCCAAAGCCATTGGCATCGGGGACGAGGCCAACGATCACAAAGCCACACCGTTGATAAAAGCCGTACGGGTGGTCATGCACGTTGCGGATCGTCGCGATATTGGCAGACACATCAGGATAGAGGTCAAGGCCCGCCAGCGACGTAAGCCCAGCCTCATCATCGGTACCAAGGAAGATGGTCGAGCCGCCACGCACCGCAACCTGCCGTTGGAGGTCTTGCACCAATGCCCGCCCAACGCCCTGGCGCTGGTGCGAGCGACGCACCACCAGCGGGTGCAACTCCCACACATGGCCGGGATACAACTCGAGGGCGCCAATCCAACCCACGAGTGTCCCGGCCTCGTCATAGGCCACCCGGCAGATTTTCGCCGCATCAAGTGCCTCCTCAACTTCGGTCTGGGCGCTCTGAAGATCCGGCCAGGTCTGCGGCGTAAGCTCACGAAACCCTTCAACCAGCAGCATCGCCGCCGCTGTACGGCCCTCGTGGTCGTCCGCTTCGAGAGTTATGATGTGCATATATGTATTTTCTTCCCCTGTAAAAGAATGTCCAATGTTTTGCGCGCATGCAAGTCTAGCAAAAACAACCCCGTGCGTGAACAACGTGAAATGCGGTTATAATGGCCTCTTTTTACCATAATTTCAAGCCCATGGGCCCTGCCTGAAAGCCTGAGAGAGTGGGTTGATAGGTTTTGACAGTTAATTCAGGGCTTGCCGAGCGCATACCAATGTTACAATAGTCAACGGGAAAGTTCTAGCAACAAGGTACGACGCGGAGGAAGAGCAGCATTTTATGGGTACAAAAAATTCACGGCTCCAGGGATTTTATCAATTAAACCCGTTTGAGCGTTTGCAGATGGTCAAGTCCTTTGACGGTCTTTGCGAAGAAGATCTCCGGGTTTTGCATGGTGGTCATGGCACCCTGACGATTGAGCGTGCCGACAAGATGATCGAAAATGTGGTTGGCACCTACAACCTGCCGCTTGGCATCGCAACCAATTTTTTGATCAACGGGCGTGACCATTTGATCCCGATGGTCGTTGAAGAGCCGTCAATTGTTGCCGGCGCAAGCTACGCGGCCAGAATGGTACGCGAGGGCGGCGGTTTTGCCACCAATAGCACCGATCCCGTGATGATCGGGCAAATTCAGATTGTTGGCGTGGCGGCCCCACAGAGTGCGCGCCACGATATTTTCACCCGCAAAGAAGAGATCCTTGCGATCGCCAATGCGCAGAGCCGCTCGCTGGTCGGGCTTGGCGGCGGTGCCCGTGATCTCGAAGTCAACCTGCATGCAACGAGCCCGATGGGGCCAATGATGGTTGTTCACCTGCTGGTTGATACTCGCGATGCGATGGGTGCCAACGCGATCAACTCGATGTGCGAGGCTGTTGCCCCGCTTATCGAGCAGATTACCGGCGGGCGCGTCTATCTGCGCATTCTGTCGAATCTCAGTGACCGTCGTCTCGCCCGCGCCCGTTGTGTCGTGCCGACCCGCGCCCTCGAACGCGATGGGTTGAGTGGCGAAGAGGTGGCCGAGGGCATTATGTGGGCCTATGCCTTTGCCGCCGTTGATCCCTATCGGGCAACCACCCACAACAAGGGCATTCTCAATGGGGTTGACCCGGTGATTGTCGCAACCGGCAACGACTGGCGCGCCATCGAGGCTGGGGCGCACGCGTATGCTTCACGCAGCGGCCAGTACCGCTCGTTGAGCGTGTGGGAGCGCGATGACGAGGGCAATCTCGTTGGGACACTCGAAATGCCGATGGCCGTTGGCATTGTCGGCGGTGCCACCAGGGTGCATCCCGCTGCCCAGACCGCGCTCAAATTGCTTGGGGTGCAGTCAGCCAACGAACTGGCCGAGATCTGTGTCGCCGCCGGCCTCGCGAGCAATCTGGCCGCCATGCGTGCCCTCGCCTGCGAAGGGATCAACCGCGGCCATATGGGGCTCCACGCACGCCAGATTGCCATGGCCGCCGGTGCCCACGGCCCCCTCGTAGACGAGATCGTTCGCCGGATGGTCGAAGAGCGCAATATCAAACCCGCGCGGGCGGAAGAGTTGATCGCTGAATTGCGGTAATGTTGACGCAAAGACGCAACGGCGCAAAGGGTGTTGAGACAAAGCAGCTGAGGGATAAACGCAGGATCGCCGATGATGACGATGGCTGCATCGCACGTTGGCTGAGACCTGTGTTTTTTGCTGTGCCAAATATCAAGCTTAGAGAGAAGGATCGTCATATGATGAAACCAGAACGCCCGGTTGGGCTGATTGGCTACGGGGCGTATGTTCCCCGCTATCGCATCGCTGCGCGTGAGATTGCGCGCATCTGGACTGATGGGCAGGGTGGGGTGCCCGTGGATGCCAAGAGTGTGCCGGGCCCTGATGAAGATACGATTACGCTCTCGATCGAGGCCGCGCGCAATGCCCTGGCACGCGCCGGGGTCACGATCGAACAGGTGAGCGCGGTCTGGGTCGGCAGTGAGAGCCATCCATATAGTGTGAAGCCTTCGGGCACGATCGTGGCCGAGGCCCTCGGGGCGACGCCATGGGTGAGCGCTGCCGACTTTGAGTTTGCCTGCAAAGCGGGCAGCGAGGCGCTGACCGCAGCGATGGCCCTGGTGGGCAGCGGGATGGCTACGTATGCCATGGCGATCGGGGCCGATACGGCGCAGAGCCGCCCCAGCGATGCGCTGGAATATACCGCGTCGGCAGGGGCAGGGGCGCTGCTGATCGGGCCAGCCGAAGAGTCTGTGGCAACGATTGATGCAACCGTGAGCTATGTGAGCGATACGCCCGACTTCTTCCGGCGCGCCGATCGCCCCTACCCTGTCCATGGCAATCGCTTTACCGGCGAGCCGGCCTACTTTCACCAGATCCAATCGGCGGCCCAACGCTTGATGAGCGATCTGGGCAAGACCGCCAAGGATTTCACCTACGCGATCTTCCACCAGCCGAATGCCAAGTTCCCTCAGGCCGTCGCCAAACGCCTGGGTTTTAGCGATAGTCAGATTGCGCCCGGCTTGCTCAGCCCACAGATCGGCAATACCTACTCGGGCGCGGCTATGGTCGGCCTGTGTGCAACACTTGACGTTGCGCAACCCGGCGAGACCATCTTTATCACGACCTACGGCAGCGGCGCTGGCTCGGATGCTTATGCGCTCACCGTCACCGAGCAGATCCTCGAGCGGCGCAACCGTGCCCCGCTGACCGAGGCCTACCTCAAACGGCAGGTCTTTATTGACTATGCGGTCTATGCGAAATGGATCGGCAAACTCGTCATGGGGTAATTCTTTTGTTTGCCTGATTTTGGTGGCTGCGCCGCCAAAACCAGGCAAACGAGGGCTACGCTGAAAAGGATTGTTAAGCAAATAAGGAGATGTATGCGACCATCATATATTGTGAGTGCTGCGGCAACTGCGGTTGGCGAACATTATGCACGCAGTCTGAGCGATCTGGCGAGTGAGGCGGTACGTAGCGCGTTTGCCGCCCTACCCGAGGTAAGCCCCGAGCGCGTTGGGGCGCTTTTTGTCGCGAATGCCATGGGTGAGGCGCTGGCAAGTCAGGGGCAACTCGGGGCGTATCTAGCCAACGCCGTCGGGTTGCGTGGGGTGCCTGCGTTCCGGGTTGAGGCCGCCGGCGCGAGTGGCGGGGTTGCGTTACACCAAGCTGCCCAGGCGATTGCAACGGGGCAGTGCGACCTTGTTGTCGTCCTAGGAGCCGAAAAGGTGACCGATCGCCTTGAAGGGGCGCTCGAAGCAGCGCTCGCGCTGCATACCGACGCCGAGGCCGAGGCGATCCACGGGTTGACGCTGACCTCGCAGTGGGCGCTGCTGATGCGGCGGTATATGCACGAATACAACTATGGCCTCGAAGCCTTTGCGCCCTTCCCGGTCAATGCGCATGCCAATGCAGCAAAAAATCCGCAGGCGCTCTACCGGTTTGCGATCAACGCCGACAAGTACCGCAAAGCCGGGATGGTCGCCTCGCCACTGAATATGCTCGATTGCAGCACCGTCGCCGATGGGGCCGCATGTGTCATCCTCGCGGCTGAATCGCTTGCCCGCGAGCTCCCCGGGCCACTCATCCGGCTGGCTGGCACCGCCGTCGCCACCGATACGCCTTCGCTGGGCGCACGCCGTAACCCGCTCGATCTTGAAGCAGCGCGGGCCAGTGCCCACGTTGCGCTTGGACGTGCCCATTTGGGCCTCAGCAATGTGCAAGTCTTTGAGTTGAGTGACCCTCACGGCATTGCGGCCACGCTTGCGCTCGAGTCAATCGGCTCCTACGACCGCGGCGAAGCTCCGCGGCACGCCGCCGACGGGGCCATTGCCCCAACCGGGCGCACGCCGCTCGCCACGGCAGGCGGCTACAAAGCCCGTGGCGACATCGTCGGCGCCAGTGGCGTCTACCAGGTCGTCGAACTGGTACGCCAGTTGCGCGGCGAAGCCGGCCCAACCCAGGTCGCCGACGCCCGCGTTGGGCTGGCGCAGACGCTCGGTGGCCTTGGGGCAACCGCAGCAACCGCCGTCATCGTCGCTGAGTAAGGATTGGCGCCTTGGCGTCAAGCTGTACGTTTCGCTCTTCATGCACTACAATGAAACCAAGACCCTGACCCTCGCAAGGGGTGGATCTTGCGCTACGTACCCGCGCTTTCTACAGGAGCCAAACCATGATTCAGGAAATGATCAACGGCAGCGTCGGTGTGCTGAGTAAACCTTCGGTGGCGACCTTCGAGGAATATGAGAAAGATAATCTGGGTTGGGCATTGATCTACTCGGTGCTCGCCGGGGTGATCAATGCGATCATTAGTGGCATTCAGTTCGCGCTTTTTCCACCAGCCGCCGTCAATCCGCAAGATTTAGGCGATATCCCCCCGGAACTGGCCGAGTTGCTCGGCGGGATGAGCACCGGCGCAGCCGCGACCCCCAGCATCTGGGCCTCGGTTATCGGGGCAATCGTCTTTACGCCCCTCATTCTGCTGATTGCCTGGGGCATTACCTTTGCCCTTGGACGTGCGTTTGGGGGCACCGGCAAGTTTGGTGAACTGGCCTACAATATGTCGCTCTTTGGGGCACCCATTACGGTGATCGGGAGCCTGCTGGGCCTCATTCCATTCCTTGGTGGCATCGCGGCATTTGCGCTCTTTATCTACAATCTCTACCTCACCTATCTCGCGATCCAGGCTGGCATGAACCTGCCGGGCAATAAGGCTCTGTACGTCATTCTGATCCAGTTTGCCATCGGGATCGCCATCGGCCTCTGCTTTTTCCTTTTCTTTGCCCTCATGATCGCAGCCATTATTGGCGCGGCTGGTGGGGTCTGATTTTTTTACGAGGAGATATCAATCGATATGGAAATTGCTCGTCACTGGCGCCAACGCGCCGCACGCTATCGGTTGCAAGGTCAACGTCATCGTGAAACTGGTGAAGTTCGCTTTCCCGCTCAGCCCCCGGCCATCGGCGAAGATCCGGCGGTGTGGGAAGCCGTTGAGCTTAGTGGGCGCGGCGAACTCTATAGCTTCAGTGTGCTCCGTCAGGGGCCTGATGGCTATGAGGGGCTCGTGCCTTACCCGGTCGGGATGGTGCGCCTTGAAGAAGGCCCACTGGTCGCGGCCCAGTTGACCGATTGCGCCGAGGCCGATCTTGCGATTGGTCAATCCGTCGAGATGGTGACCCGTCAGTTGCTCGATACCGGCGAAGATAATGTGCTCGTCTATGGGTACAAGTTTCGCCCGGTGCTTGTGTAAGCGCAATGTCAACTGTTGCCCTCTACAATCTGACCATGATCGAGCTCGAAACCCTGCTGCGTGACTTGGGCCAGCCCGCCTTTCGCGCGAAACAGTTGTATCGTCAACTTTATGTCAATCTAGCCGGCGATGCGATGACGATGACCGATCTGCCGCTCGCCCTGCGCGAGCGGCTCGCCAACGAGGTGCGCCTGGGAGCGTTGCAGCTTGAACGGGTGCAAGAGACCGATCAGGGGCTGACGCGCAAGGCGCTCTTTCGGCTGCACGACGGGGCTGTGCTCGAAACCGTGTTGATGATCTATCCTGATCGCGCAACCGTCTGCGTCAGTACGCAGGCTGGTTGCGCGATGGGCTGCGATTTCTGCGCCACCGGCAAGCTCGGTCTGTTACGGAATCTGACGGTGGGCGAGATCGTCGAACAGGCGCTCTGGGCTTCACGTGAGTTGCGGAAGTGGCAGGCAAGCCTGGTGGCCCCTGGCGCAACCGACAGCCAACTCGAGGCACCCCCTGCGACAAGCCGGGCCAGACAACAAGCCTTGCCGCGCCCCGAGGCCACCCGAACCGACGACGATGGGCAGTGGTGGGGCGGCGAAGGCGAGGCCTTTACCGAACGGGTCACGCACCAGGTCGCCAGGGTGACGAATCTGGTCTTTATGGGCATGGGTGAACCGTTCGCCAACTACGACCGCTGGTGGGCAGCCGTCGAGCGCCTGCACGATCCACAGGGCTTCAACCTTGGCGCACGGAGCATGACCGTCTCGACGGTCGGACTTGTGCCAGGCATCAGGCGCCTGGCCGAAGCTCCCTTGCCAATCAGCCTGGCAATCTCGTTGCATGCACCCGACGATGCGCTGCGCAGCGCAATGATGCCGATCAACCAGCGGTATCCGCTGGTCGAATTGCTTGAGGCAACCCGAGACTATATCGACCAGACTGGGCGACGGGTCAGCTTTGAATATGTGCTGCTGCAGGGGCGCAACGACCACCCGCACCAAGCGCTTGCCCTCGCCCGCTTGCTCCGTGGTCAGAGCGTCAGCAGAGGGGCGCCCTTGCTCTGCCATGTCAACCTGATCCCGTGGAACCCCGTGCCAGGCATGCCGCTCGGCCGCTCAGAGCGCGAACGCGTGACGGCCTTCCAGCAAGTCTTGCTCGACTATGGCATCGCCTGCACCGTCCGGATCGAACGAGGCGTCGCCATTGCCGCCGCCTGCGGGCAACTCGCAGGCACCTCAGTCCCAAGTTAAGCGCCAACCCTCACGTCGCATCAAAGACCGCACTCACGGCCACCTCAAAGCCAGGCAAGCTCAACGAGGTGGCCTGTTCACCACGGGCAAAGCGCCCATGCACCGCATAGGCCAAACCCTCAAGTATCAAGACGGTGATCTGCTCGGCGACCGGATCAACCAGCCAATACTCGGCAATGCCAGCCTCGGCGTAATCGGCCACCTTGACCACCGTATCACGCTCAGGATCATCGGGACTGACAATTTCGACCACGAGATCAGCGCCAAGCCAGTACCGATTCTGGCGACGGGGATCATGGGCATGCCACCCCGTTGCCCATGCTATAATTATACGTTGCTTCCAACAAATCTGCCCGTTGCGGAAGGATCCAATCATGCAGGGTGCCAACAAGATCGCCTTCTCCAACCACCGAGCGTGGGTTGTCATAGCGTTGCTGCTTGTGCTCAGTTTGAGCCTTGGTGCGTGTGGCCCGGAGGCGAATGAGCCCCTTTCTGGGCCAGTGCCAACACCTGAAGGCGCTTCGGGTGGGACGCTCATTATGACGCTCGGCTCACGCGATCCAACCACGCTTGACCCGGCCCTCGTTGGTGATGTGACAAGTGCTTTTGTCGTCCGGCAGATCTTCAGCGGCCTGGTACGGTTGGACAATGACCTCGAAGTCGAACCAGATCTGGCCGAAAGCTGGGAACGCTCAGAGGATGGGCGGAGCTACACCTTTCGCCTGCGGCCCACGGCCAACTTTGCCGACGGGCGGCCAATCACGGCTGAGGATGTGCGCTATAGCCTGGAACGCGCCACTGATCCACGGCTCGGGGCGATGCTGCCAGCGGCGACCTACCTGGGCGATATCGTCGGGGTCGCCGAAAAACTCGCCGGAACAGCCAGCACGATCAGCGGGCTTGAGGTGCGTGACGAACGTACCATCGTGCTGACGATTGACGCGCCCAAGGGCTTCTTCCTCGCAAAACTGGCCCATCCAACGAGCTTTGTGGTTGACCAGCAGGCCGTTGAAGCCGGACGAGGCGATTGGACCGAGCAACCGAATGGCAGTGGGCCCTTTACCATCGAACGCTGGGAGCGCAACCAGTTGCTTGTGCTGGCGCGCAATCCCCATTTTGCCCGTGAACCGGCGCGTCTCGATCGCGTGCAGATGCTCATCGGGGCCGCCGCCAGCAATCCGCTGATCCTCTACGAACAGGGCCAGATTGACCTGACCAGTGTGCCCTCCTTTGCCCTGGCGCGCATTGAGGATGACAATAATCCCCTCGCGGCAGAACTGCGGCAAGAGCCACAACTCTCGCTCTTTTACCTGGGCATGAACGCCAACCTGCCCCCCTTTGATGATGCGAACATCCGTAAAGCCTTCCGCCTGCTGATTGACCGCAGCCTGCTCACCAACGTGACCTTGCAAGGCACCGCCGAGTCAGCGTACGGCGTGCTTCCGCCTGGCATGCCTGGATATAACGAGCAACTGACACCACTTGAGCCAGATGGTGAGCGCATTCGCGAACTGATTGCGACGTCACGCTATGGGAGTGTGGAAGCCTTGCCGCCAATTATCGCGTATGGAACCTGGGCGAGCCTGCTGAGCGACGTGGCTGAAGCGACGC
The DNA here is from genome assembly GCF_004138165.1 of Candidatus Chloroploca sp. Khr17. GTDB lineage: Bacteria > Chloroflexota > Chloroflexia > Chloroflexales > Chloroflexaceae > Chloroploca. The sequence continues at coordinate 140,649 of NZ_RYFF01000003.1, forward strand.
TCGGGATTACGATCGAGGTTCGCGACTACGAAGATTTCGGTGACTACCTGGCCGCCCTGGAAGAGAACCGCTTTCAGCTCTTTGGCACCGGGTGGATTGCCGACTATCCCGACCCCGAAAACTTTCTGGACGTGCTCTTTCGGAGTGGCAGCGGCCAAAACCATATGGCCTACAGCAACCCCGACGTTGATCGCCTGCTCAACCAGGCCGCCGTCGAACCCGACGACACGACACGCTACGCTCTCTATCAGGAAATTGAAGCGCGCATCATGGCCGACAGCCCAATCATCCCCCTCTACCACGATGTCGAGCATATGCTGGTGAAACCCTACGTACGCGGCCTTGAGCTCACGCCGATGGGGTTGCTTGATCTCAGCACGGTTGAGTTGGTCAGGCCGTAGACCGGCTCACCAGCCACTAGATATAGTGGTGTTATCCACAGTAATCCCCCAGATGTGGATAACTTTACCATAATAAGAGCGGAAGCCGGGGCAGAACCTCACGTTCAGACATGCTCAAGGAGTTCGTGCAACGGTCCGGCGATCTCGGCAAGGGCCGGGGGGAGCGGGTCGCCACGCAGAATCGCTTGCCCGAGGGCCGAGCTTTTGAGTTCGATCAGTTCCCGTTCGAGTTGATTGGTCATCAAAACGTCCCGCTGGATCTGGCCGTCACGAATGGTGATCACCCGCTGGGCCGCCGCTGCGACCTCACTGTTGTGGGTAACGATGATCAGCGTCGTGCCCTGTTCGCGGTTGAGCGTGGTGAGCAGGGCCATGATGTCGGCGGTGGTTTTGGTATCGAGGTTGCCCGTTGGTTCATCGGCAAGGATGATGGCAGGGCGATTGGCGAGCGCACGGGCGACGGCAACCCGCTGGCGTTCGCCCCCCGAAAGCTGGTTGGGCAGATGGTTGCTGCGCGACGCCAGCCCAACCAGCGTCAGCAATTCTTGCGCTCGGGCGCGACGCTGACCAGCCCGCAGCGACGACTCATACATCGGGACTTCGACATTCTCACGAGCAGTCAGCGTCGGCAAGAGGTTGTGACTCTGAAAGATAAAGCCAATCGTCTGCCCGCGAAAACGGTCAAGGTTGCGGACCTTGGTCAGTGAGGTACCATTGATAATCACCTCACCCGAAGAGGGGCGATCAAGCGCACCGATCAGGTTCAAGAGCGTGGACTTGCCCGAGCCAGATGGGCCAACAATCGCCACGATCTCACCGGCCTGGATCTGCAGATCGACCTCATTGAGCGCCCGTACCGGCACGCGCTCACCATAGATACGAGTCAATTTGCGCGTCTCGAGCACAATTGTCGTAGGCATGATCTTTGCTCTCTTCTATTCGTGATAGAGCGCGGCAATCGGGCGTAGGCGCACCGCTCGCCACGCTGGCAACAGGCCCCCAATCAGGCCGAGGCCCAATGCCAGCCCGAAAATACGCCACAGATCGGCACGCGCATAGCTAATGGCCAGCACTTCGCCATACCCCGGGATCAAGATAAGCAACTGGTTGAGGCCCATCCCAAGCCCAAGGCCAGCCAGACCGCTGAGCAAGGCGAGCGCCAGCGACTCGGCGAGGATCATCCGCAGCACCCGCCGACCACGCCAGCCGACCGCCCGGAGCACCCCGATTTCGTGGGTACGTTCAAAGACACTCATGAGCATCACATTCATCATGACGACGCCACCAACAAGCATCATCAAGCCCATCAAGGCCCCAAAAAAGGCGTCCATCGTGGCAAAATCCTGCATCCGCGAAGTCAGATCGTTCGTACGTGCAACCAGCAGTTCAGGGTAGCGCGCCTCAAGCTCAGCCGCGATCTCGGCGGCTCGTTCAGGCGTATGCAGGCTAATCCCGAGAAACGAGACCTGACGCGGCTTGCCAAAGAGACGCTGCGCCTCACGAATATTAATCACCCCGCCCGAGTCTTCATAGCCAATGCCGGTCTCATAGATCCCCACAAGCGTAAAGGTCTGACCGCTGAGGCGGAGCCGATCGCCCACCTGCTTGTCCAGGGTGTTAGCAGCCAGGCGTCCCAGGATAATTTCATCACTGCGTTGGATCAAACGGCCCTCATTCACGCGATAATGAGCGATATGGTTCTCGCGGGGGTCAAGGCCATAGAGCAAAAAGAAGGGCAGGCCGGGCACCGCCGTTGAGCCAAAAACCAGCCGCGACACGGCTTTGATCTCGGGGTGGGTACGAAGGTGATCGGCAAGCCGTTCGTCAATTGACGAGAACATCGCATCAGACGCACCCGCTTGCTGGGCGAGAATATCAGCCTGCCCGGCCCCGAGCATCTCGGTAATGACCTGACGCGAGCCTTCGGCGATGCCACTGAGCGCAACGATCAAGCCAACGCCAACGCCGAGGCCAAGCATCGTCATTAAACTACGCGTCGGTCGGCGCAGCAGATTGCGGAGCGCCGGCCCGCGCAGCAACGGGGCCATCAAGCGTGCCATCAAGCCCCAGCGCACACTGGCGCCTGCCTCGGCGCGCATCGCCTCGACCGGGGCAAGGCGGGCAGCTCGCCACGCCGGGTAGCCGCCGCCAACCAGTCCAAGCACGCCAGCAATGACGACTGCCTGCACCATCGCCGACGCTTCCAATTCACCGCTCAGGAAGCCACTCAACGCCGCCGATTGAGCTAACAGCGTAATTGAACCAGCCGCGAGCAGCAGGCCAAGCAAGCCACCGGCGAGCGCCACGAGCAGCGCTTCACCAATGATCATACGCACCACACGCTGCCTACGCCACCCAAGCGCCCGCAGCACCCCGATCTCGCGGGTGCGCTCAAAGACACTCATCAACTGAGCATTCATCATCCCCAGGCCACCAACCAGAATCGCAAAAATGCCGATCACCCACCCCATCGAACGATAGATTTCCAGCAGATCGTCCTGACTATGGGGATCGCCCGAGCGCGTCGCTGCCAGATCAGGCCAGCGCTGCTCAATGTGCTCTTTGATTGCATCGCGTTCATGGGCATCACGGACAAGGACTTTGAAAAAGGTCACCTGGCGACGGCGATCAAAGGCGCGCTGCGCATCATCAAGGTGGATCACCGCCCCATTGTCTTCAAAGCTCGCCCCGGTCTCATAGACACCAACAACGGTATAGCTCATCTCATTGATGCGAAACTTATCGCCAACCTGCTTTTTGAAATTGAGCGCCGCTTGACGACCGAGAATCAATTCACGGCGCGTAATCACCGAACGCCCCTCAATAATGCGGTAACGCTGGATCGCAAACCCGCGAGGTTCTTCACCAGCAATAAGAAAATAGGGCGTCTCGGGTAACTGCAGAATGCCGATAACCGTCTGATTGACAGCGGTCACCCCCGGTATCGCCGCGATCTCATCACCGATCTCGGCATCGATAGCGCCCATCATGATCAAAAGCGCATCTTTCTGGCTAATGAGCAGATCGGCATCGCGGGTATCGCCCGCGCTGCCAAACCCACGCGCCATACCCTCACCAAAGGCCGAGAGCACCACGACCGCCGCGACGCCAATCGCCACGCCAAGCAGGGTCAGCAGGGTGCGAACCTTGCGCCGCAGCAGATTTTTGAAACTGAGCATGACGCCCCCCTTTATACCATTTGGCTTGGACCGTCATGCACGGCCATCGGCAATCCAAAAGCTGCAAGCTGCAATGGTATTAGCCTTCGAGGGTCATAGTGGCCGTCATATTCCAGCGCAGCCGCGGATCCCACGTTTGCGGGACAATCGTGACCGTATAGATGACATCGCCTTGATAGGTTTGGCCCATGGCTTCAATCTGGCTCACCGCACCGGCAAGGGTGAGATCGGGCAGCGCATCGAAGCTCAGGGTAACGGTATCGCCTTCCCGCACCGCCACAATATCTAGTTCGGTCAGATCGCTCGTCTCAATCTTCCACGAAGTCAGATCGGCCAGGACAAACGCCGGCATCGTGGCCGATGGCTGTTCACCTGGCTCAAGATTGATCGTCACCACGGTGGCCGCAAAAGGCGCGGTCAGCGTTGCTTTGGCAAGGGCAAGCTCGGCGAGACGCAGATTGGCCTGGCTCGCACGGACCCGCGCCTCGGCGGCAGCCACTGCCGGCGTTGCTGGATCGGCGAGCACCTGTTGCAACCCGGCTTCGGCCTGTTCCACGCCTGCCTGGGCAGCCTCGAGTTCACCTGCACGAGCGGTGCCACTCAAATGGGCCAGGCGCGCCTGAGCCGCACTGACCCGGGCCCGCGCACTGGCGATCTGGTCATTTTCAGCCCCGGCGAGCAAACGATCCCGTCGCGCCTCGAGCTCGCGCAGTTGGGCCGTCGCCGCGTCAATGCCAGTGCGTTCAGCCTGAAGGGCGTGTTCCAAGGCCAGCCGGGCCTCTTCAAGGGCAGCTTCGCCATTTGCCACCGCACGGAAAGCCGCCGCTTCGGCATCCTGACGGGCCTGGGCCAGCGTTTCGCCCTGCCGCTCGGCCTCTTCGCGCAGATCTTTATTTTCCCAGACAATGCGGCTATACGCATCCTGGAGATCGCGCAGGGCGTTTGCCGCCTGGGTCACGCGCAACTCGGCCGCAACCTTGGCCGCTGCAAGGGCATCGCGTTGGGCCTGCAGATTGGCCTGGGCCTGCGTCACGGACGCCTCGGCCTGGGCTAGTTCTGAGCTATTGGGCCCAGCCAGCAGACGAGCCAAGAGCGCTTGGGCCTCACGCAATTCATCGCGGGCCGCCTGAAGATCCGCCGCCGTGACCCGCCCGGCGGTCTGACGCTCGGCGGCCTGCGCCTGCGCAAGTTGCGCCTCGGCAGCAGCAACTGCCTCGGGGCGAGCCGGCTCGCGCAAAAGTTCATACTGCGCCTGCGCCTCATCAAGCACCGCCCGCGCCTGTTCAACGGCTGCTTCAAGCTCAGCCGTCTGCAACCGGGCCAGAGGTGCCCCTGGCGCGACCGTTTCACCCTCACTGACCAGCACCTCGGCAACGGTACCAGTCAGTGCAAACTGCAACTCAACCGAACGGGCGGGCACAACCCGCCCATCAGCAATGACCAATGGTGGTGGTGGCGCAAACGTATCTTCAATGACAGGCGTAGGCGTTGAGGCCTGCCCAAAGGAACAACTTGCCAGCAACAACGTTGCAACGACCACGACCATGCCAAAACCTTGTCGTGACATCACACACTCCTACGTGGTCTGTAAGGTGCATTTTCTGATGTTGCTGCACCCTGGGTACGCGGGCGTCCCGCCCGCTGGTGCTCGCGAAGCGGGCGGGACGCCCGCGTACCCAGGAAGGTCAGAAAACTTACGTTACAAACTACTAAAGTTCAGGGCTTGCGCTCTAAAGCGCACCCCCTTCATTATCGCACCCCAACCCATGCAAGCGTGTAAATGTTCGATAACAGCCTGTAACAGTTTGACCAGCACATAGAAAAAGAAGTGTGCTACAATTTGACGCATTCTGGCCAGAAATATGAGGAAACCCATGGATCAAACGAAGACACCGGTGTCTCAGGATGCGAGTCTGGCCCCACCAATCTATGTTGTGTCAGGGGGCGAGGGACTGGTCGGATCAGAGGTAGCCCGCCTGGTAATCAGCCAGTTCGAGGGCGTCCAGGTACCCGTCATTGTCATTCCGAATGTCCACACTCCCGAGCAGATCAGTGAAGTCATCGAAGAAGCGCGGGTCAGCCGCGGAACCATTCTCCATACGCTGATGGAGCCAGGCGTGCGTCGCGATCTGATGCGGAAGGCCCGCGACAACCGCGTGGTCGAAATTGATCTGGTTGGTTCGGTGCTCGCCCGCGTTGCCACCCTGGTCGGCAAAGAACCGCTGGGCAAGCCGGGGCTCTACAAACAACGGCTTTCGACCTATTTTGATCGCCTTGAGGCGATTGAATATTCGATCAAGCATGACGATGGTGCGCGCACCGATGAGTTGCACGACGCCGAGATTGTGCTGGTCGGCATTTCACGCGTCGGCAAAACCCCACTGAGTATGTACCTGGCGGTGCTTGGCTGGAAGGTGGCGAATATTCCGCTGGTCAAAGAGGTCACGCCCCCGGAAGCGCTCTTTCAGATTGATCGCCGACGGGTAATTGGCCTTGTTGTTGACGCAGAACAGATCACCGCACGGCGTCGCCATCGCCAGCGTCGGACAGGCATGGCGTTTGGGAGTCGGTATGTCAGCCAAGAGACCACCGAGGACGAGGTCGAATGGGCACGCCGCCTCTTTCGCCAGCACGGGTGGGCCACGCTTAATTTGACTGACCGCTCGATTGAAGAGAGCGCCGACGAAATTATTGCGCTTGTCGCACGCTGGTTCAAACATGGTACAGAAATTGATCCATCGGGCGAAGCCTAGGCGCAATACCTTGCAAATAAGGCGCTTGTTTTGACGCAAAGGCGCAAAGGCGCAAAGTTTTTAGCGTACGTGAGCGAACCCTTCGCGCCTTCGCGTGAGCTTATTTGAAAAGTAGCGCACGGCAGACCTCACAGATCTTCAAGATCTGTGAGGTCTTATGCACGGAAGCGGGCGGGCCGCCCGTGCGCCCAGGAGACTACTCAGCGCTTGAGTTCAAAGAGGGTTTGGCCGAGCAACTTCTCAGCCAGTTCCGCAGGTTGTGGTGGGCTGATGAGATAGCCCTGGATGGCATCACAACCCTGGTTCATCAAGAATGTACGCTGGGCCTGGGTCTCGACGCCTTCAGCCACAATACGCATATCCAGAATATGCCCGATCGCAATCACGGCGCTCGCAATCGCGGCGGCATCCTTGCTCTCGGTAATATCGCGGACAAACGAGCGATCAATCTTGAGGATCTGCACTGGCAAGCGACGCAGATACCCAAGCGATGAATAGCCTGTGCCAAAATCATCAATCGCAAGCTGTACCCCAATCGCTCGTAACTCTTTGAGCAACGCAATGGTACGTTCAATATCGAGCATGGCGGCACTTTCGGTCACCTCGAGGTGCAAACTGGTCGGGGGGAGCCCCATCGCCGTGAGCAAATTCGCCACCAGGCGAGGCAAATGGGGATTCTGGAGGCTCCGCACCGAAAGGTTAACCGAAACCGAGAGGTGGTTATAGCCCTGGCGATGCCAGGCCTGTAGCTGCGTCAGGGCACGCCCGAGCACCCAGAGATCAATCCGGGTAATGAGGCCCGTCTCTTCGGCAAAGGGGACAAACTCAGCGGGGCTAATCATGCCTCGTTCCCAACTATACCAGCGGACAAGCGCCTCGAACCCATAGATATGTCCCGTCTGCACATCGGCAATGGGTTGATAGAACACGCGCAACTCGTCTTCGTCGATGGCCCGACGCAGGCTGGTATCGAGATGAAGGAGATCCATACTGCGGGTATGCATCTCGTTATCAAAGACCATCGCGCAGGCGCGCCCATTGGCTTTCGCCTGATAGAGTGCAGTATCGGCATCACGCAAAAGATCCTCGGCCCGGATATAGGCCCCGGTAATGAAAGCAATGCCAATACTGGCCTGGATCGTAATTTCGAGTGACTCGATTGCCATCGGCTGCGAGAGGATATCCTGGATACGTTCAGCGACCCTGGTGGCGCTTTCAAACGACCGCATCTCAGGGAGGAGCAGAGCAAACTCATCGCCACTGATCCGGGCCACCACGTCACTAAAGCGCCGTGAGTTCGAGAGGCGCTGCGCGACCATTCGCAAGACCTCATCGCCAGCCGCGTGACCAAGGCTATCGTTGATCACCTTGAAGCGATCCAGATCGAGGAAAAGCACCGCAGCTTGGCGCCCAGAGGCAAGATCCAGATGACCGAGCATCTGTTCAATCGCCTGGATAAAATAGGTACGGTTGGGCAACCCGGTCAGCGGATCATGGAGCAACTCGTAGCGCAACTGTTCTTCCGTCTGTTTGCGCATACTGATATCGGTCTGTGATCCTGCCATCCGCACCATCGTCCCGTGCTCATCGGCAACAGCCATGCCTCGGGCCAACACCCAGAGATACGTCGAACCATCCTGGCAGAACATCCGATATTCGCTCTCAAAATGGGGCAAATCGCCACGCAAATGGGCGTCAATCTGGGCTCGTACATGGTCATAATCGGCGGGATGAATGCGTTTGAACCATTCATCGGGGCTATCCCCAATTGCATCATCACCATAGCCCAGCATCATCTTCCAGCGCAGCGAATAGTGGATCGTCTGGGTGCGCAGATCCCAATCCCAGATCCCATCATTGGCCCCCTGGAGGGCCAGGACGTAGCGTGACTCGCTCTCGCGAAGCGCCTGTTCGGCATGGCGACGGGCGGCCAGGGTCTCGAGAAATGCATTGAACCAGCGGGTCAGTTCACCGATCTCATCCTGACTGGTCGCCTGCAACGGCTCTGACCAACCCGGGCGATCACTCTGATAGAGCTGAAAACGGTAGGTCAACTGGCGGATAGGATTGACGACCGAACGTGAGACAAGCAGTGCGCCAACCGCCACAATTAACAGGGCCAGCCCCACCGCCAGCACCGTGACGGTTCCAATCGCCTGCACACCTTGATCAAGCGTCTGCACTGGCACGAGACTCATAATGAGCCAGTCGGTGACCTGCGATTGCACAGAGTTGATCACCATCGGCTGATCATTAATGGTGTGGGTAAAACCACCTTGAGACGCTTGTACCAGGTGCAACAGGTCAGGATGGAGCATCGCCCCAATCAGATCCTGCTGCGGATGATAAATAATCTGACCTCTCGCATCACTCACCAGCATAAACCCGTCCGTCCCCAGATCGACATGATTAAAATGTTTCTGGAGCATCTGCGGATCGTAGTTGACCAACAGGGTTGCGACAGGTCGTGCCTGAGCGGTACCGACATCAACGGTCATCAACGCTCGGGCAAGCGTCACGACATGCCTAGTATTCGAATTACTATTGACATTTTCAATCAGACCAAACCAGACAACATCGGGGGCAGCGGCACGAGTTTGGGCAATAATGTCGTCACGCAGATCGGTACGAATATTCGAGATATTGAGCGTATCACCAACGTGGTAATGTACACCATTCTCGGTAAAAATATCAATCGAGACAACCCCACCAAGGTCGGTGTAACTATCAAGGATATACCCAATCTGCGCCTGGGTTGCCAGGCGCGTATAGGTATCCATTTCGGCCTCAGTCTGACCAAGAGCCTGAAGAACTGGTTCAACACTCGAAAGATTGATGATCAGACGCTCAAGTTGTTCAAGGTTGAAATCAAGATGGTCGCGATGGCTATTGAGCAACTCGGTCGCATAGTGACTCACCTCATCATTCACGACCGTGCGCGATACTTGATACGAAGCAAGGCTGACAATCATCAGTGGAAGAATACTGATCACTATCAGAATGGCTATAAATTTCTGGGTAAGATTGAGCCGCACGCGCATAAAAAAGCCTTACGGTTGACGCGTACCTGTCACAAGCAAGGTTGGGATCATCGTCTCGGCAGGCACAGTCTCGCCCTGCAGCATCTTGTAGGCATACTGGATGCCCAGATAGCCCTGTTCAGCGGCTTGCTGATCAATGGTTGCCTGCAACGAACCATCTTGCAGAGCCGACTGGACTTCCTGGAGGTTATCAAACGCGGCGACGAGCACATGATCATGCCCATGCTCGCGGAGAAACCGGATAGTGCCCAAGGCCATCATATCGTTGGCACAGAAGATCGCCCCAAGATCAGGATGCGCGGTCAAAAATTGGGCGGCAACCTTGTAGCCTTCATCAATTTTCCAGAAGCCACTCGCCGTCGCCACAACGGTAATATTCGGGTTACCACGAAACGCCCGGCGCGCCCCCTGTTCGCGATCAATCGCATTCTGGGCGGTAGGAATGCCCTGCATGATCGCCACTTTCGTGCGCGTCGTAACTTGATCGCTAATGACTCGCGCCGAGTCATACGCCCCGGCTTCATTATCAACACTGATAAAGGGCACCCCAACCAGGCCTAGGTTTGCCGCCACCGACATATCCAGGCGATTGTCAATATTGACAATCGTGATCCCAGCCTGCTGCGCCTCGTAGAGGACAGGGATAAGACTCGTTGAGTCGCCAGGGGCAATGACAATGGCATCAACCTGCGTATCAATCAGATCGTTCACAATCGCGATCTGCTGATCAATCGAGGTCTCCTGCGCCGCCGTCTTCACAATCAACTCGATGCCAAGTTCGGCTTCAGCCCGACGCGCTCCCCGTTCCATCTCAATAAAAAACGGGTTGGTCAAGGTCTTCATCACCAACCCGATCTGAACCGTGGGCTGCGCTGCTGGAGCCGTAGCCGGAATTGCTGAGGTGGCTTCGATGAGGGGCAATGAAGGTGATGATGAGCCAGCCGCACCACACCCAACCAGGGCCAGAACAAAGAAGGTAACCAAGAAGCCCCGTAACAGCGACAGGTGAATACAATGGGTCGCGCTCATGGGTTGATACTCCACTGCTGCTCCACGACATGGTATCATCATACCAACCGCACCATACCACGGTATTACCAGTGTCTCGCTTTGCGGACGAGAGCGCTTTGCTCACCTCTTTATCACGTGCGTAACAAGCCAAAATTCTGCCAACGAGCGTTTCTATGGTTAGACAAGGTTTCATTGGAGTGCCGACGTCAGTCGGCACTCCAATCACCGCAAACAGTCACGTACCTGCGAACCTTGGCTTAGAGGAAAGACTAGCTTCTTGTGAGGTAAATCCAATGATACGCTGGCTTGCTCGTCTCTTGAGTTTCCTGAGCATGTTGCTATTCTTTGGCCTGGTGACGCACCAGGTTGAGGCCACTGTTCCAGCGACTGGTGAACCAGGTCGGCCCGATCAGGCAGTGCTGATTCCTGCCGAGGCCGAGGCTATCGCTGGTGCGGGGATCCTCAACAGTGTTGGCGATGGCTACCTCTCGGCGGCGACAGCGACGCCGCATCCGTTTAGCTATCTGCTGGTGCGTTGGGAAGCGGTTGTGCCAAACGGGGCGGCCTTGCAGCTCGAAATCCGGGCGAGCAGCGATGGACATACCTGGACCGATTGGGGCACGGTCGAAGCGAACCCAGAACTCTGGATGCCCGAGGATGGCGAGGGTGTCTTCTGGAGTGAAGAGATCTATGCTGGTGAAGCCCGCCGGTTCTGGCAGGTGCGAGCCTTGCGTGATCCAGCAACCGATGGGGCCTTGCCGGAACTTCAACGGATCGAGGTCAATAGTATTGATGCCCGCTTTGGCCCTGCCGATCCATTGCCCTCCTTTGAGCCAGATCAGTCAGGCCTGGCCAACTTGGCGCGACCACCGGTGGTGACGCGCACGGGTTGGGGCAACCCTGATGGTCAGGGCAGCCGGGCAACCCCCGTCTATTATCCCGTCAAGCACATGATCGTCCATCACACCGCCGACGCGAATAGCCTCGGCGGGAGCCAGCAGGTCTGGGCGGATCGTGTGCGGGCCATCTGGTCATTCCACACCTTCACCAGAGGATGGGGCGATATTGGCTACAACTTCCTGATTGATCCCGACGGCGTCATCTATGAAGGGCGGGCTGGCGGTGATAATGCGGTCGGCTTCCACGATACCGCCAACTATGGCTCGATGGGCGTGTCGGTCATCGGCACCTACGCGACGGTCAATCCGCCTGCACCTGCGGTCGATAGTTTGGTTGAGTTATTGGCCTGGAAAGCCGATCAACAGGGCATCGATCCGCTCGGGCGGGCGTTTTATTATGGCTGTTCCCGCAGCGCTTTTTGCAATCCGTTCAATCCAGGGGCGATCATTGAAAATATCGCCGGCCATCGCCAGGTGACCCCGGGCCATACCACATGCCCGGGTGATCGCTTTATGGAGATGTTGCCCGGCATGCGGTGGCGAATCCACGAGCGTCTGCAGGGCATCGTGAATGATCCGCTATTGATTGATGAGCGCGATAGCGGTTTTACCCGCAGCAATGCCAACTGGTATGAGGCCGCGTGTGGCTATGGGGGCACGACTCTCCACACTTTTGCCACTGACAATCCTGCCGAAAGTACTAATTATGGACGTTGGCGCCCAACCATCAGTCAGGCCGGCAACTACCAGATCCTTGTCCATATCCCCCAGGGCTGTAGCCTTGGTCATGCAACCAATCGGGCAACCTATCGCATCACGAGTGCCGATGGCACACAAGAGGTGACGATCAGTCACAATACCCGCGATGAATGGGTGGCCCTGGGAAGTTTCCGTTTTAACGCCGGCCAGGCCGGTTTTGTCGAACTCAACGATCTGACAGGCGAACCACTGAGCGAACAACGCCTGATCTTCTTTGATAGCATGCATTTTGTCTTTGAAAATGACGCAACCGAACGCCTCGATCTGCTTGACGTGCGCTACGACCAGCAGGAAGTGAGGGCAGGTGAGTTGTTGAAGGTCACGTTCACCGTCAAAAATAGCGGAAGTATGACGATTGAAAGCCAGGCCCCTGAAGCGAGTCGCAACAGTGCGTCCCCCAGTGGCTTTGACCTCGACAATAGTTATGTCTACGACGAAGGCGAATGCTTCCAGGGCAACGATTTGCAGAGCTATCCGGCCTTTCCCAAAGAGGCTGGACGTTTTCGGGTCGTGCTCGGGCCAGTTGAAGCTGGGCACCAGCCGACGTGTGCAGGTGAAACTGGTGGGTACCCGTGGCGCTGGGGGCTGAATGGGTCGCTTGCGCCTGGCGAGACCCGCGAGATCGTCGGTTACATCCGGCTCCGTACGCCTGGGCAGTTCACGCTTCAGGCGGGGGCCATCCACGAATATGTGGGGTATATGGCGCGTTCGCTGGCCCCGACGACCATCACGGTACAGCCCGAACGCCAGATGCCTGCGCCGGCGGCCTATACCGATGCCCTTGGCCCCCAAGCCCATGTCTATCAACTCGGGTTTGTGCCTGATAACCTGCTGGCGCGAACAGTCGATCCAACGGCCATCCCGCGTGGCACCTATATGGGCAGTTTTGCCTGGGATGGCACAACGCTTGACTGGGGCGACGGCGGGCCACTCCTCGCGGTGCCTGAACTGACCGACTATTTTCTCGTGGAGCAGACCCGCTCAATCGTCGTCGCGCAGGCGGGCGAATACATCTTCCGCGTCACCAGCGATGATGGAGCGTGGCTCTGGGTCAACGGGCGCCTAGTGGTGAGCAACCCTGGCTTGCAACCAACCCGCTCGGTCATTGGCTCGGTCTACCTTGAAGCAGGCCATCACGTACTCGCCTTCAAAATGTTTGAACGCAGCGGGCAAGCTACCGCTGGCTATGATCTCCTTGCGCCCGGAGCCGCTGATTTTAGCACGGTGATTGATGGCTTGCTGATCAACCCGCAGGGACGGCTGGGGAATACCTTTCATCGTCTCGACGGGTTGCACCTGGTGGCCGACGATCTGGGGGGCGCTGGGGTTGCCAGAGTAGAGGTGTCAATCAATGATGGGGCATGGCAACCCTACGAAAGCAGCGGGGTCATACTCGATGGTTTTGGCCTTGGCACCCACACCATCCGCTACACCGCGTTTGACAGCTTGGGCAATCAGTCGGAAGAACGGGTGATGGTCGTAACGATTGACCCAAATCGGCCAATCGAACAGGTCTTTTTGCCCTTGATTCGGCGTTGATCATGCGCTATAGAGGGCACGTGTAGGCTTCTCACGCTTCATGTTTTGACGCAAAGACGCAAAGGCGCAAAGATCGAAACAACCCTTTGCGCCTTTGCGTCTTTGCGTCTTTGCGTCAACCTTCAAGCATGGTCGTGCTTGCCGAGCGCGGCCAGCGTCCTACGCAAACCTTCGGGAGTCGTGATCCGCGGGCTGTAGCCAAAGTCGCGTTTGGCCGCCGAGTGGTCAAACCAGTGGCTGATGCCCATCTGGTTGACGGTAAAACGGGTCAGTGGCGGTTCGCGGGTGATGCCAAGGCCGCGATAGGCCGCTTCGATGCCGGTGGTGAGGCGCAGCGCCGTGCGCAACGAGATCGAGCGGCGAATTGGCTTGTAGCCTGCGCCGGTAATTACTTCATTGATGAAGGCCCAGAGATTGACCGGTTGTTCTTGGCCAATGAAATAGGGGCGGCCCCGCACGGGGGAATGCTCGCTCAGTGCATCAGCGGCCTGTAGATGGGCCTCGGCGGCATTCTCGACATAGGTAATATCGGCGAGATTGGTGCCATCGCCAATCTGGATCAGGCGGCCACTGCGTGCTCGGGCAAGCAAGCGCGGAAAGATATGTGGATCGCGTGGCCCCCAGATCAGGTGGGGCCGAATAGCAACCGTCGCAAGCTCACTGCGGCTCAAAACAAAACGCTCGGCAAGGGCTTTGGTCGCCGGATAGGGGGCAAGATAGCGCTCAGGATAGGGCGTGCTCTCATCGGCACCTACGAGATCAGTTTCGCCGATCACCACCGATGGGGACGAGGTATAGACAAAGCGTGGCACCCCGGCCCGCTCGGCGGCGCGTACCAGACGCTGGGTTGCCGTCACATTATTCACATAGAACTCATCAAACGTACCCCAGACGCTTGCTTTGGCGGCGACATGGAAGACAACTTCGACGCCTTGCAGCGCTTTCGCAAGGGGCAGCGCCACCTCAGGGCTACTCAGATCGGCACGAACACACGTCACCCCAAGCGCTTCAAGTTCAGGATACGGGTTGCGCCCAAGCACCCGGACGCGGTCACCGCGTGCGAGCAACTGTTCAACGATATAGCGGCCAAGAAAACCGTTGCCACCAGTGACAAGTGTTAACATCCATTGCTCCGCAGCATGCAAAGCGGGCTTGCGCCCGAAGAAATGAATTCCTAAAAGGCTGTCGCCCTTCAAACCCGTGCGGCCCTCTTCTCCAGAGAGCGCGGGTGGCTCGCACGCCTACATACGCTTGCGGGCGCGCCGCCCGCGCTCCCAGCGGCAAAGCTATCCACAGCAGACGGAAGGAGAGGCCCCCACACCCCGAACCGGAGCTACCCCTCTTGCTCGGCAACATGAGGGGCCTGGAGACTCTGGGCGAGCGGCATTGTTGAGCCAGTCGGGATGCCAGGTTGACTGAGAGCCCAGACAGCGAGTTGTTCACGGAAGATTTTGGCATTGTGACGGATATCAACCGGGAACGATGGGTGGAGAAGAAACGTCGTGATGCCTGAAGTCATTGGATAACGCCCCCCCAACTCCTCGAGCTCGCGCAGCAACGCTGCTGCGGCAGTGCGATCCCGCAGCAGCGAGCGATCTTTTGGCTCGACAATCACAACCGGCTCTTGATAACCAGCAGGGCCAACGCCAACGAGGGCGCTCCGCGCCACAGCGGGATGCTGGTTAAAGATCAGTTCGACCGGTTCGGTGTAGAGGGTTCCGTGCAAACGTCCGGTCTCGACCCGATGGCTCTTACGGCCATAGAACCAGACTCGGCCCTCGTCATCGAGATAGCCGAGGTCGCCCATACGGTGCCAGACCTGATCGCCTTCGTGGATTTTGGCGTGGGCAGTTGAGGTCGGGCGACTGATATAGGTTTTGGTCACCGAGGGGCCTTTGACGACAAGCTCACCGATCTGGTGGGCGGGCAAGGCGAGGGCTTCGTCCCAGTGTTCAATCGGCTCATCGCTGACCGGAATAATGCGCAGCGTCACCTCGGGGGCCGGGAAGCCGACACAGGTACCGGCAGTCGGATCGGCCCCCCGCGCAGCAATCGCCGCGAGCACTTCACGCCCACTGATCGATGTAATCGGCAGGGCCTCGGTCGCGCCATAGGGCGTATGGGTGTCGCTTGTCTCGTCCAAGATCTGACGGAAGCGCTCGTGAAGATCAGCCGGCACGGGCGCACCGGCCATCAGCACACGCCGTAGACCGGGCAATTTCACCTGATGTTCCAGACAATAGGCCGTCACCTTGCGCCAGATTGCGGGCGAACCAAAGGTCGAAGTCACCTTCTGATCCTGCATAAAAGCAATGACGGCGGCAGGATCGCAACTGGCGGGGCGGGTCGGATCAATCGGCGGAATAGCCGACGTACACCCGAGGGCCACATTGAAGAGGGAAAAGAGCGGAAACGCCGGCATTTCAACTTCACCTGGTTCGAGCTGAAAGAGCGCCCGCAAGAGGCGCACCTGGGCCTCGAACATCCCGTGCTCATAGAGCACCCCCTTGGGCACACCGGTGCTGCCGGTGGTAAAGATAATTGCTGCGGGCTCATCAGGCGCGACCTGGGCCAACGCAAAAGGCGCATTGAGCGGCACACTCAGATCGGCGAGGTTGAGATCACCAAGGGGCGTAAAGCGCGAACCAACGGTGATACTGCGTTGCACGGTACGAAACGCACCGGGAAAGAGGAGCCGCGCCACTTGCGCCCGCGCCACCCCGATCATCGCCTCGGGGGTACACTCCTTGATGCACTGGATCAAATTACGCCGCCCCATCGCGGGATCGATGAGAACAGGCACCGCCCCGACCTTCATCAACGCAAAGGTCAGACTGATCAAGGGCAGGCCGGCGGGAACCATCGACAAGACCCGGGTACCCCGTCCGATCCCAAGCGCACTCAAGCCCCAGGCATAGCGGTCACTCACCAAGTTTAACTCGGCGAAACTCAAGCGCCGATAGACCGTCTGCCCGGCGCGATTCTGCCCATCGCCCATCACAATTGCCGTCTGCTCGGGGCGTTCGCGGGCCATCAAGGGAAGATAGCGCGCAATATTTGCGCCTGGAGGGGCTGAAGCATAGAGGGAGTCGTCGTGTATGGTCTGACCAGAAGACGCATCTGTCATCAACATTTCCTTTGAAGCGTTATTGAGGGCGAGCCTCCCCGAAAAACCGTACGACACGCGGCGCAATCTCTTCGTGCGCATCTTCAAGCACATAGTGTCCGGCGCGATCAAAACGGACAACCGATGCCGCAGGGAAGCGCTCGAGCCAACCAGCGAGAAAATAGTCCGAGAAGCACCAATCTTTGCCACCCCAGAAGATCTGCATCGGCTTGTCGCGCACATTGACCAGATCGCGGTCAATACCATCAACAACAGCCCAGGTCGGATGGCGCGGCGACATCGGAATATCGCGCACAAAGCGCTGGATAGCGACGCGATTGGCCCACGAATTGTAGGGGAAGAGGTAGCCCCGGCGAACCTCGGGTGACATCGGACGCTCGACGGCCATCGTGGTCGCGGCGACGGCGAACCCATTGAGGCCACGTACCGCCAGATCGCCAAAAATGGGGTATCGGCAGACCGCGATACGAAACGGCAGGCGCGGCGAGAGAAAAGCCGCCGTATTGAGCACCACAATGCGGCGCACCTGGTCAGCAAAACGAGTCGCCCAGCCCATGCCTATGGCACCGCCCCAATCGTGGACAACCAGATCGAGCGGCCCAAGGTCAAGATGCTCCATCAGGCGGGTCAGATTGCCAAGATGATTCTGGAGCGTATAGGCATAAGTCTGGGGCTTATCGGAAAGCCCGCAGCCCATATGATCAGGTACAATGACCCGATGCGTAGGGCTGAGGGCAGCAATCAGATGGCGATAATAAAACGACCAGGTCGGATTGCCGTGAACCATCAGCACCGGGGGGCCAGCGCCCTCATCCACATAACTGATGGTACCACCGGGTACCGCCAGACGGCGCGTTTGAAAGGGGTAGAGGTCGCGAAGAGGCGCAAGTTGGTCGGTACCTGAGCGCATTGTCTCGTGCATACAACTGTCCCATAAGGTAGATCATTCGTGAGTCTTAGTATAGCATAGGCAAAGGAAGAGGGGCTTCACAGGGTTGCCCCAGTGAAACACCAAATCCTATCAAACGTACAAAAGCCGTACCACGCGCCAGTTACCAATTGTGCGCCTGGCACCAGTTTCATAGTAGTTCGGAAATTCACAACTAGACAAGTCACGTAATTCAGCTATGATACCAACGGATGTTTGCACATACTAACACCCAGAGGTAGTCTGTTCATCATAGAGGTGTATAATGCTGGCGTGGCTTGATTTGGTGCAGGTTGTACTCGCGGTTGGGCTGGGTTGGCTTGGCCTGGCGTTGTTATGGATCTTGCGTGGCCTGCCACAGCATTACAAACCAGAGTAGGTTGCATCTATGGGTAAACACGACCGTGAGCGTGGGCCGTCGATCGAGCAAGTCGCACGCAATGGGCAGCCTTGCATCGCGGTCTGTGGAGGCAAGCATTGTGCGCGGGCCGGGGGCGGGATGATCCTGCAGGCGGCTGAGGCGGCGCTGCACGAAGCAGACCTAACGCAAGCTGTCACCGTTGTGCAAACGCGTTGCCAGGACTTTTGTGATGATGGCCCGGTATTGACCCTAGTGCCGGGGATGTACCCCTACTTGCACCTCTGTCCGGTCTCGACCCGCCAGATTGTGCTTGACCATGTGCGTGATGGTAATCCGGTGTTAGACAAACTCCATCGGCGGATGCGCAAACGCCTGGCGCGGAAACTTGACCTTGATTGATGTAAGAGCGCTGTAATCGCACCTTAGAGTACACATACTATGGAAACGCAGAGCATCACCCTGGCCCGTGCCACACCTGGACGTTTGATTACCGCCAATCTTGATGGAAGCCTGAACCTTGTCTGGGACGAGGCGACGATCCGTATCGCGCTCTATGATCTTGGGCACCTGGCGATGTTGCTTGACGAATGGTGTGCCGAAGAAGAGCCGGGCTTGCTCCGCTGTGGGTACTACCGACTGATGCAGAGCCCTGACGGAGGCATTCAGCTCTGGCTCAACAAAACCGGGCTCTGCCTGAGCCGCGATGATCTGCAGATCCTGACTGGCTTGATCCGGACTGCCGAAGCGCTGCTCGAAGCGCCCATCCCGCAGCAGCAAACGCTTCCGTTTGGGCTGGGGTATCACCGGCTCGCGGCCCCTGCCCGCAACCGCCAGTGGGCGAATTAAGCCTTGGTTTGGCGCACCGCCCGGGTGTGGATGCGAAAGCATGCGGCGTGCTGCTGCATGCGCTGGCGTTCAGCGGCGAGGTCTGTTGGGGCAATCTGCTCCAGCGCCTCCAGGCTGGGGGCTAAGGAGTTCGCAATGCTTGAGTTACCCGCTAGCCCATTGGTGAGTAGCGCTTGGCTCGCCGAGCATCTGGGCCATCCCCAGCTTCGGGTGGTGGACATGCGCGGCACGGTGTTGCCGCCAACCGCGCCCAAACCGCATTACTTCGGGCGGCGCGAGGATTATCTGGCGAGTCACATCCCCGGCGCAGTCTACCTCGATTGGACTACCGATCTTGTCGATCTGGACGATCCCGCGCTGGTGCAGGTTGCCCCGTCGGCCAAAATCGCCCAGGTGCTCGGCAGTCTGGGCATTGGCGACGATACGGTGGTGCTCGCCTACGATCCTGACGATCACACCTACGTCGATCCCGGGGCTTTGCACGCCCGGTTTGCCGCCGCTGGGGTTGATCTGTCCAGCCTCGATCAGCGCGAGGTCGTCGCTTGATGCGCGTGCTGGTGACGACCACCTACCTTGAACAGACCGATCCGGCCCAGTTGCGGCCCGCCCGTCCCGCCCCGAGCCTGCGCATGCAACAGGCCGAAGATCCTAGCCCCGAGTTTGGACGCTTTTTGTACACGGCGGTGGGTGGCAACTGGTACTGGCTGGATCGGCGTGGGTGGAGTTATCAGGCCTGGTTGGAGCGCCTGAGCCGACCCGAGGTGGAAACCTGGGTCGGCTACGTGGCGGGCACCCCGGCGGGCTACTACGAGCTAGAGGCCCAGGCCGGGAAGGTCGAGATTGCCTATTTTGGCTTGCTGCCCCACGCGCTTGGGCGCGGCTTGGGCGGGGCGCTCTTGACTTCAGCGATAGAACGGGGCTGGGCTATGGGTGCACAACGGGTTTGGGTGCATACCTGTAGCCTCGACGGGCCTGTCGCGCTGGCGAATTATACCGCTCGCGGTATGGCGATCTACAAGCACGAACAGGCCGAAGTCGAGTTGCCGGATGCGTCGCCCGGCCCGTGGTAATACCAAGTTTTTAGGAAGACGGCCAGCAATGCTGGCCGTCTTTTGTTGCGCAAATATATCTGTGCATAATCTGTGCAAACCCTTACAAAACTCTTACGATTCCCTCGTGTTCGTCTTACGTTGGCAGGGTAGACTACACCCATAAGAGATTTGTGCTGACGTGCACGAAGAAGAAAAGGAGTTTTGCAATGACCCTGATTGAAGGCCAGACTAGCATCGCTGAATTTACTGCCAACGAGTTGTATGCCCGCATCCTTAATAACGAGGCGATCTTTATCCTCGATGTGCGCAACGAGGACGAGTTCAAGCGCAGCCCGATTGAGGGACATGAGCATCTGACCAGTGTCAATATTCCCTACTTTGAATTCCTTGAGGACGAGGATGGGTCAGTGGCGCGGGTGCCGGCCGACCGTGAAATTATGGTCGTCTGTGCCAAAGAGGGTTCGTCGCAGTATGTGGCCGAGTTGCTGGCCGGGCATGGATACAGCGCACGCTACCTGCAGGGTGGCTTCACCAGTTGGGGCAACTTCTACGATGTGCGTGACGTGGTCAACGCCGCTTGGGGCCGGATCGTGCAGATTGCCCGCCCTGCGCGTGGCGACCTGAGCTTCGCGGTGATCAGCGACGGCAAGATGGCCCTGATTGACCCAATGCGCCACACCGAGATCTACCTCAACCTGGCGGCCGAGGCTGGCGCGACGATGACGCACCTGCTTGACACGCACGTTCACGCCGATCACATCAGTGGCGGCCCGGCGCTGGCGACGATCACTGGCGCAACCTATTATGTCCACGCCTACGATGCCATTCACCCGATTGATATGCTGCCCGCAACGATTGCCTACACCTCGCTTGAGGACGGCCAGCAGTTCCAGGTTGGGCAGACGACCATCACCGTTGCCTGGTTCCCGGGCCACACGCTTGGGCAGGTCAACTACCGAGTTGACACGCCCGATGGTCGCAGCGCACTCTTTACTGGTGACGGCATCTTCTTGCGCTCGTTTGGTCGGCCCGACCTGGGTGGCAAGGGCGAAGCCTGGACGCCGATCCTTTACCGGAGCCTGACCGAGCGTTTGCCGAAAATCGTGAATGATGATACGCTCATCCTGCCGGCGCACTTTAGCACGCTTGACGAAGGCAATGCCGAGGGCATCTTCGCCGCGCCATACAGCGAAGTCCGGGCCCACAACGACGCCCTGAAGCCACGCAGCGAAGCGGAATTTACGGCCTATGTGCTGAGCCACCTGCCGGTCTTCCCGCCCGAGTATGTTGAGATCAAGCGCGTCAACATTGGTCTGGTTGAGGCATGTGACGGCAAGGCGAACGAGCTGGAGCTTGGCAAGAATATTTGTGCCCTGGCTGGCTAAGCGCAAGACCTTGCAACGAGGACGGTTTTTTTGACGCAAAGGCGCAGAGGCGCCAAGGTTTAATCTCTCTCGATGGATCGATAAGGAGTCAATCTCATGGCGAATAGTTTTGATCAGACGCTGGATGTGAAGGGGGCCAAGTGCCCGATGCCGCTGGTAAAGAGCCGCAAGGCCATTGCGGATCTGACGGTGGGCCAAGTGCTCAAGGTGGTCGCGACGGATCGTGGTTCTGTCGCCGACTTCCAGGGTTGGGCCAAGACGGCCAAGAATGTCGAGTTGGTGGCCCAGGAGACCGAGCAAGAGGGCGGGCAGGATCTCTACGTTCACTATTTGAAGCGTACGTCCTAAGACGGTGATGGAACGTGAGACCTCACAGGTCTTGAAGACCTGTGAGGTCTGATGGGCGCAACTATCGTTAACACAAACCATATATATGAGGGAGTAGCAAGACAATGACCATTGAAATGAGTGAGACCTTTGACACCCAAACGTTGCTTGAGCGGATCAATGCCCTGGAGAGCCGGGTGAACGAGTTGGAGGCGCACCCTTCCCAGGGTGTTGAGGATCGGGTGGCGATGGTGGTCTTTTCGGGTGAACTGGACAAGGCGATTGCGGCGTTCATCATTGCGACTGGGGCGGCTTCGATGGGGCTCGAGGTGAGCATGTTCTTCACCTTCTGGGGGCTCAACGCCGTCAAGAAGCAGAAGATCTTTACCGGCAAGGATCTGCTCGAGCAGGGCTTTACCGCAATGTTGCCAGGCAAACTTGGTGAGACCGGCCTGTCGCAGATGAACTTCTTTGGTGCCGGTGCGCAGATCATCCGTGGCCTCATGCGCAAGCACGATGTCTCGTCGCCCGAAGAACTCTTTGGTCTGGCGCAAGAGCTCGGGGTGCGCATGGTCGTCTGTGATATGTCCCGCGAGCTGCTGGGCGTGAAGGATGCCGAGTTGGTTGATGGTCTGGAGACCGGCGGGGTCGCGACCTTCCTCGGCGATGCCGCCCGGGCGAAAGTGACGTTGTTTATCTAGGGGTGCGTCCCCCTCCCCAACCCTCCCCCGCTGGGGGAGGGAACCGGAGGGAGAGGTGGCTTAAAGAAGAGCGTTTGAAGAACTTGAAAGCAAAGAAAGAAGGTCATCATATGTTGCGTAATCTTTTTCAGGGTGGTTCGAAGAGTGCGACAGCACCAGCTACGATTGATGTCAAGACCTTGAAGCAGCGCCTTGATCAGGGTGAAAACCTGCTGCTGGTGGATGTTCGCTCGGGTGAAGAGTACACCTACGACGGGCGGATCGCAGGGTCGCGGTTGCTCCCGCTGCCGATGCTGGCCAACCGCATTGAGGAGTTGCCAAAAGACCAGCCAATTATCTGTGTCTGTCGTTCAGGCAACCGCAGTGGGGTCGCCTGTGAGCAACTGTCACGCAAGGGCTTCACGAATGTGACGAACCTGAGCGGTGGGATGATTGCATGGGCGCGGGCCGGTTTTCCGATGGATCGCGGCTAAGATATAAGGAGCTTAGAGAATGGCAACGAACGAACTTCCCTGTGGCAATTTGCAGACGCAGACCGAGGGGGCCGCGTTGCGGAGCTATGCCGTGACCCCTGATGTGCTGCTGGCTTCGCAGCCACAGATCGAGGACTGGGCGAAATTGGTTGAGCAGGGCTATCGTACGGTGATCAATCTGCGCAGCGACCCCGAGCGTGCTGCCGAACAGGGCCGCAATGCCGAAGCAGCGGGGCTACGCTATCTGCACACGCCATGGCCAGCCTACGAACTCGAACCCGAGCACGTCGAAGAGTTGGCCGCGATCGTCGAGAATCCCGAGACGGGACGCCTCGTCTTTCACTGCCGTAGCGCCACCCGCGTCGGCCTGATGTGGATGCTCTATCGGCAGCAACATCACGGCTGGACCCGCGAGCAGGCCGAGGCTGAATTGCGTGCGGCAGGCTATGACGATGACTCGATGGAGACCTTTGGCTTCTGTGCCGATGATTATATGGATCGGGTCGCCGAGACGACCAAATAGGGTAGGACACTCTTATGGCATCATCACCGTCGCTTGCGGGTCGAGCGGCATCGGCGGCTCAGGCCAAAGGTCTGGGCCGTTACTTTCCCTTCACCCGCTGGCTTTTCAACTATCGTCGCGAAGATCTGCCGAGTGATCTGGTGGCCGGGATTGTGACGGCAATCATGCTCATTCCCCAGAGCATGGCCTATGCCCAACTCGCCGGGTTGCCCCCGCAGATCGGCTTGTACGCCTCAGTTGTACCGTTAATTATCTATGCGCTGCTCGGAACCTCGGGGCAGCTCTCGGTAGGCCCCGTCGCGATCACCTCGCTCCTCGTCTTTAGTGGGGTCAGTACGCTCGCCGAGCCGGGCAGCGCCCGCTATGTCGAACTGGTGCTTTTGCTGGCCTTGATGGTCGGTGTGGTCAAATTGTTGCTCGGGGTCTTTCGTCTGGGTGTGATTCTTAACTTTATTTCACATCCGGTCTTAGCTGCGTTTACGACTGCTTCAGCCTTAATTATCGCGGCTGGGCAGCTGAAATATATCCTTGGGTATTCCATTGCTGGCCCTCATATTTATGATATTTTGTACAATGCGGTGGTCGGTCTTGGCATGACCAATCCGGTCACGCTGACGATCGGAGTGGCCAGTATTGCGATGCTGCTCTTCTTCCGCAAGAAGCTGCGGCCGATCTTGCAAAAAGCGGGGTTGAATCCGCTTGCCGTGACGCTCATCGTGAGTGGTGCGCCGCTCGTGACGGTGCTACTTGGCTCGATTGTCACCTGGGCGTTGCGGCTCGATCAGACGGCCGGGGTGGCGGTGGTCGGCAGCATTCCGGCTGGTCTCTCGCCCCTGAGTTGGCCTTCGCCAAATGTGGCTGATGCCCAGGCGTTGATGCCCGCAGCAGCGGCGATTATCCTGGTGAGCGTCGTTGAGTCGATCGCGGTTGCCAAAGCGCTGGCGAGCAAGCGCCGTGAGGCGATTGATCCCAATCAGGAACTGGTTGCACTTGGCGCCGCGAATATTGCGGCGGGTCTCTTTAGCGGGTACCCGGTCACCGGCGGTTTTGCGCGCTCGGTGGTCAACTATCAGGCTGGTGCGATCACCGGGTTGGCGTCATTGGTGACGGCAGGTGGCATTGCGTTGATCCTGCTCTTTTTCACCCCGCTCTTCTACTTCTTGCCGCAGGCGGTGCTAGCTGCGACCGTCATTGTGGCCGTCTTTGGGCTGGTCGATCTGAAAGAGCCGGCGCACATTGCGCAGGCCAACCGAAGCGATGCCGCAACGTGGGGGATCACCTTTGCTGCGGTGCTCTTGCTGGGCATTGAAGCAGGAATCTTTGTTGGGGTCGGCGTCTCGTTGGCGCTCTATCTGTGGCGCACCAGTCGGCCACATATTGCGGTGGTCGGCCAGATCGGTGAGAGTGAAGTCTACCGCAACATCTTGCGCTACGACGTCAAAACCTGGCCGCACGTCGTCGCCGTCCGCGTTGACGAAAGCCTCTATTTTGCGAACACGCGCTATCTGGAAGACGAACTGCTGCGCATTGTCGCGGAACGCCCCGAGGTCAAGCACCTAGTCTTGATTGGTTCGGCGATCAACTTCATCGACTCGAGCGCGTTGCACACCCTCGAAGCGCTGATCCAGAGCCTGCGCGACGCCGGGGTGCAACTACACCTCGCTGAGATCAAAGGCCCCGTGATGGACGGCCTGAAACGGGCGCACTTTGTCGACAAACTCGGCACCGAGCATATTCATCTGACCACGCACCAGGCGATGCAGGCACTAGAGTGTGCGTAAGCGTAAGGGCGTCGCAGCAGGAGGGGCCGACGGTGCAGTTGCACCGTCGGCCCCTCCTGCTGCGACGCCCCGCATCTTCCGTGTATGCACCCCGCCAGGGCACCCGCAAGGGGTGCCCCTACTTTCAACATCCCGCATCCCGCAAAGTCTGGTATAATATTACTGCTAGCTTTCCAAAAACTAGCACCCCCTACTCATTATCTAGCTCAAATCCTAACTACGATGCAGAAAAATCATCTTCTTCAGCAGCGCTCAGTCGCGGGTTGCGGATACGAAGAGTGGTGTCTAGCGGAAGGCGTGGCAGGATCGGCATTATGGACTGAAATCAGACGCCTGGCACCTGATGAGAGGCAAGCTCGGGCAGCCCTAGCGGCCCTACTCGCTGAGGCCAACGACGGTCAATGCGGCCATGAGCCCGAGCGCTGCTATGAACTGGCGGTGGCCTGGGGATGTGGATGGCGCAGTGTTGTAACCAGGAGCCAGGAGCAACCCTGGCCCAAAGCAGTCTTGGCCCTCGCACAATTAAGCGAACCCCTGGTGGGAACGGTGCTCCGTCAACTCGATGAGATGCATCTTCCTTCACCGGCGTCTGAGCGTATTCTGGCGTTACGGCACAATCGAGATGCTGGCGAGCGTAGTTTTGCGAGTATGCTCGCGCTGGATCTGGTTGCATCGCAGGGACTCGATGGGTGGAAACCGGAACAACACCGGCTCTCTTCTTATCTTTTACGGCTCTTTGGGGGAAGGCTGGACACAGGGGCGCTGCGTAGCGCCGCCTTCACCGAAGGGCTTTTGTATCCACTTTTGCGTGAAGAGCTTGGCCTGCTGAGTGGCACGGTGGCCTTCTTGGTCTGCCATAGTGCAGCATGTCACGCCGAGCGGATTCACGCAGCCATCACCCAGGCGCATCCGATCAAGGTCTCGGAGTTGGGGAAAGTTGGTCTGTTTGAAGGCAACCGTTGCAGCAGTTGTGGTCAACACGCGGAAGCAACATCAACGTACCGCCTCCTACGGCGCCACTGGCTCCTGGTTCCGCGCATCTATGGCGGGGCATATGAAGAGCGTATGTTTATGAATTGCACCGCGTGTGGGCATCACTTTCCATGCTCGGCGTCCTATATGTATCATTATGAGACCATGGAATTGTTGCGCACCTGCGTTGATGAAGGAGCAACGACGACGCAACGTCATTTCATTCATCAGGCTCGAAAAGAGTTGAGGTCGGCGCGTTCAGCAACGGCATGTCCACTCTGTCAGCGGCACGCCGTTTCGCAACGCCCGGTGCAGTTGTGGGTCTATGCTCCGACCAAGAAATGAGATCCGTTACGTGGTGTGTGAATTACGTTTTCTGCCCGCACCGCCGACCACGAATACTGATCACGAAGAAACGAATAGGGGCGTTGCGGTGCGGTATTCGTTTATTTGTGCCCCCATTCGTGGTCGGCTAACGACACCAGAAATAAAGTTAGTTTGTTATGAATGTACCAGTTCCTTCATTAGAGGTTTTACAATCAGAAGCGGTCGCCTTGCTGAATCGCATGCATTGGCACACAAGCGAGGGTATCTACCTGGCGGGTGAGTACCTGCATCTGCTGGTTGCACCGGCTGAACCTGCTCCAAACGGGCGCTGCACAGTCGTGCTGGTTATGCGTTCGCGTTTCCCCCCAATCGCGCTGCCACGTGAACTGGCGCTGCTCCTCTTTCATGAGTCAGAACCGGCCATTGTTCATTATGGGCGCCTCCAACACCTGGGGCAAGTTCAGATCGCCAAGGTCGCACCGGGATGGCTCCGCGCACGCAGCCTGAGTCTGCCAACCGCAAACCTGCCGGAAGCAGTGCTGGGTGCAGTGAGTCCAGGTTGGCTCAGTGATCGCAAAGGGAGGGCGGCGGCTGCCGACAGCCCAGACGTTGAACTTCCGCAGCTTCAACACGCTGACGGTGATCTGTCAATCCAGCTTCGGCCGGCCTACGATGGCTGGGAGCTGTTGGTTACCGCGCGGGAAGACGCCTGGGCCAACGCACTCGTTGCGATCGTGTATGAGATGGTTACGGGCGAGGAACATACCTCACTCCAAACGGTGCTGCTGCCACTAGGTTGGTACGATGCACTCGGCGTATGGGGCGGCCAGGTGCTGCTGCCATCAGGCACCCTGGGACAACTTTGGCCGCCGTATGCGTCCCTTGAGTTGGCGACGCTCAATACTACGCTCCCTAGCATGATCATTCAGGCCTCGGTTGCGGCGGCTGCATCAACGATTACGCTGCATGCCTGGCGCACGCTTGCCGAGCGACCCGATGTAGCGGGCAGGGTACGCTCGCTGATCCTTTCCGCCATCCCCTCTGGTTGAGGTACCACGGGTATGCCAACGATCCTTGCCAAGCTTGAAGCAGCGCGCCACGGTTCCATTGAAGCCCGGCTGCGCTGTTTTTATGAGCTCGTTGGCCCAACCCAAGGCTGGCTCGCGGCGTGTCGTGAGGTCATCGCGCTGCGTCAGCCAGCGCTCCTCGATCTTACCAACGCTTCGCCGCTGGCATGGGCGGCGAGCCTGATTGCCGAGCAGACCCCACTGGCGGCCTCGGCGGTGATCACACGTCCAGCGGCAACGGCAAGCCTGGCGTTAGCACTGCTCGTTGCTGAGCGCGATCCCGACGAGGCACAGGCGTTGATCCTACGCGCCGCGACGCAGTGGGCCAACAACGCAAACACGGCTCAGGCACGGAGCGGGCCGACGCCGCCAGCGGTGCCGCCAGCGCGTGCGCTGCTCCCCGCGCAACTCGTGCTCCCTGATGGCCTTGAGCCCGAGGTGGCGGCGACCTTCGTTGATCTGGCGCACTGGCTGTCAGGGGCACCGCTTGTACCCGTCGCTTCGTGTAGCCTGCCAGTCTTGCTTGAGCATGCCATTGGTGGTCTGGTTGCCGATCTGACGTTCGAGCTCCTCGCTGATCTGCCGACAGTCTGTTTTCCAGCACCGGCGACCATGACCTTCTGCGCGTTTGATGCCACCTTTGCGCAGGCCCTCCAGACGGCCGAGCTGCTCGTCCATGAGCGAGGTCTCTGGTCAAAGCAGGGGGCAGTGCGCTGGTCGCTCCAAATACGAGCACCGCGCTTGCCGCGTGACGTGCTGCTCCAGCAACTGCGGGGCAGTTCGATGGGGCTGGGCTTTGCGCTTGGTCTGCTGCACCTGTTGCGCGCTGACGGATCGTCGCTGCACCAGCAATGGGCCGTAACCGGCACCCTTGGGAGTGTTCGCGGTGAGTTGGTCTCGGTCGAGGGTTATGCCGCCAAGTTAGCGGCGGCGGCCAACGCACGCCTCCATGTGCTCTACCCGGCGGTTGACCACAAACAGGTCGCCGGGTTGCTCCAAGCCGCCCAGATCCAGACCCACGGCGTTGAGGAGGTTGAGCGTGCGCTGGCCTTTCTTCAAGGCGAGGAGCGGCCACCCTGCCCGTATCGCGGACTGGATCACTTTAGCGAGGCTGATGCACCCTTCTTCTTTGGGCGTCAAGCTGAAACCGCCACACTCATTGAGCGCCTGCAGCAACGACCGCGGCTGCTTGCGCTGCTTGGCGGGTCGGGGAGCGGCAAGTCGTCGCTGATCTATGCGGGACTGATGGCACAACTGGCCTTGTTGTACCCAACCTGGGCCGTGGCGAGCGTACGCCTGGCGGATCGCCCCTTTCTGGCGCTCTCCGAAGCGGGGGTGCTGGCGCATGGCGAGGATCTGCTGGCGAGTCTGACCAAACAGATGCAGCTTCGTTCAGCAGATGACCAGCGCGTGATCGTCTTTGATCAATTTGAGGAATTCCTTGTGCTGTGCCAGCCAGAGCTCCGCGCTCGCTTCCTCGAGAAGCTTGAGGCCGTGCTGGCATGTGACCTGCCGATCACCGTGCTTATCGTAATGCGCAACGACTTCTATAGTCAACTGAGCCGACTTGCCCCGAGCTTGATGCCCTCTGTTGCTGACAACCAGATCCACTTGCCTGACACCTTGACCCGCGAGGCGCTGATCGACATGATCACGGCCCCGGCGCTGGCGGTCGGGGTCGCGCTCGAAGCAGGACTGGCCGAACGCATTGTTGGCGACGTATTCCGTGAGCATCCAGCCGAGGCGCATGAATCGGGGGCCGCGCTGCCGTTGTTGCAATTTATGCTCACCCGGCTGTGGGAACAGAGTGATGGCTTGCAACTGACCCATCACGCGTATCAGGCCATTGGTGGCATCAGCGGGGCACTGGTCAGTTGGGGCACCACCACGGTTGAACAATTGCCTGAACAACAGCGCATGCTCGTCGCCCGCTTGCTGCTCGAACTCGTGCAGCCTGGCAATGCGCATGAAGGGCGGCCCGACAGTCGCCGTCGGCGTACGATCAGTGCTTTGTACGACGCCCTGGATCAAAATCCTGACCTGATGCCTACGCTGCAACATCTGGTTGCGGCACGTCTGCTTGTTTCAGGACGCGAGCGCGAACGTGAAACCGTGGAACTGATCCATGACGCGCTGGTCCAAGAATGGATCTACCTGCGGGAACTGCTCGAGCAGAATCGGCTCTTTCTGGCCTGGAAACAGACCAGCGAGCTGCACCTGGCGCACTGGCAAGAAGGCGGTGAACGTCCTGGGCGGCTCATGCCGCTCGACGAACTTGCGCCGGCACGACGCTGGCGGGCCGAACGAGGGGGCGATCTGGGAACGCCCTTGTTGCGCTACCTGGCCGCAAGTGAACGTTACTGGCAGCAGCGGCAATGGCACACCCGTCTGACCATAGGCGGGGTGATGACCGTCTTGTTCCTGGGTTTGTTTGCGACTCTGTTGGCGTACCAGCACGTGAGTGCCAACCTGCGGCGTTCCAATGCCGAACGCAGTGCGCTGGCAGCACGTCAGATGGTTGCGCAGCGTCCAGAGGCCGCCATAGGCCAAGCGCTTGAAGCCTTTGCGCTTGATGCGAATCCAACAACCGAAGAGACCCTCCATCTGCTCGCCCAGACCACTGCGGTGCGTGCGATTCTGAGCGGCCATGAGCAGAGCGTCCTGGCCCTGGCGGTGAGTCCTGACGGACAGACGCTCGCGACGGCCAGCAGTGACCGAACCATCATTCTGTGGGATCTGCTGCAGGGCGAGGCGCGGCAGCAGTTGCTTGGTCACACTGACCAGATCAACGCCCTGGTCTTTAGCCCTGATGGGCAGACCCTCGCGAGTGGCGGAGGCCCGAGCGACCGTACCGTCCGGCTTTGGGACACAACCAATGGAACCTTGCGTGCGACGATGCAAGGCCACCGCCGAGGTATCGTTGCGCTTGCCTTTCGTCCCGATGGCCTGATACTAGCGAGTATGAGTGGCGAGGATGACATTGCGGTGCCGGGTGATGGAACCGTACGCCTCTGGGAGGTTGCCACGGGTGAGGCGATCGCCGTGTTGAAGCTGGAGGACGGCTTTCTGCGGGCGCTCGCTTTCCATACCGACGGAAAAAGCCTCGTGATCGTGAGCCGCACGTCACTTATCCAGTGGCACCTAGCGAGCGGCCAACACGACCTGCGCCCACACCGACAGCACCGTCTGACCAGTGCAACGGTGAGTGCCAATGGGCGTTTTGTGGTACTAGGCCGAGATGATGGCACCATCCTTGTCACGAGTCTTGGGGATGACGTGCAAGAGCTTGTCTTGCGGAGTGACAGCCTGCCCGTGACGGCCATCATGCTCAGCCAGGACAATGCAACCCTCGTGAGTGGTCATACCGACGGACAAATCCGCCTATGGGATCTCGACGCGCAGCGAGTCGTGCGGAGCTATCGCGGCCACACCGCCGAGATCCGTGCCCTCACGCTGAGTCCTGACGGAGCGCTGGTGATCAGCGGAGGCCGTGATCGACAGGTACGGCTCTGGGCACGTCGTCTCGGAGGTGAAGTGGATCCCCCCCTTCGCTTCCATGGACCCATTCATACCCTCGCGTTCAATCAGACCGGAACCACGCTGGCGATCGCGACCCATGATCGCCAGGTACTGCTCTATGATCTCGCTCGTTGGGAACGCGAATTCACCATCACCAACAGTCACGCCGCAGTGCAAGCGCTTGCCTTCAGCCACGACGACCAATTGCTTGCGCTTGGCGATCGCCAGGGCGTCATCACCATCTGGGATCGGCGCGAACAAAGCATTGTCCGGCGGCTTGCCGACCATCAAGGGGCGATTCAGGCGCTCAGTTTCAGCCCACAGCGACCCCTGCTGGTGAGCATCGCGACTGATGACACGTTGCGATTATGGGATCAGCGCGCAGACTGGGCTGGGCGAACGATCCAGGCGCATCGCTATGATCCAGTCGCACTCGTCTTTGAGCCGCAGACCGCGCACATTGTCACCGCGAGCCGGGACCAGACCGTGCGGCGCTGGGAGGCAACGACCGGGCTGCAAGCTGGACGTGAGCTTGAAGTTGGCGCCATCATCACCGCCCTGACCTACGACCAGCGCGGCTGGCTCTACGTTGGCCTGGCCTCGGGTGAAGTGCAGAGCTTTGACCCTCAGATGGTCGAACAGCAGCGCATAGCAACTGGCGAGGCCCCCTTGGCCTTATTCACCAGTGCTGCTCAGGCCCTGCTCGTGATCACGCCCGAGACAGTTGCCGCCTATGGCGCGAACGCCTGGGATCAACCTGCGATCCTCTTCCGGACCGAGCAACCCCTCACGAGCGCGGCCCTCAGCGCTGATCGGCGAATCCTGGCGCTCGGCAATCGCGAAGGAGAGGTCTATTTGCTCTTCACTGACCCACAGCAGGTTGGCCAGGTGCTGCAAGAACGGCTACGCGAGCGAACTGCATCAATGAAATAAGAGGAGGCTCAGATGCGACCCACCCGACGACGGACATGGTTATGGTTACTGCTAGCTAGTCTCCTGGCAGCGTGCAACATGCCGGGAAGGAGCAACGAGACGTCTCAGGCGACGATGCCTGAACCAGCGCGATCAACCGCCGCTGAAGTTAGCGACAGCGACGAAATGGTGCTGATCCCAGGAGGCGCATTTATCCGGGGGAGCAGTGACGACGATCTGCAAGCATTTGTCGCGCTCTGCGAACAGGCGCAATCTAGTTGCGTACTTGACAACTTTCTTGACGAACAGCCGCAGAGCGAGGTCGTGCTTTCAACTTTCTTGATCGACCGGTACGAAGTGAGCAACCGCGCCTTTGCGGACTTTGTTGAGGCAACCGGCTACCAGACCGAAGCGGAAGAGCGCGGGCAGAGCAACGTCTGGGACGACAGCATACGCCAAGTCTTATCGATCGAAGGAGCCTCGTGGCGCGCCCCTGAAGGGCCAGGTTCGAGCATTGAAGCACGGCTCGAGCATCCCGTCATCCACGTAACCTGGGCCGACGCAAGTGCCTACTGTGCCGCGCAGGGGAAGCGTTTGCCCACCGAAGCCGAATGGGAAAAAGCGGCGCGGGGCGCAGCGGATGCACGGCGCTTCCCGTGGGGGAACGACTGGCAACCAACCTACGTCAACGGCGTGCTAGCGAATGAACAAGCCGTTGGCACCATGCCAATCACCGCCTTTCCCGAAGGGGACAGCCCCTACGGCGCACGCCAGATGCTGGGGAACGTCTTTGAATGGGTCGCTGACGCCTACGACGGCAACTTCTACGCCAGCGGACCAACCAATGATCCCGTCCTGCTCACCGACGACAACGACGCCTTACGGGTAGCTCGCGGAGGCGGATGGGCCACCCGAGCCGGCTTCTTCCACATCGGCTGGCGGCGAGTGATGGAACCAAGCACAAGCAACAACACCACCGGATTCCGCTGCGCACGCGACGGATAAGCGACGCAAGCGAGGGGGTGGGGTAACGGCGCGGGTGAAGCAGATTCACCCGCGCCGTTTTTGGTTAAGACAGGGTAAAACTCAGCGTCCTATATGGAGGGGTGAAGGAAGCTTGATGAGCAAAATCACACGTAGGGCCTGCAAAGCAAGGTGTGCATGGTAGCTGGATGACCACAACACATCGTGCCAAAGAGCTAATTGGGTTCAATCACTTCATCCCTCAGGAGGTATCATGGGCACTCTCATAGCTCAAGAGACAGCTGTATTCCATACACCTATTCCTTGGCTGCTCGGCATTTGTTTTGACTGTACCATTTCTATCAGTGAACGTGATTTCGCAACTGCTAAGCGTGAAGTATGCAACTTCCTACACAATGTCAACTATCGTGCACGACTCTTGCCCGGACAACCTTCAGACTTTATTTCAGTCACCGCTTTCAAGGAAAACCACAACATCTTCGGCCCTGCCAAGCCTTTAAACATAACAAAGATGGATCGCACTGGACATGTTGAAGCGTTGTGCAACTGGATTCAGAATCTCCGTCGTGATGGTTCAAGGACTGCTCTCTATGATGCCATTGCCATCGCATCGCGTGAATTAGCAACACTCGACGCACAACTGCCTTATCGTTACCTCAAGGTCGTACTGGCCATCACCGACGGCGAAGACAACGATTCCCGGCTGAAGTTGGCCGATCTGGGCTATTTCCATACTACTAGCCAACACCTAGCGGTTGTCGGTGTGGGCAATGGTGCCAACCGCGAGCTACGTCAACTTGGGCAGTACGCGACATCTGTGCATGCCATTTCACGTTTTGAGGATCTCTTTAAAGCAATCACCATTTCGGTCTCTACAGTGATCCAGCGCACCCAACATATTGCCTGGTGATGCATGGTAAATGGTGACGAATAGCAGTTTGAAACGGAATAAGGGAACTATCAGGAGGAAGTTAACGAACTTCGTGAGCGTGCTGAAGGTGCAGCTTTAGTATAGAGGGTTTTTATGAAGACTCAGCCCCATCCACCGTTCCACAAAGCGCTCTTGCAGTTGCTACGTGACTATCGCCCTTCGTTAAGGGTGTCGCTGCCGGTCAACGCACGTCGCTTTCTCCCTTCCCCTGGCAGTGCGCTCTTTACGCTGTTGCTGCTGGCCGGGCTCTTTTGGGCGCAGACGGCGGGGGCGCTGCCGCTGCCGCAGGCGGCGAGTAGTATCAGTACGATCCCGTATCAGGGCCGCCTCGCTGATGCTGGCGGGTTGCCGCTCACCGGTACCTACACCATGGTCTTTCGCCTCTATGCTGCCTCAACCGAGGGGGTGCCGCTCTGGGAGGAGCAGTGGACGGGGCCGAATGGCGTGCAGGTGAGTGATGGGCTCTTCAATGTCATGCTGGGCAGCCTCAGTCCGATTGCGCCGAGCGTGATCACCACCAACCCCAATCTGTGGCTCGGGGTGACTGTGGGCACCGACGATGAGATGACGCCACGAGTTCAGATCGGCACGCTGCCCTTTGCGGTGCAGGCGCTGACGGTTCCCGATGGGGCGATCACGGCTGCGAAGCTGGCCGATGGTGCCGTGACGAGCGCCACGATCGCCGATGGCACGATCGTGACCGCTGATCTGGCCAATGGTGCCGTGACGAGCGCCAGCATCGCCGATGGCACGCTTGTGACCGCTGACCTTGCCGATGGTGCCGTGACGAGCGCCAGCATCGCCGATGGCACGCTTGTGACTGCTGACCTGGCCAATGGTGCCGTGACGAGCGCCAAACTCGGGCCGGACATCAACCTCGTGCCCCCTGATGGCAGCATTGGCACCGTCAAACTCGCCAATGGGGCCGTGACACCCGAGAAGATCGCCGATGGTGCCGTGACCTCCTCAAAGCTGCGACCAACCTATGGGCAAGTCTATGGCAGCCCTGCCGGTTCATTCATGCTCAACACGACCCGCCAGCGCATCCCTGGCATGATTGTGACGGTGAGCCCAACGACGCATCAGGTGCTGCACCTCAGTGCCACAGTTGATGCCACGCGGCAGGGCACCTGTGATGCGGTGGTCACGTACCTGACGGTCAATGGCAACCTGATCAAGCCCCTGGTGCTGTCGGGAGGTGGAAGCTCTGTACGGGCCTCGGTTTCAGGCTCTTTCCAGATCACCTTGGCCCCGGGCACCCACACGATTGAAGCGCTGGCGTTTTGCCAGAACGGATCGGGGGCGCATATCAATCCCGAGAACTCCACGTTGGCGTACATTCTGTTTGCTCAGTGAGGGTGGGCCTGAGCCTTCACAGGTCTTGAAGACCTGTGAAGGCTGACGGACGCTCTTTCTCTCGGTGCGACTGGATCACAGGCTATGTGATCCTCAGGGTGACACCATATCGGGAAAATAAGGGGGCAAATCAACTTGTTTTTTCCTACCCTGCCCTGCCGCACCTGAGGGTTTATGGGTCAACAGAAAATATGTTCGTTGCCGCAAAAGAACGCAAAGGAACGCAAAAAACGGGGGGCTTTCGCCCCACTCACGCAAGGTGCGCGAGCGGGAGGGGTGAGAACTATGTAGATCAATGCCAATGCC
The DNA here is from genome assembly GCF_004138165.1 of Candidatus Chloroploca sp. Khr17. Lineage (GTDB taxonomy): Bacteria > Chloroflexota > Chloroflexia > Chloroflexales > Chloroflexaceae > Chloroploca. The sequence goes on from NZ_RYFF01000003.1 coordinate 176,109, forward strand.
CTATGCATGGTTTCAGGAGCAAATGTTTTGTCCGCTCATAAACCGGTGGGAGAGGGAGTTGGAAAGAGACGGATCGATGCTCGTGGAATGTGCATAGGCGCATATCACTATTGAGATGTCTCCATAACTTTGCTCCACAGTGATAGATCCAGGAAACGCCTATGTCACCGCTACAAGCCACCTCAAAATACAAACGCCTGATCGTACAAGGGTTTGTCTTGTTTGCCTGTATTGTAGCCTTACTCTACCTATCTACAGTCGTCGAGGCACAACGGAATTATGCTTTCATAGCGTCAACTGAACCTGCTGCTATGCCACAACAAGCTCAGTTGACGCAGGCAATTGCGGAAATCCCTGTGCCAAGTTTTAAGCAAAGAGATTATGCGGATCGCTTGGGTTCTACGAGTTGTGGCCTCACCATTGCAAGCCACGGCTGTACAATCACTTCACTTGCAATGGTCTATAACTACCATCAACCAGATTATACTAATCCACCATCCCTAAATAATTGCATAAGTGAAAGAGGAGGATTTTCAGGATGTTTATTGAATTGGGGAGGTCTATGTGCACCAGAGGGTGTTTCAGTCGATGCTAGCAGACGCTGGCAATCAGCTAATTCAAGCGAAATTGACAGTTATTTACAGCAACGCCTTCCTGTAATAGTTGGTCTTGGAATTCCAGGGCAAAATAGTTATCACTGGGTTGTCATTATTGGCAAACGTAGCAACGGATTGTATATCACTAGAGATCCAGAAAACACTAATCCAGATCGTAGCATCAGTGAAATTAATTCGATTATCACGATTAACGGCCCCAGAGGAGGAGATACCAATCAGCCAATCCCAACTCCTACTCCGGGGCAACCCCCACCACCGCCACCCGCCCCTAACTGCGCCCCCCAAAATCTCTCTGCACGCATTGAGGGCCGTACCGCGCACCTCGATTGGGCCGATGTGACCTGTGCTGGGACACGTGGTTATACGTTGCACGTGACGAGGGGGAGCGGCCCTGAAGATGGGATCATTCTTGATACCGGGGTGACACCCTCGAACTATAGTTTTTCTTTCCCTGAGGATGGCACCTATTCCTGGCACGTTGCGTCGTGGCAGGGCAATACCCGCAGTGCCTGGAGTTCGCGGCAGATCGTGATTGGCGGTGGGAGTAATCCGCCTCCACCTGGTTGTGGACCGGTCGGCATGGCCGAGCCACATGCCGGGGCAACTGTCGGCGATAGCCCGCTTTTTCGCTGGGAAGCGGTCAGTTGTGCCGGTAATACGTATGTACTGCGCGTCAAGACGGTTGCCGATATGCACGGTGGCGGTGAGACGGTTTTGAATCGCTCGGGGATTCAGGATACGGTCTTTTATGGCAAGCCCGAGCATTTCCCGTCGCGTTTCTATGGCCGGGCGCTCTACTGGTCGGTCATTCCCGAGGTCTCGGGTGGTCAATGGTCGCCGGCGCGTCCTTTTGTGATCAATCCGAATCGCCCGCCAGCGATCAGCTTTGCCAGCGCAAATGGGCAGCCTTTGCCCGCCGAAAACAGCCCGCTCTGGGCAAATCAGGCCAACTGGCTGTTCGCTGGGGCTGCGAGTGACCCCGATGGGCGCGTTACGCGGGTTGAGTTGCACTGCGCGCACTGCGAAGGTGCCGGGAACCTTGCCAGCGCGACCTTGAATGGTACGAGTTGGCAGCATGAGCGGCACAATATGGTGGGACAAAATCTGATCGCTTTTGTCGCAACCGACGATAAGGGCGTGACCGTGCGGAGTCGTCTGCTCGATCTTCGTATCGATCTTACTGTGCCCACCAGTACGCCTGCGCTCAATGGCGAGACCAATCCGAGTCGTTGGCGCACCTGGTACAACACGCCGCAGCAACTGCACATCAGGGCGGTGGATGGCGGCAATGGTCAGGCACTCAGTCAGGTACGCGAAGTGAGAACGTGGCTGCGTGGGCCAGGGGTCGACGAGCAACGCACCTGGCCGGGTAGTGAGGCGCTGCTCAGCCTCGAACGCGACGGGGTCTGGACAATCGAGTATCAGGCGCTCGACAATGTGGGCAATCTTGAGGCGGCCCGTCAATTGGTGGTACGCATTGACCGTACCCCACCAACGCCACCCGCTGAGGCAGGTGAACTGGGCGGGACAAGCGATAGCGTCTGGCAGCGTGATGTGAGCACACCGGTCTTTCGTTGGAGTAACGGGAGCGATGCCGGGGCGGGCCTTGCACGTACCGAGTTGCGCCTGATGACGAGCGATGGACGACTCATCAATACGCTCAGTTACACTGGTGCCGCGCCACCCAACTGGTCGCTTGCCCCGGAGGGGTTGCCCACCGGGAGTTACAACCTGCTAGGGCGCAGCGTAGATCATGCTGGCAACGCGAGTGCCGAAGTCCGTCTCTTCACCTTCCGCTATGACCGCACCCCCCCAGAGAATCCGGTTGCCCTGAGTCACGCCGCCGGAGTGGAGAATGAGCGCTGGCAACGCACGGCCTGTCAGGCTGACTTTAGTTGGGCCAGGCCGCATGATGAGGGTTCCGGCGTGGCTGGCTACGAGGCGAACTGGCGGATTGACGATGGACGGCGGGTCACTGAAAATAGTGCTACGCTCACGAGCGAGCGTTTCCAGAGCGATAGCCCGCCCTGTGATGAGGGGAGCGTCTACACCAATACGCTGTTTATTCGCACCCGCGACGCTGTCGGCAACTTGAGCGAGCGCACAACAGCCTTCACGCTGCGTTACGATAATGATCCGCCGACGGTCGCCATTCGTTTCAGTGGCGGGATCACTGAAACGACGCAGACCCGCGTGACGCTGGAGCTGGAGGCTGCTGATCGTGGGTCTGGCGTCGCAGCAATGCGCTTCTCGGGCGATGGATCTACCTGGACAGAATGGGAGGCCTTTGCGTCCACCAAGATCTGGCAAATTCCGGGCATCAGTCGCCAGTCATGGCCGGTCTATGCGCAGGTACGTGATCAAGTCGGATTGAGCTCTGAGGTAGCGGTGAGTGCAGTCAAGCTGAATGTCAATCGGCGCTATCCACGCTCGGCCAATTTCCGGCTCTTCGCCTCATCATTTGATGGCGGCAGCGCCGAAGCTGGCTCGGCGAGTTTCTTTGGGCGCGGTACGCTAGGCCAGGGCTACAGCACTAGCGCGATGCAGAGCACCTCCTATGTGATCAGTTCAGGCTACGAAACGGCCCTGCGCGCCATTCCTCTCCTTGTACCTGGCTCTGAGCGCTTCACCGCCACCGGCGGCAGTATGAGTGCAGGCACCGGCGCAATGCCACTGCGCTCGGGTAGCTTCCAGATGCAGAATAGCATCGGTCAGGCCGCACTGCCCAACAACCAGGCAACGTTAAGCAGCCAGCAGTATCAGCACCGGCCCGGCTTTTTGGCCGATTTCCCGATCAGCGCAGTGGCCCTTCTGCCCGTTGGCCCAGAACCTGAGCCGCCGCCGACTCCGGCTTGCCCCTTTGCCACGATCCAGATCAACGGTGGGGCGCACTATACCCAGCAGGCAGCGGTCAACCTCACGCTGTGCGCACCCTTCGCCGAGGCAATGCGCCTCAGCAGTGATCCTACATTTGCCGATCGTGACTGGGAACCCTACGCCAAGCAACGAACCTGGCTCTTCACAACGACGGGCGACCCGGCTGCCCCGCGCATCGTCTATGTCTGGTTCCGTAACGCTGATGGGACGATCCTGGGAAGCTATAGTGCAGCGATTATCTACGATGCAGTCGCACCTGTCAGTAGCGCCTGGGTTGAGGGAAGTACGGAGAGTCTGAATCCAGTGAGCAGTCGCCAGAACACCTTCAATGACCAGAGCAGACCCAGTACCTCTGATCCGATTGTCACCGCCGGGGCAATCACCCTCCAGATCATTGGACAGGACACTGTGAGTGGCCTGAGTGAGTTGCAGCTTAGCGAGCAAGCAGACTTTGCCGACGCTGTCTGGATGGCCTACGATCCCCAGCAGGCGTGGACATTTGAAGGAGATGATCGGAGCGGGACGCTCTATGTTCGCAGCCGTGACCGGGCCGGGAATCTTTCTGAAGTAAGTACAATTCCCTTTGTGCTCGATACGACAGCCCCTTATGGTAGCGTCATGCTTGACAACCCAATTATCAGCGCGGATACAACCAGTTTCCTCATCTATCTTGAGGCTGAAGACGACAACTCAGGTGTTGAGGCACTCCGCGTCAGTGGCGATCCAGACTTTGGCGATGCTGCGTGGCAACCCTATCGCGAGCGCGTCGTCTGGAATGTACCCAATCCTCTGCCTGCGAGTGGAACGATCTATGTTCAGTTCCGTGACGAGGCTGGCAACCTTTCCGAGGTCTACGCAAAGCTGCATGTGCTCGATACCACCGCACCGCGCCTGCTCGGCAGCCTCGTTGACCAGAGCAGTACCATCCCTCAGTTAAGCCTGCTGATCGAAGACGATCGCGCAGGTATGGCCTGGGTCTACCTAAGCAATGATCCCGCGATGGTGGAAGGCGTCGCCGTGGTGCGCTACACCGACGAAGCCATTCCATGGGTCTTTGATCCGCGCCAGGTCGTCTGGGTTATGCTGACTGATGCGGTTGGCAATCGTAGCGAGCCGTATGCCATTCTGCTCCCCGTTAGCGTCGAGTCGAGTGAAGAGCCTGCCGCACGGGTCTATTTACCCTCTATTATGCGCTAGCAGAGGCGCAACAACTCAAACGATAACCCAGCACACACAAAAAACCGGCTACGCCGGTTTTTTAGCGGGCAGAGAAAAGGAATGTTCTGCATCCAAAAAAGCCGTAGAATCTGGTATAATATGGGTGCTTGTTTTTTAACAGCCAGTGCAGCTCTGGGTCATGCCCCAGCGAGCCGGGCGACACCACAGATACAGCAACCTTAACGGGTTTGTAAAAGCTCTTGGGTAATTGCTCGCGGCGTAGCCACGAGCGATTATCTCTTCCCTTCACACTCTTCAATCTTTCAGGAGGAACTCGAGATGAACAAAACGCTAGTTTGGGGTATCGCTTGCTTGCTTATCACCCTTCCTGTATGGGGCGTAGTCCAGGCGTGGAATTCCACCGCAAGTTCAGTACATGAAGAAACCAGTTCTCTTTGTGCTGAAGATGCATCGCTTGCCTATCCCTATCCCTATCCTATGCCTGGCTCCTGCACGTATCTACCTATCATCCATCAAGGGGACACCCCGGCGCTGACCCCGTCGCCAACGCTGACCCCGTCGCCAACGCTGACCCCGTCGCCAACGCTGACCCCGTCGCCGACCCCAACCGCCACAACTGGGCCATATCCGCTTCCATAACTTCTGTTGTGGGGTACGATGATGCTTTGGGCCGACGGATGACCCTACTGCCGAGTCTTCCGCCGACCGAACATCCAGCCCCAGGCCTGCGCGGCAAGGCTGATCTGGCCGAGGGCAAAGAGCACTAGCAGGGCGGTGATGGCGGTTGTGCTGACGGTCGACCAGAAGGTGAGGGCCTGGCGAATATCGCTCAGCGCCAGTTGCAACGTACTGGCGCGTGTCCTCCCCTCGTCCAGGGTGGTGCGCTTCTCCTTTTTGGAAGGGCGACTTTCATCGCTAAAAATAAACCCGCCTGAGACCTCACAGCTCTTCAAGACCTGTGAGGTCTAGCCTGAGACTTGGTGCGCTTGAAGAAGCCACCCTGGTAGGCGATGCTCGCTGCACTCAGCAGAAGGACGAGCGAGGTAGCCAAGAGCCCATCCAACCAGGGGAGCAGGGCGCTGAGACCGCGCATGGTCAACATTGCGCCCACCAGTCCGGCGAGAATGATGATCGCCCATTGCTTGAAACCGATCACCAGCACGGCCCCGACGCCCGCACCGACGACAGCCAGGATCCAGTCAAACAGGCCGAAGCTCAGGCGGAAGAGGTCGAGCACGTTCAGCGCGATCGCGGCACCCGCCACGGCACCGAGGATGAGGGTGAGACGATCCACGGCTCCTTTCGCCATGCCCGAGCCAAAGAAGAAGACCGCCGCTAGCCCGCTCGTGACGAGCAAGGTCAGCCAGAAACTCTGATCCCATGGCAACAGGCGCAACAGGGCGACCCCGAGGATAGCCCCAACCGACGCCCCCAGGATGGCGAACCGTGAGCCAAAGGCGAGCACCGCGAGTCCCAGCGCAATCAGCAGATAGGGAAACATCAGCAACCTCTTTTCAGGCAACATCTATCCACCCAGGAAGGCACTCACGCCGTTCCAGGTGAATAGCAGGCCAAATATGAGCGAGACGGTGATGGAGATCGGACGATTGTAGGTCGTTAGCCAGGTATTCGCACGCTGAAGGACTGACTGGGACTGCTTTGGCGCAACTGCGGCGAACAGCAGGGCGAGGATGAGCAAGATCTGCGCGAAGAAGATGTACGCCGCGTACGCGATGATTGCGTCGGTTCGGTCAAGGCCTGCCTCGTTGATGACGGCAAGAGCAGAGAGAGTGAACGCCCAGAGCTTCGCGCCGATCGCGATCCCCAGTGCGCCGATGCCCAGTACCTTGAGCGGGGTAGCCTGTTCAAGCGACTGCATCCATTTGGGGGGTGGCTCGTCAGGATCTTCTTCCTTGCGCCATTTCTTGAACGCGGCGATCAGAAGCAGGATGCCAAGCACAAGTTTCAGCGTCGCGGCCACGAGGCCATCCCCCTCCGCCGCCTTGTCTGAGGAGCCCAAGACGAGACCGAAGAGCACCCCCTGCGCGACGCGGGTAAGGGTCATGCCGAGAACGAAGGCAGAGGCTTTGAGCAGACCGTTCGGACTGGCGAGCAGCAACAGGACAATGATGAGCCAGAGGGGGGCCAGGATGTTGCCAAGGATCATCGGGAGTAATTCGCCGAATAGGGGGAACATAGCCTTTTCCTTTGCTGTCCAGCGTGGATCGCACTTACCTGGACGTATAACCAAGATCGATCACGTTGTCCATAGCATTACGTGTTCACCTTTGCGGTAACAAGCAAGCCTGGGAGCGAGGGCGGGACAACTGTGTACAGTTACCATCGCATGCAGTATAAGGTTGTACGGCGGAGAGCGGGCTATCCTGTTGGATAGGAGGCGAATGATCCTCTCTCCTGGGAGCGAGGACGTCCCGCCTCGGGGTGCGTGCGAGGGCGGGACACCCTCGCTCCCAGGCTTGCCTGTTCCCTCAAATGTGAAGAGTTTCCCGACCCAAGTAGAAGCACGGCCTGATGCTACATCCCTATGGTGGGGTGGGCAACGCTACGCTGAACCATCTCGGACGGGCGCTTTGCCCCTACGACCCTGGTGGGTGCAACGCAAGCACGACTCGTTCAGGGGTGAAGGGCAGGTCACTGAGCCAGACTCCGGTCGCGTTGTGGATGGCGTCGGCGACGGCGGGGGCGAAGGGGATCAGGGGCAGTTCGGCCATGCCGCGGGCACCATACGGGCCTTCGGGGTCGGCGAGTTCGAGGATGACCGGGATGATTTCGGGAGGCGTGTCAAGGATCGTCGGGATGAGATAGGTGCTGAGACCGGGCGTGGCAACGCGCCCCTCACGCATCTGAAAGTGCTCCATCAGGGTGTAGCCAAGCGCCTGAGCGAGTGCGCCTTCGATCTGGCCTTCGACTTGCTGGCGGTTGATCGCTCGTCCTACGTCGTGAACGCTGATGATACGCACGATGCGCACCAGTCCTGTAATTATGTCAACTTCCACTTCCACGGCTTGCGCGGCGTAGCCATAGGCATAGTTCGGCTTGCCCGCAGTGGTTGTCGCGTCGAGCGGGGTCGTCGCGGGGGCGCGGTATTGTACGGTCACGCACGCCGGGCGCTCTTCATTCTGCCATTCGCGTAACGCACCGAGTGCGGCGTCATGCACGGCTCGCCCCGCCATCAGGGTGAGCCGCGAAGCCGAGGCCGAGCCAGCGTTGGGGGCTTCGGCGCTGTCTTCGGCGATCAGTTGCACCGTCTCGAGGCTAACGTTGAGTGCTTCAGCGGCAATCTGGCGCAAGATGAGATGCGCCCCTTGACCAACGTCGGCGGCCCCAATCCGTACGATGGCCTGCTCGATGGTCGTGCTGCCGTGCAGTTCAACGGTAGCCGTGGCTTGCTCGGGAAAGCCAAAGGAATAGCCGAGATTCTTGATGCCACAGGCCAGGCCCCAGGCTCGCTTGAGGTGCGGCGCGGCGGGTGGCGGCAGTGCGGGCAGCGTCGCGAGCGTCGTGAGGCAGGTGTCGAGACAGGCGCGCACGCTGACCCCCGCAGGCAAGGGCTGCTGCGTGGGCTCAAGACTCCCCTCGCGATAGAGATTGATCCGGCGCATCGCCACAGGATCACGCCCAAGCGCGTGGGCAAGCCGGGTCACCATCACTTCGCTGGCAAACTGGGCCTGTGGCGCGCCAAAGCCGCGAAAGGCCCCGGCAGGGAGGTTGTTGGTATAGACGGCATAGGCATCAACGTGGATGTTGGGCACCTCGTAACAGCCGGTGAGAAAGAGCGCGACACACTTGATGACCTCCTGGCTGGTTGACGCATAGGCCCCGCCATCACCGATCGCCGTGGCCGACACGGCCACAATGCGCCCATCGCGCATCGCGCCCCAGCGACAGCGGATCGTCACCGGGTGGCGCTTGTGATGCGCCATCACCGACTCAGCACGACTCCAGACAATTGCCACGGGCTGACGCAACTTCCAGGCCGCAAGCGCCAGCAGATGCTGCACCGAAAGATCCTCGCGCCCCCCGAAGGCGCCGCCAATCGCCGCATACCGGATGACCACCTGCGCTTCGGGCAAGCCGAGCACCTCGGCGATCTGGCGGCGATCTTCGTGGAGCCACTGACCGGCGGTGTGGATGATGACGCGGTCGTCTGCGTCAACGTAGGCAATGCCCGCCTCGGGTTGCAGAAACGCGTGTTCCTGCCAGGCGGTCGAGAACTCCCCTTCAAGCACGAGATCCGCCGTCGCCAGAGCCGCCTCGGCGTCGCCTTTGCGGATCGGGCAATGGTAGAGCAGATTGGTGCCTCGTTCGGGATGGATCAAGGGCGCATCGGACGTCAGCGCCAACGCAGCATCGGCCAGCACCGGCAGATCTTCATACGCAACCTCGACCAGGCCCGCAGCAACCTCGGCAACTTCGCGGCTCGTTGCCACCACCAGCGCCACCCGGTCACCCACAAACCGCACCACCTCACCGCAGAGCACCGGCTGGTCAGGTTCGACAAGACCATAGGCATTATGGGGCACATCAGCCGCCGTCAGCACCGCAACCACACCGGGATAGGCCAGCGCCACCGCCGTCTCCAGGCGCACAATGCGCGCATGGGGCCGCTGGGCAAAGACAACCTTCAGGTGCAACATCCCCGGCTCGATCAGATCCCCTGGATAACGGGTCGCCCCCGTCACCTTTGCAGTTGCATCAGGACGCGGGAGGGATGTGCCGATCATATGCTCAGATCCTTTCGCTACCTTGCAAAGAAGGCGGTTGTTTTGACGCAAAGGCGCAACGTTAGCCATCCACGAATGGGGGCCACGAACGAACGAATACGTGCGTCACCTAGCCTGTCTTCGTATCTTCGTGAGGATTCTGCGTGGGCGGCGGCGCGCCCGGGAATATAGGGTTAGATAGCGCCCGCAGATGACGTTGCATCAGCCCTCACCCTGCAGAGGTAGTCAAGACGTGTTCGCAAACTTGGTATATTATACCTACATTGCGTCAAATTTTGAAAGGCACCTATGCATAGTCGCTTTGTGACGATCGCTGGTTATAAGATCCATGTTTTGGAGGCAGGTACAGGCCCACTCGTGCTGTTGCTGCATGGGTTTGCTGGTTCAGCCGAAGATTGGCGGCCTACGGTGGCGGCGGTGGCCAACATGGGCTACCGGGCGATGGCCGTAGATGCACTTGGGTTTGGGCGCTCGGCCAAGCCGGGGGATGCGCCCTATTCGCTGGCGTTGATGGCGCGGATCTATACGGAGATTATTGAGCAGAGCGGCGTCACCCAGGCGACGCTGATTGGTCATTCGATGGGGGGCAAATACGCCCTGGCAACAGCGGTGTTGCACCCCGAGCGCGTCAATGGGCTAGTGCTCGTTGCCTCAGATGGCTTTGTTGAAGCATCACGCTTGACCATGGCGGGAGGATGGCCGCTCGTCGGCCCGGCGATCCTCTGGCTCTCGGCGCAGCCTCGCGTGGTACGGATGCTGCTCACGGCGGCGTTTGCTGATCCCGAACGCCATCTGACCGCCGAGATCCTCGAGCGCGGACGGGCGGCCCTGATCGGGGCAGATAATCGACGTGCCCTGACCGCCTTGAGTCGCCAGTATGCCGCGACTGATCTGGGACTCACCGGCCTGCGTACCCGGCTCGGCGAACTCACGATGCCGACCCTGCTGGTCTGGGGTGAGAGCGACCAGGTCTTTTCGGTCGAAGCGTGCGGCTATGCTGCCCGCAGCGAAATCCCAGAAGCGCACCTGGTCGTCTTGCCCCGCTGCGGACACTTTCCACAGATCGAAAACCCACGCTTATTTCAAGGGGTACTCACCGGCTTTCTCGCTGGTCTGGGGTGAGGCGATCCTCGGGGGGGGGCCATACCCACGGCAGGGCGCAGCAGCGCCGGGGCGGGCGGTGTGGTTGATGGGTGTAGGGGCAACCGCAAGGGTTGCCCCTACTCTTACCGTGTCGTTGCTGCCCGGATCGCCACCGGCAGATAGACGGTATGCTGCGTCGGGCTCACCATGAGCCGCCACTCCGTTGCTGCCATGGGCATCACCTGCCCACGCGCCGTGACCAAACTCTGACCGTGCTCGCCGTCATCCACGAGCGTGATCGCGGTCGCGGCGGTGTCGGTGCGCGCCCGCAACTGGATCTGCGCGAGTCGCACCTGGCCCGTGGGGAGCGGCGATGCGAGGGTGCCCCGCGCCAGGATGATCCGTCCGGCGATGGGATCGACCACCTGCTGGAGCGGGTGGTCGAGCGTGGCATCACCCGTCACGGCGAGCACTTCGAGCACGGTCGGGTCAAAGACCAACGTGGCGGCGGCCCCATCAATCCCGGTCGGTGGCGCGTTCACCGCCACCTCCAGGGTCACGCTTGCCCCTGCGGTGAGGTTCGGCACGACCTGCTGTGCCCACACCGCTGGCCTGCTGGCACGGGGTTCGGCGGGTGGTGCCGCCTCAGCCCCAAGCTTGCCGAAGTGCATGGCGAGCAGCGAGAAGTCACGCAGATTGATGATGCTATCACCGTTGAAGTCAGCCCGCCCATCGTAGCCCGCACTGCCGCTGCTGCGCTCGAAGGTGCTGGCGAGCACCGAGAAGTCGAGCAACGAGACCCGATTGTCATTGTTGGCATCACCCGAGGAGAGCGGCCCGATGGCGATGGTTGCTTCGGTTCCGGTCAACGCCTGCGTCACCTCCACCCGCAGCGTCTGGGGATGCTTGACGCTCAGGGTATACGACCCCGGGGCGATCCCCGCGATCTGGAAGTATCCGGCCTGGTCAAGGGTCGGGGTCGCCTGATAGACGGGCGTGGTGGTTCCAGCCGCACGCAGGCTCACCGTGAGCGGCAGGCTCAGGCGCGGATCCGGAACGCCGGGCTCGCCTTCGAGTTGAACCTCGACGGTAACGTCCATCCCATCGCTCCCGTCAGAATTTGGCGCAATGAACGGTGGCATCAGCACATCGTTCATCAGCGGCGGTGGATCGTTGCCTTGCTGCGCGAGCAACCCCTGCGCAAGAAAGCGTGTCCAGCCGTTGTCGCGGGTGATGTGAAAGAGGCGGTGCCCGACGTAGTTCATGAAGGCACTTTCATCCGTGCTACTCGCACGCGGCGGATAGAAGATCCCCAGGCCATGGGCGTTGTCGAGTTGCACGTTGTAGGTGCGTTCGCCCCCCTCGTAGACATTTACATATTGGAAGGAGCGACTCGCACGCGAGGTGTAAGCCACGAAGCGCTGGTTGCTCGGCTCGGCCACCGCCAGCACCCGCTCGGCAGCGGCTTGCACCGCGCCATCCGGTACGCCATCGCGTAGCTTGCGCGCTAGATCCACGACATCCACGTAGCTGTCTTCGTTGTCGGGTTCGAAGGGCTGGCCCTGGCCTGATTCGTACTTCTGCACGGTGCTGCGCAACTCACGCAGCGCCTGGCGGCGTGGCTCGCGATCAGCTTCCACGTAGTTCAACAGGCTCTGGCCGAGCGCACTGAGCGCCGCTTCGAGTTCGGCAAAATGGCCCAGGTCAAAGGCCGCAATGGTGTAGGGCAGCGCCTCGGCATTGATGGCTGTCGCATAGTGCTGCGCGATCTTGACGGCTGCATCACGCGGGTCGCTCGCCTGGCCGAGCATCTGGCGGTAGTGGTCGTAGGCAAAGATACCCCAGGCGGTGTTCGCCGACGCGACGACGAAGTCGGCCAGGCCCGCGGCAATCGCGGCGTTCTCGAAGAGACCGAACGAACAGGCATCGTAGACGAGCAGGTCGAGTTTGCGTGCGCCATCATCGGTCGCTTCGATCAGGGCGGCCCGCACCTCGAGCGAGGTGAGGAAGGGGGATGGGGTGTTCTCCACTTTGCTCGTATCGTCCTGGGCAATGCCAACAATGCCGTTGGCGTGGTTGACGATCGCCAGGGCGTAGTGATCCGTAGCGGGCAGACTGCTAAAACCCCAGGTGAGCAAGTCGCGCAGGGTGCCAGGCTCATCCATCCGCGCCTCGATGAGATCGGTGCGCGTCCAGTTGCCCGCGGCATCGAGGGTGTAGCGCCGCGTATCGTTGACCCTCGGCCCGTCATAGAGCACGGCGACCTGCACGTTAGCCTGCGGCCCGGCCTTCTGCAAGCGGTAGAGCATGCCGTTCAGGGCTGCATTCTCGCCCATCCAGGGGTCGAGGTTATTGTCGGCGGCAGCGTAGATCAGCAATGTCCAGCTCTGGCTCCCATATCCACCCCCACCACCGTCGCGAATGATGATCTGCTGCTCGACGGTGGGCGACCAGTCGCCCTCGTCGTCTTGCACCGCAAAGCTGATCGTATGCACACCCACAGGAAGATCGGCGGCGGCACGACTGAAGCTGCGCTCGGTCGTGATCACGCTACCGTTGAGCATCCAACGATAGGCGCTGATCACATCGGTCGCATCAGAGTCGGCACCCGTTCCCTCAAAGCGGATGGTATCAACACCCTGCCTGGCATCACGCGGCAAGATGCGGTTGATCGTGGCGACTGGCAAGGGGCGCACGAGGCTGCCGCTGGCGCGATGGAGCCATACGCCTTCGATGCTGCTCGACGCGCCTTCACCACCGATCGCGACGATCCGATCCATCACCGGGTCGTAGGTCATCGCCAGGTTCGTCATCGCCGGGAGGGCAGGCACGCTCGCCCGCTCACGCCAGAAGATCCCGTTCCAATCCCAGGTGTCGCTGAGCAGACCGCTCGGGCCGGTGCCACCCGCGACCACGACGGCGCTGCGGAGGCTGTCGAAGGTAGCAGCGTGACCACTACGGGCAGTGAGGCGCAGCGTCGGCGTGACATCAATCCAATTGGTTCCATCCCACTCCCACACGTCATCAAGAAGGCCGCGGCTATTTTGCCCCCCGATCAAGACTGCTCGGCCCCGCGCCGGATCGTAGGTAAGCGTGGCTTTGCCCCGCGCTGGTGGACTCGTCGCCGGACTACGCTGCGTCCAGGTCGTCCCGTTGTACTCCCAGGTATCGCCCAGGTAGGCACTGGCATCCTGCCCGCCAAAGAGCAGCCAGACATTGCGCGTCTGGTCGAAGGTGAGGCCGTAATTGGCGCGGGCCGTGGGACTGGTGGCCGGCGCTTGCACCAGCCAGTTGGCGGACGCACTCTCCCAGAGCCAGGTGTCATCGAGGTAGTTGTTGCTGTTGCTCAGCCCACCAAAGAGCAGCACCTGCGCACCGTCGCTGTTCCGCGCCAGGCGATGGCCCGAACGCGTCGTTGGCGGTGCGTTGGTCGGCGCTTGCAGCGTCATCCGCTGCCCATCCCAGAGATAGGTCTGGTCGTCAGCAGTTTTGCCCCCAAAGAGCAGACTCTCCCCGTTCACGGTATATTCCAGCGCCGCACCAGGGCGTTGTAACGGATGCGAGAGCAACATGCGCCAACGGGTACCGTCCCATTCCCAGGTATCTTCCAATTGAGTGCCATCGAAGAGGACGATGCGCTGACGGATGGGATCATAGGCCATGGCGTGACGGGAACGTGCGGTGGGACTAAAAGCCTGGACCTGCTGACTCCAGTTAGTACCGTCCCAAAGCCACATATCATTCAGATTCGTCGTGCCCCGGCCGCCAAAGAGCACGATCTGTTGACGGGCGCTATCATAAGCCATCGCATGGTCTGATCGGGCGAGGGGCCGTACATCAGCGGTACGCTCCGTCCAATTTGTGCCATCCCATTCCCAAAGGTCATTGTTCAGGCTGCCGCTATATCCGCCAAAGAGCACGACCCGTTGACGAACAGGATCATAGACCATCGCATGCTCGGTGCGGGCGGTGGGACTCGCAGCAGGAGTCATCTGCGTCCAGTTGGTACCATCCCATTCCCAGGTGTCGTTCACGGGCCCAGAGCCTGAAGCTGACCCGCCAAAGAGCACGATGCGCTGGCGGACGGGGTCGTAGGCCATCGCGTGCTCAGTTCGGGCCGATGGTTGACTGGCAGGCTTGAGCTCGGTCCAAGTACGCCCATCCCAAACCCAGGTGTCATTGCGCCAACTGCCGCCGAAGAGGAGAACCTGTTGGCGGGCGCTATCGTAAACTATCGCATACTCATCGCGGTTCGGGGGGCTCGTGGCTGGCCAAGCGCGTTGCCAGCTTTGCCCATTCCAGAGCCAAGTTTCGTAGCCACGAAAGAGCAGCAACTGTTGAGTGCGTGGGTCAAAGACGAGACTATCATCATGAGTACTCGCCGACGGACTCAGCATTGGTGCGCTGCGCTGCCAGTTAGTGCCATCCCACTGCCAGGTTTCGCTGTTCATGTTGCCGGATTGGCTGATAAAAAGCATCATCTTCTGATGTGCAATATCATAAGCCATGGCCCCAAGGGTAGCCCCAGGTCTGACCACCGCCGATCGCTCGTGCCAGCTTTCACCATCCCATTCCCAGGTGTCGTAATAATTGTTATAGGTGTCGTGACCGCCGAAGAGCACCACACGCTGACGGGCGGCATCGTACGCCAGACTATGATTGCGGCGGGCAGTGGGTTTGTTGATTGGGAAGAGCTTGAGCCACGTTGTGCCATCCCATTCCCAGAGATCGTTATTATGCGTACCCCCGTTCATACCACCGAAGACAACAACACGCTGACGAACTGCGTCATAGGCCATGGCATGGCCCGAATACCCATCGGGACGTGCGGTCGGTGTCTGCACAATCCAGTTGGTGCCATCCCACTCCCATGTGCCTATGTCTATCTTGCCACTGCCTCCATAAAGGACGGTGCGCTGACGGGCACTGTCGTAGGCCATCTCGTGATCATACCGCGCCGACGGGCTGTCAACCGGGAAACGCTGCGTCCAATTTGTCCCGTCCCACTCCCAGGTATCATTGAGGTAGTTCATGCTCGATACGAAGCCACCAAAGAGCACCACACGCTGGCGAGCGGCATCGTAGGCCATGGCATGGCTATGGCGGGCGGGCGGACTCACCGCCGGGGTCATCCGCAGCCAGCTGGCCCCGTCCCACTCCCAGGTATCGTTGAGCACACCACTCGCGCTATTACCGCCAAAAAGGACGATGCGCTGGCGGGCGGCATCGTACACCATGGCATAACTATAACGCCCTGGTATCTCCCCTCGCGTCCAGGCCGATTCTACCGTACGCTGGGGCAGCACCACATCAACTTGCTGGCCGCCCTCTTGGGCGATGAAACTGACGCTTTTGCTCTGCCCATCGGCGGTGGCGGTGATCGTCACGGTGTCGCCCGGTTCAGCCAGGAGTGCATTGGGATCACCAAGGTTATCGCTGAGCAGCGCCGCGAAGAAGGGCAAGCCACCCGCCTCACCGCGCTGGGTCTGGGTCGTGAGCGTGCGGTCACCGATGCTGATCGTCACCTCGGCCCCGGCAATCGGCACACCGTTCAGGTAGACGTAGCCGCTCACGCAGCAGATCACGGCGGCGAAGCTGTCGAGCGCCGCCCCACGGATGCACGAGCGCGGCAACGGTGGCGGGGCGAGCGTGGCCGCGAGCGGCATCATCGCCTGATCAGCGGTCGCCGTAACCTGCTGATCCACGGCAAGCGGCCCTTCGGGGACACCCTGAGTGGCCGCTAGAGTCAAACTCGCCTCGGCAGCGGGCTGATCCACGGCAAGCGGCCCGTCTGGGACACCCTGGACAGTGGCGCTCGTGGTGAACGGCGACGACAAGAGCACGATCAGCAACGTGATGAGCAAGAGCAGGTTGGCAGGGTGGGTGAAGCGCCTCATAGGAGTCCCTTTGTTTCAGAGCATGTACTGTTGATCGTGCCGCATTGTTACCCTGAGACAAGGTTTCAGGGTGCTGTACCGTTTACGCTCAAATGACCCGCTATGCGTGGCACCGGCTAGACCCGTGAGGTCTAGCGGATTCATTTCTGGAAGACCGTAAGTGGTCTGTCAACGACATTTCCCGGTCGCGCCGCCGACCACGAAGAACCCTCACGAAGACACGAAAACAGGCTTTGTGACGCACATATTCGTTCATTCGTGACCCCCATTCGTGGACGGCTGACGACACCAGAAAACTTCGTTGACACACTACTCAGCATGGCAATGCAGTTCCTTCAAGTGCCATTGGTATAAGGTAAGGCTCTCCAGCCACCGTCGGCGTTCCCTCTCGCAGCAACAGTTGAAACGCGGCCCAGTAGTAGGGATGGGCGTAGCCCCTGGCCCGCACCGCCGTACGCGCAGCGCTCAGGGCTTCGGTCGGATTCTGCCCTGCGGCAAGCCCCTGGTAGAACTGTTCCATCATCAGGCTGGTGGCTTGATCATGCACCGGCCACAAGCTCGCGACGACCGCCCGGGCCCCTGCACTCAAAAAGGCCCCCGCAAGCGCCAGGGCCACCCCGCCTCGTTCCGGGGTGGTGCCGGTCTCACAGGCGCTGAGCGTCACCAGGGCCGTGCCAGCCAGCGAGAGATTGAGCACGTCAGCGAGCAAGAGCGGGCCGTCGGCCAGGTTGAGTTGGGAGAGCAAGGGGGCATAGGGGTTGACCTGGCCGTGAACAGCGAGGTGCAGGAAGGTCGGCGGCGCTTCCCAGTGCAGATCACCCAGGTGCGCTGGGTAGACCTGACGGGCTGACGGGAATTGGCGCTGGATGGCCCCAAGTTCGGCGACGACATAAGGAAGAGGGGGTTGGCCTTCCCAGCCAAGCAGCAAGGGCGTTCCCGTAGCCTGGGGCAAAGGTGGCATGGCAAGCAGCGCAAGCGAGGGCATCAGGTGCAGGGCGTACCGCTCGTCGAGGTAGCGCGCCGCAGCCTGGGTGTGGTCGCGCAGCGCCGCCCATGGCACACTGTAGAGCGGCCCATCCGGGGCGATGATCACCTGGCTCACATCAGCAGCGAAGGTAGCGATGATCGGCGCGATCAGCAGGTGGTAGAGTTCGCCCAATAACCGCTCGCTGGTCGCAAGCTGCCCCGTAGCCATGCGCTGCTGTTGCGCGGCCGAGCCACAGTGCCCCAACGCATGGTGCTGAAGCGTCAGCCGACTCAGCAGTTGCGTCACCTGCGCCACCGGACCAAGCTCCACCTGGCGCACCGCTGCGTCAGCCGTCAGCAGAAACGCCCAGATCTGCCCCTCGGCAACGAGGTACTCGACGCCAACACTGGTGGACGGCAAGCACTGGTGGATCGACGCCAACGCGGGGAGGGTCTGCGCGGTACGCTGGCGGAGGTGCTGGCGCGCCAGGCGCTGCAAAGTCGTCTCGGCCTGCTTGATCCGCTCGGCACAGAGGGTCTGGTAGGCGAGCTCGTCCTCGGGATGCATCTGCGCCCGCCAGTAGTCCCACGCGGTCTTGGCACCGAGCCAGGCTGGATCCTGGAGCAGCGACACGTGCAGTGAGTCGGCGCTCGGCGCGGCGAGCTCAGCCCAGATCCCGCCCTTGGCTTCGAGCAGACTCTGCATGGCTGCCTCGAGGCGACCGGCGTGCCGATAGCTGCTGATCAGGTGAGCATAGAGCAGAGCCGTGCCTGTCAGATAGCTTGCCTTCAACTCTTCGCTCGGCAGCATCCGCCGGGTTGTCGCGGCCAGGTCGGCCGCCCGCTGCAGGGGCACCCAGGCTTCGGTGGCAGGCAGCCGACTGGCCTGCTCAACGAGGGCGCGCTGCTCGAGGCCATCGAGCCCATGCGTACGGGCCACGTCAGCCAGGTGCTGATAACGCCCCACAGCGGCCCTGCCAGACTGGGTCAAGGCTGCCGCCAATAAATCCAGTTCGAGTTGCTCGGCCAGCACCCCGGCGTCCGCGATGGTCGCCTGAGCCGCCACCACCTGGGCCAGGGCACGGCGACGCTCAACCGAGGTACGCTGGAAGCGCGGGTGAGCCGTGTACCCCTGGAGCAAGGCCTGGAGCACCGGCGGCAACGGGGACTGGGTGGCGAGCGCCGTCGCACGCGCAAGATCCTGGCGGGCAAGCGCGTTCTGATCGAGAGCCAGGGCCAGCCGCACCGCAGACAGCATAGCCTCAACCGCCTCTTGAAGCAACCCGGCCTGCTCAAACATATGGGCCGCCTGAAGCGCGGCGCGGCGGGCTTCGAGGGGCAATTGCAGGCGCTCGAAGAGCGCCGCTTCTTCGAGCGCGACCGTCGCCTGGTCAAGCTCGATCCGGGCCGTGGCAAAATCGGTACGGGCCTGATCCAGCAGGCGCAGCGCGGTGAAGAGCTCGCCACGATAGGTGGCGAGCCGCGCCTGATTCACCGCGACGCGCGCACGCAGTTCGGCAGAGCCACATGCCTCAGCCACCGCACCTGCACGTTCGAGCGTCGCTTCCGCCAGCGTAAATTGACCCAGGAAGAGCACCGCAAAAGCCTGGTTGATCAGCGCCTCGGCCTGCGCGGCCGGCTGGTGATGGCTCACCGCCAGCGCCTCGGCCTCGCGGGCCGTCGCGAGCATGGCCTCGTAGTGGCCCATCCGCCCTTCAAGATCAGACCGGTTCATGTAGAGCGCTGACAAGCGATTCTGGGCGTCTGGTAAGTCTGCCAGGCACTCAGCTGCGCGCCGGATCGCCGCGTGCGCTTCGTCGAGCCGACCGAGTTGCCCCAACAACCCGGCCCGTCCGATCAGCAGGCGTCCCTGTTCAAGCCGACGATCCTGCACCACAAAGTAGGCATAAGCGGCATCAAGGTGGCTCAAAGCTGGCCTGGTCTCCCGATTGAGCAGCGCCAACCCATGACACCAGTGGGCAAAGGCCGTCGCCTCGGGGTGCTGCGTCTGCTGCGCGACCGCCCAGGCACACGCCACCGCCAGTTCAACCTCGGAGACTGCCCCGGCATCGAGCAGGTCAAGCATCGTATCGCGCAACTGCGCCAGGAGCGCCAGTGGCTCGACCTGATTAACTGCCAGCCACGCGGCGATCCGGGCTGGCTCACCCTGGGTCGCCCATAGTGCTGGCAGCAGCGCCTCAAGCATGGGAAAGCGTGAGCGGAGGGAGCAGCACCACCCCCTCGGCAAAATGCACTTGTACCAGATACGTGCCAGCCGCAAGACGCGCAAAGGTAAAGAAGCCGTCGGCATCAGTCGTACGGGGGCGAGGCCGCGCCTGATCACCACGGAGCCTCACCCGCACATCAGGGGCAGGCTGATCATGGTGCGTCACATAGCCCTCGATCCGCCAGTAATCGTTCTCTGGCGGCGGAAGGCGGAGCACAATCTGGACGGCAAGTTCACTCGCGTAGAAGGATTGATCGGGCACAACTGGCGCGATACTGCGCATACCAGCGCCAAGCAACTGCGGCAGCGCCACAAAACGCGGCAACCTGAAGCGGACGGGCCGATCGGCTGGTTGACTCTGGAGCGCCAAGAGTTCGGTGAACGTCGCTTTGGCGCGGGGATTAGCGCGCACATAGGCCGCAACGCGAAGCTGTTGCTGCGGCGTCGCCTGACCAGTGGCCACATCAACGAGATCCTGGGGCTCAGGGACAGACAAGCCCTCCAAGCGTTCGTGGAGATGCTGCACAGTTCGACGCAATTGCGCAAACTCCTGCCGCACCTCGGCTGAGGCCTCCAGAGCCTGTTCAACATGCGGCAGCGCCACACCATCGAGATACGCCAGCAAATCACCAGGTTCAAGCGGTTTATTATTCATACAAACGTTCCCTACATAAGGTATATAGCAATCCTAGTAGTCTGTAACCTAAGTTTTCTGGGGTCGTTCGCCGACCACGAATGGGGCCACGAAGAAACGAATACCGCACCGCCCCTATTCGTTTCTTCGTGATCAGTATTCGTGGTCGGCGGCGCTACCGGGAAATGTAGTTGACACACTACTTATGGTCTTCCAGTACATAATTCGGTATGCGCGACACGGGCGAGACCTGTGAGGTCTGGTCTACCTAGCGCATCATCCATACTAGCAACATAAACCAGAATCACAACCTATTTCCACATCAATCTTCAAGCATATCACGGATCTCAGGCAACGTACGGAGCAGCTTAATGCACCGCTCGATCAGGCGATAGACAGCTTTGATCGTCAGCGAAGCATCGCGATCACGGAGCGCCGCCGTGATCGTCGCGGGATCTTCATCGAGCACAAAGCGGCGACGAAAGACCTCGCGGTGCAACTCATCAGGCAGCAGTTCGAGGCAACGGTCGTAGAAGGCATAGCGCATCACAGCATCTGTCGCTTCGCCCTGGCTTGGCTGAACACGCAGCGCCTCGAGATCCACCGTCGGGGCGCGGCGGGGCATTTTGAGGCAGGTGTGGACGACCGTCGTATGCACATACACACGGTATTCGGCAAACGAACGCGCCTGATACGGCGAGGTCGGATGGCGAAATTTGCGCAGCAGATTGATCGCCACCTCCTGCTGCAGGTCGTCCAGATCTGGACGACACTGAACAGGGCACAGCTTGCGGACGAGGGGGATGCTAATCAGCCAGAGCCGCGCAAAGGCAGCCTGGTCGCGGTTGGCCGCACGGCGCAGAATCTCTTCGCAACTGCGACTATCCTGGCGGTTGTCGCGTGATTGCTGAAAGGCAGCGAGTTGGGCTTCACAGCGGCTATGCAGATCATCAAGCGCAAGCGAACCCAGCGGGGTATCGGGATCAGAAGAAGAAGTAGCGCCCATAACGAGAACCCTCAACGACAATGATGTGGTTACGATGGGTGACGCTCAGCGTCATTTTACTTTATTCGCGCTACCTGAATTGTACTACAAACAGATACGAGGTTCAACTGCTCTGCGGCTGAAACCTTTAACCCCGTCCCTTGGCTGGGCCTCGGCTCGCTCATATCGGGAGAGGTCGGGCCTGTTGGTGCGAGGGTATGCACATAACAGTTTTGTCATCCTAACATCCGACGAGTCTTAACATTGCTCTGCTATTATCGTCGCTGATCACACCCTCCGTTTTCATCCCTAGCACGGCTGCACCAAAGCTGTGACATTCTGCGCCCCGAGGCGATTTGTTGCTTGCTCTCGACGTTATGGCGAGGGTCAGTTTGCTTGTGCTTTGCAAACGTCGGTAATGTGCATTGCACGACACGGGAACTCACCCGAAGAGCGCGCAATGCTCTAAGTAGTCTGGGAAAGAAGTTTTCTGGTGTCGTCAGCCGTCCATGAATTGGGGCCACGAAGCAACGAAGAGCGCATGGAGCAGCCCATCTTCGTTGCTTCGTCATCAGTATTCGTGGTCGGCGGTGCTACCGGGAAACTTAATTCCCAGACTACTAAGCCAGGATGGTGCCTTTGACATAGGGGTGGATCGATCAGCGTTTGAGGTTTGTATAGCGATCTGAGGGAGAAAAAGGCATGATGGCTTTGGGTAGACATCGGCGACGTGCTACAGGCATACGCCTAGTGAGTAGTCTTGGGCTATTACTCGCCCTACTGGTTTCCATCATTGGGTTCGCACCAGCATCGGTTTTTGCGACAACCACGTTCACGCAGTGGACGTTCAATTCGGTACCGCCTGATGGCAGCACAGGAACCGGAACGCTTGACCCGGCAACAGGTGCCGGTACCACTGCCCTCGTCGGCGGCACTAGCGGTGTTTTTGCCAGTGGCACAGCAGGCAATGGTAGCTCTGATCCGGCTGCAACTGATAACTCGGGTTGGAATGTCACTACCTTTGCGGCTCAAGGCACCGGCAACGAGACACGTGGGGTGCAGTTTAATGTAAGTACGGTTGGTCGTCAGAATATTGTTGTGAGCTGGGATCAGCGCCATAGCAATACCGCCTCGCGTTTTGTGCGCTTTCAGTACAGTACCGACGGCACCAACTTTACCAATGTCGAGCCTCTCTTTGAGGCCACCGGGGGCGATACCTGGTTCAACGGGCGTAGCGTGAGTCTGGCCGGGTTGCCTGGCGTCAATAATAATCCCAATTTTGCCTTTCGCATTGTGGCGGCCTTTGCACCTGGAAGCAGTGCCTACGCAGCCTCGAATGCCACCTCAACCTATGGCACAACGGGAACCTGGCGCTTTGATATGGTGACGGTGATCGGTGAGCCCCTGGCGAGCGGGCCAGAAGCCCCGGCGATCACGACGGAACCGCAGAGTCAGAGCATCGCTGATGGCACAACCACCACCCTGACGGTCGCCGCAACTGGCACCGCCCCGCTGAGCTATCAGTGGTACCAGGGCAGTGCACCTGACACAACCAATCCTGTTGGAGACAATAGTCCAACCTTTACCACGCCGATCCTCAATGCAACCACCAGCTATTGGGTGCGCGTGAGCAACGAGGTGGGCAGTGTTGATAGCCAGACGGCAACGCTGACGGTTACGCCACCGACGCCGATCTGCGAACAAGCATTTGTGCCGATCTATGCCATTCAGGGCAACGGCAATAGTGCGGCCGTGACCGGCAGTGTCACCACGCAGGGCATTGTGGTTGGCGATTTCCAGGGACCATCCCCTGCCCTCCGCGGTTTCTATCTGCAAGATCCGGTTGGCGACGGCGACCCGACAACTTCTGATGGCATCTTTGTCTTCAATGGCAATGCTGTCACGGTGCAACTCGGCCAACAGGTACGCATCACCGGCACAGCCGGCGAATTCCAGGAGCAAACGCAGATCAGCTCGGTTGCGAGCATCATTGATTGTGGAATCGCTGCCACCGTCACACCAACTGATGTGATGATGCCCTTCCCCGATGCGGTGAATGGCGTACCCTATCTTGAGCGCTACGAGGGCATGCTGGTACAGTTCCCGCAGCAACTCTTTGCCACCGAATTCTTCCAGCTTGGGCGCTTTGGGCAGATCGTGATGTCGTCGGGGGATCGCTTGCGTCAACCAAGCAATGTGGTTGAACCAGGCGCTGCCACCATTGCGTTGCAGGCCGCCAATAATCTGAATCGCATCATTGTTGACGATAACCTGAACAATCAGAACCCCGATCCGATCCTCTTCGGACGCGGCGGCCAGCCCCTCAGCGCAAGCAATACGCTGCGCGGTGGCGATAGTATCACTGGCATGGTTGGCGTGATGACCTATGGGTGGGCCGGCAATGCGGCAAGCCCGAACAACTACCGCCTGCGCCCCGTGGGTGCGCTCGGTGGGGGCGTCCCTGACTTCCAGCCAACCAATCCGCGCCCAACGGCCCGACCTGAGGTTGGTGGCTCGCTCAAGGTTTCAGCCTTTAATGTGCTCAATTACTTTTTGACGATTGACACGACGGCCAGTTCAACCGTTGGCGACTGCGGTCCGCTGCAGAATGCTGATTGTCGTGGGGCTGATTCGCTGTTGGAGTTCGAGCGCCAGCGCACCAAACTGGTGCAGGCCCTGCTCAAGCTCGATGCCGATATCCTTGGCCTGATCGAGCTCGAGAATACGCCCGGTGTCTCGCCTGAGGGCGATATTGCCGCTGCACTCAACACCGCCCTGGGAGCCAATATCTATCGTTATGTCGATACGGGCATCATCGGCACCGACGCCATTCGGGTCGGCTTGCTCTACAAGCCGACCCGCGTCCAGCTCGTAGGTGACTTTGCGGTGCTTGATGCGGCAGCATTCGTCAATCCTTTCAATGCCGAAACTGACCGCAACCGACCCGCACTTGCCCAGACCTTCCGTGAAATCGCGACAGGCGGCGAAGTGACGGTCGTGGTCAATCACCTCAAGAGCAAGGGTTCGGCCTGTGGTCCCGGCGATGATGATCTGACCGACGGCCAGGGCAACTGCAATGGTACCCGTACCGCCGCTGCGCTCGCCCTGATGGAATGGATCGCGACTGATCCGACCGGCAGCGGCGATACAGATTGGCTCATTATCGGCGATCTGAATGCCTATGCCAAAGAAGATCCGATTGCGGTCATTGAGGAGTTTGGCTTTGTCAATCTGATCGAGCGGTTTGGTGGAGTCAATGCCTACTCATACGTCTTCGATGGACAATGGGGCTACCTCGACCACGCCCTGGCCTCGCCCGGCCTGGCCGAGCAGGTGACAGGCACCGGCGAGTACCATATCAATGCCGACGAACCAAGCGTGCTCGATTACAACGTCGAGTTCAAGAGTCCGAATCATATCGAGAGCCTCTTTGCCCCCGACGAGTTCCGCACCTCTGATCACGACCCGGTGCTGATCGGCTTGAACCTGACGCGGCCCAATAGCGCGCCGGCGCTGTCGGCGCTCGCTACGTACGATACCGGCCTTGGCGACCGTGGGGCCGAGATCATCAGTGTCAGTGGTGATCGGGCGGTACTCTCGAACGCGGGTGATGGTAGCGTTGATCTACTCGATCTCAGTGCGTTGCCTGACCTCAGCCTGATCCAACGGCTACAGTTCCCCGAACTTGCCAACCTGACCTCGGTTGCCATCCACCCGACCAGAGATCTCTTTGTGGCCGTTGCCGGAAACAGCAACCCCCGTTCGGGCCGCGCCTTCGTCTTCCGTCTTTCGGACGGCATGCCGCTGGTGCAATTCATTGTCGGCCTTGATGCCACCTCGCCTGACGGACGCCAGCCTGACTCGGTGGAAATTTCGCCTGACGGACGCTTTGCCGTCATTGCGATCGAAGCCGAGCAGGTCAGCGCAACCGATGATGGTGGCGCAGGTGCGCTCGTGGTGATGGATTTGAGCGCGTTTGACCCGGCCAACCCTGATGCATCGGCACTGACCGTCAGCACAGTTGAGTTCCCCGACATCGCGGGTGTGCCGGGGGTTAGCATCGGTCGTACGCACGGTGACGCGAGCGGCGCAGCGATAACCAATGCGCCTGGCACCATCGAGCCAGAAGGGATCGCGTTTGCGCCCGATAGCCAGACGGTTTTCGTGGCCTTGCAAGAGAACAACGCCATCGCACGGTTGAGTCTGGCTGAGCCGTTGCCCACGATCATGCCGACCGACAACATCTTCGGGTTGGGCCAGGTTGCGTTGCTGACCGACCGCACCAACGACGGCATCTACAACCCGAACGAGCTCCTGGTCGCGTTCCGCGAGCCGGATGGCATCCGTGCGGTAGAAATTGGCGGCACGCTCTATCTGATCACCGCCGACGAAGGCGATACGCGCCCCAACCCACGTGGTGGCCGCACGATCAGCATCTTCAATGCCAGCACCGGGGCCTTCATCACCGATCTGAGCAACCAGTTGGCCGATCTTGCCAACCAATATGGCGTCTACCCGGATAATCGCAGCCCGAATGGTGGCGTCGAGCCCGAAATGCTTGACGTGATCAGGGTGAACGGACGCATCCTGGTCGCTGTTGGCCTTGAGCGGGCCAATGCAATGGCTTTTGTTGACATCACCACGCCGACGGCCCCGCAGGCCTTCGGGTTGGTACGAACAGGCCTGGCCCCTGAAAGCATCAAGCTCATTGAGCGCACGGGGCAACTCTTTGCGCTCAGTGCCAACGAGGTCTCAGGCACCGTGACGATTGCGACGGTTCCGGTGAACGCCCCGAACATCACGCTAGGCTACACCGAAGCCACGCCGCGCAACTTTGGGCTTGGGGCCATTGACCGTGATCGCAGCGACACCCTGACGCTCGATCTGCTGGTGAGCCCGGCCAGTCTCGGCAGCCTCAGCAGCAGCCTCGCCGGGCTAGACGACCTGGGTGGTGGCCTGTATCGGGCAACCGGCAACACCGCCACGCTGAACACGCTGAGCGCGAATCTCATCTTTACGCCAGCACCAGACGCACGAGACACCGCGACCGTCAGCGCCAGCGTGAGCGACGGCATCAACCCGGTGGCAACAGGAACAATCAGCTTCGAGGATCGCACTCCTGACGTCACCCCACCCACGACCACAGCCAGCATAAGTGGTGAAAGCAATCCGCTCTGCCCGAGCGACTGCTTTGCTGGCAGCGCAACCGTGACGCTCAAGGCCGAGGATGATCGTGCTGGGGTGAACACGATCTGGTACCGCATCGGGGAAGCCGACTTCGCACCCTACAATGCCCCGATCGTGCTTACCACCGAGGGCACGAACCGGGTCGAGTTCTTTGCCACCGACAATGCTGGCAATCGCGAAGCGGTGCAAAACATCGTCGTCAAAGTCAGCGACTTCCCTGCCAGGGGCGTCCTCGACAACTTCGACCGAGCCGACGGGAGACTGGGCAACAACTGGCGTGGTGCAACCCAACTCGATCAGTACCGTCTCAATGACGGCCTCGTCAGCGTTGGCAAAGGTGGGTTGCTCATGTGGCGCGCACCGGCCTTCGGGCCTGACCAGGAAGCCTTCATGCGCCTGAGCACGCTCAACCCGACGAGCACGCACTATACACTGGCCTTGAAAGTACGTGGGCAGAGCAGAGCCCTTCTGGTTAGCTACGACGCACCGGGGCAACGCATAAGCGTCGAGGCGCTCGTGCCAGGGCGAGGTTGGCGCAGCGTAGCAAGTTATCCGGTGACCCTCCAACCGGGTGCGCTGCTTGGGGCAAGGGCTTTTGCTGACGGCACAATCGCCGTGTATGCCGACTGCCTGCTGCTTGGCACAGCCGATACACGGACGGTCGCTGGCAATACCTATGTCAGACAGGGTGGTCAGATTGGCGTCTGGTTTATGAACGCCGCAGGGGCCGCCTTCGATGACTTTGGCGGAGGCAACCTGCCCTAAGACAACCAGGAAACTGGTCGTTAACAAAGACGGGCAGCACAACAACCCGCGAGCGCAGAACGAGGCAAAACCTCGTTCTGCGCTCGCGGGCTAGGTACGTTTCATCGCATACGCAATGCCATGCTGCAAACTGCTGCGAGCAACCAACTCACGCAGATCAGCCCCGATATGCACCAGGGTCTGCGCCACCTCAGGGCCAATGCCGGTCAAAACAACCTCGGCCCCGAGCATACGCGCCGCCTGGGCCGCACGGATCATCGCTGCGGCAACCTGGGTATCAACCACGCGCACCCCGGTAATATCGAGAATCGCAAAGGTCGCATTGTGGGCAGCAATCCCTTCAAGCAGCGTCTCCATAATCATCTGTGCCCGCATTTGATCAATGCTGCCAATAATTGGCATCACCACCACCTTATCGGCAATCGGCATCAACGGGGTCGAAAGTTCGCGCAGGGCAGCCTGTTGGGCCTGGATCACTTCTTCCTGCAACGCCCGTCGCTCTTGCTCGGCCTGCAACTGATCAGTCAGATCACGGTTGATCGAAGCAAACCCAATCGGCTCATCGGTCGCATCCCGCAGGATCATCCCCGACACCTGAGCCACAAAAACCTCGCCATTAGCCCGGCAATACCGCACTTCGCCAATCACGGTGCCACAGGTACGCGCGGTCTCGGCGAATAGTGCAAGTTGATCCAGATCTTCGGAAAAAATCAACTCGGTGAGGGGGCGCCCAATCAGGGTCTGCTGATAGCCAAACATCGCTTCAAACGCAGGATTGGCATACGTAATGCGCAGATCCGTATCAGAGAGGGCAATGCCATCTGGTGCATTGTCAACCAGCAACTTGAAGATGCGTAACTGCCCTTCTTGCTCTTTCTGCTCTCGCAGGTCATGGGCAAAACCAACCACCGCATAAGGCTTGCCATCACTATCACGCAGCACGCTGGCCGTCAGCAAAGCCGGGATTGGGGCACCATCTTTATGGCAATAGCGCAATTCACCCTGCCACGAGCCCTCGGCAACACACTGGCGAAAAAGATGCTGGATATAGTCTGGTTCTTCGGCAAAAACCTTGGCGAGCGGCAGGCCCATAAGCTCTTCGAGATCATAGCCAAGAAGACTCGCAAACGCTGGATTGCCATAGTCAACCAGTTCAGTCTCGACTGATGCAACAGCCACTGCCACCGGGGTTGACAGAATAATGTCGCGAAACCGGGTGGTCTTTTTGCGTAACTCCGCTATCTGCGTACGGAGTTGCCGATTCTCTGCTTCGAGCGAGGCAAGACGTTCTTCTAAGGTCGGCATAGGGCAACTTTCTTGATGAAACGCGTCACCTTCATCAAGCTTAAGTATACTCCCTTCTTGCAACATCAGGGTAGGTGCCCTCAGGGCTAATGCAAAGTCATTCTGATCGTTCGCAGATGACGCAGATTATAACTTCCGCATCTGCGTCATCTGGGCCAACTTGGGGGCTTGCCAAAAGCCACCGAGCGCCTGATCTTCTCCTTACGCAACTGGGGCATCCTGCAGGCAACCGCACAGCGCTCGAGCTACGCTCTGCAGCGACACACCGCAACCAGCCCAGCGCTCGAACAATGGATGCTCGAAGCAGCCTTTGCCGCCCATCCCGCGCACGATCTCCCCTTTGCCGACCTCATCCACCTCCCCGAACTCTTGCCCTTCCGCTTTACCCTTACCATTGACGACCTGCGCCGCACTGAACGCTTTGAAGTCCAGCGTCAAGGCATGGGCTGGGACATGGTGCGGCTTAAGGTTGATCCGTATTGACGCAAAGGCAGAAAATGGGTAAGACCTCACAGGTCTTGAAGACCTGTGAGGTCTTAGGCAGTCCGCGCTCCTAGGGGGAGCATGAACACTTGTATCACAAGAGATATTGAAATTATATAAGGATTCATTGGTGAAAATTGCCATGCCAACCGTCTGGATCTTGGGCGATCAGTTGCTCGATCCGCATCCTGCGCTTGTTGCGGCTGCGTCTGTGGCGGGGACGTCGTCCGTACACGTGGTGTTGCTTGAGAGTACCGCTCGCCTCAACCAGCAGCCCTACCAGCGCAAAAAGCTGGTGTTGTTGCTCAGTGCGATGCGTCACTATGTGGCCATGCTGCGGGCGCAAGGGTATGCGGTTGAGTATCTGCACGCCCCCGATTTTCTTAGCGGGTTGCGTGAGCATTGTCAGCGTACGCAGCCGGGCCACCTCTTCACCATGGCCGCCGCCGAATATGCGACCCGTCAGTTCCAACAGACCCTTGCCGATGCGCTCGGTCTCCCCGTGACGATCCTGCCCAATGCGCAGTTCCTCGTCGGCCAGTTCGACCCGTTCCCCGACGCCCCGCCCACACGCACCGTGATGATGGCGACCTTCTACCGTGCCATGCGGCGTCATTTTGCGGTTTTGTTGGAAAAAGATGGCGCCCCTATCGGGCAAAAGTGGAGTTTTGACGCCGAGAATCGCAAGCCTTTGCCACGCGCCCTGACCCCGCCCGAGCCTCTGGTGCACGAGCCTGATGCCCTTACGCAGCAGGTTATGGAAGAGGTCGCCCGGAGGCCCGGTGGCATCGGCGACGTGACCGGTTTCAACCTGGCTGTCACGCATACCGAGGCGGCGCAGTTGCTCGCAACGTTTCTTGCCGAGCGCCTGGCGGACTTTGGCCCGTACGAAGACGCGATGACGATGCGCTCAGCGCTGCTCTACCACTCGGGGCTTTCGCCTTATCTCAACCTGGGCCTGCTCGAACCTATGCACCTCATCCGGGCCGCCGAGCAAGCGTATCACGACGGCAAGGCACCGCTCAATTCAGTGGAAGGCTTTGTGCGGCAGGTGCTCGGTTGGCGCGAGTATATGTACTGGCAATACTGGCGTCAGATGCCCGCGTTGGCGACCAAAAATGCCTGGAACGCCACCCGCACCTTGCCCGCTTGGTTCTGGACGGGCGCAACCGACCTGAACTGCCTGCACCACGCGATCACCCGCGCCTTGCAGACCGGCTACACGCATCACATCGAACGCCTGATGCTGCTGAGCAATCTCTGCTTGCTGGCCGGAGTGCAGCCGCACGAGGTCAACACATGGTTCCTGGCGGCCTACCTTGACGCCTACGACTGGGTGATGGTGCCCAACGTCTTTGGCATGGGCCTCAACGCCGACGGGGGCGGCATCGCCACGAAGCCCTACATCGCCTCGGCCAACTACATCAACAAGATGAGCGACTATTGCGCCAGTTGCCGCTACAACGCCAAACAGCGCACCGGCCCTGACGCCTGCCCGTTCAACCTGCTCTACTGGAATTTCCTGATCACCCATGAAGAAGCCCTGCGCGCCAACCCACGGCTCGGGCCGGCGGTACTGGGCCTCAATCGGCTCACGGCGGAAGAACGAACCGTGATCCAGCAAGAAGCCCGGCTCGTTCTGGAACGGCTCGGCTTTCAGCAGGCAGCGACCTGAGCGTGTCGAGGCCTTCATTCAGGTTTCATTTCATCACCAGCACCGGACATGGCGCACGCTGCGTCAGGGCCAAACTCACACTGCCCAAGATTCGATCGCGCCACGGGTGTTCTCCATGGGCCCCGATCACAAGCAAAGTGGCGCGCCATTGCGCGATCTGTTCAAGGATGGCTTCGGCAGGAGGGCCTTCAAGAACCACCATCTCAACCTCGACGACGCCCAGGGCGCGCAGGCGCTCGCGTGTTCCGTCGACACACGCGGCGGCTTGTTGGCGTCTGGACTGCAAGGCATGATGGAGGTAGGGTTCACTCATCGCAACTGGTGGGGCGGCGGCAACGTTCAATACCAGGACATGCGCGGCATAACAATGCGCTAATGAGGCAACATAGTCGAGCGCTCGCTCACACACTGCCGAACCGTCGGTCGCGAAGGCAATACGTTCAAACATCGTGAACCTCCTCATACGTCTGGCGCAACGCATCCAATCGATGTGGCGAAACGTCTGCCTCTGTACGGCGATCGCTCACCGCATCAGGTGTCGGATGGTTGGTCAAAGCGATTCTGATTCTTCCGGCGTGCCTCGGCTTGGAGGTCGGCGACCCGGTCGGTTTCGTCCACAATTTCACCGGTGAGCACCTCGAGCACATCTTCAAGCGAGACCACACCGGCAAGACCGCCATACTCATCAATGACGACCGAGAGGTGTTGACGTGTCTGGCGGAAGACTTCCAGCAGTTTGTCGGCCCGTATACTGGCGGGCACGAAGTTTGCCGGGCGCATCAGCGCTGCGACGGCCTGCTGTTCATGCCCGGCTAACAACGCCGCGAGCAGTTCACTCCGTAACGCGATGCCACGCACTTCGTCAATGGAATCACCGATGACGACCAGCCGCGAATGTTCAGCACTGAGCATAGTCGCGCGTGCCGCCGCGAGCGTATCATCGGCGTGGAGATAGGTGATACTGACCCGCGGCGTCATAATATGCCCGGCGACCGTATCGTTGAGGCGGAAGACGCGCTCGATCATCTCTGACTCGTCATGCTCGATGACCCCTTCCTGTTGACCGATCCGCGCCAGCAGGCGAATTTCGGCTTCATTGGTCGTGGGGGCCCGATTCGTTGTGACAATCGGGGCAACGATGCGTTCGATGAGCCAGACAATCGGCGTAAAGAGGATCGTCAAGAACTGGACAGGCCTGGCCACAATTGGCGCGATCGTCGCGGCATAACGCTCGCCAAGCGTCTTTGGGATAATCTCACTAAAAATGATCACGGCGAGCGTGAGTGAAGTTGAAAAGACGCCAATCCACTGACTGCCAAAGACTTCAGTCGCCAGGTTACCGATCACCAGGCTCCCGCCGATATTCGCGACATTGTTCAGCACCACAATCGTGCTGATCGGACGCGCCATGTTTTCGCGGATGTGCAGCAAGGCCTTCGCTGAGGCCCCACCGCCTTCGGCGAGTTGGCGTACCCGCACCATGCTGACCGAGAAGAGGGCCGCTTCGGCCCCAGAACAAACGGCTGAGACACTTAACGTCAGGAAGATGATGAAAAAGAGTAAACTCATATGTTTTATAAGCGCTGTAGCGCTACGAAAATACGATGCTTCGAGCCACTGTTTATGAGCGGTGATACCTAGCGCTTATGTTGCGGAGCATCGGTCTGATCTGCGCACGCATACGTTGAATATGTCGATACGCAAACTGTGCGGCCCGCCCAAGCAGTCCAGGACGTTGGCCCAAGCGACGCAGGGACAACCGCAACAAGACCCAACTCCGGCGGATCAGATGATGCCGCCGCCCAACGAGCAACACCCCAAGGACGAAGAACGGGATGCCTGGCCCAGGGAGGATCATGCCCAGGAGGCCGATGATGATCAACAGCCAACCTACGATCTGACGAAGCACCAACCAGGCATGGTAAAGGTTGAAGGTAAACAACCGATGGGCCAAAATGAGCAAGATAGCAGCGAGCAAGCTGCTTAATACGACAAGAGTAGCATCAAAAAGCGGATCCGAAAAAATATATACGATATCAAGTTCAGCCAGCATCCAGAGACTCTCCATGCTTTATATGATACCAGCAAAAGCTTGCACCGTGATGAAGATAGCAGTCCTAGACAATTTGTATCTGAGGAGTGTCGGCTAATGGTTTTACAGGAAATGTAACGTACGGTTTCTTGCTATGATACGCCCCTGGGTGCGCGGGCGGGCCGCCCACGCACCCAGGGGTCGCAGAAAACGTAGGTTACATACTAAAAGGTATTGCCCCTACGTGTGCTTGCTCAACAAGATGCGGTCAATGCGCCGCCCGTCCATATCGACGACCTCGAACCGCCAGCGATCCCACTCCACATGATCGCCTGTGGTGGGAATATGGCCGAGCAATGTGATGACCAGGCCAGCGAGCGTATCATAACGATAGATTGTTTCGTCTGGCAGTTCGTCCACCTCCAAGAGGGCTTTCAGATCATCCGTGGGCAGACGCCCATCAATGAGCCATGAACCATCCTCGCGACTCACAATGAATTCGGGTTCAGGTTCATCAAATTCATCTTCAATGTTGCCCACAATCTCTTCGAGCACATCTTCCAGCGTGACCAGGCCTTCCACTCCCCCTTCTTCGCCAACGACAATCGCCATATGCCGCTGCTGTTTCCGAAACGTCGCCAGGAGCTGGGCGGCCAGACTATGTTCGGCGACATAGAGGGGCGGGCTGATGACGCTCCGCACCAGCGCAGCTTCGCCTTCGCGGTGATAGAGCATCAGCAAATCACGGACATGAACGATACCAATGATCTGGTCAGGCGTATCCTGATAGATCGGAAAGCGCGAGTAGCCATCCTCCAGCACCTGAGGCATGATCTGACCCAGGGTTGCCTCAGCCTCGATCATAACGATGTCGCGCCGCGGGGTCATAATCTGACGCACTTGCTGATCGCTAAACTCGAAAATACTCTCAATAAGTTGCTGCTCGTGCAATGTGACCTCGCCTCCAGAGGCACCTTCACGAACCAGAGCCTGGATATCTTCTTCCGTCACCTGCGCCGGGAGGGTTTTATCGAGACCGAGGAGGCGCAGCACGAGTTGGGTGGAGAAGGCAAGCAGGCTGACTACCGGGCTACTCAACCGGGCAATGAAGGTCATTGGGGTGGCAATCAGCATGGCATACTGCTCAGCCTTGAGCAACGCAAGCCGCTTGGGCACCAGTTCGCCAAAAACCAGGGTGAAGAAGGTGATCACCACAACCACAATGCCGAACGCGAGTTGGGTCGCATACGGCCCAACCACAGGCAGGCTGCTTAGCGACGGCGACAGACGAGCGGCAATGCTGGCACCGCCAAACGCGCCGGTGAGAATACCAATTAGGGTAATGCCAACCTGGACAGCGGAGAGAAAGCGATTGGGATCGTCTTGTAAGCGGAGAGCCGCCGCCGCACCGGCACTTCCATCAGCCGCGTGCTGCTCTAACCGTCCCCGTTTTGCTCCCAGGATGGCCAGTTCTGTTCCTGCAAAGATCCCATTGGCTAAAATCAACACCAAAATGATAGTAATTTCAATGGTCATATTGATTGTGTTACCTTCTCGTGTGTTATGCTGATCATATCTGGAGCACATGCCACCGGCGTATTGGTTGACACCCATTCAAGCCAAAGGCAATGGAAGCAATTATAGCAGTTCTGCTTGGCTAGACCCAATACCTTGCAAAGAAGCACGAGAAGAGACCTCACAGGTCTTGATGATGGCGTCCCAATGCGGACGAGCAGACCTGTGAGGTCTTCTTTGCAGGTATTGTGGCCAGACCAGACCTCACAAGTCTCGAAGACCTGTGAGGTCTCAGGCGGGTTTTGCTGCTTAGGAGCGCGAACCGATGGGGCACCAGTTCATTTCACCCTGACCGACCAGTGCCCCAATAGCGCTACGTTTGCGACCCTAATCACTCATCAAGCAACGCAACTTCATCGGGGTCACCAGTGAGGCTCAGGAAGATATCTTCGAGACTAGCGTCGCCGCCGGCGCGCAGTTGATCGAGGGTGCCCGAGGCAATGATGGCCCCTTTGTTGATGATAAAGACCCGGTCGCACATGCGCTCGGCGATCTCAAGGATATGCGTTGACATGAAGACAGCGGTGCCCTGGGCCGCGACCTCACGCAGGAGATCCTTGATCAACCGGGCGCTGCGCGGATCGAGGCCAACGGTTGGTTCGTCGAGAAAAAAGGCGCGTGGCTGGTGCAGCAGTGCCCCGGTGAGCGCGGCCTTCTGGCGCATACCGTGGCTATAGCCGCCGAGCAATTCATTGCCACGGTCGGTCAACCCAAAGAGGCGCAACAGATGCTCGCCGCGGTCACGGGCGATCTTTGGGTCAAGACGGTAGAGCCCGCCCATAAACTGGATATATTCGCGGGCGGTGAGCTTTTCGGGTAAAAAGGGCTGATCAGGCACATAGCCAAGCAGCGCCTTGGCGCGCAAAGGGGCTTTTTGCAGATCAAACCCGCCGATGCGGGCCACCCCAGTACTTGGGCGCAGCAAGCCGATCAACATCTTGATCGTCGTCGTCTTGCCCGCCCCGTTTGGCCCCAGAAAGCCCACAATCTCACCAGGATAGATGCTGAGATCGACGTTCTGGACCGCGACGGTATCACCAAAGCGTTTTTGCAGGCCCACGGCCTCAATGATTGGTTCGTTCATAGGATTATACTCGCTGCGTGGCGGCTTCGCCGCCACGCAGCGAGATGAGGGCAGGGCGATTGCATCTTCCGTGCATGCACCCCACCAGGGCACCCGCAAGGGGTGCCCCTACAGGGCCGGGGGCCGCCGTTTGCGCTGCTGGTTGCATGCACATGCTGCCACATAGAGCGTATTTTTATCCGGTTTCGTATGATGCGATCGCCCTAGAGATGAGGGCAAGGGTTTCACTAGGCAGCACGCCGGAGGCATTGTAGCATGAGTTGGGGCACAGGTGGCGTTGGTGGCGGCGGGGCAGTGCTACAATCAGGCTATGCGAATTCAGCTTCTGGGTGGGTGTCGGGTGACATGGCAGGGAGAGCCGCTGGTGTTGCCACGACGACGGGTGCGTGCATTGTTGTACCGGTTGGCGGCGCAGCTTCAGCCGCTGCCGCGTGATCGGCTGGCCTTTCTCTTCTGGCCTGATGCGCCCGATCACATGGCACGACGCCATATGACGCGCTTGCTTTCGAGTCTGCGTGCGGCATTGCCGACACCACGCCTGGTGCTGGTTGATGAGGAGATGGTGGCCCTCGCTGCCGCGCTGGTTGAGGTTGATTGCCATGCGTTTGTGCGTGGCACGGCTGCCCCCGATCTGGCTGGCCTCGCTGAGGCGCTGGCGCTCTATCGGGGTCCGTTTATGGATGGCTTTGCGTTGCCTGATGCGCCTGAATATGAGCTGTGGCAGGCGGCGACGGCCCGCGAGTTTCACGCACGTTACCTCGGTGGACTCGAAGTGGCAACTGAGCGCGCCGTTGCCCTGGGCGATCTGACGGCAGCGATCCAGTTTACCCAACGGTATCTCGCAGGCGATGAACTCGCTGAACCAATGCACCGTCGGTTGATCGAGCTCTTTATGGCTGTCGGCGATCGGGCGGCTGCATGGCGGCAGTTTGAGCTGTGCTGCCGGGTGCTCGAACGTGAGTTGGGCGTTGGGCCGTTGCCGTCAACGCGTGCGGTGTTGCAACCAGGAGCACAACGATCACGCCTTGACGCGCCGCCTGACGGCGTTTCGTTGCCCCCAACGCAGACACTGTCGGGGCAACAAAGCCTATTTGATACAGTGTCAATTGTGCCAATTTTACCTTCACTGGAGGTGCCGCTGGTTGGGCGCACTGAGGAGCTTGGGCGTTTGCAGGTAGCCTATGCGCGTTTTATGATGGAGCAGCCGCAACGGGGCGGCTTCATGCTCATCAGCGGTGAGTCGGGGATGGGCAAGTCGCGCCTGATGCGTGACTATGTGGCGCGTCAAGCGGGGCTTGTGCTGACGGGCATCTGCCATATTGATGGGCAGCATATGCCGTATGCCGTGTTGATCCAGATGTTGCGTCAGACGTTGCATACGCCGGCGTTGTGGCAGACAGTTCCGGCCCACTGGCGCAGCGAGTTGCTGCCGTTGCTACCCGAGTTGCGCCAGCACTTCCCCGATCTCCCACTGCCGATCGGGGTCGCGACGGCCTTTGCGCAACAGCACCTCTATACGGCGCTGACCGAGGTGCTGGGCACATTTGCGGCCCAACAACCGCTGCTACTCTGCTTCGATGATCTGCCGTTTGCCGATGAAGCGACGCTGGGATGGTTGCGCTCGCTGGTGACCAATTGGGGCGCTACCCCGCTGGTTGTGGTGGCGACGGCCACCACGGTAACGCCTAGACTTGACCAGTTGCGCAAGCGGCTACGGCGTGCCGGGCGGCTGGCCGAGGTCGACGTTGGGCCGTTGGACATCACGGCAACCCAGCAGTTGCTTGGCTCGCTCTCACCGCCGCCACCCGTTGCACTGGTGCCCCAGATCCATCAGGAGACCGGGGGCAATCCCTTCTTTATGCTCGAAATCGTGCGCGCACTGCAAGAGCGCACGCAACCACATCCCTCTCCAGCCACGCTCCCACTCCCTGTAACGGTGCGCGAGGCGATCCTGGCGCGGATCAGCCACCTGAGCGACTTGGCCCGTGAGGTGCTGGAAGCGGCGGTGATCCTCGACCCTCACCTCGATGAGCGCCTGCTCGCAACGGTGGCGGCGCGGTCAGCGGCGGCGATCGGTGAAGGCCTCGAAGAACTGACGACACACCAGGTGCTTGGGATACACACCGCAGACGCAACCGTAGCGCGGCTCGCCTTTGCGCACCCGTTGCTGCGCAGCGCCGTGCTCGAGCAGCTCTCGCCGTGGCGACGGATGGTCTTGCATCGGCGGGCTGGGCAAGCCTTCGCCCAGGCATACCCGGATCAGCCAGCGCTCGTGGCGCCTCACTTTGCCAAAGCGGGGCTTGGGGAGGCGGCGCTCAGCGCCTATCAGCAGGCAGCCGCGCAAGCCTCGGCGCTCTATGCCTATGGGGTTGCCCTAACAAATCTTGAGGCTGCGTGCGGACTGCTCCCCCAGATCAAACAACCGACAACCCGGCACCTGACCCTGCTACGCCAACGCCTCGCGCTCCACCGCACCCTGTTGCACCTTGAGGCCTGGGCCAGCGACGCTGCGCAGGTGCTGGCGATGGCGCACGAGCTTGGTGAGTCAGGGGCGCAACTTGAGGCGCTTGAGGCGCAGATGAGCCTGGCGGTGTTGCAAGGGCGGGCCGCAGAGGTTGACGTGACCGCGACCGAAGCGCTGGCGCTGGCGACGGCGACCGGCGATCAGGTCGCGGCAGCGCGCCTTCACCAGACGCTCGGGTGGCACCTGGCCGATGCGTTGGGGCGTTCGCGGGAAGGCCTGACGCATCTCCAGACGGCGTGTCGGCTGGCCGAGGCAGCTGAGGCGACATCGGTGCTCTATCAGGCGCTGTGTCATTGCGCCTTTGCCCAGCGCGCCGAAGGCCAGTGCAACGAGGCGCTTGCCAGTGCGCAGCGGGCGCTCGCGTTGACCCCGTACCAGCCACATTGCCCGCCGCACCCGGCGTGGGCCGACGCTCTGCGCGAGCTTGGTGAAGCGAACGCCTACCTTGCGCATTGGGAAGCGGCGCGTAGCTACCTGCGCCCCCTGCTACCCTTGTATCGCACCCTGGATGACCCCTGGGCGTATGGGGCCTTACTCTACAACTACGGCCTCTACAGCAGCAACATGGGGCAACACAGCGACGCAATCGCCGCCATGCGCCAACTCGTCGTCTTGAGTGAACGCGTCGGCCTACCGGCAGACTCTGCGTATGGCATCTGGCACCGTGCCGGACTTGCGCGGGTACTGATCGCGGCAGGCGAACATGATGAAGCCGACGCAGTGTTGCGGCACCTGCACCCGACTGATTTGACCTCGGGACGGCCGTATCTCGCCTGGGCACGAGCGTGGGCGGAATACGACCTGGCGACCACTGCAACAAGCGACACCCTGGCAAGATTGATGCCAGCCATCGCCTGGTGGCGCGAGCATGCAAGCCCACACGATGCCGACATCCTCATCTTGCTTGCGCAGGTCGCCCTGGCGACGGGGGATCGCACCCTGGCCGAGGCAGCGCTGAACGAAGCAACAGCGCACCTGGCGAAAACCGACCTTGAGCGCTACAGCCTGCGCCTCCTCATCGTACAGTACCAGATCTCCGGCACGCTGCACGACCGCGACGCAGCCCGGCAAGCCCTACAGCGCCAGGCCGCACGGTTCACCGACAGCGCCTTGCGGGAAGCCTTTGTGCGTGAGGTGGCCTTGAGAACACTTATCAGGTCGGCGCATTGACGATTGATGCAGTCCATTTTGTGCCACAATCTCGCCCACGCTTGTTTTTTGTAGCGGTGAAGCATGCTGTGCAAATCCCGAGCCATCTGATGCACCCGTCACCACAACCTTCCTGGCACAATCAAGCGCTCATGAAAGCCTATGCTGATTTACCTCTTTTTTTGAAACATAATTGGACATGGTGGAATGTACCTGCGGCACCTGTTGGGCGACAATCATTGCTTGATCTGATCGATACTGAATCGACAGAGATAGAATGGCACAGCGAAGCCGAAACAATGCGCCTCTTATCCATGATGTCTCCGCAAAATCTCGCGAAAGTTCGGCAAGCTCAATTCATGCAAGACTTACAGATTGGCACGATTTACAAACGCACACGAACCCAGGATGGAAAAAACCCAGCGCGCAGAAGTTCGCTTTGATGGGATTAGTGGCTGCCTGAGAACACCTGCCGGTGGGTCAAGCAGGCAAACACTCCTCATTGTAGAAGGTGAACGTATTCGCTCACGCTTACTCTCGGTACGTGAGGCGGCCCGACTCATGGGTTTGCCTGACTCTTACACTTTGCCTGCTAGCTACAATGAAGGCTATCACGTCATGGGTGACGCAGTCGTTGTTCCGGTCGTCTCCTGGCTTGAAAGGCACCTCTTACGGCCTCTTGCAGAAGTTGTGGAAGTCCAGATTGAAGCACAAATGGATAAAAACGATGTCATCCGCAGAACGCTGTATGTTCGGGAGGGGTTCAGTTCAAAGCATCAAAGTGGACAAAGCTGAGAAGAGCAACCTAAGGCAGATGGGGACGGGCAGGGCACGGGCAAGCCGTGTCCCTACGGCGGGGCACGGCGGTGGGGGCACGGCGGTGGGGGCACGGCGGCGCCGTGCCCGTACAGTTGCAATTCTGTGGCATAATTCACCTAAGGCGTGTGCATTGGTGCCTGCCTGATGCTTTCTTGTCTAGCCCGATGGGGTGCCGTGTGAACAACGATCTGTTACATGTTCCTTATGCTGCTCGCCGGGTGCCGTTGATCGCGGGGAATGGCGTTGTGGCGACGAGCCATCCGCTGGCGTCGCAGGCTGGCCTTGCGATGTTGCAGGCCGGGGGGACGGCGGTTGATGCGGCGCTCGCCGCTGCGGCGTGTTTGACGGTCCTTGAGCCAACCTCGAATGGGCTTGGGGGCGATGGCTTTGCGCTGATCTGGGATGGGGCTAAACTGCACGGGATCAATGGGTCGGGGCGGGCGCCGGCTGCGTTGAGTGTGGAGGCGCTTGGGCGTGCGGGACACGGTACGATGCCGACCTTTGGCTGGTTGCCGGTGACGGTGCCCGGGGTGGTGCAGCTCTGGGGGGATATGCATAGCCGCTTTGGGGCGCTGCCGCTGGCCCAGGTGTTGGGTCCAGCGCTTGCCTATGCCGAACAGGGCGCACCGGTGGCCGCAATGGTGAGCCATTTCTGGGCGAAGGGGGTCGCTGCGGCGCACGACCGTGTGAGCCCTGAGTTTGCCGGTTTTCTCAAGACGTTTGCCCTCGATGGTCGTGCGCCACGGGCCGGTGAGCGTTTCCGTAGCCTTGGGCACGCACGGACGTTGCGGATGCTCGCTGAGGTTGGGCCGCGTGCCTTCTACGAGGGTGAGATCGCTGAGGCGATCGCGCGCTTCAGTCAGGCAACCGGTGGTCTGCTGACGGCAGATGATCTCGCGGCGCATCGTTCCGAGTGGGTTGAACCGCTTACGATGGAGTATGGTGGTTATACGGTGGCCGAGATTCCGCCGAATGGGCAGGGCATCGCGGCGTTGCTGGCGCTCGGTATCCTTGATGGCGTCGATCTGGCGCGCCATCCGCGTGACTCGGCGGCGAGCTTCCATCTGCAGATCGAGGCGATGAAGCTGGCCTTTGCTGATATTTTTGCGTATGTTGGCGATCCGGCGATGGCCGAGGTGCCGGTAGCGGCGATGCTTGACCGTGAACGCCTGGCTGCACGGCGCAGCCTGATTGGTGACCAGGCCCAAGATTTTGGCCCCGGTGAATTGCCACAAGGTGGTACAGTCTATTTTTGTGCTGCCGACCGCGAAGGGCGGATGGTCAGCATGATCCAGTCAACCTATATGGGCTTTGGTTCGGGGGTGGTAGTGCCCGATTGGGGCATTGCGCTGCATAATCGTGGCTGTGGTTTTGTCACGACCCCTGGGCATCCCAATATGCTCGTGCCCGGCAAACGCCCCTTCCACACGATCATTCCCGGTTTTCTGCTGAAAGATGGGCAGGGCATCGGGCCGTTTGGCGTCATGGGTGCCCATATGCAGCCGCAAGGCCATGCCCAGGTGATCGTCAACAGCCTCACCTATGGGATGCATCCCCAGGCAGCCCTTGATGCACCGCGCTGGCGCTGGGAACGGGATGGCAGCGTGCGCGTTGAGCTTGAGACACCCCGCCATGTTATCGAGGGGTTGATGGCCCGTGGGCATCAGGTGATCGCGGAAGCCGAAGTCGGTGGCTTTGGGCGTGGTCAGATTATCTGGCGGCGCGACTCGGGCGAGTATGTGGCCGGCACTGAAACACGCTGCGATGGGGTCGCCGTCGGTTGGTAAGGGGCTGTGACGTAAGCTTGCTAATATTTTGTCACCCTGAGCGAAGCGAAGGGTCTTAGGCGTCCAGACGGCAAAGATGCTTCGCTGCGCTCAGCATGACAAGGCGGTGAGCCTGGCAGAAAAAGTACGTTACATACTAGGACAAGGGACCACTTTACAGTTCGAAGGCATGCATCGCTTCCCGATGCGCTTGGCTATTTCCTATTTGCTATCTTCTAAATCCTTGTCTAGTAAGTCAATGTGATCCAAGGGGGTTGTATCAATGGCGCTGATTGATAATGATATACAGAAAACCTTGCTTGACCTGTTGCAACAGGGCGACGCTGAAGCTGCCGCCCTTGTTGCTCCGGAGTACCCAGGGTTGAACTATGAAGGCTTGCGCACCTCGGTGGTCGCGATGGCGGCCCAGTTGCAGTCATTCGGGCTGGGCCGTGGTGATCGGGTCGCCATTGCGATGGGCAATGGCCCGGCGATGGTGGTCACCTTTCTCGCCACGGCTACGGCCGCCACCGCTGCGCCGCTCAACCCGAAGTATCGGCAAGAGGAGTTTGCCTTCTATTTTGAGGATACCCAGGCCAAGGCGCTCGTGGTGTTGCCGGAGACCCAGGCCGAGGCGCGGGCGGCGCTCTTGCCGGGCATGTTTGTGCTGGAAGTGGTGGCGGCCGATGACGGCACGTTTACGCTTCAGCCGGGGGGCGCTACGCCTGCGCCGCAGCCACGAGATGCGGCGTTCGCAACCCCTGATGATGTTGCGATGATCCTGCACACCAGCGGCACCACGAGTCGGCCCAAGCGCGTGCCGATCCGTCACCGCAATCTGGCGGCTTCGGCAGCCCATATTGGCGCGACCTACAACCTCAATGGCGAGGATCGGGCACTCTGCGTGATGCCCCTCTTTCACATCCACGGCATTGTCGCCTCGCTGCTGAGTACCCTGGCAACCGGGGGTACGGTGATCTGTCCGGCGGGCTTTGATGGCCTGAAATTCTGGAACTGGGTCGAGCAGTTCCGTCCGACCTGGTATTCGGCGGTGCCGACGATGCACCAGTTGCTGCTGGCGCGCGCCGAACGCAACCTCGACCTGATTCGGGCCAATCCGTTCCGCTTTATCCGTTCGAGTAGCGCACCTCTGCCACCGGTGGTGATGGAGCGCCTCGAGACCGTCTTTGGGGCACCGGTGCTCGAGAGCTATGGCATGACCGAGGCGAGCCACCAGATGACGTCGAACCCGTTGCCACCGGCCCCGCGCAAGGCTGGCTCGGTGGGCATCGGGTTTGGCGTCGAGGTTGGGATTATGGATGAGCACGGGGCACTGTTGCCCCAGGGTGAACGCGGCGAGGTCGTGGTGCGCGGAACAAATGTGGTTGATGGGTACGAAAATAACCCCGAAGCCAATGCCACCGCGTTTGTGGAAGGATGGTTTCGCACGGGCGACCAGGGGATGCTTGATGGTGACGGCTATCTGCATCTGACAGGACGGCTGAAAGAACTGATCAACCGTGGCGGCGAAAAGATCTCGCCACTCGAGATCGACGACGTGCTCTTGCGGCATCCTGCGGTGACCGAAGCGCTCGCGTTTGCCGTGCCCCACCCAACGCTGGGCGAGGAAGTCCATGCGGCGGTTGTGCTCAAAGAAGAGGTGAGCGAACAGACGTTACGGGACTATTGTGCCGCAACCCTGGCCGACTTCAAAGTGCCACGGCGCATCCATATGCTCGAAAGCCTGCCCCGTGGGGCGACCGGCAAACTGCAGCGGATCACGATGGCCAAGGCGCTCGGGTTGAGTCAATAGTCGTTCAGCATCGTTTGCTGATGATTTGACGCAAAGACGCAAAGGCGCAAAGAACCTTCTTCGGAAGGAGAAGCGGGCGGGCCGCCCGCGCTCCCGGGAAGACCGGAAGACTCTGTTGACAGATGAGTAACAAGTTATGAGAGGAAGCGTGATGGCATCTATGCTCGCTGCCAAGCGACGTTGTAGCCCGTATCTCATCTTTTCCCGTGACGAATGGGCACGTCTGCGCGAGGGGGTGCCACTGCCGATCTACGCTGAAGAACTGGATACCCTAGTTAGCCTGAACGATACGGTCTCGCTCGAAGATGTTGCCGATATCTATTTGCCCCTCGTCCGTTTGC
Organism: Candidatus Chloroploca sp. Khr17; assembly: GCF_004138165.1. Lineage (GTDB taxonomy): Bacteria > Chloroflexota > Chloroflexia > Chloroflexales > Chloroflexaceae > Chloroploca. Next base: position 219,837 of record NZ_RYFF01000003.1, read on the forward strand.
TGCAACTCTATTATGATGCCTCGCAGCAGCTCTATCAGGTGACAAATGTCTTTCTGGGCAACCCGACGGCCAATCGGGTGCCGTATGTCATCGGCATCGCCGGGAGTGTGGCGGTGGGCAAGAGCAGTACAGCCCGTATTCTCCAGGCCTTGCTCTCACGCTATCACGGTGATCTCAAGGTTGAATTGATCACCACCGATGGCTTTCTTTATCCAAATACGGTGCTGCAACAGCGCAAGATCATGCACCGCAAGGGCTTCCCGCAGAGCTACGACCGGCGGCGGTTACTGCAATTTATGTCAGATGTCAAATCGGGGGTGCCACGCCTTGAGGTACCGATCTATTCACACCTGGTGTACGATATTGTGCCGGATCGGACGATGGTGATTGATCGCCCTGATATCCTGATTGTCGAAGGGTTGAACGTGCTGCAACGTGGGGGAAGGGTCGCCCAGGCTCCTCAGAATTTTGTCTCGGATTTCTTTGACTTTTCGATCTATGTTGATGCCGACGAACACCTGCTCGATCAGTGGTATATCGAACGCTTCTTGCGTCTGCGGCGGACGGCCTTCCGCGATCCGACGTCCTATTTTCGACGCTATGCGGATCTGAGTGAAGCCGAAGCGGTTGCGACAGCGCAGCGGATTTGGCGTGAGATCAATTATGTCAACCTTAAACAGAATATTGAGCCAACGCGTGAGCGGGCCGACTTGATCCTGGAAAAAGGGGTACGTCATACGCTGGAGCAAGTCTATCTGCGGAAGTTGTAGCACGCAGTTCTTCTTGGAACGAGGGCGAGGATGCCCTCGTTCGGCGTTCCAGGGCGAGACGCCCTCGCGCCCAGGGACATCGCGGAGACCCTCGTGCCCAGGGGCAGATGGAGAGTCCAACGCTCAGGGCGATTGCACGTTGGAGCTTGCTTGCGGGAAAGCGTGGTAGGATGGGGTGCCAGGTAGCGTGGAAGGAGGTTTGCGTATGCGTATATGCATTGTGGGCGCGGGGGCGATTGGTGGTCTGCTGGGGGTCAAATTAGCGCTGGCGGGAGCCGAGGTGACGCTAATTGCGCGAGGGGCGCATCTGGCGGCGATCCAGCGCGATGGGTTGGCGTTGACCTATGATGATGGCAGGCGCGAGGTGGCTCACCCGGTGCTGGCGACTGATGATATGCGTGCGGCAGGGGCGCAAGATTATGTTATTGTTGCTGTGAAGGCCCAGAGTCTCGCGGGGTTGGTCGAACCGATGCGCGTGCTCTATGGGCCAGATACGGCGGTCGTCTATGCGCAAAATGGCATTCCGTGGTGGTATTTTCAGCAGCACGGTGGGCCATACGAAGGCCGCCGGATCGCGACGGTTGATCCGGGGGGCGTCATCGCTGCCGCCACCGAGATCGAGCGGGTGATTGGCTGTGTCGTCTACCCTGCCGCCGAAATCACGCGCCCCGGGGTGATCCGACATATCGAGGGCAATCGCTTTACGCTTGGTGAGCCAAATGGCGAGCGGAGCGAACGGGTCATCCGCCTGTCGCGCCTGATGACCGAGGCTGGCCTCAAGGCGCCGCCGCGCCCCGATATTCGCAACGAACTCTGGTTGAAACTCTGGGGCAATCTCTCATTTAATCCGATCAGTGCGTTGACGCGGGCGACGGTTGATCGCATTATTGCCGATCCGCTTGCCCGCACGCTCGCCGAGCGCATGATGGCCGAAGCCCAGACCGTGGCGGAAACCCTCGGCATCCGTTTCCCAGTTTCGATCGAACGGCGCATCAAGATGGCCGAAGATATCGGTGCCCACAAGACCTCGATGTTGCAGGATATCGAGGCCGGGCGGCGCACCGAGATTGATGCGCTGGTGGGGGCAGTCGCTGAACTTGGCCGCCTGACCGACACGCCGACGCCGCACATTGATGCAGTCTATGCGAATGTGAAGCTGCTTGAGCAGGTCGTCATCACCAGGTAAGGAGTCTGATGATGTGACGCAAAGGCGCAACGGCGCAACGTTTTTCATGTACGTTAGAGACTAGTAAGCAACTTTGTGATTGTTTCACGTGAACAAAAAGGAATTCGGCGGCGGGTCTTTGACCTCGCTGTGCCGGTTATTGGCGAAAACCTGCTCCAGACTTTGATGGGTGTCGTGGATACGCTGCTGGTGGCCGGTCTCGGCGTGGCAGCGCTCGCCGGGGTCGGGGCGTCGCTGCAGGTGGTGTTTGTCCTGCTGGCCGCCATGAGCGCCCTGGCTGTTGGGGCGTCGGTGCTGGTGGCCCAGGCCGTTGGCGCAGGCAACCTGGTTGAAGCAAGCTGCATTGCCCGCCAGACGCTGATCTGGAGCGTGGTGATTGCGGTGCCACTCTCGCTGCTCGGTCTTGCCCTGAGTCCCGTGCTGATGGGATTCTTTGGGCTTGAACCAGAGGTTGCGGCGATTGGTACCGAGTATCTGATGGTCACGATGGGTGCGCTTGCGACGCTGACGATCATGTTGCTGGCGAGTGCCGTGCTGCGTGGGGCTGGCGATGCGCAGACCCCTATGCAGATCACGGCCATGGCGAACCTGGTGAATCTCATTTTGTCCTGGGCGCTGATCTATGGGCACCTGGGGATGCCAGAGCTCGGGGCGGTGGGGAGTGCCTGGGGCACCGTGTTATCGCGAGGGATGGGGGCGATACTCCTTGTGCTGGTGCTTGTCCGAGGGCGCAACGGGGTAAAGATAGGTGGCGCAGGGAGTTGGCGTCCTGAGCGCACGGCGTTTGGGTCGGTGATGCACATTGGGCTCCCTGCGGCGCTCGAAGAGGTGCTGGTGATCACCGCGCTGGCAGCGTTGACCCCGATTGTGGCAATGCTCGGCACCATCGATCTGGCGGCGCACCGCATCACCTTCAACATTCTCTCGCTCTCTTTTTTGCCGGGGCTCGGGTTTGGGTTGGCGGCAACCGCCCTGGTGGGGCAGGCTGTTGGAAGGGGCAGGATGGATGAAGCACAGGCATATACCAGGGTCGCCTTGCGCTGGGCGGTGCTCTGGATGAGCGCCCTGGGCCTGATCTTCATCTTCTTTGCCGGCCCACTGATCCGGCTCTTCAACGACGATCCGGATCTTGTCGCGCACGGCACCGCAGCGATCATTGCCGTCGCCCTGGCCCAACCACTCTGGGCAGCAACCTTTGTCTATGCTGGCGCGTTACGGGGAACCGGCGACACACGTACGCCGCTGATCATCACCGGTATCATCAACTGGCTCGCCGTTGTCATCGCCTTTATTGGCGTCCTCTTCGTACCTGCGCTCTGGATTGTCTGGGGGGCCTTTTTAATCAGCGGGCCAATCGAAACCTACTTGCTGTGGCGGGCGTGGCGCAGCGTGGTGAGGGCATGGGAAGCCTGAGAGGCTGTCTGAAACGTCGACGGGTTACTCCGGAGTGCCGGCTTTAGCCGGCTAAAGCCGGCACTCCACGTGGTGGCGAACGATGCTGACACCCTTTTCAGACAGCCTCACAGGGTAACTCTGGTATAATACGGGCCGGAAATGCGCCCGCGAGCAGTCGATCTGGTGTTATGGAGCATGAAGAGCAGCGGCTGGTGCAAGCCAGTCAACGAGGTGATGCCGAGGCGTACAATCAGCTTGTGCGGCTCTACGAGCGCCGTGTCTTCAACCTCTGTTACCGGATGCTTGGCGAAGCTGAGGCTGCTGCTGACGTAACCCAGGAGACCTTCATCACCGCGTACCGCAAGCTCAACCAGTTCCGTGGCGGGTTTTTTCGTTCGTGGTTGCTGCGCATTGCGACGAATGCCTGTTACGATGTGCTGCGCACCCAGAAACGCCGCCCGAGCATCTCGCTGGAAGCGGCTACGCAGAGCGAAGAGGGCGGGCCAGTGCTAGAACTGGCCGACGCCGGTGAGTTGCCCGAAGAGACGGCGTTGCGCCATGAACTGGCGGCCGCAATCCAACAAGCGATGGCAAAACTCCCCGAGGATCAGCGCGTTGTGCTGATCCTCAGTGATGTTCAAGGGCTGGCCTATGAAGAGATTGCCGTGATCACTAGCACGAACCTGGGTACGGTCAAATCGCGTTTGAGCCGCGCCCGAGCGCGGATGCGCGATCTGCTCCGCGCAGGGGAACTTCTGCCAGCGCAATTCCGTCATGATGATGATAGCTAGCTGATACAGCTTGCCCTGGCCTTGCACCATCTCCCGAGGTGCCCATCTGTCCGGTTGATGACCTGACAGCCATGACGATGAATCACGCATCTAAAGCGAATCTCTCTGAACACGATGAGCTCTTGCTCTCGGCCTATCTTGATCAGCAACTGACCGTGGCCGAGCGGGTCAACCTCGAGCGTCGGCTCGAACGTGAGCCGCCACTTAAAGCCGAGCTTGAAGCATTACGGGCAACGGTGGCGAGTCTGCGCGAGCTTGAAACGGTCGTGCCGCCGCGGTCGTTCACGCTTGACCCAGCGACAACCGTGCGCCCCAGGTTTGCCTGGCCGCTCGCCTGGGTGATGCAGTTTGGCAGTGGCCTCGTCGGGCTGCTGCTCGTCGTGTTTGCCAGTGTCCAGTTGCTCGGGATGGGCAACCAAGCGATGGCCGATACCGCCATGTTCGAGCCAATGAGTGCGATGATTGAACAAGAGGCCCAGGCTAGCCCTGAGGCAGGCGTAGGGTATGCTGGCGGCCTAGAGACTCCCGAGGTCGCAAGCGTCCCGACCGAGGCATCGGCCAGAGCGGCAGCAACCCCTGAAGCGAGGGTTGACCCAGTAGCGCCAATGGCCCCGATGATGGCGGCTGAACCTGCGCCCGAGGCTGACGCGCTGCCGAACAACGAGGCTCGCTCAGCCGAGGCGCAACCTGCTGAGGGTGGACGTTCGCCGGTGGCAGCACAAGTTTTGCTTGGGGTAGGCATCTTGCTGATGGGGGGCGCGGTAGGTTGGTATGTGGTCTGGCGACGGCGTTATGGGTAGGCGAACACCCTAAAACTCTTGCTTGCAGGCGTACAAAAACCGGCATAGCCGGTTTTTGTGCTGCTTATCACCTCGGTGCTGCTCAGCGCCCTGCTGCCCTACCTAATGGGGCGCGCCGTGGATCTGATCGGTGCCAGGGGCGATCTTGACGAGCTTGCCACTATCGCGCTCATCACCGTCGGTGCGGCGGGTCTCTACTGGATCTGTGCCTGGCAGAGCAACCGCAACATCCAGTTAGTTCCTGGCCCAAGACGCGCTCTTCCGTCTGCGTACCGAGCTCTTCGATCACATCCAGACGCTCTCGCTCAACTTCTATGACCTCCAGCCGATTGGCGAGATGAGGAACTGATGGCGCACAAGGGTCTTTACTACGATCTGTATATGGCCCAGTTCCGCGTACGACCAGAGGCGGCGGGGTGAGGCATGCGTGAGGCACTAGGCGTCCTCAGCCGTCCACCAATTGGGGCCACGAATGACCGAATAGCGCATGGAGCAGCCCATATTCGTTTATTCGTTATCAGCATTCGTTGACGGCGGTGCTGGCAGAAAACTTAAGTTACAGACCAATAAGTCGGCACTGCGATGAGCGTACATTGGAAGGCATCCTGACACCTTACTACAGGCGCAAAGCTGTCGAGAAGACGTAGGTTCACAGCCGACATAAGGAACACGATGAGCGCAAGAACAAGCTACACCCCCGAGGAACTCGATCTGCTGAGTCGCCTGCCGGCTCACCTCGGCTTCGCAGTGATGATTGCCGAACGGGCATCCTGGCGTGGTCGGCGGACGGAGATCCGTGAACTGCGGGCGGCAGCGACAAAGACGGCCCCACAGTACGCCGACAACGCCGATGGCACCATCAAGCAGTTGCTGGAGAGCCTGACGTAACGCGGTCGATCGCGTCGCAGCATCCGGGGCGGCGGTGAGCATCGTCAGCGAGGCGTTGGCAAGGGCCTGTTGATAGCGGGTATAGCGAGCGAGTTGATCCTCGACCCAGACACGGCTGCCAATCTGATTCATCGGCGAGGCAATCATTACCCCGATGGGCAGGTACTCAATAGCCCGCTGAAACAGCGCGGCAGGAACCGACGCTTGGCGATGAGCACCCGCATGGGCTGGCGCCTCCGACGGCTGTGGAGAGGAACTAGACGCTTGCTGCGTAGCCCGCTGATATGCCCCGCGCCGCAACGCCAGATCCACCCGCGCCACTATCGCCTCGCTGTACAAAGGCCCCACCAGATAATCGCCAGATGCAACGGCGATGAGCTTGATCAGCGCTGCCGCCGGCTCCTCATCCAACAGCAGGATCGGCACACATTCCAGCACTGAACGAGACTCAGCCATCGCCAGGATCCCCCGAGCCTGCGGCAGATCGGCGCGCGCATCAATGACCAGGACATCAGGCGTTGCGGTCAAGGTCTCAGCGAGCATGCCCAGATCAGCTACTGCCGACACAGCGTGGCCCTGGTTCGACAACAGTTCGGTAAGCCATCGGGTTGTTTCGTCAACCCCGCTAACGATGCATACTTGGCCCACAACCGTGAGGCTCGTTGTGTCCACGCGGATGTCCTTTCTGCGAGAAGACAAGGTTTCAGGCTAGTTTACAGTTCAAAGGCATGCATTGCTTCCTGATGCGTTTCGGCTATTTCCTATTTTCTATCTTCTAAATCCTTGTCCAAGAAGCTACAGATTGCCCCGACGATCTTGTTCACGTTCAATCGCCTCGAAGAGCGCCTTGAAATTGCCTTTGCCAAAGCCACGACTGCCTTTGCGCTGGATCACTTCGACAAAGAGCGTGGGCCGATCCTGCAGTGGCTGGCTAAAGATCTGGAGCATGTAGCCCTCTTCGTCGCGGTCAACGAGCACGTTGTATTCGCGTAACGTCGCGAGATTCTCGTCGAGCGGGCCGACTCGTTCATTCAGGTCGTCATAGTAGGTCGCGGGTACCGTAATAAAGCGCAGCCCGGCGGTGCGCAGGGTTGCGACGGTGGCGCAGATGTCGTTGGTTTCCAGGGCGATGTGCTGCACCCCTGGGCCACCAAAGTAGTCGAGAAATTCGGCAATCTGACTCTTTTTGCGCCCTTTGGCGGGTTCGTTGATCGGGAGTTTGATGCGCCCGGTGCCATTCTGCATCACTTTGCTCATCAGGGCACTATACTCCGTGCTGATGGCTTCATCATCAAAATGGTGCAACTGGCGAAAGCCAAGCACGTCGCGATAGTACGCAACCCAGCGATCCATCATCCCCGTTTCGACGTTGGCAACAATATGGTCAATGCCCACAATGCCCGTATCGAGGTCTGCTCCTGGTGGCGTCAGCGCCGTGAACCCAGGCATAAAGGGGCCGGTGTAGGCTTTGCGTTCAATGAAACTATGCACAACATCGCCATACGCGGCAATCGTGGCCTTGATGATCTGCCCGTGCTGATCTTCATAGACCGTCGGTTCGAGCAGACCGACGGCACCAGCCCCTAAGGCAGCCTGGTAAGCAGCCGTGGCATCAGGAACCCGCAGCGCAATATCCTTGACGCCATCGCCGTGACGCGCCACAAAGGCCCCGATCGGGTGATCAGGCAACAACGGTGCCGTCAAGACCAGGCGCACGCCCTCGCGAGCCACCACATACGAGCAGCGATCGCGCACACCAGTTTCGAGACCAGCATAAGCCACGGGGAGTAACCCGAGGATGCTGCGATAAAAATGAGCCGCCTGACGGGCATTGCTTACATAAAATTCGAGATAATCAATGCCGTCAAGCGTCTGCTCAACCTCGTGCGTAAACATAGATGGGCCTCCTTCAGATCGTCGTCCACTCAGAGAGCTTGAAGCCAGCTTCGCGCAGCATCCGGAACACGGTAGCGGTATAGGTGCCAATAAACTCCTGCGGTGCCTGAGCCTGAGTCAGCATCTCCATCGCGGCCATCGCCATCTGGCGGCGCATTTTGGGGTAGTAACAGCACGAATGCACAACTTGATTGTAGAGCCCGAGCCAATAAATATAGCGGCGCACGAGTTCGGTATCGGTCGCAGCGACGACCTGCCGTTGGAAGTCGTCACTCAGACTGTGCTGCGCCATAAAGACATCGGCTGCATCAAGGTGGAGCGTGCGCAAGGTCGCCAGGGTATGAATCAGGGTCGCAGGCAGGTTGTGCTCACTGGCGGTCAGGACATTGCCGAGCAAGCGGAGCACCGGCTCGGGGTAGTAGAAACCAACGGCGGCGAGACCGGCGACAACGCGGTTGACCTGCCGGGCATCGTCGCGGAGCAGGCCATCCTGGAGCATCAACTCGATCAGGGGCATCGTCTGGCCGACTTTGCCATAGGCCAGGCCGAGCGGCAAAAGCAGCAGATCCTCGAGGCGCTGCAGGATGCCCGGCGTTTCGCCGTAGACCAGATCGGGGTGATCGCGAAAGAGTTGCTCGGTCAACCACTCGATCAGTGGCGTCCAGGTCGGCGGCGTCGTCGGCAGCAGCACACAGAAACTGAGCAACAGCCAGAGTCGCCCCTCACCGGGGAGCCGGGTATAGAGCGTGCGGATAAAGGTCTCGGTCGAGCGAAAATCGGTCGTCGCGTGAATGGCAAGTTGAGCAATCGCCACCAGGTTGAAAAAGACATTCTCGGCCTGCAGTAGCAGTTCGAGTTCATGCTGATAGCGTTGGAGTGGCGTCGCAGGATCAAAGAGCGGGGCAACCGTCACCAGCAACGAGCGCCGCTCCTTGGGAATCGCAAAAAACTCCTCAACCGGCACCACTTCAGTCAGCAGCATCGTATCGAGAATCGGCTGTGAAAAAGCACTAGCAACCGCCTGAAAAATAAGATCTTCAATCGTCTTGCCAAACATCCCGGTATTGAGCAGATCGAGATGCAAGCGCTGACGGGCCAGTTCATAATAGAGTTCGACGGTCGTATCGCGAACATCCTCACGTTCAGGATGGTTGATATAGATGACCACCGAGAGTTCAAAGAAGAATTCGATAATATTGCGCAGATCACGGATCGCCGCTGGCCTGACGCGGGCGACCAGTTCGCGCAGCAGATCATAGGTAAACCCAGGATCGGAATGCCAGGTCAGATAGAGCGTATCACGCGCCACGCGCCGCAGGGCGGTGCTGCCCCGACTGGCCGCCCAGAGAAAGAGGTCACGCGCCTGCGGGCCGATGTAGTAGGCCGCCTTGAGCGCGGTGCGCCGGCTCTCGTCGGCCTCATGCTCGCAGAGCCGCTTCATCAACTCGAGGCCGCGGGCGGGCTCGTCGGCATAGAGTTCAACGAGACTCTGGACGACCAGTTCACGCAACTCGATATCGGAAGACTGCGCCAGCGCCGCGAAGGTCTCGGGCTGCCCGGCGATCAGCAGGGTTGTGCGGGCAATATCAAAGGCGAGCGGAAAGCTGCGCGCCCGCTCCATCAAGCCATTGAGCAGCGTCGGCAAACTGGTGCGCGTCGCGGGATTGCGCAGCAGGTGCCTGGCGAGCACATATGCGCCCAGCTCGGCATAAGCAAAACTCACCATCTCGCCGGCAAACAGATCGCCACTCAATTCGGTCAGAATGCCATCATCAAGCAGGCGGATATAGGTCGAGTCGGGCTCATCGCTGAGCAAGGCCTCGCGGAGCAACTCGTTGCGAGCGAGGTCGCGCAGGGGCAGCGCCGTCTGGCCCTGACGCAACAATTGCTCGGCGAGTTCTTCGACAAAAAGCTGGTCGCGGCGCTGGCGCACCCGTTCATCATAGAAGCGCCGAAAGAGGCCCAGATGCAAGCCACGCGCCGCAAACGCCACCGGGCCACCACGCGAACTTTCGGCGACGAGGCGCAACATCAACGGGCGCGCCAGCCGCTCGCAGAGCGCCGGGGGCAGTCGATCGAAGGGCGTCTGCAACTGAAAAAAAGCCTGATAACGGGCATACGCCGCAGTCAACTCGGCTTCGGAAAAGAGACCGGGATAGAGCGCATGATTTCCATCGGCATCATGATAATAGGCGCTCCAGAAGAGGCGCGTCGCACCAGCACGTTCCAATTGCCCCCAGGTCGCCGTATTGCAACTGACGACCACCCTGAGCCACAGCCCAGCGACACGGCCAACGAGACTATCAATCTGCTTGAGCAACCCTTCGGGGCCGACGGTTCCATCGCCGCGATACTCATTCAGCGCATCAAAAATAAGCACGAGGCGACGTTGTGCAACCTGGGCCAGGTGCGCAATCTGGCTAAGATCGTGGAGCACCAAATCAACATGGTCGCGTCCGAGATCACGCGCCAACTCGCGGTCAAGTTCAGGGCCAAGCGAGCCACCACAGCGATAGAAGAGCACCGCATCGCCAGCCTTGCGCAGCGCTACCGCCCAATCGGCCAGCAAACAGGTCTTGCCAACACCGGCATCACCGAGGATCAGCAACGCACCGACAGACTCAGCAAGGAACGAGGTCAGTTCCGCCTCGATCGCCTCACGAGGCACATAGAGCTCGGGGAGATACGGCCCAGGGCGGCGGGGCGTCCCGATCAACTCACGGAGCGCAGGCTCGGCCTGGGCATTCGCCGCGTCGCGCACCTGTTGCCAACCAACGCTAATTGGTTGCCCCTGATCTGGCGAAGCCTCGGGGAGACCGGGCATCGCCTGCGCCGAAGAAGAGCCGGCAATTATGACCGTATGGGTCGCCTGCGACGCAAGCTCGCGCAGATGCCTCCGCGCCATCGTCGCCGAGGCAAAACGTTCTTCGCGGTGAACAGCAACCAGTTGGGCCAAAAACTGGGCGACTTCGAGCGACACAGCCGCATTAACGTGATGGGCAGGAACAAGCGGATCGTCGTGGCCGCCAAGCAACGCATCAGCGCGGGTCAGCGCACTTGGCGGCGGGCGATTCGTCAACAGATGATACAGCGTCGCCCCAAACGCATAGAGATCCGAGCGCGGATCGGTGCCCGACGCCTCGATCTGCTCGAGCGGCGCATACTGCAACGTATACCCAAACAGGCTAGCTGAGCGTCCGGGGGCGGATCGTTTTGCCAGGCCAAAATCGAGCAACACCACTTGAGCTTCGGGGGTCAACTTAATATTCTGAGGCTTAATATCGCGGTGGAGCACCGGCGGCTGACGGGAATGGAGATATTCGAGCGCACGGAGCAACTGATCAGCCCAGCCGAGCACCTCATCAAGGGGAAAAGGCTCACCGCGGCGGGCAAGCAGCGCCGCGAGATCCGCGCCCGGAAAAAACTCCATCACCAGAAAAAGCCCGGCAGGATCGCGGAAATAGTCAATCACCTTGGGCAGCGCAGTATGGCGGAGGCCAGCAAGGATCTGCGCCTCGTGCTCAAACGCCTCGGCATTCTCAGCATTATCGCCAAGCATCTGCTTGAGCGCGACCGTATTGCGGAGCCGTCGGTCAAGCGCCTCATAGACTGCACCCATCCCGCCACGCCCAATCAGGCGCACCAGCTGATAGCGTTGCAAAATGAGAGAGCCGGGCTCGAGCATAGGAACACCCTTGAATATACGTTATCAGCTCCTATTGTAGCACGAAGTAGGGGCGCAGCAGCCCATGCGCGTCATCTGAAGCGGCGGTGCATTGCCAAAATGGCCATCCAAGTTTGCGCGTGGGGACTCGGAATCGAGATATTATATGGGGACACTAGAAAGCAGCAGGAGCCTGGCTATGCATACGATTGAGCAGTTTCCCGAACGACCGGCGGCGCTAGTTGAACCGCAGCTGAGTGAACGCCCGAGCATTCACCCGAGCGCCCGCATACGGGCTTGTCGTCTCGGCAGTTGGACTGAGATTGGGCCGGAGAGTGAATTGGTTGAGAGCGAATTTGGCGACTATAGCTACTGTGCGGGCGACAACCAGATTATCTATGCGACGATTGGGCGCTTCTGCTCGATCGCCTCGCATGTGCGGATCAATCCTGGCAACCACCCGGTCGAGCGGGTGACTCAGCATCATTTGACCTACCGGCGTGCCCAGTACGGTTTTGCCGAGCGCGATGATGCCGACTTCTTCGCTTGGCGGCGGGCGCATCACTGCCTGGTTGGCCACGATGTCTGGATTGGTCACGGTGCGATCATCTTGCCGGGGGTCACCGTTGGCATCGGGGCCGTGATTGGCGCAGGTGCGGTGGTGAGCCGCGATGTCGAAGCGTACATGATCGTGGGAGGCGTCCCGGCTCGGCCCATCCGGCGACGTTTTCCCGAGATGATCGCGGCGCGGTTGCTCGCGATCGCCTGGTGGGATTGGGATCGCGCAACACTCGAAGCCCGTTTCGATGACCTCCGCGACGTTGAGCGGTTCATTGAACGCTACAGCTAGCAGGGTACTCCTACGAAAACATAGCAAACGGTTAATCAACAGCAAACACAAACTTAAGGTCGGCATAACAGAAGCCAGGTACACTCTGTCTGTTCCACTGTGGGAATAAACAGATGTCTATGCCTTGGAGGAAGCTATGCGTGTGTTCCTTGGTTTGCTCGTGCTCGTGATGGCCCTGGCGGGGTGTGCGCAGGCTCCGGCGGCTACCACAACGGGTGGTAATGCCCCGGCTGCGGCCCCCACCGCCCCTGCTGCTGCGACTGGCCCACTTGTGATGGCCTGGTATCCCAATGAGTCCGGTGCCGATCTGAAAGATGCTCGTGATGCCTTTGGGACGCTGATCAGCGACACTCTTGGTCGCCCAGTTGAGCATCGTACCACCACTGATTATATTATTGCCATTGAGGCGGTTGCCAACAACACCGCCCACCTGGCCTGGTTTGGTGCCGAGGGCTATGTGCAGGCCAACGAGCGGAATAGCAGTGTTATTCCGCTGGTCATCCCGAGCGGTTCCAATGGCTCGGTCGAGAGTGCCGTCTATTATAGCTGGCTGGCCGTGCCCCGCGGTGAAGAGGATCAGTACCGCGATGGCGACGGTTTTTCTATCGAGAATATCCAGGGCAAGCGCTTCTCGTTTGTCTCGAATAGCTCAACCTCGGGCTTCCGGGTGCCGTCTTCCAATATTGTCACCTACTTTGGGGAAAAGCCAGAGTGGCAGAATCTCGAGACCGAGGATCTGCTCGAGGGTGGCCCGAATAACTTCTTTGCCGATGTGCAGTTCGGCGGCTCGCACCAGGGCTCGGCCGTGAACCTGATTACTGACCGGGTCGATGTGGCTGCGTTCTGCGATACCTGTGTTAGCAACTATGTCTCGCTGGTCGAGGGCACCGAAAATCAGGTCGGCGCAGTCTACCGGGTCAACGACGATGCCGACGAGCCTTTCAACCAGTTTCCCGGGGCCGAGTTTGTGCTGATCGCTGCGGTGCCAGTGCTCAACGCACCGTTCGTCGCCAACAGCAGCATGCTGACGGCCGAAGAGATCCAGAAGCTTCAGGAGGTATTGACCTCCGACGAAGTTGCGAATAACGACAAGATCTTCGCCACCCAGGCCGTGATTGACGCCGGGTTCCGGCCTTTCTTCCGCAAGACCGATGCCGAGCGCTTCCTGGTCGTGCCTGACTCATTCTTTGACCCGATCCGGGCGATGCGTTAGGGATATGCCAGGGGCGGCGTATGTGCCGCCCCTGGCATATTTTTACATTTGTTTTTATACATGGAGATGGAGCTACGCATGGCCCTACTAGAGGTTGAGTCACTGGTCAAGCGGTATGGGACGGAGACTCTGGCGCTCGATCAGGTTTCGTTCACCATGGAAGCAGGCGAGTTCGCGGCGATCATTGGGCGCTCGGGAGCGGGGAAATCCACCTTGCTACGCTGCATCAATCGGCTGATTGATATTTCGAGCGGCGAACTGCGCTTCGATGGGGTCAGTGTGCCAGGTTTGCGTGGTACAGCGTTGCGCCGCCACCGTACCCAGATCGGGATGATCTTCCAACACTACAATCTGGTCAACCGTCTGAGCGTGATCGAAAATGTGTTGCACGGGCGACTCGGCTACAAAGGGTTGGTGCAGGGCGTCCTTGGGATCTACAGCGAAGAAGAGAAGCGTGAGGCGGTGCGGATCATCGAGAGTCTGGGCCTCGGCGAGCAGATCTACAAACGCTGTGACCAGCTCAGTGGGGGTCAGAAACAGCGGGTCGGGATCGCTCGCGCCCTGATTCAGCAGCCCAAGCTCTTGCTCTGCGATGAGCCGATCGCTTCGCTTGACCCGAACGCAGCCAAGATTATTATGGACACCTTGCGCGAGATCAACCGTGAGATGGGCATTACCGTGCTGGTCAACCTGCACCAGGTGGATGTGGCGCTGCGTTATGCCGAACGCATCATCGGGGTCAAGGGCGGCACCATCGTCTACGATGGCGCACCCGACCGGCTGAGTAGCGAGCAGATCCATCAGATCTACGGCTCTGAAGCTGGCGATCTGATCCTCGACCTGAGTGAGCAGCAGTATGCAGTATGATGTTTTTCGTCAGCGCCGCAACCAGCGCCTGATCTTCTTCGGTGTGCTGATCGCCCTAACCTATGGTTCGATGGTGCTGACCGCCTTCGACCCGGTGGCTGGGCTCGCGGCGATTCCACGCGCCTTCATCTGGGGTGCCAGTAACTTTATTCCCGACGAGTCCGCCATGCGCCGTCTGCCGCGCATCCTCGAGCGGCTCCAGGAGACGGTGCTGGTCTCGATTTCATCGGCAACGGTCGCCTCGGCGTTGGGGCTGGTGGTGGCGGTGCTGGGGGCGAATACGACCCGCCCGCATCCCTGGTTCAGCATACCAACACGGGCGATTGCGAGCATCTTCCGCAACGTGGATGTCTCGGTCTGGGCACTCGTGCTGCTCTTCTCATTTGGTCAGAGCGGCTATACCGGTTTCTTTGCGCTCTTCTTTGTCACCTTCGGTTTCATCGTTCGCGTGATGATCGAGACGATTGATGAAGTTGGCACCGAGCCGGTTGAGGCCTTGCGCGCGAGTGGGGCCAGTTACATGGCGACGATCAGCCAGAGCGTGATCCCGGCCTGTCTGCCCCAGCTGATCAGCTGGGTGCTCTATATGATCGAGACCAATATCCGCAGCGCTACGCTGATCGGCATTCTCACCGGCACCGGGATTGGGTTCGCTTTCGACCTCTACTTCAAGAGCTTCAACTATGGCGCAGCCGGCCTGGTGGTCTTTGTCATCGTGATTACCGTCCTCCTGATCGAGGCGCTCTCGAATACGATCCGAAGGAGCATCCTGTGACGACAAATACCCGTCCAGTAGCGCAGCGCATCCGCGTACGTCCGCGCAACAAAGCTAATCTTATCATTCAGGCCACGCTAATCGGGCTGCTTCTGCTGACGCTCTACCACCTGGCGACTTTCGATAGTCGCGGGATCAGCCCCATCGAGGGCATCGCCAAGACGCTGGAGAGCTTCCGCACCCTCTTCTTCGAGCCGCGCCTGAAAAACGTGAGCTTGGGCGAGATGCTCTATGCCCTCTCGATCACGGTAGCGATGGGACTGCTGACCACAATCTTCGGGGCGGTAATCGCCTTCTTCCTGGCCCTCGGGGCGGCGCGCAACCTGGCCCCGCGCTGGCTGAACAACCTGATCACCGGGGGGACAGCCTTTATCCGTGCGGTGCCCACGGTGCTCTGGGTGCTCTTCTTTGCGGTTGCGGCGGGCCTGGGCAGTGTGGCCGCCGTGGTCGGCATGACGT
Organism: Candidatus Chloroploca sp. Khr17; assembly: GCF_004138165.1. Classification (GTDB taxonomy): domain Bacteria; phylum Chloroflexota; class Chloroflexia; order Chloroflexales; family Chloroflexaceae; genus Chloroploca. The sequence goes on from NZ_RYFF01000003.1 coordinate 235,391, forward strand.
TCCACTCAGTTGGTTACCTGATCAAAGCCTACGCCGAGTCGTTCGAGGAGCTTGATGCGGGCGTGCTTGAGGCGCTACGGGCCAGTGGGGCAAGTTGGTGGCAGACCATCTTTCAGGCGGTGGTGCCAACCTCGGCAAGTGCGCTGCTCTCGTGGACGTTCGTGCGCTTCGAGATTAACTTCTCGACGGCGATTGCGATGGGGGCGGTGGCGGGTGCGGGCGGGATCGGCTTCGATATGTTTATGGCCAGCACTTTCTACCTTGACCTGCGCGAGCTTGGGGCCTTCACGTATGCCGTGCTGATCTTCGCAATCGCGTTGGAGTGGTTCGCCACTCGGCTGAAGGGTGGCTTAGGGGCACGCGTGTGAGCAGCGCGGTCTGGTCTCGCTGGTCAACAGCAACCAGATGCTGTTGAACGTTGCCCACGCTCACAGCGACGGGGAATGGCTCCGCCATCACCTCAACGCGCCGTATACCCGCCATCCACCACCAGCGCTTCGCCCGTGACAAACGAGGCCGCATCTGAGCAGAGATAGAGCACCGCGCCGGCGATCTCTTCGGGGCGACCCAGCCGGCGCATCGCATGCAATTCGGCGATCATGGCCTCGCGCTCAGGGTTAGTCGTGACGCCGGCACGATCGAGCATGGGGGTGGCGATGAAGCCAGGGCAAACGGCGTTGACCCGAATGCCGCGGGTGGCGTATTCAAGCGCCGCCGTCTTCGTCAGGCCGATCACGCCGTGCTTGGCCGCCACATAGGCCGCCGCGCCGGCGAAACCAACCAACCCCAGGGCCGAAGCCATATTCACGATAGCGCCACCCCCACTGGCGCGCATCGCAGTGATCTCCGCCCGCATACAATAGAAGACCCCACTCAGATTGACGGCCAGCGTCCGTTCCCAGGTCGCCAGCGGCAAACGCGCCAACCCCTCTTGCGACGCCTCGATGCCCGCATTGTTCACGGCGCAATCGAGGCGACCTAGCCGCTCCAGGGTCGCTTGCACAAGCGCCTCGACCGGTACGGGATCGGCGACATCGCACTGAAACACGTGCGCCTCACCTCCCGCCTCCATCACCAAGCGAGCTGTCTCTTCCGCCGCCGCACGATCGAGGTCACCAAGCATCAGGCGCGCCCCAGCCTCGGCAAACGCGAGCGCGGTCGCCCGCCCAATCCCGCCTCCGCCCCCAGTGATCAGCACGGCTTTGTCGTGAAAACTACTCATGAGAATCTCCTTGCTCCTCTTCTGTCGAACATATAGCAGTCCTGTTTGGATTGTAAACAGGAGTGCCGGCTTTAGCCGGCTAAAGCCGGCACTCCGTAGACACAAGCCTGTTAGGACTGCTATAGCTACGCTCAGTATAGGGCGATTGCATCTTCCGTATAAAAACCGTTGGGCATGTTTCAGCATGGGGTATGCTTGCTTGGCCGTTTGAAACATGCCTTACAGTGGTATAGTGGCAATGATACGTTCATTCTGCCACCACAGGACTTACAGTATGGTAGCTCGCCTCAAACAGTGGTTCGCGCCTCCCGTCTTTGAAGGCGATCTCCAGCGAACGCACCGAGCCAATCTCCTGAACATGATGATGATCGCTGCTTTATTTCTTATTGTCATGACGTTTTTTGCTAATTTTTCAGATCCGCAAACACCAATAAGAAATTTTGTTATTGATATTATCATCATGGTCATAATATTCTATCTGCGCTCCAGGCTTTCTCGTGGTAGCGTTACCTTCGTTGCGTGTTCAGCTTTGATTTTTGGGTTTCTTTTTATTATCATTACAATTATCAGTGATGGCACCATTCGCACCCCCGCAACCTCTCTCTTTTTGTTGTGGGTGGTTATGTCAAGTATCCTATTTGAACTGCGGGGATTTGTGCTCGCAACGATCGCAACCTCACTTGCCATCATCGGCTTAATTCTGGCCCAACATGCGAACATGATGCCTCCACCCGTGTACACGGTTGGTCTGATCCACTGGCTTGTCCTCACCATCACCACAGGGATTACGGGTGGGTTAACCTATCTTGCGTACCAAAACACCCAACAGGCCCTGACGCGTGCCGAGCAGGAAGTGACCAAGCGCGAGCGGAATGAGCAATTGCTGGAAGCCGCGAACGACGATTTACGCCGCTATGTGCATGAAATTGAACACCTCCAGGCCGAACTCCGTGCGCAATCCCTAAGCGATCCGCTGACTGGTCTGCACAACCGCCGCTATTTGAACGAAATCCTGGCGCGGGAACTTGTGCGAACTGAGCGTGAGCAGACCCGGTTGAGCATCATCGTCGCCGATATTGACCACTTCAAAATAATCAACGACACCCATGGGCATCAAGTCGGTGATACCGTCTTGGTATCAGTTGCCAGTCTCCTTCAAAAATACGTCCGTGGATCGGATATTGCCTGTCGGTATGGGGGCGAAGAATTCCTTCTTGTCCTTTTCAATACCACACCGGACAATGCGGCGAAACGTGCGGAGGAAATCAGGCAAGCGTCTGCAGCCCTTTGCACCCAATCCGAACACGGAACGGTGATGTTAACGATCTCCTTTGGCATCGCAACCTATCCTGATCACGGAAACAATGTCGAAGAACTGATCAGCAAAGCGGATCAGGCCATGTACCAAGCGAAACGCGCTGGGCGCAACCGGGTAACGATCTGGCAGGGCGAGTAAGCCCGACGATACTGCCGCATGTGAAAAGGTAGTCGAAGGCGCTAGGTCAGCCCTCGTCGGTTTCAATGTCAACAATGTGCGCTTCAAAGATGTTCATCGCGGCCCGCACAAGGTCATCTTTGCGCGCTTCGCGGATTTTTCCCCGCAGATCTTGGACCTCGGCACGCGCCTCGATGGTACAACGGATCGCATAGGTGCCACCGAGTTGGCGGCTAATGACGTCTTCGACAAGGCGCCGATTGGCGATTTTCTCGAGATTCTCTTTGTGAAAGGCCGACGACGCGAGCAAGACAATCGTTGAGCCTTCGACATCAACCGGGCGCACGCTATGCAACAGCGCCTGCACCGTGGGGCTCTTGGGGCGCACGTCACGTTTGATCTCTTCCCAGGCATGCTCGATCTGTTCGAGCACGCTGAAATCGGCATTGGCTGCTGCCGCCTCATCCGGTGAACGCGGCGCACGCGCTGGACGAGGGGCCGTGGGCGGAGGATCAGACTCGGTGCGCGTACTTTCGTGCGGGATCTCATCGGGGGCCGCATGTTGTGCTGGGACTGCTTGCGGGAGTGCCTGGGCAGAAGCTTCCCCATGCTCGGCTGCGGCAACCACAGACAGAGGCGGTGGCTGCTCGACAGGTGGCGTCACATGGTGCGACGGGGCCTCGTGGCGCGGTGGCGCAGGGCGTGGGGCTGGAGGCGGCGCATCGAGGGGCGGCGCGGCCGGGCGTGGCCGAGCCGGGGGAGGCGTCGCACGCGGGGCCGACGGAGTTGCCGTAGCGCGGGGCGGAGCAGGGGTCGCAGCGACGGCAGGCGTCACGAGCGCTTCCACAACGGCCAGTTCGAGCGGCAGGTGACCGTAGGGCGTTGTGCGCAACTGATAATCGAGGCCACTGAAAAGTTTGATCCAGTGCAACAGACGCGGGATATCTGCGCGCGGTGCCCAGGAGGCGAGCAACTGCACCTCATCAGCGCCAACATCGGCGAGCGCCTGATCACCCGAGGCGAGCAGAAGAAGCAACGCCCGCAGGCGCTCCACCAGATCGCGGGCAAATTGGCGCAGATCGGCCCCCTGGTCGGCGACCCCATTGATCGCCCGCAGCGCCTCGGCCATGGAAGCATCGAGCAACGCCTCGATCAGCGCATAGACCTCGGCGGCCGAGGTCATGCCCAGCAGACTATGCACCTCAGCGAGCCCGATGGTGCCAGTGGTGAACGACGCCAGTTGCTCGAGCACCCCGAGCGCATCACGCATACTGCCGGTAGAGGCGCGGGCAATCGCCTCGGGCACGCCTTCTTCGAGCGCAAGCGCCTCGGCCTCGGCGACGCGGCGGAGATGGGCGGCGGTACTGGCAATGCCGTGGCGGGTAAAGGTGAAACGCTGACAGCGCGACAGGATCGTCGCGGGAACCTTATGCACCTCGGTGGTTGCCAGGATAAAGATCGCGTGGTCGGGCGGCTCCTCAAGCGTCTTGAGCAGCGCATTAAATGCCGCGGTCGAGAGCATATGGCACTCATCGATCGTATAGACCTTGGTGCGCAACTCGGCGGGGCGAAACTGCACCCGCTCGATCAACTCGCGTGCGTCCTCAACCGACGTATTGGAGGCAGCGTCCATCTCGATCACATCAACCGCACGCCCCTCGGCAATCGACACACATGCATGGCACTGACCACACGGACGGAGGGCCGGCTCAGGCGCAAGGCAATTGACCGCCTTCGAGAGCAAACGAGCCATGCTCGTCTTGCCGACGCCACGCGGCCCGGTAAAAAGATAGGCATGGGCAACCCGCTCCTCAACAAGCGCATTGCGGAGCGTCTGCACCACGTGTTCTTGCCCCACGAGTTCATCGAAGGTTTGCGAGCGCCACTTACGATAGAGTGACTGAGCGGCCATAAGCATCCAGAGAGTAGGTGAGCGACTACCAGAAGGTAGAGCCAGTATACCATAGAGCGCTTCGCACGTTTGGGCGTAGGGGGTATGTTATGATACGTTCGAGGCCGTGCGGCCTCGAACGTATCAGCGAGGGCTGCAGCCGCAGGTTTTCGCACACTACACGAGGAAGGTGGGGGCTGGAGGCCCAGCAGCCTATGCAAAACCAGCAGATCGATCGTGTCAGGCGCAATCTAGAGGATGAGACGGGGATCAAAGTCGCTGCTGATGATCGGCGACGCTGGTGGATTCTGGCGGCGTGTTGTCTGGTAGCCTTTGCGCAGACGGCTGAGCCGCAGCTGTTGATGCTCGTCTTTGATACGCCTGCAGAAGCGTTTACGACCGAGTGGGCCTGGTTGCGCATCATCACCAATATCGGGGTGGTGCTCTTTGTTGCCTTCCAGTTAATCGGTGGGGTGCTGGGGGATCTGCTGGGGCGACGGCGGATCTTTTTGTTGGGGGCGGGCGGCTTTTTACTTGGCAACCTGCTAACCGCGTTCACAACGAATGCCCCAATGCTGCTGGTAACGCGCACCATCACCGGCGTGATGGGAGCCCTCGCCTTCCCGCTCACCGTCGGGATCATCCGGCTGATCTTCACCGGCCCGGCCCGGCCACGGGCCTTTTTGATCTACACGGCGGCAACGGGTTTGGGCACGCTCGCAAGCCTGCTCGCCCTCTTGATCAACGACTGGGTTGGCCTGCGGGCGACGCTGATCATCCCGACCGTGATTGGCAGCATCGGCCTCTGGCTTGCCTGGCGCTACCTACCCGAGAGCCGCGCCAGGGGCGGGTTTGGGCGAACCGAAGCGATCGTCGCCGCCTCGTGGACACTCGTCTTTTTAGCGCTGATCTTTGCGATAGGGGTCAGTCGTGCGCTTGGCTCGCTCTTCAACCCGATCACGCTCAGCGCGTTGCTGATCAGCGGACTTGGCACGTGGGTGATGCTCGTCTGGTCACAGCGCTCGCTCTACCGAGGGCTGCGCGGGCGATCCAACCGGGTTTCGCGGCAATTTCTCTCGTTGATGCTGCTCATCTCGGCCACGCTGAGCTTTGCGCTGAGCGGATACATCCTGCAACTCTACGGCTTCTTTGCCACCGTCCAGCAAAACTCGGCCATCGTCAGCGGCATGATGCTCAGCCCGATCCTACTCGTGCCGATCCTCGCCCTGCGGCAGGTTGATCGCTTTGCACGCGACAAACCGGGGTATCTCGTAGTCGCAACCGGGCTTCTGTGCATGGCAGCCGCCATCTTGCTCACCGCCCTGGCACGCCCAGGGTTGCCTTACATCTTGCTCATCCCGATCATGGGGCTCTTTGGCGTCGGCTTTTTTCTGGCCTCAACCTCGTGGAACAACATCTACCTCAGCGTCTTACCGCCCGATCTGGTAGGGGCGAGCTCAGGCATCAGCAAAGCCGCAGGGTTGGTTGGCGGGGGCCTAGCCGGTGTCATCCTGACGACAGCGGCGCAACTGACGGGTTTGCTTGATTTTCAGCGGCGGCTCGAAGCCCTAGGGGTCGCGAGCGAGCAACAAGAGCAAGCACTCGCGATCTTGAATGAGGTCTTGTGGAGTGGGGTCATCATTGACGAAGAGGCCCCCGAAGCCATCATCCAACTCGGCCTGCTCGAATTTTACCGCGAAGCCTTTGCGGTCGGCATTGCTTCGGCGCTCATTACTGCCGCTCTGGTCTGCCTGGTGACAGGGTTGATCGCCTGGATCTGGCTAAGCCGCTGGGCGCGCAACATCAAGGGACGCGCCCTTGAGGCGGAGGATCTGGCTGAACTAATGTGAACCTAGCAGGAAATCATTAGTCTTTTGGTTCAATTTTCACGTCCGCGACGGCGATTTTTTCATAAGTCAGAATATCATGGCGAAAGGGCCAGTGATCATAGAGCAGAATTTCGGCTGGTCGCCAGAGGGAGACCCAGCCGATAATAATGAAACTGTCGCTGAGAATATAAAAAAGGCGTTCGACCCAGAGACTTGTAGCCGTCTCGGAGAGACCAGCGAAGAGGGTGGCGAGCAAGAGGCTTGTAACGAGGATCGCCAGACCATAGAGCACAGCGCGTTGCCCATCGCGGCGCAGCGCCACGAGTGAGCGTTCAAGGCGCTGGATATTCCAGCGGCAATAGCGTTCAAGCGCCTGCTTGGTCTCGGCTTCAAGCGTTGGCGTGATCTGGTCAGCGGGCAATCTGATCCTGAGTGCGCAGGGATCCATAAGCGGGCGGGCCTCGAGATCGACAATGATCGTCTCGATGCCCGCCTCGAAGGGGCCATCGCCGGCGAACGGATCAATCTCGGGTTCCTCAAAAAGTTCATAAATCGCATTGAGCGAGAGCACTGCGGTATAGAGTTGCGGCTCGGCCATGATCACCTCGCATTAGACAGATCGCACGCATAAATTATATGTTATATTGGGGCACGTTGGATCACATTGCAGTCAATAATTTGATCAAGACCCCGTCTGGTCTGATGCTGGCACCTGCGCTACGTGCGCACGTTGCCTATGTCGGAAGGGCGGAGCGTGGGGCACGGCGGCGCGGGCCGGGCGCAACGGCGCGGGCCGGGCACGGCGCCGCCGTGCCCCTACGGGGCGGGCGGGCCGGGCACGGCGCCGCCGTAGGGGCACGGCGCCGCTGTGCCCCCACAGGAGAAATATCATGAAAAAGCATCCACATTTACGTCTGAATCAGCCAGCAGTCATTAGTGAAATCGTTGACGGTGAGGCGATTGTCGTTAATCTCGACAGCGGTGCATACTATAGTATGCGTGATAGTGCCGGGGTGATCTGGGCGGCGCTGCTGCATGGCAATGATGCGCAGGCGATTGGAACCTTGCTCAGTGAGGTCTATGGTATGTCGGCAGAAACGGTTGCAGGTGAGGTAGATACGTTCCTTGATCAATTGCTTGCTGAGCAACTGGTTGTTCCCGCCGTGAACCCGCCTGAGGCCTTGCCCCCTTTATTGATCGATCTCCCACCTGATGAAACCTTCACTTCTCCTCTGCTTGAGAAATATACCGATATGGCCGATCTGCTCTTGCTTGACCCAATCCATGAAGTTGATGCGGAAACTGGCTGGCCACAGCCAGCGCCAAAGCGGCCTTGAGGTAGGAGGTAGGAGGTAGGAGGTAGGAGGTAGGGGGTAGGAGCTAGGAGGTAGGAGGTAGGAGCTAGGAGCTAGGAGCTAGGAAAGAGGAAAGAGGAAAGAGGAAAGAGGAAAGAGGCCGTGTGCATCGGGATGTGATGCGCAACTCGGAGGTGTCGAGAAGTTTCAAACATCACTCGCTCAACGGAGCCTTATTGTGCAACGTAGCTTAAACCCCGGTTTGACCTGGCCCGCTTGGTTGGTTCCGCAAGAGGATGATCGCCACGTTGTGGCATCACTGGAGTCCCTGACGCCCGAGGACTGGTCGGCATTGCTCGCTGCGGCGACCCGGCATAACCTGGTTGGCATGCTCGCCTGGCGCCTCAAACAGCCCTCGCTGATCGGCTGTGTGCCCGAGAGGGTGCAGGCGCAATTGAGCCAGATCCAGCGTACAGCGGCGGTGCGAGGCCTTGTTCATCAGGCTGAGTTGCACCGAGTCTTGCGTGCCCTCGGCGCAGTCGGGGTGCAACCGGTCGTCTACAAAGGGGCCTTGGTCGCACACACGCTCTATCCTGAGCCGGGTTGTCGCCCGATGGGGGATATTGATCTCTGGATTGCTGACGATGAGGTTCCGCGTGCATGGCAAGCAATGGAGGGGCTGGGCTATCAGCAGCGCTCGAAGTCGCGGCGTCCGTTGGCGTTGCAGCGCGAGCGTGATGGCGAGATCCAGTTTTATAGCGATGCGCCAGGGCACGGGCTGATCGAGTTGCATTGGGGCGTCTTTGCGGGCGAGTGGCTGCGCTGGGCCTCGTCGGTCGATCGGGCGGGCGTACGCGAAAGGATTGAGCCGATCGATCTACTCGGCCATCCGGTCTACCGGCTTGCCCACGAAGATGCGTTGATCCAACTGGCGGTGCATGCCGCGATCAATCATCAACTCTCGGGCAATGCCCTGCGCTCGCTGCTTGATGTAGCCTTGCTGGCGCAGCAGAGGCTTGACTGGGCTACCGTTGCGCAACGGGTGCAGGCTTGGGGGTTGGCAACAGCGGTCAGCCTCGTCTTCGCCCTTGTCGCTGAGATCTACCGTGTTCCCGCGATCTTGTCGGGGCTAGCACTCTTGCCACTGCCGGTACACCGCTACAAATTGGTGACGCACTTTATTGATGCACAACGCATCATCGAAGGCTACGATCTTTCCGCTTCGCCACGGCGCCTCCTCTACCAGTTGACCTTGATCGACCGACCAGGTGATACGTTCCGACTACTGCACGGAGCACTCTGGCCTGAGGTTAGCTGGATCCATCGGCGGTATGGGTCGAGTGATCTGCGAACGCGGTTGCAGCATACGCTTGGGGTGTTGCAGGGCAAAGTGTAGGGAGGCGGGGGAACCCGGTTCCCCCGCACCCCCGCCTGAGGATACCACGATAACCCGGCCACGGACGTCCCGTAGGGGCGCAGCAGCACCTGGCACCCCCGGCGCAAAAACGCCACCCCATGGCTGCTGCGCCCACCGGTGTGTCGGTGCAAACACGGCACCTCTACCGGCACAGGCGCGGGGATGGTTACGAAGATGATCATAATGGCAGGAATTCAGCGAATATGCACCGACATCGGATCAGGCCTGTACAGGATCAGCGTTTGAAGCGGTTGCTCAGTGTGCGCAGTCAGATGCGGCAGGTGCGCTATGTGCCCCAGGCCTTGCGCCTCGTCTGGCAGGCGGCGCGGGGCTGGACGATCGCTTCGACGGTGTTGCTGGTGATCCAGGGCGTGCTGCCGGTGGTGACGGTCTATCTGACGCGTGAACTGGTCAATGGCCTGGTCGCAGTAGTAGAGCGTGGCGGCACGTCTGAGGCGATCCAGGCGGTGGTGCCAATCTTTGTGCTGATGGGGTTGGTGCTGGTGACCGGGGAATTGCTGGGCAGTGTGCAGGAGTATGTGCGCATGTTGCTAGCCCAACGGACGCGCGATCATATGAATCACCTGATCCACGGCAAAGCGCTCAGCCTCGATCTCCATTTCTACGAGTCGCCGACCTACTATGACCAGTTGCAACGGGCAAGTGTGGATGCGATTGATCGTCCATTGGCGTTGCTGGAAAACATCAATGGCCTGTTGCAGAACACGATCACCCTGGTTGCGATGGGCGGCGTGCTCTTCATCTTTGCATGGTGGATGCCGCTGGTTTTGCTGGGGGGGACATTGCCGGCGCTCTGGGTAGCGCTACGCTCGACCTGGATCTTTCATCGCTGGCGGCAGAAGAATACGATGCATCAGCGTCGGTTGAGCTACTTTCAGCGGGTGGTGACGCTGGTGAATGCGGCGATGGAGTTGCGCATCTTTGGGCTGGGTGATTATTTCAAGCAGTCGTACGATCAACTGAGTCGGCGATTGCATGAAGAACGCCTAGGGCTAGCGCGGCAGCAGATGCTGGCCCAGATTGGCGCATCACTCGTTGGCCTAATGGCCCTAGCAGGTGCCCTCGGTTGGATGGGCTTGCAAACGATGCGCGGGCGCTTTAACCTGGGCGACCTAGCGATGTTCTGGCAAGCCATGAACCAGGGTCTCCGTCTGATGCGCAGCTTGCTCACCGGGGTCGGCGACATCTATCGCAACCTGCTCTTCCTGGAAGATCTCTTCACCTTTCTCGAACTCGAGCCTCAGATCGTCGATCCGGCGGTACCAACGACGCTGGCACCAGGTTTAGGTGAAGGCATTCGGATGGAAGAGGTGACTTTTCGCTATGAGGATAGCGAGCGAAACGCGCTGGAGCAGTTCAACCTGACGATCCCGGCGGGTCAGATTGTAGCGATTGTGGGGGAGAACGGGGCGGGCAAGAGCACCTTGATCAAATTGCTCTGCCGTTTTTATGATCCGCAGGAGGGTCGGATTACCTGGGATGGCGTTGACTTGCGCGAACTCGCCCAGGACGAGCTACGCCGACGAATCAGTGTCCTTTTTCAACAGCCCTTCCCATACCACGACACGGCAGGCGACAATATCCGTTTTGGTGACATGGGGAGCGCGCCTACGCAAGCGGAGATCGAGGCAGCGGCACGGGCAGGCGGGGCCGCCGAGATCATTGACAAGCTACCCGAGGGGTACGCAACGATCCTAGGGCGCTGGTTTGGGTACACCGAATTGAGCATCGGCGAATGGCAGCGCCTTGCGTTGGCGCGGGCCTTTGTACGCCAGGCCGACCTGGTGATCCTTGATGAACCAACCAGCGCAATGGATAGCTGGGCCGAGCATGCGTGGATGGCACGCTTTCGGGATTTGATTGCCGGGCGTACCGCCCTGATCATTACGCACCGCTTCACCACCGCGATGCAGGCCGACATCATCCATGTGATGGTCGGCGGGCGAGTGATCGAAGCGGGGACACATAGCGAACTTGTGGCGCTGGGCGGGCACTATGCGAGCTCGTGGAATATGCAGATGCGGGAGGTGTCGGCGGAGGGGGTTTGACGCAGAGGCGCGGAGGGTTTTAACGCAGAGGCGCAGAGGCGGGGAGGCGCAGAGGGTTGAATGAAGCATGGGTAACTTTGCGCCTTTGCGCCTTTGCGTCAGGCAGGGGAACGCATGACAACGCAACCGGCGGCTGATTTTTGGCACGGCAAGACGGTGATGGTCACCGGGGGCGCGGGCTTCCTAGGGCGTGCGGTGGTGGCAGCGCTGCGGCGGCGCGGCGTAGCCGAGGCGCAGATCGTTGTTCCGCGGCGCGCTCAGTATGATCTGCGCCGCTGGGAGGCGATCCAGGCGCTGTTTGCTGATACCCAGAGCACGCGGGCGGCGGATCCTTCTCAGGTGCTGCTCATCCATCTGGCGGGCAATGTTGGGGGCATTGGCTACAACCTCGAACGGCCAGGGGAACTGCTGTACGATAACCTGATCATGGGTACGCAGTTGATCGAAGCGGCGCGGCAATGGGCGATCGGCAAATGTGTCATTGTCGGCACGGTCTGCGCGTATCCCAAAGTGACGCCGGTGCCCTTTCGGGAAGATGACCTGTGGAACGGGTATCCCGAAGAGAGCAACGCCCCGTATGGGCTCGCCAAAAAGATGCTGCTGGTGCAGGCGCAAGCCTACCGGCAACAGTACGGCCTCAATGCGATCTACCTCTTGCCCGTCAACCTCTACGGCCCTGGCGACAACTTTGACCCGGCCTCTTCGCACGTCATTCCCGCACTGATCCGGCGGTTTGCTGAGGCCAAAGCAGCGAGGCAGCCCGAGGTCACGCTGTGGGGCGACGGCAGCGCAACCCGCGAATTTCTCTATGTGGCCGACGCCGCCGAGGGCATTCTGCTGGCGACTGAGCGCTACAACGAAGCGGAACCGGTCAATCTGGGGAGCGGGCAAGAGATCGCGATCCGTGAACTCGCCACCCTCCTGGCCCGCCTGACGGGCTATGAGGGCCGCATCGCCTGGGACACCACGCGACCCAATGGGCAACCCCGCCGCTGCCTGGAGACCTCGCGCGCCGAGCGGTTCTTTGGCTTCCGGGCGCAGACCAGCTTTGCCGAAGGGTTAGCGGAGACGGTCAGGTGGTATGAGCAAGGGTGAGATGCCACATTGCTTTGTCAGGGAGCCAACCCGATCTACCGCGAGATCCTGCTACAGGAGATGATCTCTTAACCGACAGCATCAACACCAGGAGACGGGTCGAACGGGAGGACGGCCTGGGCCGACGGCGGACGGACTTGCTCGTGCTCTGGCCGTTTGGGGGCGAAGTATTGCACAAGTCGCTGGACGCCACCCTGATGAAGGGTTTGGCGCAGACGTGGGAATACGCCGACCGCTGCACCGCAGAGCGGCGCACCTGGTGGTCTTCGACTGGCGCACGGGACGGACGCGGGCGGAGCAGTAGGATGGGTTGGCGATCATGGTGTGGGGAATGTAAATATGATGGTTTTAAATGCTCTTGTTGTAGCGCTGCGGGCGCGGGCAGCACGATCTTCCAAGCGCGCCGCCCATTTCATCTCTTTGCTGCGCCAATACATGCGATGGTTTGGCCGGCGTGAAGGGCTGCGTGTTTTTGTCGCTTCGCTGTTGAACCCTCGGGGTGAGGTGACCGTCCATCCCCGTCAGCTTCGTGCGCCCCTCACCTTGCGCCTGGGGACATCAGATTTTCGGATCTACGGTCAGGTTATCGCGCGGGAAGAGTATACTTTACCTTTGAGCCGCCCACCCGGGGTGATCATTGATGCGGGCGCCAATATTGGCTTGACGACGATCTATTATGCCAATCGCTACCCGGCGGCGCGCATTTTGGCCCTGGAACCAGAAGCCTCCAATTTCAGCCAGCTACGCAAAAATGTCGCCGCTTATCCCCAGATCATCCCCCTCCAGGCGGCGCTGTGGGATACACCCATTATACTGGCGTTAGCTAACCCGGCCAAACGTTCTGGGATCTATGGCGTTTTTTGCGTTCAACCTCACGAAGCGGATGGCCGTTTCCCGGTTGTTGGACAGGTGAATTCTGTTACCGTGCCCCAACTGTTGACCGATTACAACCTTGATGTTGTGGATCTGTTGAAAGTGGACATCGAAGGTGCAGAAAGGGAGGTGTTCGCCTCGCCGGCAGCGTGGATTGAACGCGTCGGAGTCATCATCATCGAATTACATGATCGTTTGGTGCGGGGCTGCGCCTTGAATTTCTACACCGCGACACACGGCTTTGAGTGTGAATGGCATTCCGGAGAGCACGTTATTGTAGCCCGCCGGGGTTTGATAGAAAATGCACCCTGGCAATCGCAAAGGTTTTCGAGATGAATGCTGAAACTGATACAACACATGTTGGCCGGGTCGCCATCCTGATCGTCAATGGCGGCCAGACACCCAGGGACGACTTCTGGATACGTCTGTGCCTGGATCGCATCGCCAGGTATACCGACTATCCGGATTATCACATTTATCTTTGGAATAACCGGCTTGGCGCGCCGGAATTGGAAGCGTGGCTCCTGGCGCAGCCCCGCTTGACCTTGCTGTCGGCAGCCGCTTATGAACAGTTGCATCACCCGCACCGGACGCCTCTCCAAAGACTCTATCACCTGGCCAGAGAAGAAGGGGCAAAGTACGTCGTTACCCTGGACAGCGATGCCCACCCCCTATGTTCCGGTTGGCTGACCACTTTACTGGCCGCGTTGGAGGCGGGAGCAGCCCTGGCCGGGGTCTGGCGCGACGAGAATGTTTCGGCCACCCGTCCTTATGTTCACCCCAGTTGTCTCTGCACGACTCTGGATTTCATCGAGCGCTACCAACTCCGCTTTGACTTCGACAATACCCACAGCCAGGAGCGCACCGACACCCTGTCCCACTTCACCTTGGTAGCCGAGGCCCAGGGGCTGCCCATCCACAGGTTGACGCGCAGCAATCAGCGCGCGTTCCACTACTTGATGGGCGGTATATACGGCGATCTGATCTATCATCACGTGGCGGCCAGCCGGGAGCGGGTGGTCTTTCACAACAGTCCGAAAGGATTTATGCAGAGCGATCAGCATCGTCAGCTGCGGGATGAAACCGCGGAACTTCTGTTCAGCCAATACGATGCCTATATTGAATGGCTGCAGGGACGGGCAGTTGAGAGCGCTTTTGAACAAGAGATGTGGCAGTTGATGGAACGGGCGAAAGATACTCGCAGCCTTGCCTGGTGGTTGCGGCGGGCGCGGTCAGGCTATGTGCGCGCAGGCCTGTGGCAGCGCATCAAGGAACGGCTCGGAGTTGTATCAAAACGGCACCCACTCATCACCAAGGTTGTACAAAGGGTGAGGAAGCTGACGCGTTCCGTGCATCCCGGCCGCAAAGTGGACGAAATATTCCCATGTCGAACTTTGGCGCACGCCTTCTGCCCGCAGAATCTTTACCCTGCGGCAGCGCATGGCTGGAAGGTTAAGCCCCCCGATTTTGTGGGCATCGGCGCGCCCAAGTGCGGTACAACCTGGTGGTATTCGCTCTTAATAGAACACCCCCAGGTTGTACGCCATCGGGTTCACCTGATCAACTTTCCGCTAAACAAGGAGACGCAGTACTTTTTGCACTTTCAGTATCGCTGCATGAGCGCCGAGGCGCTAGATCTCTATCGTAGCGCTTTTGCTGCACCACCGGGCACAATCTGTGGTGAGTTCTCGGTTCAGTATCTTCTCTATCCCACGCTCCTGGAACAGCTTGCTATCGCAACGCCAGAGACCAAGATCCTGGTAGTCCTGCGTAATCCAATTGATCGCTTTATCTCCCACTGGAATTACCTGATGACCAAACGGGGAAAAATGTTGTTTGGAACATTGAGTCAACAGCAACGCTATAGCTACAACACCTTTTCACTCTACACAGAGGCCATGTTGCATAGCTTTTACGGCATCGGTCTGTCCAGGCTGTATGAGTATTTCGACCACGAACAGGTGCTGGTGCTGCAATTCGAGCGGATGGTGCAATCTCCTGAAACAGAGTTGGCCCGCACCTACCGGTTTCTGGGCGTGGATGACCGCTTTCACCCCAAAACGTATCACCAACCTGTCAACCAGGGCAGCTACCTCATTCCCAAACCAGATGCCGATGAGCGGACGCGGTTGGCTGCGTACCTCAAAGCGGATGTGGAACGGGCCGCCGCACTCTGCCCAGAGATCGATCTTAGCCTTTGGCCGGACTTCGTCGGGATTGACCGAACCCGACAACCCGAAACGGAGCGCCATACCCATCCCCAACTTGGTGATTATCGGCCCGCCCAAAGATGACTATCCACATTGAACCTCCGTCGGCTTATTTCATGCACGTCCCCAAGACCGGCGGCGTCACCCTAACGCAGTGGCTGCGGGAGAGTTATGGGCAGCGTCACTGCGTTGACCTGGGTCTACCACAACTAGGCCGTTTCACATCCGCCGAGCTAAAGCAGTTTCACTGCTACTATCCATTTCATCATGGCCGGAGTCTCTTCGATCTGGTCGGCCGCGTTGATCTGCTCACCTTCACATTGCTGCGCGAGCCGGTGGAGCGCGCAGTTTCAGAGTTTTATCATCAGCGGCGACTTGCATCAGAGCGCCCACAAAGATTTGATGCGGCCTATCTGCAGGAGATTCGCCCGGCGCTTGAAGGGACAATCAAGGCTTGCGTCCTACGCGATCTGTTACCGCAGTATTTGAGCAACCGCCAGACACGGGTGTTGGGCCAGCGCGCAGACTATACGGTTTTTTTGAAAGGCGGGGAGTTCTCGGGACACAGCTTTGCCCAGCCCTTTGAACCTGCCTGGCAGATCGATCCGAGTGATCTGGCATTGCTCACTGCCAATGCCCACACCTGGCTGGACGAGATGGCTGTGGTGGGTTTGACCGAGCACTACGACAAGTCGGTGCTGATGATCGCGGACTTGCTCGGCCTTCCGGCGCCGGCGGCAATCGCGCGGGCGAACGTCAACCCGCAGCGCAGCAGTCCGGCGATGCGTTACCGTGACCAACTGCCGCCGGATGTTACGGCGCGTCTGGAGGAGTTGAATCGCTGCGACCAGGAACTTTATGCCCACGCCACCGATCTGTTCGAACAGCAATGGGCGCGCTTCCGGGCCCGGCCGCAGCGCACATACAGTATTGCGCCGCGCCTGCGCATCGTGCTGAAGCGAGCCAAGCCTGGGCTGAAAAGGTGGCTGTCGCGCATCGGGTACGATGCCAAGCCGCCGAAGGGGGATCGATGAAAATAGCCATCCTGACGCCCTGGATCAAAATCGGCGGGATCTCTCAGTTTGTCCTCACCTTGGGGGAGTACCTGCTCGATCACAAATACGACGTGACGGTCGTGACCCTCTACGAGCAGGGAGACCAGTGGGAGCGTCTGGCCGCGGTTGGAGTGCATGCCGTACACCTCCCGATGCGCTGGCGGGACGGTCGTGTGCAGCATGCCCTGCGCGTGAGCCGCTATCTTGCCCGCCAGCAGTTTGACCTGGTCATCACGAACATCGGCATCGCCAACTGGGCAGGCTACAACTGCGTGGACTTCCTGCCGGATTCCATGATCGCGCTGGTTGTGTTCCACAGCCATCATCCCCAGGTCTACCAGGCTGCGGCCGTCCATAGCGATGCCTGGAACCTCGCGGTAGCCGTAAACCCCCAAGTGCAGAATACCGCTGCCGCCCGCATGCCCGAGAAGCAGGTGCGCCTGATCCCCCACGGTGTCCGTAGCCCAACCGCAGCCGAGCTTGCCCGGCGCGTCGGCTGGGCTACCCCGCTGCGGCTTCTATTTGTAGGCCGCCTGGAGGATAGGCAGAAGGGCGTTTTCCTGCTGCCCGGCATCCTGCGCAACTGTCTGGCGCAGGGACTGCAAATTACGCTGACTGTGGTCGGCGACGGGTCAGACCGGTGGCAATTGGAACAGCGCTTTGCCGAAGCGGGCGTCGCCGACCGGGTGGAGTTGACGGGCGCGTTATCCAATGAAGCCGTGTATACGGCGATGCAATCCAAGCATATTCTGCTGCTGCCATCCTACATCGAAGGAGGTCCATTGGTGCTGAAAGAGGCGCTGGCCAATGGCTGTGTGCCCATAGCAAGCCGTCTTCCCGGCATCACCGATGCGGTGATTCGCGAAGGTCTGGATGGTCTGCTGGCCACGCCAGGTGACAGCCGCTCATTTGCCGGCCAGGTGGACGCCCTGTCAGACCCACTGCGCTGGCAAACGTTCAGTCAGGCGGGGATTGCCCACGCGCGCACGCGCTTTACGACGCAAATTATGGGAGCGCAATACGATGCGCTGCTGCACGAACTAGTCGCCAGCGGGGCGGCCCTGGCGTATCCGCGACACCACGCATATTGGCACCGCTTGGCAAGGTACAGCTGGCGCGATTTTGTCCCATCCGGACCGTGGAACGGTCTCCGTCGCTTGCGGGCATATTTTCGCCGCCGCTAGAAATGTAAGCACAATGCCATGCCCCTGCCAAACTTCCTGCTCATCGGCCCGCCCAAGTGTGGCACCACGGCCTTGTACGCGACCCTGGCGCGCCATCCCCAGGTCTTCATGAGTCCAGTCAAGGAACCCTACTTTTTTGCGTTCGACGGCGAACCGATCGTTTTTGGTGGGCCAGATGGCGCCTATTTCCAACGGCATGCGGTGGCCAGTCAAGCAGCATACGCCGATCTGTTTGCTGCGGCTGGCAACCTGCCGGTCATCGGCGAGGCCTCCACCATCTATTTGTCAAGCTACCAGCCGGAGAAGACAGCAACCAGAATCCATAACGCACTGCCAATGGCGCGGCTGGTCGCCGTGCTGCGGCAGCCTGTTGACCGTGCGTATTCGGCATTTACCGATATGCGCGCACGGGGACTGGAGCCGTTGTCTGATTTTGGTGAGGCATTGGCCGCAGAACCGCAGCGCACTGCCAACAACTGGCGACCAGGCTTCCGTTACTGGCAGAACGGGCTGTACGCTCAGAACCTCATTCCCTACTACGAACGCTTTCCGCCAACACACGTTCGCATCTATCTGTACGAGGACTGGCGCGACCGCCCACAGACGATGCTTGCAGATCTATGCAACTTTCTTGAAATAGATCCGGCGCGGCTGCCCGTACAGGTGCTCCAGCACAATGTGACGCGCTGGGTGCGGTATCTTTGGCTGGAACGATTGATAAAAAGGGGCTCCAGGGCAAAACAGCTTCTGCCCGTGCGTCTCCGTCGGGCCATCAGCGCCCATCTGCGGTTCTGGAACCAGGTCAAACCACCACCCCTCGATCCCGCGTTGCAGAACAATTTGACCGAGCGGTATCGCGATGAGCTTATGCGCCTCCAGGATCTCATCGGACGCGATCTGAGGCATTGGCTATACGGAGTGCATGTGTGACGACGATCTTGATCATCCAGAGCGGCCCACAACTCAGCAATGTCGGCGATATTGCGATGCTGCAAGTTGGACTGAAGCAGGTGAGCCAACGGTGGACTGAGAGTACTTTTTTTGTGGTGGCGGATGACCCGGTGAAGTTGGGCCACTATTGTCCGCAGGCACAGTGGGCCTCGGCGCTTGGGTGTGCGTTGTGGGCATCTCCGTTGATCGGTCGGCGTGTGCGTCACGTGCCCATACCGCTGGCTGGGGTCTATGATGCATGCGAGCGGTTTGCGCGCTATCGCGTCGCAGCGTTAGGCAACCTCTTCGTGCAGCGGAGAGCAGGCAGAAGCACAGATGGCGATACGCACCTGGCATCGTTCTGCAATGCCATGCGGCAAGCGGACATCGTCGTCGCCACGGGCGGCGGGTATCTTAATGACGAATTCCCGCGCTATGCGCGCATCGTGCTACGCTGCCTGGAATGGGCGATCCAGGCGAAGAAGCCAGCGTTCATGTTCGGCCAGGGCATTGGACCTCTCACTGATGCGGGCGTACGGGTGGCAGCCCAAAGGGTGCTGCCCCAGGTCGATCTTATTGCATTGCGCGAACAGCGCACCAGCTTGCCTTTGCTGCGTGCCTTAGGCGTGCCGGATGAACGCATCCGGGTGACGGGTGATGATGCCATCGAGTTGGCTTACAGCCAACGCCGCCACGACTTGGGGAGCACCATTGGCGTCAACCTGCGTCGGGCGCACTATGCACGAGTCACCCCGGCTCAGATCGCTGCGGTGGGCCGCGCCGTGTGCGCTGTGGCCGACATGCTCCAGGCTCCCCTACTGCCGATCCCGATGGCCACGCTGGCGGAGGATCAGGCCTCGATTGCCGAACTGTTGCAGACCGTGCCGCCGGTGGCGGGGGATGATGACGGCGATGACCCGCTTGTTGCCATCGCTCGCATCAGCACCTGTCGCATCGTGTTGACCGGCAGCTATCATGCTGGGGTCTTCGCCCTGAGCCAGGGCATTCCTGTAGTCGGCCTGGCAAGCTCACCCTACTATTGTCACAAGTTCCACGGCCTGGCCGAGCAGTTCGGGACGGGTTGCGTTGTTTTGGATCTGAACGATGCGCGGCTTTCCCAGAAGCTTATGCAGGCTTTACGCACCAGTTGGCACACGGCCGACAACGTGCGCACGGAACTGTTGTCTGCCGCTCAGAAGCAGATCGAAGCGCGGGATCAGGCCTACCGCCACGTCTGCACGCTTGCGGAGAGGGACAGATCATTCGCGGAGCAAAGCAGAGCAAAGGATCGAACGATATGATGACGAGAATCGCAAGGGGGTCGCTGGTGATTGGTGTACCTACTTCACCCCGCGGGTAACAGATGCATTCAAAACGCAGTATGGTGATTTGTTGATTCACCTGGGGTATGAGACTTCAAAGGATTGGTGACGAATCATGAATAGCACGATCTGTAGACTTGTCGAGCCTTGAGATGCCCCTTCACATCACCGCCGCCATCTGCACCCATAACCGGGCCGCACTGCTGCCTGCCGCCATCGAGAGCCTGCTCGCCCAGACATTGCCGCCAGACGCCTACGAAGTCCTGGTGATTGACAATGCATGCACGGACGAAACGCCGCAGGTCATTCGGCGTTACCTCGATGCTGCGAGCAACGTCACTCTCCGCAGCGCAGGACAGCCACACCTCGGCCTTTCTCATGCCCGTAACCTGGCGGTCGAGATGGCCGCAGGTGAGGTAATCGCTTTTCTGGACGATGATGCAGCAGCTAATCCAGAGTGGCTCGCTGCAATATTGGACGCATATGCCATGCACCCCGAGGCCTGGGCAGTGGGGGGGAAGGTGCTGCCGCAATGGGAACACCAACGACCAGATTGGTTGACCGATGACCTGCTGCCGCAACTCTCTATGCTTGATCTGGGCGATGTGCTGCGGACGCTGGCGATAGGTGAGGAACTGTACGGCGCTAACTGTTCCTTTCGGCGACGTGCATTCGCTGAACTTGGCCTGTTCCGCACCGATTTGGGGCGGCAGGGCGCGCATCTGCTGGGCAGCGAAGAGAGCGAACTCCAGCAGCGCATCCGCCAGCGCGGCAAATGCTTGATGTATACGCCCCATGCCGTGGTATATCATCGCGTCATCGCCAAGCGCTTGCAGCCGCGTTATTTCGTCCACCTGGCTCATGGCAAAGGACGCACTCGCGCCCGACTGATGCTGACCGATCCTTCGCAGCGAAGAAACATTGCGCAACATTTGACGCGGGGAGGGCTTGCTGTCGTTCGACGGTGGCTGCTGCTGGGGTTGCATCCATTCGATAAGCGCAGACAGTTGCAGTCTATGCGCATCACCGCGCACTGGTTTGGATTTGTCCAAGAAGTGATAGGAGAAGAGCGATGACCGGTCTCGTGGTTTTTAGCCTGGGGCGTAGCGGCAGCACTTTGCTGGAACGCCTTTCCAGCTTTGCGATAACGATCTCTGCGCTTGTCGCGCGGGAGACTCAGCGGTTTCATGGCAAGCAAGGCCAGATCGAGCCTGACATAGCTCCGTTCGCGATTGCACCTGATCAGTTCTTGAGCATCCTGCGCAATCGAGAACAGAGTGCGCGGCGCTGTCGGGAGATTGCAGCCAGTGTGCCACATCTACACCTCGTTTACGAACACGACCTTGCATCTCCTGATTGCTGGACCATCACGGTCGAGCGCATCTGCGCGCAGATCGGCATTGAGCCGCCAGCCGGGCCGGTCACCACACATCTGCAAAAACCCTGAAGTCGCCCTTACAGCGAACTAGTCACTAACTACGCCGAACTGGTGAAAACGGCGCGGCTACACGGCTACAATGTCTGACGCAATTGCGCTGAATTCCGATGCGTTAGTTCCTGCTGCCTGGCAGTGTTCCGACGATCTGGCGTATCTACGCGTCTACAACCCTTCTCTCACCCGCTTCCGTAACCGACTGCTCATGGCTTATCGCGTCGACTCGGGCCGTCGACGTACCATGCAGCGGCGCATTGCTTTGTGTGCGCTGGATGACGATCGGTCGGTCATCCCTGGCTCGGTCGTGCCTCTGTCCGACACTATCCACGGGGGTGATCCGCGACACTATGACCCGCGCTTCCTGGTCTATCGTGACCGTCTCTTCGTTCACTACAATAACAATGTTCTGACCCGCCCCAATCAAATCCACCTGGTCGAACTTGACCCTGACACGCTGGAAGCAAGGGGACAAGCACGACCACTCCATCTGGACGGCCCGCGTCAGGAGGTCGAGAAGAATTGGATGCTGTTTGATCCTGCTCGCGGTCTACCAGATCGTCCCACACACTATCCTGCGGGTAGACCTCGCTGGGCAGGGGGCGATTGTATGTCGACCAAGCCATGTCACTGCTTGGGATGTGTCTACCTACGCCAACCGGTTCGGCACACCCTGCGGTGGTGCGCCGCCCATCCGCCAGGGTGATGCTTACGTCTCCTTTTTTCATTCCCGTTACCCGATCAACCCGCTGCGCTGGGTGTTGCGTTTCTGTCCAGTACAGCCAGGGACGCGACTGCCCCGCTACGTGGCGGCGGTCGAGCGGCGACTACGCCACCCTTTCGCCCGCTTTGGATTACGCCGGAGCCGGTGCTACGCCCCGAAGATGAGCCGCCGCGCCGTTATCGCCGCCGCGCCAATCCCGCTGCGGATGGCATCGTCTACCCGTGCGGTGCCATCCTCGAAGATGACAGGCACTGGCTCGTCTCTTATGGCCTGCACGACGAGCAGTGTTGCCTGCGCCGGGTGAGCTTGGCGTCTCATGAGGCGCCTCAGGTCGGACGATCAGCTTTGTGATACAATTCCGTCACATTCCGAGGATGAAAACATCAGGAAAGGGTATCGATGTCTATGACCCAAGTCGTCTACAAATTCAACGCGCCTCGCATGATCCATGAGACTATTGAAAAAGAAACCGTGGTGATTGACACCGAAACTGGCATTTATTTCAGTATCACCGGTAGCGGCTATCTGATCATGCAAATGCTGGATCAGGGCGCACATATCGCAGATCTGGCCGCACAGGTAGCAGCCACGTTCGGCATCGACGCGGCTTCGCTGCACCCACACGTCGAGGACTTTGTGGCGCAACTCCTGACCGAAGAGATGATCGTACCGACCGAGGAGGCTCCCGGCGCAGTTGCTGCGCTTGTTTTTGCTGACGGCGAGGGCTATGTACCACCGGTGCTGGAAAAGTTTACCGATATGAACGACCTGTTGCTGATGGATCCCATTCACGACGTGAGCGATGAAGGCTGGCCGCGTCGTGCTTGAGCAACCGGAAGCACAAGGGGGCGTTGGACTCACGACCCCTGTTGTTCTGATCATCTTTAATCGCCCCGAACTTGTGCAACAGGTGTGGCAGGTGCTCCGCACGGTGCGCCCGAGCCGTCTCTTTATCATTGCCGACGGCCCACGTCTGGATCACCCGGAAGATGTGGCGCTCTGTGCCGCATGCCGCGCCATCGTTGAACAGGTGGATTGGCCTTGTCAGGTCAAACGCGAGTATGCGGCCCAGAATGTGACCTGCGGGATGCGCGTAGCGACCGGGCTGGATTGGGTGTTTGCCCAGGTCGAAGAAGCGATTATCCTGGAAGATGATATTTTGCCCGACCCCTCTTTTTTTGACTTTTGCCAGACCTTGCTCGTCCGCTATCGTAATGATGAGCAAACACTCGGGATCGGTGGCTATAATCTGCTTGGGTCATGGCGTGCTCACGAAGGCAGTTACTTCTTTCATCGCCATCCTGTAACCTGGGGATGGGCGACGTGGCGACGAGCATGGAATTGCTTTGACTATAGCCTGGATCGATATCGTACCTGGAATGTGCAGGAACGCTTGAGGGCATCGCTCAGCAATGCCGCCATAGCCGACTATTACTGGGATCTCTTCCAACATTTCAACCCCCTCCTCACTGATGCATGGGATATCCAATGGACTCTTATTTGCCATCTGTTGCGTATGCGTTGGATCAGTCCAAGCATCAATTTGGTGACAAATCTAGGCTTTGAGCCAAACGCCACGCACACTGCGATGGCAGATGACCTACGTGGGTTGATCAAGCGTGGGCGCATCGCACTCCCACTATGTACACCAGGGGACAGTACGTTTGAGCAGATTGACGAGCAGTTTGATGACTGGGTTTTTCGCTTGCAAACCCTGAATAGCTATCGAGATATACGCAGAGTTCACCTCTGGCAACGAGCATTAGAGACCAATCCCGACCTCGGTATGCCGGGCGTCTTTCGCGGTGGTCGACCTATGCTGGCTCCCTTGGGCAAGCCTGCCGAACTCTTGACGATTCTCGACTATGTCACACCGTTGATGACCGACAATCCCCGGCTTCACCGCATGAAGGCCGATCTCGCTGCCCTGGTGGCCCACCCATGAAGATCGTCCACATCATCGAGCGCTTTTCCAGCGCCGGACCAGAGCGATCGCTCATTGCGGCAGCAAAATATGCCGCGCAGCTTGGTCTGGAGCAGGAGCATCTGGTTTGCACGCTCGAGAAGACCGGCTCGCCCGTAGCAGTCATCATGGCGCGGCAGGCCGGCGTACGGGTGCTGCTAGGGCCAGATCCGACGCTCCGCACGGAATTGCTGACCCAGGCCGACATCGTGCTGATCCATTTCTGGAACAACCCGGCGCTCTGGCAATTCTTGCGCGGCCCTTTGCCGCCGATGCGGCTGATCTTCTGGCTCATGATCCTTGGTGCATACCCGCCGCAGGTCGTGCCTGCGGCCTTGTTCGATGTGGCAGATCTGGTCGTCGCCACCACCCCCGCAACGCTGGATCTGCCGGAGTTTGCCAAGCGAGGTACGCCTGTCATTTATAGTATGGCCGACTTCGACCGCCTGGCAGGTTTCGCGCCCCGACCTCACGAGGGCTTTAATATCGGCACGATTGGTGGTTCGCTTGATGCCACGAAGCTGCACCCCTCGTTTGTTGCGATGAGTGCGGCCGTGCAGCTGCCTGAGGCCCACTTTATCATCTGCGGTGGGGGCGGTGAAGAGATCCGCCAGCAAGTCGAGGCCCACGGGCTTGGTGATCGGTTCACGTTTCACGGGTATGTGGAAAACATTCGCACCGTGCTCGAAGTCTGCGATATCTTTGGCTATCCCCTCAACCCCACAACCTATGCCACCAGTGAAAAGGTGCTGCAAGAGGCCATGTGGGTCGGTGTGCCACCCGTCGTTTTGGCCCACCCTGGCGTTCGCGCGTTGGTGGAAGATGGCGTGACCGGGCTTGTCGTCGAGCGCGAAGCCGACTACGCTGCCGCTATCACCTGGTTATATCAGCACCCTGACGAACGCGAGCGACTCGGGCGCAATGCGCAAGCCTATGCCCGCCGCACCTTCGCCCCCGAGCGCTTGGTACGCCAGTTCGCCGACCTCTTCGCGATGCAAATGGCACACCCCAAACGCACTCCTCTATGGGCTGAAAATACGTCTGAATATACATTTAATCCGGCTGCCCAATTTCTTGTTGCTCTGGGAGAGCATGCCGCCCCCTTCGCCGTCAGTCGCAGCGGCCCCCCTGGGGATCAGCGTGACACCGCAGAAGCAGCGATCGCTGCTTGCTCTGATCTGCTCGCCTCCGGCGAAGGCGGCATCTTCCACTACCGCAACACCTATCCTGACGACCCCTATCTGCGCCTGTGGGCGGGGCTTGTGCTGGCGCACCGTGGGCAAGCAGCGCGTGCCGCCACGGAATTTCAGGCCGCAGCGGCAGGCGGGGTGCGCCGGCCAACGCTGTTTGATGGGCCACCTCAGGAAGAGGCAACCTGATGCACGACCTGGTCTCGGTGATTGTTCCGACGCGCAACGCGATGCCGTACCTGCCAGAAGCGCTAGCGAGCATCATAGCGCAGGGATACCCTCACCTCGAGATTCTCGTGGTCGATGGTGCTTCGACCGATGGAAGCCGCAACGTTGCGCTCTCTTTCCCACAGGTGCGCCTGATCGAACAGGCGGGGATAGGATTGGCCGCAGCCCGCAACAGCGGTCTTGCCGCCGCCAGCGGCGACCTAATCGCCTTTCTCGATGCCGACGATCACTGGCCTACGGACAGCCTCGCGACCCGCATTGCCTCCCTGCACACGCATCCTGATGCTCCCTACATCAGCGGGCACGTCCAACGCTTTGCCGAGCCAGGCACACCCGTGCCAGCCGCCTATGCCAACGGTTGGCTGGATCAGCCTGTCCCAGGCTACACCCCAGGCGCCGTGGTCGTGCGGCGCAGCCTGTACGAGGCCGTTGGCCCCTTCGACGAGCAGCTACGGATCGGCTGCGACAGCGACTGGTTCGCCCGCGCCAAGGACGTCGGTGCCGTGCTGCGTTTTGTCCCGCAGCTTGTGCTGCACAAACGCATCCACACCCGCAACCTATCGGCCAGCATTGCCGCGTACCAGCGCGAATTACTGACCATCGCACGACGGTCACTGCAACGACGAGGGGTGATCGGAGCATAGGAAAGGCAGAGGAGGGCGAGACCGATACACATTAGGGACTACGCAGTGGCATCAGGACGCGCCCCGTCACCAGGGCGCTTCGTTATTTCGGCCTGACCGCCGTTTCTGCTTGGGTATAAACTTGCCAGCCTTCACGGATGGGTGTACATGGAGTGTGACCAAACATAACCACGTATGCCTCACCGAAAGACTGGCGTCTATGTATCATACCATCTTCACCCCACTGAACCGCCGGCAGCAGCGCCAGATCGCACGCCTGCTTGCCCTCGCCCTGCTGCCCCTCGTGGTGGTGACGAGCACCGGGTACGGAGCCGAACGGCTCCCCGTGACGGTCGCCGTGGCTCGCTCGGTGCGCCGGATCCGCTGCCGCCG
>NZ_RYFF01000027.1 GCF_004138165.1 Candidatus Chloroploca sp. Khr17
GCGCGGCCCCCCCCTGTTGGCGACCCCGTTTGGCCTTTGCTCGGCAGATGGCAGCCCCTATTCTGCACCACTCTCCTTCAAAGCGGGGCTTTTTTTGTGTCTATGAGTGGGCCTATCGGCTTGTGAACGCCGGCATCGTTTCAAACCCCTTCAAAGCGGGGCTTTTTTTGTGTCGGCATCAGCGGTCGCTGTATCGAGTGCCGCCGCGAAGTTTCAAACCCCTTCAAAGCGGGGCTTTTTTTGTGTCCTTTATGAGTGGGATATTGTTGTGGCTCGGTGGAGTTTCAAACCCCTTCAAAGCGGGGCTTTTTTTGTGTCTTGACTGTCGATTACGCCGTACGATCTCACGTTCGGTTTCAAACCCCTTCAAAGCGGGGCTTTTTTTGTGTCGGAGGTGTCAGGGCACACCCCCGATGAGTTTAACGAGTTTCAAACCCCTTCAAAGCGGGGCTTTTTTTGTGTCTTGTCGACGACTCGGCGAATGGCGGTTCAGGTGACTACGTTTCAAACCCCTTCAAAGCGGGGCTTTTTTTGTGTCTACCCTGAAGCGGCCAAGCTCTACCGTACGCAGAAGCGTTTCAAACCCCTTCAAAGCGGGGCTTTTTTTGTGTCGCATTCAATCTGTTCCGCCAGCTTCCAACAGATGAAGTTTCAAACCCCTTCAAAGCGGGGCTTTTTTTGTGTCTTTTGCTGGTTTCACATCCGTCTATGTCGCGCGCTTGTTTCAAACCCCTTCAAAGCGGGGCTTTTTTTGTGTCTGGGTCGCGTCCCGGGCTGGGGCGATAGAGTTGATTGCAGTGCGTCATTTGACGTGCAACCAGGAGCAGGTGAAACTGTATGCAATGTTATTCATGTGGTATCCTGCAGGGTGTATACTTACTCTGACTACATTTTAGCAGGTGACTGGTTGGAGTGCAAGATGCAAGCCTGGGTTTCGTATCTGGCAGATGTTCCGGTGGCGCTGTTACGACTCATTGCGGCATCGCAGCGGGTGTCGTTGTCGCGCCGTGGCTCGCGTGATGAGTGTTTGCTTCGCGTCCGACGGGCACTGTGTCGCCCTGCGGCGGTGCGTGCGGTCTATTTTTCGTTGTCGGCTGAGGCGCAGGCTGCCGCTCAGATGCTCCGGGCCGAGCCACGTACGTTGTCGATGCAGGCAGTGACATCACGGTATGGCCCTCTTCGCTCGCTCGCTGCACTCCGTCAGGATCGGAAACCTCGTTCATTGGCCGAGTTGTTTGTGCTGGCAGGATGGTTGTTGCCGCGTCCGGCGAGCCGTCAGCATCCGTGTCGCTATGTGGTGCCGCCTGAAGTGCGCGCCTGGTTGCCTCGGCCTCTGCGCATTGATGATGTGAGGTGTATGCCTGAGGCCTCGCTCAATGCTGCGCCAGTTTCTCCGTCAGATCTGCTCGCGGTACGTGCTGCGACGCTGGTATTGCTTGCCGCAGCGCAACACCCGGTGGTCGTAGTGCGGAATGGCTGTCCGTCGCGCGCTACATTGCACCGGCTCCGCGTAGGCTTGCTCCCGCTTCCTGCGCTAGAGGCTGAGGCACTGCTGCGCTGGGTGACGCCTCTGCTGGCCGATCTTGCGCTGCTTGCACCCCATGGTCGTGCAGCTGTCCCTGCTCCTGCGGCGGCGGCTTGGCTCGCCGCACCACATGCCACGCGTGTGCAAACTCTGGTTGAAGCCTGGATGCGGGCACCACGACCAGAGGTTGCCTTGCTCCCGCCACGAGCAGCGCAGTCCGGGGTCGATTGGTCGGCGTTGCGCCGTCGTCTGCTCGCGTGGGCAGCGTATGTGCCGGTTACGGTGGTGCCTGATGAGGCGTTTGTTGCGCTGACGGCAGCGTTTGGTCCGCTGGCTGATGCAACCACGCATCCATTTCGTACCAAGCGGCGACCGCCCTGGAATCGCCAGACGATGCGCGAGGTCTGGGGGCGATCCCTCGAGGGGCCATTACGGTGGCTGGGCGCACTGCGTGGTCAGGTCGAAGCGCAAGCCGTGCCAGGGTGCTGGGAGTATCAGGCACCTGGTGAGCTGCGGGTGGCTCATGCTGCGGTTGGGCCTGAGTTGTTGGCCGTGATGCCGTTTGCGCAGGTTGTCGGTGGCGATGAAGCTGGCTTGCTGCTGCGTTTTGAGCAGTCGGTCATCGCACGAGCTGTTGGCCGTGGGTGTCATCTGGGGCGCGCTCGAGCAGTCCTCGAGCAGCAGGCCGGGTCATTGCCACCAGCATGGGAGCCACTGTTTGCCCTGGCTGGCTCGGTACGCGTAGTGCAACGGACGGTCGTGATTGGCGATCAGCCACAGGTGCTTCAGGATCTGCAGCGCTATCGTGCGGTCCATCGTCTGCTTGAGACAATCCTTGCTCCCGGCGTCGCGCTGGTACATCCCGGTCAGGAGGAGCTTCTGGTTGCGCAGCTTGCGCGGCTGGGCTATGCGGCTCAGGTGCTTCCGTCACGACACGAGTCTGTGCCGCTGCCGGATCTGACCCCGGCAGAAACGGCCACATTGCTGCTTGCCAGTCAGTATTATCAGGCGACTGCGCCAGCGCATGCGCCTCTAGGCCCGCACGATGCGTTGCTGGAACGGTTGCGTGCGGCGTTGCCAGCTGCGCTGCGCAACGCGACTGACACGGCCCTGGCTCATCTGCTGGCAACCCATCACGCGACCACAGAGCCTTCGGCGACGCCGCCTCTCGATGAGCCGCCACCTGATCACGCGGCACAGCTGCATCGCTGGCTTCAGGCATTGCGTGAAGCGATTCAGAAGCGACGTGTTGTTGCTGTCCTGTATCAAGGCGTGCTTGATCCGTATCCTCAAGAGCGAGTCTTGCAACCGGTGCGCCTGGAACGGCACGGCGCTGTCTGGTATGCCTATGCGTATTGTTTTCTTGCCCACGGTGAGCGCTGTTTTCGGTTAGATCGGGTCTGGAAGCTTGAGGTGCTGGATCTGACGCAGACCGAAGAACATGCACGCTCGTTACCAACTGCTCCTGCTGATGAACAAGGCCACGATGATAGTGCAAAGCGCGGGAAGCGCGTGCCACGGACTGGCTTTTTTGCGTCACCACCGCCACCTTCCGAGCATCACCCCCTGGTACGGGTCTGGTTACAGGAAGAGGAGTGACAACGTTTTGCAGGGAGGGCTGGCCCTCCCTGCAAAACTTTCAGATCAGGTAATAGCCCGGATCAGTGGTAACCCGGCCAATGCCGAGAATGGCAATGCGCTGAACAGCATCAGCATCCAGGCGATAGCAACGCACGCTGTCGGTATTGGTGTCAATAATTGTTCGTAGTTCTTTCCCAATAGTGGCAAACTCCTGCGTAGTCAGTTCGCACTCAAAGACGCTGTATTGCACCCGTGTCCCATAGCCTTTGAGCAGATTCATCACTTTGGTGCGCCGTTTGTCTTCCACAATGTCGTAGCTGATGATCGTAAACATAGCTGCTCCTCAGGGCGTATAGCCACGATACCGCTCTTGCTCGCCCCGCACGACGCGCGCCACCGCCTGAGCTTGCAGCAAAATCATGCGCCGCATGGGGGTCTGTTCACCGGTAGGCAAACGGGTTGCCGCCTGCATCACGGTTTCGTAGCGCTCGACCAACAGCGCCCGGCCTGTGGCGTCAAGATAGACGGCGTCAGGACGTTGCGCCGGTCGCTCGAACTGGTCACGCCGCATCGCGCCTGTCCCTACCAGTTCAAGCACCAGGCGATCGACGACCAGTGGGCGAAATTCTTCCATCAGGTCAAGCGCAAGCGATGGTCGCCCGGCTTCGATCACATGAAAGACGCCCAGGTAGGGGTCAAGCCCAGTGAACTGGACGGCATTGAGCACGTCGTGCATCAAGAGGGTGTAGCCAAACGAGAGCATGGCGTTGACGGGGTCGGGTGGTGGATAGAAGGCGCGCCCCTGAAACCCCCATGCCTGTTGCAGCGCGGTGCGCCATGCCCCAAAATAGGCCGCTGCACCTGCTCCTTCATAGCCGCGCACGGCGTCTACGTCAACCGCATGTTCCAGCGAGCCAAGCGCAGTCGTAATCTGGGCAACCGCGGTTGGTGCCGCCGACCAGCCACTCGCCGCCAGCATGGTGCGTTGATTGCTCAGCTTTGCCGCAACGATGGCTCGCGCCAGTTCCAGCGTCCAGGCTGGATCAATCACCCGCTGCATATGCTGCAAACGCAATGCCCCAAAGCGCGAAGGCCCTGCCGTCAAGGTGGCATAATGGCGACTGCCGCGCTGATTCGTGAGCATCACGGGCACGCCGCGTCCAATCAGGTCAACGAGCAAGGCCGTTGACATCTGCACCCCGCGCCCCATCAAGACAACCTGATCGATCTTGTTGAGCGGGATCTCTTGCAGGATCTGCCCCTGCTTGCTGATAATGACCCGCTGCGCCTCTTTACGTACCATAGCCCCTTGTTCTTGCACATAGAGCGTTGCCATCTCATCCCTCCTCTTCAGGTTTGCGCTGCATCCGCCGTCGTACCTGATTGGCTTGCGCCCGCATCCGGTCAGCCCCATCACGCATCTGCTTGCCCGCCTGACGCGATGCCTCGCGTAAGGCCTGTTCTGCCTCTTCAAAATTGGCCAACCCCTGCCAGTGAGCTGAACCTTTTGACCGTGGGGCCAGGGCCTGGCCCAGGAATTCAAGCCCATCGGCATACGCCACAATCGAGGTCTTGGCTTCGTTGAGTTGGAGATGGAGCGTTGCCAGTTGACGCTGCATCAGGATCAGCGCCCGTTCCGCCTCGTCACGCGAGGCACACATCACAACCAGGTCGTCCAGGTAGCGCACCAGACGGAGCCCGTGGCTCGTCATGGCCAGGTCAAACGGGTGCAAGTAGATATTGGCGAGCAGTGGCGAGAGTGCGCCACCCTGGGGGGCACCACGAGTCGCGCTGGCTGCGTGGGCCCGTAACGCCAGTTCGCTCACAGCGACCGCGCCTGCTGCCAGCGCCCCACCAAGCAACAGACGCTGCGGGCCAATCCGTTGCAGGTGGGGGGCCAGTTGGCGTGCCCCGTTCAAGGCTGGTTGCACCAGGCTCAGCGCCGCGAGCAGGCCACCGGTATCCAAGCCGGGACGCCGCGCCGCACCCCATCCGTTGAAATCCGGTTGTTCCCACGAGGCGGCGGCGTACAGATCGCTCACCCCCGGCGGCATAGCAGGCAGCGGCGGTGGCGGCGGCTCGGTTAACATCCCTCGCAACGCTGTGCCACCTTGCTGCAACAGGCGCGCCAGACCTGTTGGCTCAGAACCATCAGGCGCATCTTCGGGCTGATGCAGCGTTCCGACCTGAAGCCACTGGCTGATCAGATGCAGAATCGCCGGCTCATCAATGCGTTGTCGCAACAGACCCATTAAAATCCGATGATCAATCGTATCAAAATAGCTGGCAATATCGGCATCAACAGCCCACAGCAACCCCTGATCGGCATAACGCGCCACGCGGGTCACCGCCTCGGGCACCCCAACAAAGAGCCGACAGCCATACGAGCAGTCGAGCAAGAGGGGTTCAAAGAGCGGCTGCAACACCTGCTGCACCGCCCGCTGGGCCACGCGATCACGGATTGCCAGGATCGCAATCGCACGTTCACCGCCACTTGCTTTCGGAATCGTCACCCGGCGTGCAGGCAAGGGGCGATAGGTGCCCATGCGCAACTCCTCAGCGAGCCGCGTCATTTGACTCGTCCAGTCCGCCTCAAAATCGCGGAGCGTCACCAGATCACCCCCGGCACTGCGACCACGCCGCACCACCTCGATATTGCTCCGCACCCGCCGCCACGCCAACGTCAGATTCTCGACCCCCACGACCTGTTCCAGCAAGGCTGGACCACGATACATTGGAAACACAGGCATAACGCACCTACCCTCCTTGAAAACGGATTAACGCCATCCGGCCCCCCAGGGCCTCCCAGGCCAAGGCATCAGCCAGACGATTCAATTCCCGTGGAATCGCCACCAGTTCAAGCTGCCCAAACTGTTGGCACAGCGCCTGCGCCTGGACATACAAGGCCCGCAACGCCTCCTCACGGACAGCGGCGCGGCCAGTCAGTTGATCAATCACCAGTCGACTATCACTCAAACAGCGCACCGGCGTACCTGGATACAACCGGAGCATCAACGTCAACCCGGCGATCACCGCCTGATACTCGGCCGCATTGCAACTCGCTGCAGCGGCGCGCAGACAACGCGTACGGAGAACATCCCCGCGCGGGCTGCGCACCACAACACCGAGGCCAACCGTTCCTGTTGGCACATGGCCAGGTGTGCCATCCACCTGCAGAATCAGCGAAGGTTTTACTGGAACCATGACGACACCACCATCGCGAGGAGCACGAGCACCCCGGCCCCCGCAAGCAAAGAACTCGCCAGACATCCACGCACGACCCGTCCCAACGACATTGGTGACCCAAAGATCCCCCGTGGATCAACCGTGAGCGCCATCAAACCCAACAAGGCCAGGACTGTTGCCAGCGTCAAGACACACCAGATCATCACCGTCCCCCTTTCCATCCAGCTTGCTCGCTACAAGCCTTGCCAGAGAAGAGCAAAACGAAGGCAAAACGTAACAGGCAAATTGGGTGATACGTTTTTTGTTTGATCTGCTCTTTTTTTACTGACCGGATAGGTACCGCTCACTTTCAGCATAGTCTTTTGTGCGTCACAAATGTGTTCATTTTTTATGAACACATTTGTGACGCTCTGACAAGCTATGCTGGGGTTGTCGCGGCGACCTGCCAGGTGTGCGCCGCAGGGAGCCTGGAAGTCGAATTGCAACGCCTCCGCGGTCATTCCGAACGAAGCCGCAGGCGCAGTGAGGAATCTTCACGGATCTGCATGGAAGACCCCTCACGTTCGTTCGGGGTGACATGGGCGGGCCGGTGCATCAACCTGGTTGCGCACGGCACCACTGGACCCACCGGCCATTTGATACTCAGGGTGACAATGCGACCAACTCAACGGGAATTGGCATGAGAGCAACAGCGCTACAGGGAATGAGCAAGGAGAAGATCATGAGCACGCAAATCAGCACGACGGTTCACGATGCGGTAGGTGGGGCGGTGATCGAAGGGCTTGCGCTGGCGAAGGGCGAGATGCCGACTCAGTCGGCGGCAAACCAGGTGCCGATGCCAGGCTTTCATACGGGCCTGGCCACGATGCCTCAGCATTTGCCCCGTCAGGTCTTTGGGCTTGCGGCCCAACTGGTTGTGCCCCCAGGAACATGGGCAGTTGTTCACCTGCCTGGCGGCGAGGCGACGATGTATACGCCGGGGAGCTACTGGCTCTGGTGTGCGCCGGGTGCGATCCTTGTCCAGTGGGTTGATGCACGTCGTCAGCAGGTGGTCATTGGCCCGATTGAAGGGTGGAGCGCCGACAAATGGCGGTTTCGGCTCTGGATGAGCGTGGATCTTGCGGTTGCTGATCCCTTGATCATTGCCGCCCACCGCGAACCAATCGTCGCAACGATTGCTGCGGCCCGGGCTGCGGTGCTCGCCTATATCGAGCGGTATCCGCACGCGGCGCTGACCGGCTGTCAGGATGAACACGGAGGCATGGATGGGCCGGCCGCGTTTGTCCAGGCTCGTCTGTGCAACGATCCGGCGCTGGCTGGCCTCGAGATCATCAGTGTGCGCGTGCTTGATCGTCAGGGTGACGAACGCCAGATCGAGGCAGCTACGGCCGCAACAGTTGCCGCCGCCCAAATTGATGAAGAGCTACGGGTCGATGCGGCTCGCCACCGTGCACGGCTCCAGGAATTAGCCGCCAGGGCGACCGAATCTGAACGTGAGCATAGCCTGCGGATGAGCGCCGGGGCCGCTGAAGCCCGCGAGCGTCTCTTGCGGCAACAGGCCGAGGTGCAACAGGCAACCCTGGCCGCGCAGTTGGAGATCACGATGGCGCAGATCAAGGCCCATGTGGCCGAAATTGCGCACGATGAGCAGTCCTGGCAGAAGGATCAGGCTCGGTATCATCTGGAGTGGGAGCGGTTGCAGCAGCAGCAGGCCGAGGCTCATCGTACCGAGCAAGAGGTACGGCTGCTCGAAGTGCAACACGGCCTGGTACGTACCGAGGGTGAGCTTGCGCTGGCGGCGCAGGAACGCCAGCATGCCCAGTTGCTCGCGCTGGCCGATTTGCAACAGAGTCTCACCGAGCAACGCGATCTCCGCGCCCAGGCGGTCGCCGAACGCCGTGAACAACACGAGCGTGCGTTGCTCGACCTCCGTCTGCGGCACGATGCCTTGGTCGCCGAACAGATGACGCGCCTGGAACAGTGGCGCGTCGAGCATCGTGACCTTACCGTTGCCCAGCAGCGCCAGCACGACCGTCAACTGGCTGGCATCGCCGGTGCCGCCCGCATTGCCGCCGCTGCTGCCCATAGCAGCCCGACGATCGCCAGCGAAGGTCCGACTGTCGCTGACGCTGGCTTGAAATTGCTCCAGGATATGACTGAGTAACGAAGATTTTCTCGCTGGCAAAAAGCAAGCTTTGCTTGCCTTTTGCCAGCGAGACAAAAAAGGGTTATACTTGCCCCTATGAGGAATGAGCTATGACCATGGATCAGAACTGGTCGACCAATGCGACGCTCACTCTCCCTCCCCTCTCGCTCATGCGCGTTCGTGTGGTCTATCGCATGCTTGCAGCAACAATGCTGCCCGCATACAAGGGTGCGCTCTTGCGGGGCGGTTTTGGCTATGCCTTTCAGCGTGCGACCTCAGCCTGCCCCCCGGCGTGTTGGGGCCATTCGGCGACCTGTCCGCACACGTTGATCTGTCCCTACCGCCAGGTCTTTGAACCAACCCGCCCTCCTGGTCGCAGCGGTGCCCTCCATAATCTCCACGACATTCCTCGCCCCTTTGTGATTGAACCACCGCTGGAACAGAAACGTGAATATAGGGCTGGTGATGCCCTTGAATTCGGTCTCGTTCTTATTGGCAGTGCCCTTGATCTTTTGCCCAACTTTCTCTACGGTTTTGCCGAGCTTGGACAGGCCGGACTTGGGCGCGATTACGTCCGTGCCCACCTTGAACGTGCGGATGTCTTGCGGCCCTTTCAACAACTGGGGGTCAATGTCTATACCAATGGCGAAGTGGATGTCCCGGTCGAACCACCAACCCACAACCTGGCCGAACTTCCCATGCATGCCGCAGAGTTGCCCGCTGATCTCCAACTGACCTTGCATACCCCGCTGCGCATCAAAGCAGGCGGGGCCTTCATCGAGCACGTTGACCTCGGGGCCATCGTGCAGGCGACCTGCTGGCGGCTCGCTGCCCTGACCAGTTTTTATGGCCTCGTTCCGTGGGACGACGACTACCGACCGATCGTCAGTGCCGCACGCCAAGTGCGGGTGGAACGCACCGCAATCCGCTGGGTTGATTGGGAACGCACCAGTACGCGCGGCGGTGAACGCCGCTCAATGAAGCTTGGCGGTCTGGTTGGCAGCGCCAGTCTGCGCAACGTGCCCCCCGATGTGCGCACCATCCTGCTCGCCGCAAGCCTCATGCATACCGGCAAAGCGTGTGTTTTTGGGCATGGTCGCCTCGAAGTTTCACATATGTGACGAGGTGATATGGTGTAATACCAGTGTCAGCCTTCGCTTCGCTCCGAAGACACGGCTTCAGAATGGGGTATGCTTGCTTGACAGTTTGGAGTGCCGGCTTCAGCCGGCTGAGCTGGAAGCCGACTAAAGTCGGCACTCCAGCATACCAGGAAACGTCTTTTACAGACGACTCACTCGTCTGGGAACGAAGCTTTCTGACCTTCCTGGGTACGCGGGCGTCTCGTCCGCTTCGGGAGCACAAGCGGGCGGGACGCCCGCGCACCCAGGCTCGCAAAACACCGATAAGGAACACGCTATGCAGTATCTCTTTCTCGCCAGCATTGGGCCCGTGCAAGAGTTTATCGCGAGTGCGCGGCGCAGCCGTGATCTCTGGTTTGGATCATGGCTTTTGAGCGAGCTCTCGAAAGCTGCGGCGCTTGCCATTGTGACGTTCAAGACCGACGATCTGGCGCGGCTGATCTTTCCCGCACCCGCTGCCACCGCCTTGCTCTTGCCCGAGACGAGTGAGACCCCGCTCGAGCAGCGCTTCAATGCGGCGAATCGGTTGCTCGCGATCATTGAGGTTCCGTCAACCCAGGCTGACAAGGCCGCCGAAGAAGCGGTGCAAAGCCTCGCGAGCGCCCTCAAGACCGCGCTTGATGATCGGCTTACGGCGATCCGTGACGCAACCTTTGCTGGAATTCCTGGCCGTCAGATGCTCAACACAACGCTGGCGTGGCAGCAGATCGACGATCTCGTTGAGTATACCTGGGTCGCGGTGCCGCTCGAGACCCTTGATGGCGCAACCTATGCCTCTGCCCGCCAGCGCCTTGAGGCGATGATGGCTGCGCGCAAGGCAACCCGCAATTTTGCCCAGGTGACCTGGGGTGAGATGGTGCCAAAATCGTCGCTCGACGGCATCCGTGAATCAGTGATCCCTGAAACAGCCTATCCCCGACGCGCCGATCAACCCGCCGTCCGCGAGCAGAAAGTGCAGGCGCTCTTCGATAACTATGGTGCCGGGGCCGCCGAGCGTCTGTCGGGCGTCGATCTGCTCAAACGCCATGGGCAGCGTGGCAAGGAAAACCGCTTTCCCAGTACCTCGCATTTTGCCGCCCTGCCGTTGATGCTGCGTTTGAGTGCCCCCGCGTATAGCGAGCGGGTGCAACCACTCTGGGCAACCTATCTCAAGGCCCTCCGGGAACTGGGGGTGAATCTGCATGCCGAACAGGTGCCTGAGCAGTTCGCGTTGGCGGGGCCTTTTGGCGTGTATGATGGTTCGCTGCTCTTCGAGACACGGCTGGTTGATGTTTTGAGTGATGAAACCAAGCTTGCCACAGCCCAGGCGGCCCTGCGGACGTTCTATCAGGGGCTTGCTTTTGTCGAAGCACCACGCACGCCGCTGCCCTACTATGCCTTGCTGCATGCCGATGGTGATCGTATGGGCCAGGCGATCGATCACGAGGCGCAACAAGGCCCGGCACGCCATCGCGCCTTGTCGCAAGCCCTGAATGCGTTTGCCACCGGCGTCCCTGGCATTGTGCAACGCCATCACGGGGCCACGGTCTATGCTGGTGGCGACGATGTGATGGCCTTTTTGCCGGTGCATACGGCCCTGGCATGCGCCCGTGAACTGGCCGATCTCTTTGCCGTACAGCTTCAACCGTTTCAGAATACGCAGGGCGAAACGCCAACCCTCTCGGTGGGACTCGCGGTCGCCCATCATATCGAGCCGCTCGCCGATACGTTGCGCCTCGCGCGCAATGCTGAAAAAGCGGCCAAAAAGGTGCCTGGCAAGAATGCCCTGGCGATCACCCTCAGCAAGCGCAGTGGCGTAGATCGCAGCATTGACGGCACCTGGAGCAACCCCACGCAGCGGGAGGCCCTTCCCTGGGCTGCGATGGATACCCGCCTCACGCAGTGGATCATGCTCCATCGCCACGATGAATTGCCCGATGGGGCCGCCTATGAATTACGCGATCTGGCGAACCAACTCACCCTCGCTGAGGCAACCGAGGAGGTGGCGATCACGCAGGCCACCCTCGCTGAGGCAACCGAGGAGGAGGCAAAGATGCAGGCCACCCTGCAGCGGGCGATGCGCACCGATGCGGTGCGCGTGCTTGGCCGGAAGCGTAGTCAGCGGGGACGCGCTGCCTTTGATCAAGGCCTGAAGGACAGCCTGAAAAGCTTGTTGCATAAACAAAATGCCCCGGGCAAGTACGTTGTCACGCTGGCCGGTGTGGCTGATGAGATCATTCTTGCCAGGATCTTTGCCGATGCCTGCGATCTGGCTGAAGGTGCGCTGCAGAAAGGAAAAGAGCTTGAAGCTGTGGCTCATTGAACCGCGTGACCCGTTGATCGTCCGCGATGGCCGACCGTTCGGCCCCGATCCCGGGGCGCGTGCGACCTCGCTGCCGTTTCCGCTGCCTTCCACAACGACTGGGGCCTTTCGCGCACGGCTTGGGGCCCACCTCGGCGGCGATTTTACCCGCCAGGAGCTGATCGATCAGTTGCGCGCAACCAGGGTGCGTGGACCGTTGCTGGTGGAGCTTGACGACGAAAGTCGTGTGGTCAACTGGCTCTTGCCTGCCCCTGCCGATGCGCTGCTTTTGAAGCAGGAAACGCCAGCGCAACACGTCTGTCGTCGCTTGCTGCCGCTTGAACCCTTTCCGGGTACCTTGACCGATTATGCGGCTGAAAAATTGAGCATGGTCGCGCCCGTCGTCTATGCGCCCGATAAAGTGGCCCCCGATACGCCTACCTTCTGGTACTGGGAACAGATGCAACCCTGGCTGCACGATCCGCCTGACGAGCAGACGCTTCAACCTACGACCCTCGGTCATCGGGGGCCGTCAGCCGAACAGCGGATGCATGTGAGCGTGTATGCCGCGACCGGCACCGCCGACGAGGGCATGCTCTTTCAAACGAGTGGGTTGGTCTTTACGCATCGTTCTGGATCCAGCGCACAGACCTCCCTGACGAGTTCGCGTCGGCTTGCGCTGGCGCTCTTTGCCGAGGCTGAGTTTGCTCCGCAACTCGCCCCGATGGGCGGCGAACGTCGGCTGATGCACTGGTATCCGGCGGTTGATGACGCGGCAACGCCGTTGCCCGCGACCTGTCCCGAGCCCATCCGTGCGTTGATCCGCACCAAGCGGGCCTGCCGCGTGGTGCTCGTGACCCCTGCCATGTTCGAGGCCGGCTTTCGCCCGGCATGGCTGCTCGCTGCTCACGCGGGCCTCACTGCAACCCTTGCCGCTGCCGTCGTCGCCCGCCCGCAGGTGATGTCAGGGTGGGATCTGCTCGCTGACAACGGCCCTCGTTCACGCGGCAAGCCAAAGCCAACGCGGCGCCTCGCACCTGCCGGCAGCGTCTATTTTCTCACGCTTCCCGATGCGACGCAGGGCGATGATGCGGCCATTGATGCCTGGATCGATGCGATCTGGTTGCAGTGTGTGAGCGATGCCGCCCAGGATCGCGCTGATGGCTTTGGCTTGGCGCTGCTCGGTGGCTGGAGTGGAACCTTGCGTACGATGAAGATACAGGAGCAAAGCAATGCGGACACCTCCTCCTGACGCGCCAGCAAACATCAGCAAAAAGGCCACGCCTGACCTGGTGACCCAGGTGCGCGCGTACCGCCTGCTCACCCCACTCTTTGGCGGCGGCGCGATCCCACAGCAGGCCGATGAAGTGACGGTGGTGCGTGGCACCGAGGTACGTGGGCACCTGCGCTTCTGGTGGCGTGCGACGCGCGGCGGCCAGGCCAATGGCGATCTCAAGCGGCTCAAAGAGGCCGAAGATCGCCTCTGGGGGGCACCGAGTGACCCTGCGAAGCGCAGTGGCCCGTCGAAGATCCAGGTGGTCGTCGAGCCAACCAGTCGGGGGGAGGTCTTTCAGGTCAAGGATGGCCGCGGGCAGTCGGTTGCCGTTGGTCATTTCCGCTCACCCTACAGCTATGTGGCCTTTCCGCTGCAACAGACCGAAGGCACGGTACGTGCCAACGTTGGTTTTACGCTGACCATCACCTACGCGGCCCAGGATGCCGCCGACGTCGAGGCCGCGCTCTGGGCCTGGGAGACGTTTGGTGGCCTGGGTGCCCGCACGCGCCGCGGGTTTGGGGCATTGCAACGGGTGGATCAGCCTGGCGCACCCGCAGGCGATCTGCTCGCCCTCGTGCGCCAAGGGCTGAAGGATCATGTCGTCAACGGAACCTGGCCCAGCCATGTGCCCCATCTGACGCCAACAATGCCCATCGTGGTCACCCGTTCGTATCAAGATAGCCTCGCCGCGTGGCGCTTCCTCTTTGAACGCCTGAAAGAGTTTCGCCAGGCCCGCACAAAACGCCTCGGACGGAGCAATTGGCCTGAACCAGAGGCGATCCGCAACCTGACGGGCTATCGCTCGAAGGCCCATCAACCCATGCCCACTAGTGGCAAATTTCCGCGGGCTGCGTTTGGCTTGCCAATCATTTTTCAGTTCAAACGTGATGATCAACGTGAAGGCGATCCTCGTGGCAATAATACGCTGCTTGGCGAGACAAAAGATGGTCAGATCCGTGATCGCCTGGCGAGTCCCCTGATCCTGCGCCCGCTTGCCGATGGGGGCGCAGCGTATGGTCTGGCGGCCGTGCTGCAAGGGGTCGCGCTGCCTGACCGCCTGATCATCAAATATGGTCAGCGCCTCCGCAACGGACGGGATCACGACCAGGTTGACGCAATCCTGACCCCCGACGAAGCACGTGAACTGCGTGGCCCCAACAATCAGGGGACGCTGCTTGGCCCCGAGACGGATGTTGTGCAAGCCTTCTTAACCTTCCTCGAAAGGAACAACAATGCCTGATACGTCGTCGGTAAGCGTGGTTTTGCTCCACGCCCTCTCGCCCTTGCACGCCGGAACAGGCCAGGGCATCGGCGTGATTGATCTGCCGATTGCCCGCGAGAAGGCCACCGGACTCCCGTTTCTGCCTGGTTCATCGTTCAAAGGAACCCTGCGCGATTGGTGCGAAACGCAGAAAGATAAGCCAGCGTGCGAAAAGGTCTTTGGGCCGCCCACCGACCGGGCCGATGAACACGCCGGAGCAGCGCAGTTTGCCGATCTGCGGTTGCTCTTGCTGCCGGTGCGCAGTTTCCGTGGCACCTTTGCCTGGGTCACCTCGCCATATCTGCTGCGCCGTTTTGCCCGCGAAGCACGCGAGGCCGGGTTGCCCGCCCTTCCGACCGTCATTCCTGAACCGGCCGATGCCGCGCCAACCGCGCAGGCCGATGCGGCTGAGGCGCTGGTCACCGCAACATCAACGCTTGGTCTTCAACAGGGCAACGCGACCTATGTCTACCTGGAAGATCTTGACCTTGCCTTCAAGGACGATACGCAGGCAACGCTCTGGGCGAGTTGGCTTGGCCAACAACTCTTTCCGAACGGTGGCGATCATGCCGCGTGGCAAACGATGCTGCAAGAACGCTTCTGTCTTGTCCACGATAATATCATGAGCTTTCTGCTCGAAACCGCGCTTGAAATTACTGCCCGCGTACGGCTTGAAGATAGCAGCAAAACCGTTGCCCAAGGCGGTCTCTGGTACGAAGAAGCGCTGCCTGCCGAGACCGTGCTGACCGGATTGGTGCTTGCCAGCCCGATCAGCGCCAGTGGTGCGACCACTCAGGATGTCGAAGGCGTCTTGCTTGCCGCAAGTCGAAGCACGCACCAGTTTGGGGGCAAGGCCACGGTTGGGCGCGGTCTCTGCCGCTTTACCGTCGCACGAAAGGGGAAAGCGTGATGCAAACGCGCAATCAACGCCTGGCCGCAACCATCTATGCCCAGGTTGTCCCACTAAAGGATCATCCTGAAAAGACAAAGTATGGCTCGATGGCGCATCAACTGCCGGTGCTGATCCACACCGCCGGGCTGGCGCAGGCGCTCACCTTTGTTGCGGCCAAGGGCAACGCGAAGAAGAAGGAAGACGAGGACGCCTATTTTCGGCTGCTGCGCGATCTCGCCCAGGTCGTGCTTGATGGGCCAGACGAGCAGCGCACGCGGGCGGCTCTCTTGCAGCGCACCCGCGAAGTACCGCTGGGGGGCTATATGCTGCTCACGCGGCGCACCCTGGAAGCGTTGCTCTGGTATAAGCGGTTTGCCCAAGCAGAACTGGATGTCGAGGGGCCGGAGGTATCTTCATGATGCTGAGTCGTCGCAAAGCACTCCAAGAATGCGGCTGGGCAAGCGACCATGCTGGCCTGCTGCTCGACCGCTATCTCTATCGTGCCGGCAGTGCAAGTGGTGAGAGCGACTCGCCGCAGGCCGAGCTCGTGAAGCAGGTCACCAACGTCCGCGAACCAAAAGCCTACAAGCTCTTTTTCACGCAGTGGCAAGACGCCCTGACCAACCGTGGAGCCGTGCAACGGGTCGCTCGCACCAAGGGCCGTCTGATCCTCAACCTTGGGGCCGAAAGCGTCATTGAGACCTCGCTCGCGCTGCACCGCACCTATGGCATGCCCTACCTTCCTGGCAGCGCCCTCAAAGGCCTTGCTGCCGCGTATGCCCGCCAATATCTCGAAGGCGAAGCATGGCAGGCAACGCGTGACGTCAACCAACCCAGCTACGGCGAGCACTACAAAACCATCTTTGGCACCCCCAAAGAGGCTGGCTACATCACCTTCTTTGACGCCCTCTACCTGCCCGGAAGCGGCCTCAAGGGCCAGGCGCTCTACCAGGACATCATCACGGTTCACCACCCCGACTACTACCAGGGCCAGGGCAGCCCGCCCGCCGACTGGGACAGCCCAACGCCAGTGCCCTTTGTCAGTGCCACCGGACACTACCTGATCGCTCTGCACGGCCCGCCTGCGTGGGTCAACCTCACCTTCGAGATCCTAGCCCTAGCCCTCGACGAACTGGGCATCGGGGCCAAAACCTCAAGCGGCTACGGGCGCATGGCCTTGCTTGAACCACCAGCACAGGCGCAAGCGGCGGTAAGCAGCAGCAGCGCAGCAACCGCCAGCAGCAGCACCCCAACCACCGGCAGTCGCACCTACGACCTAAGCCGCTACCAACCAGGGCACAGCTTTGCCGGCGAAGTGAGTGCCGTCAGCGACGACGAATTTCAGATCCAGCTCCCCAACATCCCCTTCGAGGTCGCCATCGGCGTCATCGCCCGCGGCCCCGACGTACCGAACTGGACCGTGCGCGCCAAAGCCCGCGTCGAAATCGTCCGCCGCCACGAACGCCCTGACGGCATGGTCATCTTTGAGCTCAAGCGAGCGCCGAAGAAGTAGGAAAGGCTTCACGTATGCCGCTCAAAGCCATCACCTTTCTCGGCAACCCGCCAAAAACAAAAGAACGACCGTTTGGCTACGACCAAAAATGCTATCAAGCCACTGATGGCTCTGGGGCAACGTGCGAGTCACCATTTGTCGCCAGAGCTATCTGTCAGTTCTATCAGCCTGATGAGTTGTATGTGCTGTCAACAGCCGAAAGCTTTGCGAACCATTGGACAAACCTTGTGGCGCACCTGGAGGATCAGATTGTCCCTGTGCCGATTGAAATTCCGACGCCGACCAATGATGAGCAGATCTGGCAATTCTTTCAGAAGATAACGGCGCTTATCCAGGCTGATGACGACCTTATCTTTGATGTCACGCTGGCCTTTCGCTCGATCCCGATCCTTGCCTTGCTCGCTGCAAACTTGCTGCGGGTCGTCCGTGGCACAACGGTGCGTGCCCTGACCTACGCCGAGGTCAATTATGGCGTCGATGAAGCCCCGATCCATGATCTGCGCCGTCTGGTGCAATTGATGGATTGGACAACGGCGACCGATGCGTTCCTGAAATATGGCCGTGCTGATGATCTCATTGCCCTTGCGCGGCATGATGCAGGTGATGCGCTTACGCGGCTTGCGGATAGCTTGCAGACGTTGACGATTGGGTTGCAAACGTCGCGTCCGACCGAAGTTCAGGTGACCGCAGCAACCCTTGAAGCCCACCTTCAAGCGGTACGCGCGAACCCGGCTACGCCCGCACCAATTGGTCTGTTGCTTGACCGCATTAGCGCCGAATACACCCCGCTCGGGCACGAGGTGCCGACCGAACCATCCCAGGCGGAAGAGGTGCTGCGCGGTCAGGCCGCGATCATGGCATGGTATGTCACCAAAGGCATGTATGTGCAGGCGATCACCCTGGCACGTGAATGGCTTGTTTCGTGGGTTGTTGCCCGTGCGCAAGGCAATCTCTTTGCCGAGGAAGAGCGCGCCCTGGCCGAGAGTGCGATTAACAAGCCACATAACCATACGGCACGCATCTATGATCGCCAGCAACGGAAAGAGCGTCAGGTTGTAGTGCCCCCTGCGATGCGCGCCGCAGCACAACATCGGCTCGTAGCATCGTTATGGAAGCGTACACGCGATCTGCGCAACGACCTGGGCCACACCGGTATGCGGATCAACCCACGCCTGGCCGCAGATGTCGAGCATCAGGTAAAAGAAGTCTGTCGTCGTATTCCCGAGCTGCTCACATGAACAATCATTCTTCCCCCCGCCGTGGTGGCGGTACCAAACGTAGTTCCTGGCTGACCTTTCATCGGCGGCTCTTTCTTGTGCGCCGACTGGTGCGCGGGGCGGCTGACGCGCAAACCCTGATTGCTGATGCACGGGCCTTTTTCCCCGACGACGAGATCTATCCGCAGGATGCGGCAGCGGCATTGCGCCACGATCTGGCCGCGTTGCGCACTGAATTCGAGTGTGTGATTGACCGCATTGATGGTCGTTATACGTTGACATCCCTTGGCCGTCTGGCGCTGCTCGATCTCCCCGATGAAGATCTAGAGGCGCTCGCTTTTCTGGTGAGCAATTTTAGCGCCAGCAGCCTGCCCAATGCCAATCGGGTGGATGCCTTGCTTGACCGGATTCTCTCCTTATTGCCGGATGAACGTCGCCGTGGCCTGTCCCGTTCTGGTCGCGATGTGTACCTTGATTATCCTAACCCGTCAC
This sequence comes from Candidatus Chloroploca sp. Khr17, assembly GCF_004138165.1. Lineage (GTDB taxonomy): Bacteria > Chloroflexota > Chloroflexia > Chloroflexales > Chloroflexaceae > Chloroploca. The sequence continues at coordinate 18,510 of NZ_RYFF01000027.1, forward strand.
GCTCGGTGAACCAACCTACGCTGGATCGCATCCGGCGTGCGTTGAAGTTCCAGGAACTCAGTTTTGCCTATCGTTCGGCCTATGTCCCCGATGAAGAGACCGTTGTCTTGCACCGTGTTGCCCCCTACGGCCTGATCTTTCGCGATGGGCACCACTATCTTGATGCGTACTGCTACGACTGTGGCGACGCAACGATCCCGGCGCGCTATCGCCTCTATCGCCTTGATCGCATCGTTGACGACAGCGTGCGGATTCTCCATAGCACCCTACCCCCAGTGCCGCCGCCACGCCCGGTCTTCCGCCTTCGCTATACACTCGATACGGTTGTCGCGCGGCAACGCGATGTTGCCCTCTGGTTTCCGCGGAGCAGCGTTACCTTCCACGCTGATGGCTCAGCCGATGTCTCCGCAGACACCCATGATCTCTGGCAGGCCCGCCAGATCCTTGTGCGGTATCGTGAACACTGCATCGTGCACGAACCCCCTGAACTCGTCACCATGATGCGTGAAGCAAGCAGCGCCATGGCTGCGCGGTATGCATACGGCGATGGCACAGGATCGTGACAAGGTCGCCAGCCACGAACGGGGTAGACCGCACGTTTTAACGCAGAGCCGCAGAGACGGGGAGACACGGAGTTTTCATATTCCCCTCTGCGCCTCTGCGCCTTTGCGCCTCTGCGTTAAAACAACCAGTCTTTTTTGCAGCCAAACGCCGCGCCGCTCACGCGCAGCACTGCTTCCTGCTCCAGAACCGCAATGGTTGCGTTGATCAGCGAGCGATCACAGCTACGCGCCACCTTCGCCGAGCGGATCTTCGTCGGCCGCACGCAGGGCCTCACGATAAAGCGCTGGGCTGATCCGCTGCAAGAGGTCGAGGTGCCCCACCCCGGCCAGGTTCATCAGCGGGCTTGTGTTGGATACGACTGGCCTCAAGCGCAACCTTCGCTTCCGCTAGAACATCCTGGGTGTCATCAAAAGCAGCTACGCCATAGGTGCCCAGGAGATCAAGGAACTCGCGCCGCGAGACGCCGAGCAGATCTGCCGCCTTGCCCGCCGAGAGCTTACCGAGGTCATAGAGGCGGACGAACAGTGCCTCGCGGGCCAACCCTTCCAACTCCTGCCGAGACTGCTCCGCTTGCGCTAACAGCTCTTCGGGGTACTCTATCTGAAGCGTTGTCATTTCCGCATGCCCCGAACGCAGGGGCGCCCGCCGCATTGATCGGGGTTGGTCGTGATGCGATCCAATAGGTTGATCATTGCCCTCCACCAGGCGCTTCAGGTGTCTGCATCAGTCGGCTCAGCAGCTCCTTCGGTGTCAAAATGAGCATGGGTGCGTCGGTGTAGTCGGCACCATTGCGGGTGACGATAACGTCGATCCCGGCGGCCTGCGCCGCTGCAACCTGAACCGCGTCCTCGAAGTCGGCCATAGACGAGCTATAGGCTGTCGTGAGGACGTACGCATTAGCGAATACGTTCAACATCCTCGTCAGTGAGTTCCTCATCCGTCGTGATAATGCCCAGTAAACGCTCCGCCGATCCGTGCATATCATACGCATCGAGATCCGCTCGCAACGAGCGACTGACTGCCTCTAACAGCAGCAACTGCTCACGCGTCGTAAGGCGAGGGATCGCTCTCAGCATCTCTTGCAGGGTCATGATTTGCCTCCTTGAAACGTACCGTGGGAGAGCGGTTGCTCGCGGCTAGTATACCCATGTTGACGCAAAGACGCAACGCTGCATATACAGATCCGTATTGACGCAAAGGCGCAAAGGCGCAAAGATATAAAACTCCTCTGCGCCTCCGCGTCTCTGCGTTAAACAACCGGCCTTCTTTCGCGATGCTTAACGCAGAGCCGCTGAGCCGGGGAGACGCGGAGGTTCTATATTCCCCTCTGCGCCTTTGCGCTTTACCGCTTCACCGCTTTACCGCTTTACCGCTTTACCGCTTCAACGCTTCCACCACTCGTGCCAACTCTGCATCGGCCCGCTCGCGCGCAACACGGACCCCTGCGATGTCGGCGAGAATGGCGTCGAGCGGGCGGTGCTGGGCGCGGTCGGTCACAGTGACAAACTGGGAAAGGCTGAGGTTGTAGTCGGCAGCGCGAGCTTGCTCCAGCGTGATAGTCAACTGCTGACCATGCGAGGACACCTGATCGAGCCCACTGGCCGGAGGGAGACCATTGGAGGGCAGCGACGATTTTTTGGAGCGTCCACGCGACACGGTCATCATCCTTCGCCCAATCCAGGCACTATGGGGAGCCCACAGCGACGAGCCAGACCCGCAACGTACCGTGGGAGAGCGGTTGCTAGCGGCTAGTATACCCATGTTGACGCAAAGACGCAACGCTGCCCATACCGATCCGTATTGACGCAAAGACGCAAAGGCGCAAAGAGATGTAAATCCTCTGCGCCTCTGCGCCTTTGCGTCAAAACAACCAGTCTTTTTTGCGGCGAAATACCCTTGTAGCAATCCCGATGGTGTTGGCGAAAACAGAGCCATCAATGCGTATGTGTGACACTCGTTGTCACATAGTCGTGCCATACTCAGAAGAGGAGCGATCTGAGGTGGTTTCATAGATGCACTTCTCAGCCCCTGTGTCAGGATCCAGTGTCATCTCCCTATGGCGCGAGTCTTCTCATCGCAGCAGCGCCCCAGCCCAAGGAGGTTCTTATGCGTCGCTCATCACCGCTTGAGTTCATCGTGGTCTTGCTGGCCCTCGGATTGCTGATCGCACTCAGCATGTTTGTCGGCTTTCAGCTAGGTCAGCGAACGGCAGGCGGAACGAACACCATCACCGTGAACGATGCCCAGGCTCCGACAAGTGTGCCGGTGTCTGTCGTAAGCATGGAGGCACGCCAAGCACCAGCCGAACCAACGAATGCACCCGTACCTACCAGCACCCCTGTACCCACCAGCACCCCCGCGTCTACTAGCACCCCCGCGCCTACTAGCACCCCTGCACCCACCAGCACCCCCGCACCCACCAGCACGCCGACCAGCATCCCGACCCCCATCCCACCGCAAGAATTCACCGGGACTGGCTCGCGGGTCTTGGTGCTCACCGTGCCCATGCTCTCACGCATCTATCTCGGCCACGAAGGACGGAGCAACTTTGCCGTACTGGCCTATGACGAACAGGATGAGCGCGAACTGCTCGTGAATGAGATCGGATATTATGCAGGCCATCGCTATCTTCCGGCTGGTACCTACGATCTCGAGATCAATGCCGATGGGCCGTGGCTCATCCGGGTGACACCGCTCACCTGGGACGAAACGGCCCGGGATGCGCTTGAAGGGCAGGGCGATGACATCCGTGGTTGGTTCACACCTGCAGTATCGCGACAAACCTATCACTTTACACACCAGGGTGGCAGCAACTTCGCCGTGTTCCTGCGCTGTGATACGGACGATGATCTGCTCGTCAATGCCATTGGCATCGTTGACAGCGAGCACATGGTCGTCTTTGGATCGGCCTCGCGGTGTTTTTGGGACATCACAGCCGATGGAGCCTGGACGATCACACCGCGATGAGGCGGGCGACCTGGCGAGCCTGCGCTTGCGGCGGACGCCGCTCACCGCAGCGGGCGAACGAGGTCGGCCTATGACGGGTGAGGCTCAGGTTCGTGTGACAGGATCCCGGCGAGCGCCCACCCACCGCGCCATCCATGCTGCGCTGTGGCTGAAATCGGCAACAAAGGCCCATGCCTGGCAGCGCAAGCAGCGGACTCGCGGGAGATGATGGACAAATCATGCGTTGTGCCTCCGTTGACGATCCAAATCCAGTAGGCTTTGTGCTGAATTGGTAATACACAACTGCTACTCTAGTTAGAGCACTGTTTTCACTACGTTCTTGATGAGTACATCTCTGACGAGAAAGTCTAGATTATGCCGACGGTGATACGAGCTCCTATCACGACGCTGGATGCGCTTGAGCGTCAGTTCCATTCACAGATTCAAACCGTTAGCTTGATCGGCGAGTTGCCACTTACCCTAGAGTTGCTCGATGAACTGGGCGCGGCGCTAGCTGAACTCATCCAGCGCCATGACTTCACGCAGGCCTCGCGGATCATCCGCACCCGCTACCCGCACTGTCTGGCCGTATTCCTGGTGCTCCAGGGGGTCTTTCACTACGATCAGGGCAGCTACTGGCCCTCGGTTCACGAACGGCTCTTCGCAACAGGTACGCGAGCCGGGCCGCTTGAAGCTGAGTGGGGTCAGTTTTTTCTGGAATTTCTGGCCCAGCAGGGTCTGGCTAACTTTGCTACGCTGGAGCGTTCGCTGCGTTACGTCACCCCGATTTTGCTTCACGGTGGCATTCCGCAGTACTGCCTCAATGACTACTTTCAATTGATCTTTGTCCGGTTTGATGATCTGCTGCACGAGGCACGCGTACCGCTCGATGCTGCCACCCTCGAAACCTTGGCAGCGGTGGCAGCGCATTCGGCAACTGATCGCCCGGTCGCCCGGTTGATCCGCTATGGTGGCGACTATGCCCGCGATCTGTTGGCGCGCACCCTTGCGTTGGCCCAGTTGACCAATGACCGACAGCAGTTGCCCGATCCGATAGAGGTTGGCCTCCCGCAGCGCGTGCTTGATCAGTATGCTGTCTGGCACGCAACGCGTCGACAGCGCTCCCAGGAGCGCGATCCTGCCTGGCGACCCCGGCGTCCCGAGCTCTGGTTTGACCCCTGGGGGGAAGGCCTCTCCGTTGAACTGCCCGCCCAGCAATTGCCCCACGGTGAGCGCCCGCAATCAGCCTGGGAGATATGCTATCAGCAGCGGGTGGTACGCTATCCGGTGGGGGCACGCTTTACGGCCTCGCGCTGGGAGACGAGTCCCGAGCGCGTGACGCTTCCACCTGAGCCGATGGGCTACACGGTGCGCTTCACCGACGGGCGTGAACTGAAGCACGAATGGTCATTCCCTGGCTTTGATCCACACCATCCGCTCCTGGCCTTTGAGCCAGAGAGTGGCACCCTCTTACGTACCCCTGCTGGTCTCCCTGCGCGTGAGCTCTGGCTGCTCTGCGCGGCAGAGGCCCCGCTTACGGTTGTGGGCGGGCGTCAGATGGCCGCGTTGCCACCACTCAGCGGGGTATGGCAGGGCTTCCGGATGGAGCATTGGGATCTGCGGCAGGCTCGCTCACTCAGCGTTGGGACGCAACGGGTAGCAATTTTGCCCGGTGAGCAGACCCAGCGTCCATACCTCACCGGCCTCTCACCGCTTGACCTAGGTGAGGCCCATCCTGACCTTCCGCTCTCCGTTGGTGGGCTCCCGCATCTCAGCATTCCGCGAACCTCTCGCCGTACGCTCAAGCAGGAACTCGCGGGTTGGCGTGTGAGCATCATGGCGGCAGGCCAGGCATGGTTTACTGCAGTGCCGTTGGATGAGGCCCCCGTGCAACCATTCGTTGGCGTGAACCCTGAACAGATCGTCATCGATCTGGGGGCACTGGTGCAAGCGCGAGGCTTCAATTTTGGTTTGCTCGAAATCAGTGTGCGTGGCCCACTCGGACGCGATAATCGGTTCAAGCTTGGTCTGGTGCCAGAACTCGCGGTGGAGGGCCATATGAATCTAGCCCCCTCTAGCAAAAGGGGCCTAAGCGCCGAGCGCCGGAGTACGCTGCGCACCAGTACTGAGCTGGATATAGCCTGTAGTGACCCATCGGTGCGTATCATCGCCGAGGCACCCGGGGTCTTTACGCTGATCAGTTCTGAGGGCCGCACGATGCTCCCACTGATCCTCCAACGCATGGATATGGATCAGTTGATCCGTCTACCCTTGAACCTCCCCACGCCCCAGTTGACCTGGACGCTCAACGATGGGGCTCATATCTGGCAGCAGGGTAGCCTCACCTGCCCGCTCGCCTGGATCGAGCAGACTGACGATCCACGCCTGATGCTCCAACTGACCCCGGCTATGGACATAGCTGATCTACCTCGTCCGCAACTCTGGTTGCACGACGAAACGGGGCATGCGTTGCAAACGCTCGCAGCTCAGGGCAACGCGAGTCACGGCTGGAGTTTTCGTCTCCGCGATGCGTTGGATACCCTCCGCGCCTCGCGATCCGCTCATCTGACGGCCTCCGTTGTCCTGGAAGCGGCTACACCTATGCCATGGGCACCAACGGGGCGCGTGGTCTGCCCGGCTCTCCAGCTTTCTCAGGCGCTCGATCTCGGCAAGATCGAGGCCACAGTGACCACCGACGCCAAAGAGTGGCATGTGCACGTCTGCTGGCAACGAGGCCGTCCCTTGCGCAACCGGGTGATGCGCCTCTGGCCGCTTTGGCAGCCCTGGGAGGCCCCGTTGACCCAGCGGATCCCTGATACGGCTGAGCACAACTACGCGTGGAGCATCGACCGTGACGATGTCCCACCGGGGCGTTATCGGCTGCAACTTGCGATCGAGACAGGCTGGAGCATGAGCACACCGATCCGCCCCGGCCCCGAGGCGGATGCGACGCTCGACCTGATGTTGGGCAGTGGCGTGCCTACGCCGACGTCGGCCCGTAGCGCCCTCAGTGCGCTGCTTGCCGGGGCCGAAGGGCCAGATCTACGGGCCGTGCAGGGCATTCTTACGCACGAGGAACTCCCCGAGGGCAGTGATCTGATCCAAACCCTCGCTATCCTGAGTGAACCTGAGGCGACCTACGCAGCATTGCGCACAGGCACCTGGCCCGGACGCCTGATCCTCCGCGAGGTAACGCGGCAACGGCAGGGGCTCTTACCACTGGGGTACCTCGCGTGCCACGAGACACTCAATGAACCAAGCCGTGAACGGGTAGCGGCCCTGATCGTGGCCTGGCAACCCAGTCTAGTCCACCTGCTGCAAGCGCTTGAGCAGAGTGGCAGCATCACGCTTGACGCCTTGCAGCAGCAGACCGATTCGCATGAAGACGACTGGCAACTTGTTGAACAGCTCCAGCAACTGGGCGTGCAGATCATCGACGAACGCCTGATGTACGCCGAGGCAGATCAGGTTCACGATCCCAACTGGCTCACGGTACTCCCACATGGCCTCCTGCAAGACAGCGTGAGCCTCTACTTGCACGAGATCGGGCAATTCAAACTCCTGACGTACGCTGAAGAGCAAGCCCTGGCCCACAGGATCATCGCCGGGCTGGAAGCCGAGGAGCAAATGCGTGATTGGGGTACGGATCTACGCACCCGGATTGAGTTACAACGCACCATTGAGCTTGCCCACGAGGCTCGCAACTGCCTTGCGCTTAGCAACCTGCGGCTGGTTGTGAGTATTGCGCGGCGTTACCAAAACCGTGGTCTGGAGATCCTTGATCTGATTCAGGAGGGCAATCTTGGCCTCCTCCGAGCGATTGACAAGTTCGATCCCCAACGTGGCTACAAATTTTCGACCTACGCGACGTGGTGGGTCAAACAGGCGATTTCACGTGCGCTGGCCGACCAGAGTCGGGTTATTCGCTTGCCCGTTCACCTGAGCGAGACCTTGGCGCGCATCAATCGTGCTCATCGCCAACTCACCCAGAGCCTGGGACGCGAAGCAACTGATGACGAGTTGGCCAATTTTCTCAATCTGAGTAAAGAGAAGCTGCGTCATCTCCGCTACACCACGCAACCGCCCGTCTCTTTGGCAACGCCGGTTGGTGAAGAGGACGGGAGTACGCTGGCCGACTTAATCCCGGATGGCAAGGCTTTTGAGATCGATGATGCCGCTACGCAAAAGATGCTTCGCGACGAGCTTATCAAAGCCTTTGAGCATATCACGGAACGTGAGCGGGACGTCCTTGAGTTGCGTTATGGCTTTAACGACGGACGCGAGCGGACGCTTGAGGAGGTTGGCAAGGTCTTTGATGTCACTCGGGAGCGCATACGCCAGATCGAAGTCAAAGCGTTGCGAAAGCTCCGGCATCCGCACGCCGGCAAGGCACTCAGAAGCTATCTGGATTAACAGAAAAAGGTAGGCGCCATGCAACTGCTCCACCCGCTTCATACAACGGATCATCTTCGCGCAACGTACCTGCGCTATCTCAAGACGATCTATCCCTTTCGTGACCCGCAGTTGCGGTCGGCCTTTGCTCAGGCGCTTGATACACCAGAACGCCTGGTGAAAGGCCCCCTGATTGAAGCCGCACCGCCCTTCCAGCAGGGACGCACGCTGGAACAACTGGTTGCCGATGGGGTGCTACACGCTGGGTTTGGTACGCTCTGCTCTCCTCCCGCCTTGCCCTGGGATCGTCCGCTCCATCTGCACCAGGAGCAAGCGGTGCTGCATGCCGTGCAGCATCAGCGGAATGTGATTGTGGCGACCGGCACCGGTTCAGGCAAAACAGAGAGTTTCCTCATCCCGGTTCTCGATCACCTGTTGCGTGAGCAGGCCTCCGGGACGTTGGCCGAACCGGGGGTGCGGGCGTTGCTGCTCTACCCAATGAACGCGCTCGCCAACGACCAACTGAAACGGCTGCGGCGCATCCTGGCGAACTTTCCGGCGATCACCTTTGGGCGCTATACGGGGGAGACCGAGGAGCGGCGTGATCGGGCTGAAGACCGTTTCTACGATCAGTTTCCGGGTGAGATGCTGCATCCGAATGAACTCATTGACCGTGAGCATTTGCGGGAAAAGCCCCCGCACCTGTTGCTTACCAACTACGCGATGCTCGAGTATCTGCTGCTGCGGCCCGAGGACTGTTCATTCTTTGATGGCGCTACCGGGCAGCACTGGCGTTTCATCGTGCTCGACGAAGCGCATATCTACGATGGGGCCAATGGCATTGAAATTGCGATGCTGTTACGGCGGCTCAAGGAACGGGTGGTTGGGGGCGCTACCGGCCACGTACGTTGCATTGCCACCAGTGCCACCCTGGGACGTGGGCGGCCCGACTTTCCAGCAGCGGTGCAGTACGCCACGAATCTGTTTGGCGAGCCCTTTGCCTGGAACGCTGACGATCCTGCGCACCAGGATGTGATCGAGGCTTCGCGGGTGCCAGTGAGCGAGCTTGGATCCATCTGGGGCGAGCCTGAGCCGAGTTGCTACGAGGCGCTCCGCCAGGCGGTTGGTGCAGCCCAGGTTTGCACTGATCTGATCACGGCGCTCGATCAGCTTGAGCATGCGACGACAGGCTACCTAGCGCATGCGCAGCAGCGGGAGGCCCGTCAGATGGCTCAGCAGCGTTGGCAGCAAGCGCTTGTCAACGAGCCTCCGTTGACGGTACCGCAGGGGCTTGCCCAGAGCATTGATGTCTGGTGCTATGCGATCCTGCGTGGTGATGGCCGCCTGCACCGCTTGCGTGAATTGCTCGCGCAACAACCGCTGCTGCTTGCTAGAGCGGCGGAACAGCTCTTCCCCGCCACACCTGCCGCGACCGACATACTCGTCGATCTGATCGATCTGGCGGTGCGGGCACGGCCTGATCCCGAGAGTCTGGCCCTTTTGCCAGCTCGCTACCACGTCTTTGCGCGTTCGCTCGAAGGTGCCTTTGCCTGTTTCAACCACCAGGAACATGCGGATGGCAAGCCACATATCTTGCTCAGTCGCCACGAAAGCTGTCCGGAGTGTGCCGCCCGCGTCGTTGAGTTGGCGAGTTGCTCCCGCTGTGGTGCAACCTACCTCGTGGGGCGCGAACAACCTGGGCCAACAGGAGCGCGGACGTTTGATCAACTTACGGCGAGCGATGCCCTCTTCGAAGGCAACAAGGCCTATTTCTTGCTCAGTTCGGAGGCTGCGGACGATGATGAAGATGAGCGTGCTGCGGTCGGTGATGATCTCGATGAGCAGCCCGGCGAGGTCGGGCACGTATGCGGTTGTCTGCGCTGCGGGACCCTGACGGCGGGCACGCAACCCGGTTGCAGCTGCGGCTCCCAGGCGTTGCCCATCGCACTTAGCGAGGTGCCGTTGAACGATGCCGGCGAACCCAAGGCATGCATCGAGTGTGGCGCACGCACGGGGAATACGCTCATCTACCGGTTCCTCACTGGACAAGATGCGCCCGTCAGCGTCCTCGCCACGGCGCTCTACCAGCACCTGCCCCCTGCCCGTGATGAACAAGCCCAGGCGTTGCCGGGTGAGGGGCGCAAGCTGCTCATCTTCTCGGATAGTCGCCAGGATGCCGCCTTCTTCGCCCCCTACCTCGAACGCACCTACAGCCATGTGCTGCAACGACGCTTACTCTTGAAGACCCTGCAGGAGCATCGTGATGGCCCAGCCGGGCTCTTGCGCCTCCAGGACGTGATCGTCCCACTGCGCAAGCAGGCCGAAGCAGCTCAGGTCTTTCGCCAGCACCAGAGTAGCATCGAACGCCGTAGCATTGTCGCAACCTGGCTGCAGCAGGAGTTCATGGCCACCGACCGTCGTATGAGCCTCGAAGGGCTCGGCTTGCTCGCTATTCGTCTGGTGCAGCCCGCACAGTGGCGGGCACCTCAGGCGCTGTTAGAAGCACCCTGGAACCTCAGCAGCGATGAGAGTTGGATCCTGCTGGCCCTGCTGCTTGATACGCTCCGTCAGCAGGGCGTGCTCACCATTCACGAAGATGTAGACATCACGTCCGAGCATTTTGCCCCTCGCAACTATGAGCTCGCTGTGCGCGGCCATGGCTCGAGCGGACGTCAACGCGTCCTGAGTTGGGTCCCTGTGCGTGGTCGTAACAAGCGCCTCGACCTGCTTGATCGACTGCTCGGCCAGCTTCAACCAGATATGGATACCGCCACCCGTGATGGAATCGCACGCGCGACTCTCAGCGGAATCTGGACGCACCTGACCGAGCCGCGCTCCTGCTGGCAAGCCCACCTTGTTGCCAAGCGCGACAAAGTTGCCGGGATCATCTACCAGTTGAGTCACGAATTTTGGGAGTATGTCCCAGCACCTGGAGCAAGCTTCGCCCGTTGCCCGACCTGTGGCAGTGTAACCGCCTTGAACCTCCGCGGTCTCTGCCCCACGCATCGCTGTGCGGGAACCCTGATACCCCTCACCGAGGACGATGTCTCCCTGGCACACAATCACTACCGCACCCTGTATCAACGCATGGTGCCGATCCCCCTATCAGCTGAAGAGCATACGGCGCAGTGGATCAGCGAAGAGGCGGGGAAGATCCAGGAGCGCTTCATCAATGGGGCGATCAACGTCCTGAGTTGCTCAACCACCTTTGAACTAGGCGTGGATGTCGGCGATCTCCAGACCGTCTTGATGCGCAACGTCCCACCAACGACGGCCAACTACGTGCAGCGCGCTGGCCGGGCCGGGCGGCGCACGGACACGGCGGCCTTCGTCGTAACCTATGCGCAGCGGCGCTCGCACGACCTGACTCATTATAGCGAACCGGTGCGCATTGTCGCGGGGCGGGTCAACCCACCACGCATTACCCTGAGCAACCCCAAAATCGCACGCCGTCATATGCAAGCCGTGCTCATCGCCGCCTTCTTCCGTGAGATGCACCAGACGCACGGCCGGATCTTTAAGCAGGTAGGCGACTTCTTTCAGCCCGATGACGGACAGACCTCGGGCAGTGACCTGTTACGCACGTTTGCTGAAACCCACCCTCAGGCAGTGCAAGCAAGCCTGAGGCGAATTGTCCCCAGCGCAGTGCAGGCAGAACTTGGCGTGGAAACGTGGGCTTGGTTACGCACTGACGAAGGCGATGGTCTGCTCGACCTGGTGGATCTGGTCACGGTGGAACTCGTCGAGGAACTGGAGCGCTACCAGGTGCTCGAGCAAGAGGCTGCAGCGGCGCAAAAGTACAACCTGAGCAAGCACTACTTGCACGTACGCAACACGATTCGCTGGCGCTCCCTGCTCGGCTTCCTTGGCTCACGCAACATTCTCCCCAAGTATGGCTTCCCGACCGATCTGGTCGAATTGAAGACCAACCACCTCAGCATTCCCGAGGCCAGCAAGGTCGAACTCCAGCGTGACCTCCGCATTGCCATTGCCGAATACGCCCCCGGTGCCGAACTCGTCGCGGCGAAGCGCATCTGGGTGGGGGCCGGGCTCTACAAGCAGCCGCAGAAGGAGTGGCGTAGCTTCAATTACGCCATCTGCGCACAGTGTGGTCGATTCCATCTTGGCACTGGCAATCAGGCAAACTTGACCACATGTGCGGCCTGTGGACAGCAACTCCAGACATCATCCCGTTTCCATGGCACCTTCATCAAACCAGAGTTTGGCTTTGTTGCTGCTGATAAGCCAAAGGCGTCTGGCGAGAGCCGTCCGCGACGGAGTTACGCCTCGCGGGTCTACTTCGCAGAGTATGCCCCTGGCTCCAACGGAGTGAGGAGCGAGACTGAGCTGACGATCGTGCCCGAACTATCTGGGCCACATGGCATAGTGCAACAACGTTACTCACGCTTTGGCCGTCTCGTGCTGGTCAATGCCGGGCCACAGGGACGCGGCTTCCAGATCTGCCAGAGTTGCGGCTACGCCCAGCCTGCTCCGGAGGCACCCCCAGTAGGGAAGCGCACCCGCAGCAAAGCGAAACAGCCAACCCACAGCCACCTGCTGAAAGGCCACGAGTGTTCGGGCATGCTTCAAACCTATCACCTTGGTCATGATTTCCTCACCGATGTGGTTGAGTTACGCTTCTTAGGCACACGGGCAACCCCCACTCATGACATCCTCTGGCGGTCGCTCGTCTACGCGCTCCTCGAAGGAGCGTCTCAGGGCCTTGGTATCCGGCGTGACGATCTTGATGGCACACTCTACCGGTATACGGCGGGCGCAGCCCCAGCACTGATCCTCTACGATAATGTCCCAGGCGGAGCGGGCCATGTCCAATACATCGCGCAGGAACTCCCTCTCGTGCTCACGAGCGCCTTCCAGCGTGTTCAGCACGCCTGTTGCGGCCCTGAGACGAGTTGTTACGAGTGTCTGCGCAACTTCCGTAACCAGCCGTACCACGATCTGCTCCAGCGCGGGGTCGTACGTGACTTCCTCGCTGAGTTGATCGAACATCGTTCATGAGGGAGGCCGTTTCCAGGCATGAGGTGAAGGCAATGAAATCGCTATCAAACAACATCGGCAACGCTCTCGCTTTCGTCATTTGGGTCATCGCACCTATGCGTTGCAGGTTGTCGCAAACAATCTAGAAGGATCTCATCGCATGAAACCCCAGGAACCAACCCCGCCTCAGCAAGAGGCTAGCGCTGATCTGCCCAGGCATAGGGCTCCTGCCGAACAACCTCGCCGAGAGGTGACGGCACATCTTTCGAGTGACTACGGTGTGGTTGAGTCACGGGTTCGGCAGATCTTGACCGACCTCGAACAAGTTCGCGAAGCACTGCTGGCGCTCTCCGATGACATCTGGCTGAATATTGACCACAACGATCTCCAGGCCTTAGAGGAAGGGGTAGCTTTTAAACGCACCTATAACGAGCGTATGGCGGAATTTAATCTACATGCCTCTGAACTTTCGTCGCTCATTCAGCAGTTTACCCATGTGCTGGTTGAAACGCCGATGCCTGCCGAGAAAGGCCGAAATGATGCGGCTGAGAACGAGCGTATCATCCGCGAGCTTGATCGGGAGACACCCCACGCGCTGGATGAGCAGTTCAGCTACAAACGACCCTATGGCTTCGTGCTGCAAGGGCACGCTTATAAAGACATCGTCACCTGGCAGAGTGTGTATAAATTGGTTTGTCTCCTGTTAGCCAAACTTGATCCCGAACACTTTCGTCAACTCCCTGATACCGAAACCTTTATCACACGACGTGGCAACCGCGACTTCTCGCGCAACCCCAAAGAACTCCGGATGCCCCTGGCACTTGTGCATGGTATCTATGCAGAGTCAAATTACTCGGCCAATGAGATCGCCAAACGCATTGGCCGGTTACTTGACACATTTGGAATTGAACGACACGAGTTTGTGATTTATTTGCGTCAGGATCGGGATGCGGGATTGGAGTAAGCCAACAACCGCATTGGGGGCGCGCTCTGACATATCAACGGGCCCCCGAGAGAAATGGAACGGAATCTAACGCCCGGGCGCGGTTTCGATGATCAGCCCTGATCGTCCCCAACACTCCGACCGCACCGCAGGCAACGCGAACGAAGAGGGCGGGATCAGGCATCCTCAATGATCACAGGTGCGCCGAACGGCCCTGCACGCGCTATCGACGCCCAGGGCCGCACCACAGGCGAGCGCGGGTACGCCGAACGGCCCTGCTCGTCCATCGCCCCCCAGACCACACGAGCGCGGAGCCACCAACCGGATCCTCGCCCCCGATGTCCAGGCACAGGGTCGTCGCGCCGCCCTGCGTCGCCCGACGATTCGACCACCCACCCGTGTGTCCGCTGCCCTTCCCCGCAGCGACGCACGGGTGTGCGGGCTGGGGGCGGGCGAGGTGGTAAAATAGGTCGTGAGAATGACGATTCTCACAACCTATTGTCCACGGAGGCCCCCATGACCCATCCGGCCCCGCCGACCCCACCAGCTGACCGGGAACCACCCTGCGAGGGCGACCTGATCGCCCGTGACTCGGACACCGGTCGCCCGAACGCCGCTGCCCTCTACCTCGCCAGCCTCGGCCCCGGCTCGCAGCGTACCATGCGCGAAGCCTTGAACACCGTGGCCGCCTTGCTCGGCGTGGCCGAGGTGCGCACGACCGACGGCCAGGACGTGCGCTGCCTCCACACCCCCTGGGGAGCCGTGCGCTACGCCCACACCATTGCCCTCCGCGCCACCCTCGTCGAACGCTACGCCCCGGCCACGGCGAACAAGATCCTCTCTGCCCTGCGCCGGGTCTTGCAGGAAGCCTTCCGGCTGGGCGAGTTGCCCGCCGAGGAGTATCAACGCGCCGTTTGGTATTACTCGTCCGAATACGTTGAGATGATCAACATATAATAAAAGATACCCGAGACTCTAAAGTCAGTAATCGCCTGGTTTGTCCCTTCCAGTTCAGGTAATACCGTTTCAAACACGACGTCAATCCCGAGCGCCTCATAGCTTTCGAGGCTTTGTTCAACGATCAAGGAGCCTTTTGAGTTGATGATGTTCGAGATGGAGATCCTGGGCCATTCCCAAATCTCGACCACGATGAACACCTATGGGCACGTGCTCCCCGAGGTCCAGCGCGAGGCGGTCAACCTCCTCGACGGGCTGTTCACTGAGGGAGACCCTGGCGCTGCGGCAACGAAGCCCCCGCCGAATGCGAATGGGGCAACGCTTTCGGCATTGGAAACAGACAACGAAGAGCAACGGCAGCACGCGGTCGATCGCCTCCGCACGATCGAGGACGACGATGAGGAAGATTGAGGTCAGGCCAGGTTCAACGTGGGCTCGGCCGCCGCACAAGAGAGCACCAGGTAGTCGGCGCGGGAGTGGAGCATTTCCACGCCGATTTCATCATCGCTGACGAAAAGCCATGACGAAATTGGCCGGCGGAAGTCAACGTGGTGCTCGCATCCCGGGCAAGAAGCGGTGATCGTGCCCCACACGCGCCATCACACCTATCGTAAACATCAGATTTCGTCACACCATTTCGTCATGCATGACGAAATGGTATGGCGAAAAACGAGCCACTCAGGGCAGATAGAAGCGCTTGGCCCGGCGCTTTCCACGGGCGACGAGCAGCCCGTGCGCGGCAAGTTCGGTCAAGTCACGCAGGCCGGTGCTTGGCGAGACCCCCGTCGCAGCGCAGTACTCGCTGGTGCTGATGCTTCCGGCCACCCGCACCATCTCCAGCGCCTTCAATTGGCGCTCGTTCAGCCCGTCCGGCTCCACCGCCTTCCCCCTGTTGCGGAAGGTCACGACAAAGTCGAAATGCTCGGAGAACTCCGGCGGCGGGAGGCCCAGGGCTTCCATCTCGCGAAGCATCAAGCGGATCCCGGAGCCGATACGCTCCATGTACCCGGGCAGATCGCGGAGCAACCCAGCCAGCACGGGGTTGCGCGGTACTGAGGTGACCCGGAGCGCGACCAGGTCGTCGAGCGAGACGCCGGGCAGTAAAGCCCCTGGGCTGCGGATCTCAACGCGGTCGGAGTACAGAAAGACGCGCACCGTCTCGCCAGAGCGGGCGTAGTCGCGGTGAACCACCGCGTTGACCACTGCCTCGCGGAGGGCTTCATAGGGATATTCGGGCTCGTCCTCGCGGTAAAAGCCGCGGATCGTTGCCCCCACGCGGATATACTGCCGCAGAAAGCTGCTCGCCTTGTCGATCAGTTCAGGCATCGTTCCCACGAAGTTTTTGCGGTCGATGTAGGTGCGGATGCCCTGGGTGTCGGCGTACTTAATGCAGACGACCTCGCTCTGCGGCAGGTAAAGCTGCGGGTCGTAGCCGAACATCAGGAGGCCGGCATGCGTGGGGCGAGCCTCGCCAGTCTGCGGGTCGTCGGCCACCGCCTTGAGGCCGATGAGCATCTCGGTTTCAGAGCTATGGCGCTGGCGTGCCCGGCTCTCGGGCGACCGGCTTGCGAAGTAGCGGTCGAGCGCCTCGGGATCAAGATCCTCGACGGCCGTGTTTCGGGCAATCGACAGCTCCCAGCGTGACGGCTCATACGCATTGAGGAAGGCATTGATCTCCTCGATCGACAAGGGCACGGTCGTCGTGCCGCGGCGAACGAAGCACGCGCCGTTGTACTGATAGAGCCGACCAGAGTTTCCAGGCACCTCGACGCTCACCAGGGTGTGCCCGTCAAGCAGCCACGTCTGCACACTCGTTTCTGCGAGCGAGACGGGCGGCTTGATCATCCGCGAAGCACGCAGGATGTGGTCCTGGGTGAGGCTTGGTTGACGGACGCCGACGATCGCCCGCGTGGCGTCCTCAATCCCAAAGATGATCATCCCGCCGGCGCGGTTGTTGGCCATCCCACACATGCGCTCAGCGATGTCGATCGGGCGAGCAGCACTGCTCTTGAACTCGACCGTCGGGGTTTCGCCTCCGGCAATCAATTGGCGGAGCGTAGCTTCATCCATAGCCGTTACCCCAGGAGACCTAGGCGTCGAGTTGATGCCTAGAGCCAGAATATCATAGAACAAATGCGCTCACCTGTCAAACGAATCGTACCCATTTACGTAATGAGCGAGTGTGACCTCTACAGCGCCTCGACGCCGTATCTCCCAAGAGAGCACCTGTGATGTTTGCGGTTCAAGCATTGACACCCTACGGCTTGCTGACAGGGTCAGGTATGCCACCTGGGCGGCTCGTAGACGGCCTGAGCGCCCGCCAAAGAGCGTGCCTGTTCCAACGTCTCCTGTCTCCTGGGAGCCCGGGCGGCCCGCCCACACTCCCAGCGGCAACGCTGCCCCCAGGTGTGAAGCAGGACCAATGAGTGTTCTTTGCGTTCTTTGTGTTCTTTTGTGGCTGAAAGAATCAACCAATGGGTGTTCTTTACGTTCTTTCGTGGCTGAAAGAATCAACCATCTCGTTCGAGAACAAGCGGCCCGCCTATCCCTCAGAAGCGGATCACGCCCAACAGCACCAGCATCACCAGAGCGGTCATGATCAGAGGCAG
This sequence comes from Candidatus Chloroploca sp. Khr17, assembly GCF_004138165.1. Classification (GTDB taxonomy): domain Bacteria; phylum Chloroflexota; class Chloroflexia; order Chloroflexales; family Chloroflexaceae; genus Chloroploca. Next base: position 35,919 of record NZ_RYFF01000027.1, read on the forward strand.
GCAACCGCCACCCGATGCGGCCGGCTCGGGCTGGGGCACCGGAATGTAGATGACCTGCGGCGCTGGCGGGGTGCGAAAGAATCCGCCAAACAGGGCCATAAGGGCGACGACCAGAGCAATCAGTGATACGATCTCCATTGGGGGCCTCCTCTCGGCGTGTACACTGTTCCTGGCTGTAGTAAACTACAAACCAGCACCGATGTAGCCCCCAGGCCACGCGGATCTTTCCACCAGGGCGATACCGAAATTTCCGCGTGCCTGCGCCGACATCTCCGCGTGCCGACAAGGCAAGATGGTCAGGTGGGGTCATAGTTTGTCAACGAAGGGTTCTGATATGCGCCTGGGTGCGCGGGCGGCCCGCCCGCTTGTGCTCCCGAAGCGGGCAGGCCGCCCGCGCACCCAGGCTCGCAAAACACCAGGATCGCCTCGTTCATGCGCCTGCCAGGAGAACGACGATGCGTAACCGTAGCGAGACCTTTGGCCGCCTGCTCAAGGGCGCCATCAACAGTATTGCCACCTATGAAGGCAAGACCGCGCCGATCATCGAGGAGGAACTGGCCGAGCAGGTTGGCCTGGCCGGCTCAGCGATCCAGCGCTACAAGGCTGGTTTCCTGCCCCCCGACCCGCGCACCATCGAAATCATCGCCGAAGCTGCCGTTCGGCGCGGCCTCTTCTCGCGTGAGTGGCTGCAGCGCTTCCTGCACGCCGCACGGTACCACCAGGCCGACCAGTTGCTCGACCGCCTCTGTCCCCTCGGCCCGGCGCGCCCGCGGCCACCACGGGTCTACCAGAACCTGCCGGCCCCAACCTATAGCCAGTTTGTGATGCGTGCCGAAGCCTTTGCTGAGGTGCTGGACGGCCTGAGCAAACGCTCGGCGGCGGTAATCATCGTCGGCCTGGGCGGCAACGGCAAGACCAGTCTCGCTCGCGAAGTTGCCGACGCCTGCCTGAAAGACGAGAACAGCCCGGCACGGTTCGATGCAGCGGTCTGGGTCAGCGACAAAGACCGCCCAGGCACGACCAACCTCAGCATCGTGCTCGACGAGATCGCCCGCACGCTCGACTACCCCGGCTTCACCCAGTTCGAGCACGACGAAAAACGCCGCGAGGTCGAGCAACTGTTGCGCCGCCAGCGGGTGCTCGTCTGCCTCGACAACGTCGAGACCATCACCGACGGCGCCCTGATCGCCTGGCTCCTGAACCTACCCGAACCGAGCAAAACCCTGATCACCACCCGCGAATACCGCCGCGAATATCGGCGCGGCGGCTGGCCGGTGGAGTTGCGCGGGATGAGTGACAGCGAGGCGTGGCAATTGATCCACGAACGTGCCCGCCTGCTCAAGATCGATCAACTCATTGGCGCACCAGACCAGGTGGAACCCTTGCTCGCGGCTACGGGCGGCAACCCCAAAGCCTTGACCATCACCCTGGGGCTGCTCAAATACGAACGGCGCCCCTTGCAGCAGGTGGTTGATGATCTGTACGCAGCCCGTGGCGAGCTTTTCGCTGACCTCTTTGATCGTGCCTGGTCACTCCTTGACGAAGCCGCTCGACGCGTACTCCTAGTTGCCACATTCTTCCCAACCAACGCGAGTGCCGAAGCACTCAGTGCCAGCGCTGATGTCCAGGGGTTTGCCTTCGACCGAGCAGTAGAGCGTCTCGCGGATCTTGCGCTGCTTGATGTGCAGCACTTGCATGTTAATACGGAGCCACGATACACGCTCCATCCTCTCGTGCGATCATTTGGTCTTGTACAACTTCGGCAGTTTGAGAATTTCGAAGAAGACGCAAGAATCAGGTGGATCGCCTGGTATTCGAGGTTAGTTGAAAATGTAGGCTATTGCTGGGATAATTTGGATGCGTTAAATGTGCTAGATTCAGAACAGGAGAATATAAGACATGTAATTTCTTGGGCTTTTGACAGCAGGAAATACACAGAAACCCTGCGTCTATGTAAAGGATCGAGTTACTACTTTCACCAAAGAGGACTTTGGGATGCTAGCGCTCAGGTTTACTCGCTACAAGCTATGGCTGCACAGCATACCCAAAATCTCGAGGCAGAACTTAATGGACTCGCGTTTATGGTTCATTTAAAAAGCAAGCAAGGTAACTTAGAGGAAGCACGGGAAGCATTAGAGCAACTGAGTCGATTGTGCAAACCGTTAGATGCAAAAGGAGACAGTGTTTTCGAATACTTCCATGCAATAGCTCTCTATTCACGAGCTTGTGCGGATCTAGGCACAGCAAAAGATGCTTGGGAGGAAGGATTGGCACAAGCTCATAAGTACTCGCGCAATTGTATGTTTTCAAACAGGCTGTGGTTGGGGTATTGTCATTATGAGCGGGGCGAATATGATGTCGCCCAAGACTACTTCGAGCAATCACTGGCAGAAGTCACATTTCACGACCATCAAAGGTATATTGTAACAAATATGGCATGGCTAGCTTTTGTTGATCTAGCCAAGGGCACGGTAGAGCGTCCTACTATTTTGTTAGCAGAAGCTCAAAGGCGCGCAGAACAGTATCAAGATCGCGTAAGCCTAGCATTTATCTACCAAGGACTGTCGAGACTACATTCTCGCCAAAACGAGACCTCTGCCGCTCGCGCCGCTCTCGCCGAAGCCATCGACCTCTTCGAGCGCCTTGGCATGCGCCGCGAGCTCGCCGAGGCCCGCGAGGAACTGCGCCGACTCGACGAGATGGGCGAGGCGCCAGCGGCCTGACGCTTCGCCCACCTTCGCGCGCTCAGCCCCCGTCCAGCGCCCGCAGCGCGACGCGCAGCAACTCGATCAGCGCCGGCAGCGTCGGCAGCAGTGGGATAGCACCGGGGGCCAGCAGCGCGGCGAGCAGCACAAAGGCAAACAGGACGAAGGCGGCCAGGGCGAGCGTCGCTCGGTAGTCGCGGGCGGTGCGGTTGCTGTTCATCTCTAACCTCCTGGGCTATCATTGCTTGGGCCGATGGTTAGAGTATCGCGTGAAATCGCTCGGATGTGCGGGATACGTTATGGGGCAAACTTCAGTGTCGGGGTGGCCGGAGCAGGCTCGAAGTTGTAAGGAATTTCCGAGCACCTCATCAACGCACACCTGGCGTATGGCTACATACCGCCGTGGACGGCTACAGACGCTCTGACGTTGGCTACATGCTTGGCTGCATAAAACGCCTCCGGGCCGATCTTGGCGACCGACCCGGAGGCGTTTTATGGCTTTGCAATGCTGGTGCCGGAGACGGGACTCGAACCCGTAAGGGGTTGCCCCCAGCGGTTTTTAAGACCGCAGCGTTTGCCTTTTCGCCACTCCGGCTGACGTTCCCCTGATTATACCATGCGATCAACCATGTGCTTCTTTGCCATGGCTGCCGCAACCGGTTCAGCAAAGCTGAACCGGTTGTGGCAGAATCTACTCCCCGGCGCTCAGCCGTAAGCCGATGATGCCGCCGATCAGCATGGCTAACGAGATGAGCTTTAACGCGTCCCGTGGTTCGCCAAGCCAGATCATGCCGACAATGGCGGTGCCCGCTGCGCCAATGCCTGTCCAGACGGCGTACGCGGTGCCCACCGGTAGCGTGCGCAAGGCGTAGCCGAGCAGTCCCATGCTCAGGCTCAGGGTGATGATGAAGCCAATGGTTGGAACCATTTGGGTGAACCCTTGCGTCTGTTTTAAGAGCAAAGCCCACGCCATTTCCATCAGGCCCGCGATGATGAGGACAATCCATGCCATTTCGTTCTTCCTTACTCGTCATTAATATTCGGTGAACTTGGGTTACACCCCAAAACCCTCCGCAGACGCTGCCGCAGCACGAGCAAGTGTTCACACTTCTCCTGGGAAGGAGGGCGCCCCGCCCTCGGGATGCCCCTTCAAGGGCGGGACGCCCTCGCTCCCAGACTTGCCTGTTAGCCAAACGTGAACACGTACCAGCACAACACCCTTTTACAAACCCGTTCAGGTTGCTATATAATACCCCAGGATAATACGTTCAAGCCGACGGTTGACGCAAAGACGCTAGGGCACAACGCTGCGCTCGGCTATTTCCTATTTCCTATTTCCTTGCCTTAACCCCAAGGACACACGCTATGTTTGACAGCCACATCCTCTTCTTTCCGGTCATCGATCTTGCGCGTAGTTATCAGTTTTATAGTCAGATTTTGGGGCTAAAGCTGGTGCTCGATCAGGGCGGTATTCAGATCTATCAGGTTGCGCCCGGTGCGTTTGTTGGCCTCTGTCAGCACGAGCAGGGGCCGCTCGCGGCTGATGATCGTTTGATCCTGACCCTCGTGACCACCGAGGTTGATCAGTGGTATGAGCGCCTCGCCACTGGCGGGGTTTCCGTCGATGCGCCGCCCCGCGAAAATCCGCGCTATCGGATCTATCATTTCTTTGCCCGCGATCCCGATGGCTATCGCGTCGAAATCCAACGCTTTCTCCATCCGTTTCCGTAAGTAAAGGCTCGGAGAATTTGACGCAAAGGCGCAAAGGCGCTAAGGTTTGATCTAGCTCCATCCATAGCTTTGCGCCTTTGCGTCTTTGCGTCAACACGGGTCAACCTTTTGCGCTTACAGAATTGAGGAAACTGTTATGTCTAGCCAAACAAGTCCACGCCGGGTCGCGATTGCCTGTCAGGGCGGGGGCAGCCATACGGCCTTTACCGCCGGGGTGCTGAAGTCGTTGCTGCGTGATGAGGCCCATGGCCGCTATCAGATCTGTGCGTTGACTGGTACCTCCGGTGGGGCAATCTGCGCCGCCCTCGCCTGGTATGGCTTGATCAAGGTGGAACGTGGCGAATGGCAGCGTGAGCAGGTTAGTGCGAACCTCCAAGATTTCTGGCTCGATAATGCGCCTCAGTTGCCATGGGAACGCCTGTGGAATGATTGGACGATGACGCTGCTGAATATGCAAGTGCGCGGCAAGCTTCCAGCCCTAAAGTCGAGTCCGTATACGCCTCAGATGATGCTGGCAAATGACTTGCTGAAGCAATTCGCGCCCCGCCCCGAGTTTCTCGATCTGCGGATGTTGCTTGAGAAGTATTTTCATGTCGATGAAATACAACAGCCAGTCAATCAGCCCCGTTTGTTGCTTGGTGCGATTGCGGTTCTGGCTGGTACGTTTAAAGCCTTCGATTCGATGAAGGCTGAGATTAGTACCGATGCGGTGCTTGCCTCAACAACCCTGCCAACCCTGTTCCAGGCGATCAAGATCGATGATGAGTTCTACTGGGACGGGCTCTTTTCGCAGAATCCGCCGGTGCGCCAGCTTGTGGTGGGCATTGATCCGGCGCTCAAGCCGGATGAGATCTGGGTGGTGCGCATTAATTCGCAGCGCATTAGCCAGGAACCAACGAGCATTGAGGAGATCGAGGATCGCCGCAATGCGCTTGCTGGCAATCTTTCGCTCAACCACGAACTCGATGTGATTAACAAGGTTTCAAAATGGGTACGCCAGGGGCAACTCAAGGATCTCGGGTTGAAAGCAGTGGATATTCACTCGATTGGGATGAGCCCGGAATTGAATGCACGCCTCAGTTATATCTCGAAACTGAACCGTGATCGCGATTTTCTGCTGAATCTGATCGCCGATGGCGAGGCTCAGGCTGATGCGTTTCTTGCGGACTGGAATGCCAATGTCGCTACAACCTGAGCACCGTTCCTCGTCGATGCTCGGTTCAGTAGGTGAGAAAATCCGCCATGACCTCGCCCGCCTGCTGGTACTGGTGTGGGGCACCTACGCTGCCTTCAAAGACGATGGCGGCCGTGCCCTCAGCGCGGCGCTCGTCTACTATGGTACGCTCTCAACGGTGCCGCTGCTGATCTTGATCATTTCGCTGCCGGGCCTCGTGCTGGGCATCGTTGATGTAGCTGCGGCTGATCGTTTTGTCCGTCAGCTTACAGGTTTTGCTGGCCCGACCTTCGCCGATATCCTGACGACGTTTCTGGAACGGGTGCAGAATCAGTCGCTGCTGGTCGCCGGGGTGAGTGTGGGGATGCTGCTCTTTAGCGCTTCGTCGGGCTTTCGTTTTCTTCGCTATGCCTTTCGCTGGATCTGGCGCAACGAGCAGCCTGTCCGTCCCGCAACTTCTTTGCTCGGGCGTCTCCGCGCAACGCTGCCGGGACGCATCATTGATGCCTTGATCGCGTTTGGCATCGTCTTTCTCGCCCCGGTCATCGTAACCGTTGGCTTGCTCATCTATCTTGTGCTTAATCTTGCCCGTGCGTTGCTCAACGATCTGCCTCTGATCGGCAGTACCCTGAGTTCGCTGCTCGCTCCGTTGATCTTGCTCTTTCTCTATAGCCTGATCTTTATGCTTTTGCTCTGGGTGATGCCTCCTGTCCTCCTGCGCCTGCGCGATATTGTTGTGCCCGGTCTGGTCTGCGCCGTCGCGGTCTTGATCACAACCTATGGCCTCGGGCTCTATATCCGGTTTTTTAGTGGCATGAGCATCTATGGCGCGATCGGTACCATCTTTGCGCTGCAGCTCTGGACCTACATCAATGCGATGGTGCTCTTTAGCTGCGCCGAGTTGACCAAGTTGCTTGTGCGCAATGCTGCGCCTTCTTCATAATTGGCTTTACCAAAATTTTACATAGTTGCGGTCAGTTTTGTGCTGTTGCCGTTGGTTTTGGCTGCGCAAAACTCAGCGCACGTTCGGGGGTGGCTTGATCCTACGTTGGCTCACATATAGTCACATGCAGCCCTTTGCAATGCACTCTATGCCCATTTACCCTGGGCGCAGAAGCGGTCGCTTTTATCGTCATGCTGCGATTAGTCATAAAGAAGCGATGTTTTTGAAGTCTCTTTTTTGTGACTTTTTTTGCTTTTACAAAAACTTTACATGGTTGCCCTCCTTTTGTCCTAATGTAAACTATTCATACCTCACATGGCGTATTTTTCGTGTATGCTGAGAGCTACATTCTTGCGGTCAAGCAACACCAAGCTTCATATCAGAGAGCAGTTCTAGCCGATTTGTGTCTGAGGAGTGCCGACGTTAGCCGGCTAAAGCCGACACTCTTGTGTACAACCCAGTTAGGAATGATCTATAAAGTAGTTTCGGCATATAGGAGGGGTACGATGTTAACAGGACATGCAGGCAAACTGACGGCCAAAGAAACGGCGAAGCCCGCAGCGGCAGTCACGACTCAGATCGAGCAAAAACTTGGGAATCCGGCGGTTGTTGGTCTCGCGGCGTTTGGCCTTACGACGATGATGTTGCAGTTCCATAATGTTGGTTGGACTGGGATTGGCCCGGTGATCTGGCTCGGTCTGATCTTTGGTGGCCTCGCTCAGTTTATCGCTGGCCTCCAAGAGCAAAAGACGGGTAATAATTTTGGCTATGCCGCGTTTACTTCCTATGGCTCGTTCTGGATCGCGCTCGGTCTGCTTTTGATTGGCAATGAGTTGAAGTTCTTTGCGTCGAGCACCACTGATATCGGCTGGTTTATGGTCGTCTGGGCGCTCTTTACCAGCATTCTCTGGGTTGGTTCGATGCGCGTCAATGGGGCACTCGCGATGACTTTCACCCTGCTGCTCGCCGGCTTTATTCTGCTCGCCCTTGCTCACTTTGGTTTCCCTGGCCTGACGGTTGTCGCTGGCTATGTGCTGATGGTCTGCGCCGCAATGGCATGGTATGTGATGGCCCACCTGATCTTCCAGGATCTCTTTGGCCGCGATGTGCTCCCCGTTGGCAAGCCCTGGTTGCATTGATGCTTTGCCCTGCAAATAAGGCGGGATATTTGACGCAAAGGCGCAGAGGCGCGAAGGTTTGATGGATCTGCATGCGCCGCTTTGCGCCGTTGCGTCAACCCGAGTCAACCTTATTTGTAGGGAATTGCTTCCACCCCTACCCGCCCGCTGCCTCAGCTAAGCCTCGCAGCAAGATCTGGTGCTGACCGCGCAAGGTCGTTCCGCAACCGCGCCAGTGCCAGATCACCCCCTTTCGCTTCGAGCATGATGTCAAAAGCCGGCAAGCCACGCGCCGCAACCAAGAGCCGGATCAGGTCGCCCGGGGCGATGAAGTCAGCATGTTGCCCCACCCGCGGCGCAACAATGCGCATCGGTGTCCCGGCTCGCCCCGGCAAGAGGTGCGCCTCGGTGCGCTGCGTGCTCAGATGCACCTCGGGCCGCGTCCCAGGCGGCCAGGTTGCCAGCGCTAACCCGAGCGCCATGGGCAGACTGAAGCCCTCGGGGTTGTGCAATTCCCAGTGCAACGTGTCAAAGACAAGCGGTACCCCGCACTGCTCGTGCAAGACCAGCAATTGCCCAAGACTCGGCCCATTGGCTTCATGCTCAAGCGCCAGTCGCGCCCGCGCCCGCGGCGAGAGCGCTCGGTAACGCAGCGCAAACCGACGGTAACTCAGCGGATCATCCGCCGCCGCCCCAAGATGCGCCACGATGATGCCCTCGATTTGCGCTGAACGGCGCTGCCCATCAAGCGCTGCGAGCAGCGCCGCCGCCGCCTCGATCGTCGCCGCACTTCGCTGCGCTAGCTCAGCCTCAGCGCTCGCCAGCGTGAGCCCATGCTCAAGGTGCAACGTGATGCGGATGCCCGCCTGCGCGACTCGTGCGGCGAGCAGATCGAGTTGATCAGCACACGCTGCCAGTTGCCCAAAGCCATCGTATGCCGTCAGCGCCAGCGCTGCCCGGTAGTAGCGCACCTGGATCTGCCCCAGATACCCCACCATATCGCCGAGCCGTGCGAGATCCAGGCTCAAATGTGCCCCTCGCTCACGCCTGCCGCCACTTGCCAACCCCGGGCGCCCAATCGCCCGCACGACAAATCCCAGTCGTACCATGCCAGGCCTCCCCCGCCGAGAGTTTTATACGTTTCCGTGTACAGTATAACATAGGTGTATCCGTGATGTGGCGCGGCAAAGCCGCGCCACATCACGGACATACCTTTTCCTGCCGTGGCCGTCAACGGCTCGGCTCCTGGACAGCCAAGGCCACCTGCGTGGCCTCATCCAGCCGGCGCAGGCCGGCTTTGCCCTGCGTCGCCGAGGCGTTGACGCCGACGGTCTGGGCGGACGAGCGTGATCCGCGCGCATGGCGGCACGCACCAACGGAAGATGTAATCGCCCTGCTTGTTTGACGCTCGCTCCTTGACAGGCACAATGATATATTCTATCATTACCAGCATAATCGACTCGCCTTGAAGTCGTTCTTTTTTGTTAGAAACCATTGATAGAATGTATCACTTATGACAGCAACTCCCGTACCTCCGCATCGCTTGCCCGTGACGGTGCTCTCAGGGTTTCTTGGCTCGGGCAAGACGACGCTGCTCAACCATGTGCTTGCGAATCGTGAGGACTTGCGGGTCGCGGTGATCGTCAATGATATGAGCGAGGTCAATATTGATGGGCAGCTCGTCCGCGCTGGCGGGGCCGCGCTCAGTCGTACCGAAGAGCGTCTCGTCGAGATGTCCAACGGCTGTATTTGCTGTACCCTCCGCGAGGATCTGCTCGTTGAGGTGGCGCGCCTCGCCCGCGAAGGCCGTTTCAATTATTTGCTGATCGAGTCGACCGGGATCTCCGAGCCGCTCCCGGTCGCCGAGACCTTTACCTTCCCCGGACCTGATGGCGTCAATCTCGGCGATCTCGCTCGCCTCGATACGATGGTGACGGTGATCGATGCCTTTAACTTTACCCAGGATTTTGCGTCGCTCGATGAACTGCGCGACCGTAACCTCGATGCCGGTGAAGGCGATGAGCGGAATGTGGTCGATTTGCTGGTCGATCAGATCGAGTTCGCCGATGTCCTGGTATTGAACAAGACCGATCTGGTTGAGCCCGACGAGCTTGATCAGCTCGAGGCGCTGCTGCACAAGCTCAATCCCGATGCCCAGATCATGCGCTCGCACTTCGGTCAGGTGCCGCTCAACGCGATCCTCAATACCGGTCGCTTCGACTTTGAACACGCCGCTCAGTCCCCTGGCTGGCTCAAGGAACTGCGTGGCGAGCATGTGCCCGAGACCGAGGAGTACGGGATCACCAGTTTTGTCTACCGCGCCCGCCGTCCGTTTCATCCTCAGCGTTTCTGGAACCTGATCAACCAGCCCTGGCCCGGTGTGCTCCGCTCCAAGGGTCTCTTCTGGTTGGCGACGCGTATGGAGTTGAACGGCGTTTGGTCGCAGGCCGGCGGTGCCTGCCGCGTTGAGCCAGGTGGCCGCTGGTGGGCCGCCCTGCCCGAGGATGCCGTGCCCGAGGATCCTGAGCACGAGTTGTTCCTCGTCAATCGCTGGGACGCAACCTGGGGCGACCGACGCCAGGAGCTAGTCCTGATTGGGCAGGATCTGGACGAGGCAGCTCTGCGTGCCGAGCTCGATGCCTGTCTGCTGACCGAGCGCGAAATGGCCCTCGGCCCTGACGAGTGGGCCCACTTCGCTGATCCCTTCGGGTCATGGGAGTTTCTCGAGGCGTATGACGATGACGACGACGATGATGACGACACGTACGAAAGGAGCGTGAGCAATGGCAAAGCGCTGTGATTTGACGGGCCGCAAACCATCCTACGGCCACAATGTCTCGTTTTCAAAACGGCGTACCAACCGTCGCTGGGAGCCAAATCTGCACTATCACCGGATCTGGGGGCCCGAAGAACAACGCTTTGTGCGCCTGCGCTTATCGGCGGCTGCGCTGCGCGAGATCGAGAAGAAGGGGCTGATGCTCGCGCTGCGTGACCGTGGTCTCAAACTCAAAGATGTGGAACGGTGAGCAACACCAATGCTTGACTGGCTCATCATTGGCGGCGGCCTCCACGGTACTCATCTGGCGCTTGTCCTGACGGCGCGGGCCGGGGTTCCCGCCGAGCGACTGCGCATCCTCGATCCCCACGCGCATCTGCTGGCCCACTGGGATCGTTGCACCTCGGCCACTGGCATGACCTATCTGCGCTCGACGCTGGTGCATCATCTCGCCCTTGACCCGCACGATCTCTGGCATTTTGCCCGACGGCGTGGGCTCCAGGCCACCCAGTTTCGCGGCCCCTATCGCCGCCCCGCCCTCGGGCTGTTTCGCGACCATTGCCAGGCGCTGATCGAACAGTACGGGCTCGCTCAGCTGCACCTGCGCGGACGTGCTACCGGGCTCAGGCGCATCCCACATGGCTGGTTGGTCGAGACCAACCAGGGCAGCCTCGCTGCGCGGCACGTGCTGCTCGCGCTAAGCACCGGCGAGCAACCACGCTGGCCGGACTGGGCGCAAGCGTTGCGAGCCGCTGGCGCAAGTGTGCGCCATCTCTATGAACCCGATGCATGCGATCCTAGCCCCAATACTTTTCAAGTAAGCTCACGCGAAGGCGCGAAGGCGCGAAGGGTTCGCTCACGTACGCTAAAAACTTTGCGCCTTTGCGCCTTTGCGTCAAAACAATCGCCTTCTTTGCAAGGTATTGATCCTAGCCCCGTCTCATGTGAAGATGCCGCCTCGTGCGAATTGCTCTGGGCCAACGACAACCCAGGCGATCACACGGTTGTCCTTGGCGGAGGGATAAGCGCCGCCCAGGTCGCCGTGGCGCTCGCCCAGACAACCCCGGGACGGGTGACGCTGCTCATGCGCCATGCGCTGCGGGTCGAGGCCTTTGATAGTCCACCGGGCTGGGTCGGGCCAAAGGAATTGCGTGGCTTCCACGATGAGCCCGACGTCTGCCACCGCCGGGCGCTCATCACTGGCGCACGACGGCCCGGGAGCATGCCCGACGATGTTGCCCGTGCCCTGCGCCGCGCCGAACGCCGCGGCTGCCTGCGCATTGTGCAGGGCGAAGTAGCGCAGGCCAGCATTGAGCCAGATGGCACCACGAGCCTGGAACTCCCGAACCAGACGCTGCACACGCACCATGTGCTACTGGCAACCGGCTTTGCCCCCCATCGCCCTGGCGGGGCGTGGCTCGACGAGGCGATTGCCACCTACGAACTGCCCATCGCCCCTTGTGGCTACCCGATCGTCTCACCATCGCTCATCTGGGCACCCGGCCTCTACGTCACCGGGGCGCTCGCCGAACTCGAACTCGGGCCAGTCGCTCGCAATATCGCCGGGGCACGCCATGCCGGGGCACGTTTTCTTGGCAAGACAAGGATTTAGGAGCTAGAAAATAGGAAATAGCCGAGCGCATCAGGACACGATGGAGGCCTCCAAACTGTAAAGTAACCTGAAACCTTGCCCAAATGTAAATCAGAGAGCGCCGCTGGCATCCGGTAGTGCCGACTTATGGCCTTCCAGAAATTAATCCGGTCTAGCCCGCACAGGCGGGCTTCGCTTCCCCTAGCCGAGGGCTTCAGCCCCACGGCATCCGGCGCATAGCGGATCATTTACTGGAAGACCATCAGTCGGCTTCCAGCTCAGCCAACTGACATCGGCACTCCTATGCCCCTTCAGAGGCAATTGGGTCAAGCGCACCGAGCGCCGTGCGCAGCGTAATCACAGCCTCCTCCATTGCAAAAGCATCCATCTGCCGAGCAAGGATGGTGGCATACCCACCTAGGGCACTGCGCAACAACGGCTCGTGGCGACGATAAACCGCGTGGGCCTGCAGATCATCCTGTAAGAGCAAGGCCATCAATTCATCGATCACTGTGCGCAGATGCACAGCGTTGACGTTGTCCACCCGCAGGGCCGATGGCGCAGGGATAGCACACACGATAGCGTCGGCAATACGGTGCTGCTCCTCCTCGATCACAAAGGTCAACCCCTGGATTGCCTCGTCGCCTTGTTCAGCCCGGATCAACGCCTCCAGCTCAGCGGCCAACGCGTGAACCCGGTTGATGCCAAGAGTCGCAGCAGAGCTTTTCAGCGAATGGGCAATGCGCCGCGCCGCTACCCGATCATCAACGCTCAGGCAAGCTCGTAACTGATCCATATCCTCACGATGCGTCTCGGCGTACTTGCGCAGCAGTCGTGCGTAGGTCTTCGGCTTGCCATGGACATTCCTGAGCCCCTGGATAGGGTCAAGACCGGGAATAGCTGCCAGAGCCTCACGCAGTGACGCCAAGGCATCGATCGACTCGGTGGTCTCCATAGCCACAGCTTCGGCTGGCAGCCATGTTGCTAGGGTGGCGTAGAGATCCTCAGGAATAACCGGCTTGGCAACAAAACCGTTCATCCCAGCCAGCAGACAGCGCTGGCGATCCTCCTCGAAAGCACCGGCAGTGAGAGCCAGGATAGGCGTCTGCTCATAGCCGGGGAGCATACGGATCATGCGCGTCGCGGCGAGGCCGTCAAGCACCGGCATCTGGATGTCCATGAGGATCAGGTCATAGGTAATCTCGGTCTCCCGCACGCGATCGACTGCGATCTGTCCATTCTGCGCGAGATCAGCCATAAAGCCAATTTCGCGGAGCAGATCCAGGGCTACTTCCTGATTGATCGGATTGTCCTCGACAAGCAGGATGCGGGCATTGCGACGCATCATCAGTGCAAGTTCAGGCGAAGGTGGGCGAGACTCGACCTCGTTCAACTGGCGCCCCTCGAGCACCTCGACCAGCGTATCAAAGAGGATCGAAGCCGTCACAGGCTTGAGCAGAAAGGCGGCAAAGCCGGCCCGCTCCAGATCTTCTTTGGGCACACGCTGCCCAAAGGCAGTGATCATCAAACAGGTTGGTGCGAGCGTCAGCGGAAGCAGCCGCATACGACGAGCCGTTTCGACGCCGTCCAGACCAGGCATGTGCCAGTCGATAAACACCATTGCGTAAGGCTCTCCCTTTTGATCGGCATGTTGCACCGCAGCCAGGGCGTCAACCCCGGATGCCACCAGATCAACGACAAGGCCCATGGCCCTCAGCATTTCGCCAAGCACATCACGCGCAGCCTCTAGATCATCCACGATCAGAACGCGCAACCCTTGCAAGTTGGAACCAAGACGGCGGGGCTGCAGGCGACTCGCGCTTTTGCCAAGTGGCACCTCGAACCAGAAGCAACTGCCCTGGCCGACCACACTGTTTACCCCCAAGCGTCCGTTCATAAGCTGCACCAGACGTTTGCTGATCGCCAGACCCAGCCCGGTGCCGCCATATTTGCGCTCGGTCGAACTGTCGGCTTGCTCGAAGACCTCGAAGAGTCGCAGTTGCACGTCGGGGGCGATCCCGATCCCGGTATCTTCGACCTCAAAGCGCACGAGCAACTTTTGTTCATCCTCCTTGATGATGCGAACTCGCAGCACAATAGTACCCTGATCAGTGAACTTGATCGCATTGCTAGTGAAGTTGAGCAAGATCTGGCCCAGCCGCAGCGGATCACCGTGGAGCAATGGCGGCAACCGCGCATCCAGGGCATACACAACCTCTAGGCCCTTCGCATGGGCCTTTTCAATCACCAGGTCGCTTACATTCCGGATCACCTGGTCAAGCGCAAAGTCGGCAGCTTCGAGACCCAGTTTGCCGGCCTCGATCTTCGAGATATCGAGGATATTGTTGATAATCGCCAAGAGGTGCTGGGCGGCATCAATGACCCGGTTGAGTTGATCACGCTGGCGAGCATCAGAAGTATTGCGCAGCAGCAGGTGGGTCAGGCCAACGATTGCATTCATCGGCGTGCGGATTTCGTGGCTCATGTTCGCCAGAAATGAACTCTTGGCACGGCTCGCAGCCTCGGCGGCGGCGCGGGCACGCTCGAGATCACGCTCGATCTGTCGACGTGCGGTGATGTCCTGGTAATACGAAACAATACCGCGGGTTTCATCGTGGACGCGGTAGGGCGCATTGTGCCGTTCGATGATCCGTCCATCAAGCAATTCGATCATATCGACACCGTGCTCATCAGGAGACCGAAAGCGTTGCTCGATCTTCGCACGGAAATCTTCCGGATCTCTGACCATCTGTTTGATATGCCCGATGAAGCCCATGCGCGTAAAAACGGCAAAGTCTGATGGAAAGTGGAAGAGATCAAGAAAAGCCTGGTTGAAGATGATACAGTCGCCGCCCATTCCCATTACCATGATTCCATCGGGAATGGACTCCAGCGTTGCCCGCAGCAGTGCGACCGTTTCGTGCTGCGCGATCTCAGCTTCCTTGCGCGCCGTGATGTCCCAGTTGACGCCAAGCACCCGGCGCGGTGTGCCTGCCGCATCACGCTCGATCTGGGCATGGGTCGCAATATGGCGAATACGGCCATCAGGCAAAACAATGCGAAACTCGGTGACATACTCTTGCTGGTCGCGCATGGCTCGCTCGGTCGCGGCAAGCGCCCGCTCAACATCGTCAGGGTGCAGACAGGCTAGCCAGGTTTCAGTGCGACCATCAAACGCTCGCGGGTCAATGCCATAGAGGGTACACATCTGGTCATCCCAGATCAAGAGTTCCCGCTCGCGATCACGTTCCCAGACCCCGATGCCAGCCGAGCCGGTCGCAAGCGCAAGGCGACGAGCACTCTCCTCCAAGAGTCGATACGCTTCTTGCAACTCCTGGGTGCGCTCTTCAACCAGATCCTGGAGATGTTGCCGGTAGCGATCAAGCTCAGCTTCAGCTTGCTTGCGCTCGGTGATATCAATGAATGCGCCAATGATGCCCGCGCTGTTGCCCGCCTCGTCACGGAAGACATCTTTCACAAACAGAACGTCACGCCTCTGTCCGTGCTGGTCAATAACCTGCGCCTCGTACGTCTGGGTGCCACCATGCTCGATCATCGCGAGATCGTGCGTCTCGTAGACGGTGCTTAGCGACGAAGGCCAGAGCTCTTGCACTGTCTTGCCCTGCAACTGCTCGGGCGTCTTGCCCACCATTTCGGCAAAGGCCCGGTTGCAGTCAAGGTAGCGGCCTTCGCAGTCTTTTGAAAAGACGGGGACGGGGATCGCGGCAAGAAGCGATTGGCTAAAGTTCAGCGCCCGGTCACGTTCGGCATTCGCGCGGCGCAATTCCTCTTGCACATTCTGGTACACGACGCCCTGCACCAGGGTCTCGAAAAGGGTGCGGTAGCGCAGTTCGCTCTCACGCAAGGCCGCCTGGGTTTCGTGGAGAGCGGTGATGTCACGCGCAATGCCATGCACGCCGATCAATCCGCCAGCACGATCGTACATCGGTGTTTTGATCGTCCGAAAGAGGTAGTCTCTCCCGTCGGCAACACAGGTCACCCACGCCTCATTGGTGCTCGGACGACCTGCTGCGATCACCGCCATCTCGTTCTCGCGAAAGAAAGCGGCTTGCTCAGCACTGAAGAGCACTGCATCGGTCTTGCCGATCACATCGTCCTTGGGCAACGCCACAAAACGCTCGAAGGCAGGGTTGCACAGCACATACACCCCTTGCAGATCCTTGAGCCAGACCAGGTCAGGGATAGTCTGAAGGAGCATGCTGAGATAGTCAATCGAGCGCATGGGAGCCTCTCACGTTCAGGCCATCGACAAGGTTTCAGAAAGAGCGTTTGAGCGTGACAGTGGTAGTGCCGGCTTCAGTCGGCACTACCAGTACGTAGGGCGCAAACGGTCAAGTGCCTACGAATCTTGTCACAGGCTGGCCCTGGATGCTAGCCAATTTGGCGCAAATGTCTGCCTCGCTATCAACATAGTGATCGGCAATGGCCTGAAATTCGGTAGACAGGGCGAGAAAAGTATCAACGATGTCGGGGTCAAACTGGCGCCCGCGTTCCTCACGAATAATCGCAACCACCTCGGGCATGGGCACGGGCGGCTTGTAGATGCGACGCGAAATCAGCGCATCAAAGGTGTCGGCAAGCGCCATCAGACGCGCCGAGAGCGGAATGGCCTCGTTCGCCAGGCCCTCTGGGTAGCCCGTGCCATCCCAATGCTCATGATGCGAGAGCGCAATCTCACGGGCTACGTGGAGAAATTCCAGCGGAGCATGGCGGGGCCAGTTGTATGCAAGATCAACCTTGTTGGCGCATCCGTGGCTGGGTGTCTCGAGCAGGTGAATTTCTTCGGCCGCAAGCGTGCTATTCATTGCCATTTCGATCGCATTGCTGCCGATACGACAATGACCCTTCATAATCTCGCGCTCTTCAGGCGTGAGTCTGCCAGGTTTGAGCAGAATGTGATCCGGGATGCCCACCTTGCCAATATCGTGCAGTGGGGCCGATTTGACCAGCAGATCACGGCACGGCTGGCTCAGCGCATCGGCAAAGCGGGGATGGGTAGCAAGCGCATTCGCCAGCACTTGCACATAGATCTGGGTACGCCGCAGGTGATTGCCAGTATCGGGATCACGTACCTCTGCCAACGCAGCCAGCGCTCTGATGCTTACATCTTCAATCAGTTGGTTCTCACGCATCCGCCGCGCTACTTCGGCCTCAAGGCAGGCATTCTGGTTGGCGAGCCAGTCACGCGCTTGCTTGAGCTCGAGATGGGTGCGGACACGAGCCAGCACGATCGCCGGACGGATCGGTTTGGTAATATAATCAACGGCACCAAGCTCAAGGCCGTGCGACTCATCCTCTACTGAGTCCATGGCTGTGACGAAGATGACCGGGATAGATCGGGTCGCAGGATGATCGCGTAATCGTGTGAGCACAGCATACCCATCCATCTCGGGCATCATCACATCAAGCAAGAGCAGATCGGGCTGCGGCGCTGATGCAGCCACCTGCAAGGCGCGTATCCCCGAGCGTGCAACCCGCACCTGGTAGTACGGCATAAGCAATTCGCCCAGAATAGTGAGATTCTCCGGGGCATCGTCAACGATGAGAATTGTCTGCCTGGTAGATGCTGGCACGAAAGATGAAATCATACGCACCTCCGCTAGCAACCATCGTAGGGCGCAGCCTTATGCGTACCACGTGTAGGGCCGACTCCCGTCGGTGGCTTACTTTAATCATTGACGCGGGTGGTGCCCACCCGCGTCAATGATCAAAGGCTTGTCTCACCATTATAGGCAGATGATCTCATTTTTATATGTGCAATCTATCGCCCTGTCTGGTACAATTTAGGGCAAATTGAGGGAAAAGAGTGAGCCATCGCAAAGCAAGAGTTCCTGAAGGCTCTGCTCAAGCTAGGACTCCACTATGGCTGAACCGAAGAGTGTCAGCTGCCCTGAAGCAACAACAGAACTGGCGCTGCTCCGCACGCGTGTCGCACAGCTTGAAGCACAACTCGTTACGTATGAAGCAACGCTGCCACCAGCGTTGCGCCGCGATCTTGAGGCCGTTGTAGCACAAATAGGCCAGGCAATTTTCCGTATCCAGACCACAGAGACCTTGCGCAATAACGAGCAGGAGTGGCTGTCACTGTTCGATGCGCTACAAGACTTTCTCTTTGTGCTGGATTACAGTGGCACCATCCTGCACGTGAATCAGGTAGTGCTGCAAAGTCTCGGCTACAGCATCGACGAGATCGTGGATCAGCCCGTGTGGATGGTACATCCACCCGACCAACACGCCGAGGCAATCGCGATCCTAGGCGAGATGCTCGTTGGACAACGTGACGTCTGCCCACTTACCCTGGTGACGCGAGAGGGGCGGCAGATTCCTGTTGAGACAAGGGTGACCCGTGGGCATTGGTTTGGGCAGAAGGCGCTCTTTGGGATAAGCCGCAATGTCAGTGCGCATCTGCGCATCGAAGCAGCCTTGCATACCCTGGTGCATAGCTTGCCCACCTGGGCTACCTTGCTCTTTGATCACGATTTGCGCTTCCTGGCAGCCGATGGGTACGAACTGATGCGAACGAATCATGCCACGGGAAGCATTGAGGGTCGCACATTTCATGAGGTACTCCCGCCGGATCTCGTGGTTGCGCTCGAGCCAATCTACCGTGCCGCGCTGGCGGGCGTCACACCAGTAGAAGTCGACCTTGCATTCCGCGACGCGTGGTACCACCTGAGCGGCGTACCCGTTCGTGGCGAAGCCGGTGAAATCGTAGCTGGGCTGATCATCGCGATCAATATTAGTGAACAAAAGCGTATCCAGGCAGTGCTTAGCGAGCAGGCTCAGGCAATGGCGGCCTTACGCAAGCGTGAGCAGCAGGCGCTCGCGTTGCACGACTCGCTCGGCAAGGCGCTCGCACATATGAACCTCCAAGCCCAGACCATTCGCGAGAGCATCTCTACCCAACACCTCGACAAAATCACGACCGCCCCGCCTGCACCGTTCACGGTAGCGGACCTAGAGCCTCATCTTGGATCGCTGATGCCACGGAAGACCCGGCTGATCGCGATCATCGAGCAGCATCGCCAGTGGGTCGCTGAGTTCTATGGGTTTCAGATCGATCTGCACATCGGCCAGGGCGTCGCTACGCTCTCAATCGCTCCCGATGTTGAGGTGCAGTTGCTGCGGATGATCCAGGAAGCCATGGCAAATGTGCGTACATCCACCAGCACAAAGCATGTCAGCCTGATACTTGAATTGGTGGAAGATCAGCTGGTTGTGAAACTCAGCCATATGGGACTAGCGTTTGATCTCGCCGATACAGGAGAACCTAGCCGCAACCGCAAGGCCTTTGAGTTTCAGAATCTCTGTGAACAAGCAGAAGTGATCGGCGGCACTCTTGCGATGATCGCGATGCCGGGCTCGGGCATCATCGTGCGACTGGAGGTTCCGCTTGAACGCCTGTCGGGTTACCTTCGTCATCGGCCAGGCATCCTGCTCGTGGGCAGCAACCCCTTCGATCTGCATATGCTCCAGCAGTCGCTCCAGACCAACGGCTTCGCCATCGTCGGGGTAGTAACCGATGGGCTGTCTGCCCTAGACGCAGCACAGACATTACGCCCCGACATTGTGCTGATGGATACCGCGATGCCCGGTATAAGCAGCATCGAAGCGATGCACCTGATCCTGGAAAAAATTCCAGAGATGCAAGTGGTACTGTTAACAGCCGTCGAAAATGAACAAGATCTGCTCGAGGCGATCAAGGCCGGTGCTGCCGGTTATCTCCTGAAGAGCATGGATAGTGACGAGCTTTGCAACCAACTCCTTGGAGTTTTGCGCCGCGAGTTGGCAATCTCTCACGATCTGGCCCTCCGCATCTTGCAAAATCCAGCAACACAGCCATCTCACGAGTCGCTCACTAGCGAAGATCGCGCCTCGGCTCTCACGCAACAAGAGCTAAAGGTGCTGACCCTGCTGGCCCAGGGGCATACCTACCGGGCAATCGCCCAACTGCTGGATTATAGCGAGCGAGCCATCAAGTACCAGATGGGCAAAGCGATCAAAAAGCTTGGTATGCCGAGCCGCAACGCAGCAGTCGCCATGGTACGCCAGCAGATGCAGCGAGGCCTCTGGCCTGAGCCGCACTGAGTTCGCTCACCTCAATACATACTGCATTGGCGCGGCCTGCCGCACCAGGCCTTTCAGTTCAAGCAGGGTCAGCGCCCCCGCCGTCGCTTGAGCCGTCAGGTTCGCTTCGCGGCTCAGTTCATCAATATGGCACGGTGTGGGGCTTAGACCTGTTCCCACTCCTCACGGCTCACATCGGCCTGACGAAGTATGGTGGCGAGCAAGCCAACGCCAATATCGCCACGATGCGGATTGGGAATAGTGATGCGCTTCTCCTCGCGCACCATAAAGGCATGGCGACCAGCGGGATAAGGTCCTTCAAAGCCCAAGGCCCGCAACCCACGAATCAGACGCACTCGGCTGATGGGACCAAAGGGTGGCATCAGGCGGCCTCCTGCGTGCGGATAGGCTGGCTCAAGTCGATCCCATCAAGTGGCGGGATGGCGTGTCCCAAACGCAAACCAAGCCAGATCCAATCTTCCAGCGCAGATTGAAGATCCTCGCGACACGCTTCGAGGGTCTCAGCGTGGCCGAGCACGCCTTGCAAGCCGGGGATTTCACCAACAAAGCCTTCGTCATCAACCAGTAGTTGGTAGGTGGCGCGACGCATTGCCGCCGCAATGTAGGCACTCAGCATGGCTCTTCCTCTCGTTGAGCATGTTCCGCTCGCAGCATCTTCGCTCGCATTGTAGCACGGCCCACTCGCTCACCTCAACACATACTGCATCGGGGCTGCCTGCCGCACCAGGCCTTTCAGTTCAAGCAGGGTCAAGGCCCCCGCCGTCGCCTGAGCCGTCAGGTTTGCTTCGCGGCTCAGTTCATCAATATGGCACGGTGTGTAGCTCAGTAGGCCAAGCAGTGCCGTTTCGATCGGGTCTATCGGTAATTCGCTGCGTGCTTCGCGCTGCACACTCGCCCTGGTGAGATCGAGGTCAGCGAGCAGATCATCGGCCGAACGGACAAGCGTTGCACCGTCGCGGATCAGCCGATGACAGCCAGCACTCTGGCGGGAGAAGATCGGCCCCGGCAACGCAAAAACCTCACGCCCCTGATCGAGCGCAAAGCCCACGGTAATCAAGGCTCCACTCTTTTCGCCCGCTTCGATCACCAGCGTTGCCCGGCTTAACCCGCTGATGATGCGGTTGCGCGGCGGGAAATTCGCTGCTACCGGCATCGTCCCCAACGGATAGTCACTGATCAACGCGCCCTGCTCGATGATGCGCTGCGCCAGACGCTGGTTGCGTTCGGGGTAGGGCTGATCGACCCCGCTGCCCAGCACCGCAAGCGTGCGCCCACCCGCCTCCAGCGCCGCCTCGTGCGCCAACGTATCCACACCAAGCGCCAAGCCGCTTATAATAGAGACACCCGCACGGGTCAGGCCATCAGTCAGGCGCATCGTCGCCTCGCGTCCATAGGTTGTCGGCGCCCGTGTACCAACCAGCGCGATCGCCCAATCATCGGCGGGCGTCAACGCGCCGCGCACATAGAGCAGCGGCGGCGCAGCGGGGATATTGCGCAGCAGATGCGGATAGGCCGCATCATCAATCGTCAGCAACGTCACCCCCGCCCGTGCCACCCGTTCCAACTCGGCATCGAGGTCAAGCCGTGTACGCACCGCCATCAGCGACGCACTGGTCTTGCCTTCGATCCCGGCGGCAGCCAACGCAAACGCATCGGCATGCCAGGCCGCCTCCAGTGAGCCACAGTGCTCAACCAGGCGCGCCAGACGGATCGGGCCAATCCCCGGCACAAGATTGAAACCAAGATAATAACGCGTGTTTGGCATAGCAGCGGTCTTCTCAAGCAAACAGAAAAACCATCGTCTCCAGAGTTATACCGCTGCCCGCCCGGTTTTGATACGGGTGTGAGGGTAATAGTCTTTTCAGCCGACTGAAGTCGGCACTACCCTCTAAAGCTGATCCGGCCCTTCTGAAACTAGGTCAAAGGAGAACAACAAGATGTCACACGAAGAAGAGTTCGCTGAACAAGCCCGCTTGATCGCATGGCTCCAGGAGCAACTCGAACATCAGCGCGTCGTCAATGCCGAGCTCCGACGCGCTGTGGCCGATCTGGCCCGCACGTTTCAAGAGTCGCTCGCCGCCGCATACGAGGCCGGCGAAAGCGGCGATCTCGAAGCGATCCGCCGCATCACCAGGGCCAATCAACAACACTGGCAGAGCTACCTCCAGCAGATTGTCGCCGCCGCCCGGCGCGAAAAGTGAGCCTATTTCCGATTGCAGATGAGGGTTTGCTCACCTACGCTCAAAACTTTGCGCCTTTGCGTCAAAACAATCGCCCTTTGCGCCTTTGCGTCAACCCAACCGCCCTATTGTCTCTACGGCGCGATCAGGCTTTGCAACAAGGCGCTCACGCCCTGACGCGCCGCTTCGCCATTCGCCGTGCCATCGGTATAGACAGCCCCGGCGCGTTGCGGGGTCAGTTGTGCGCTAAACGTGCGAAAGTCAGGGAGGGACGCCAGTTGATTGGTGCTCGCCTCTGGTTCAACAGCAACCATCGCTTCAATCGCCTCAAGCCGATTGCTAAAGACGACGTAGTGGTCAACGAGCGCAAAAGCGGTGATCGGGCTTGGTGCGCCGCCCTCCTGGGCATAGATCGTCACCTCACCAATGCTTATGGCCTGGAATGTCTCGCCACGCGCCTCGCGGGCCGTGCGATGCTTTTCAACGAAGGCACTGGCCTGCGGATCATTCTTTGAACCAAAGAGCAAGACCACCTCGGCTTCGTTGAGCAGCGCAGCCCCATCGTGTGAACCCTGCAGCGACCCTGCCTCCAGATCGCGCACCGCCACGATCATCTCGCTACCGAGCCAAGTGCCAATATTGCCCTCAAGCGGCACCGCCACCAGTTCCTCCACCGGCTCCAGCAGCGCCGCTGGATCAGCGATGCCAAAGCCTTCGCTCAGGGCACGCTGCAGCTGATTCACGTCAACCACCCCACCAACATTCGGGGCCAGCGCCGCATAAAGCTGCGTATCAACCGGCAACAACTCACCCGCCGAAGGGCCGCGTGTCGCCAGCAGAATCCAGGCAAACAGACCACCGCCAATGAGCATCGAAATCAGGGTAATCACCGCTCCACCAGCCACCGCATACCCCAGACTATGCTCACGCGGGGCACGTCCAGGCATTGTTTGAGAAGACATAGCGCTCTACTTTCACAGATCCACCAGATAACCAGCTATGGTAAACACTGTAGCGCAGTGCCGTCATTCATGCAAACGGGTGGAGGTGCGTGATGCTCTTTGAAGCTATAAACTGACACTCCAGAGCAACCCGTCGACGTTTCAGACAGCCTCTGAGACCGTTCGCTTCGGTCAGGGTTGACCATGCGCCATGCGCAACGGTACATGGTATTAGGGGCAATGCTTTTCAAATAAGCTCACGCGAAGGCGCAAAGAGTGAGCGCACCGACGCGAAAGCCTTTGCGCCTTTGCGTCAAAACAACAGTATCTTTGCAAGGTATCGGTATCAGAGGGCAAAGCATTCGCCCCTACCATGTTCACGCAACGGGGCCATGCCGTGCTCAAAAACCTGTGCAAGAGGTAAACACACTGTAAGACCTCGCTTAACGTCCTGTTAGGTAGAATTTAAGGCGCTCCTGTACGATAGGGACAGTCCACCCGATCCAAGACCGTTCATCTGCAGCGGGCCAACCACCCGCACGTCAAGGTATGCGCCAACAACTTGGGCTCTACATTTCGCGTCAGGCGAGTTCATTACCACAGTATGTCTTCGAGCAACTGGTTCAGGCGAGCCTGGGCTGGGTGCCGAGCATCGTCGGCGTAGGAGTACGCGCAGTCGCGTACCGGAGCATCCTTGACATGAAGGGCATGGCAGCCATTGAAGATGGCGTACGGATCAGGTTTGCCTCGGATGTTCGCCTCGGCAAGGGCGTCTATCTCGACCACGGCGTCTATTTGCACGCCTGCCCAGGCGGGATCACCATCGGTGACGAGAGCCTGGTAATGAAGAACGCGATCCTGCACGTCTACAACTTCCGCGATCTTCCCCATAGTCATATCACCATTGGCGCACGTTCCCTCATCGGCGAGAGTTGCATTTTGCGCGGGCAGGGTGGCATTCACATTGGCGACGATGTCTACCTTGGCACGCTGGTGCAAGTACTCGCCGTCAATCATGTCATCAACGATACAACCCGACCAATCAGCCATCAGGGCATCACGGCCCAGGGCATCACGATTGAAACAGGTGCATGGATTGGCAGCGGGGCCATTGTGCTCGATGGTGTACGGGTAGGACGCAACAGCGTGGTTGGTGCAGGTGCCGTCGTAACAAAGGACGTTCCCGACTACAGTGTCGCCGTGGGCAATCCAGCCCGTGTGGTACGGGATCTGCGAACCGATCCACTGCCTCCGCGGCAACCTGAGCTACGTGTCTATTGATGAAAGCTTATCAGGCCCCGGCGGATCTGCCGGGCTATGCAGGACAGGAGCACACCCTATGACGACCCTCTCAGTGGTCATCCCGGCCTACAACGAAGAGGACGGCATCGAGGCAATTGTTGACCGTGTACTGGCAATCGCGCCCCAGCTCGCCGAGGTTGGCGTTGCTGAACTTGAGTGCATTGTGGTTGATGATGGTTCATCCGACCGCACTGCCGAGATTGTTGCAGGGTATGGAGAACGTGTCCGGCTGATCCGCCAGCAAAACCGTGGGTACGGCGGTGCCCTCAAGACAGGCTTTGGGGCCGCTACGGGTGAGTTGATCGGCTTCCTTGATGCCGATAGCACCTATCCACCTGAATACTTCCCCAAAATGTGCCAGGTTGCCATGGACGGGGCCGATATTGTCATCGGCAGCCGCATGGCAGGTGAGCACAGCGAGATGCCGCTTGTCCGACGGGTAGGCAATACCATCTTTGCCTCGCTGCTTTCGCTCGTCTCAGGCGTACGCATTAGCGATAGCGCCAGTGGGCAGCGCGTGCTCCGTCGTTCGGTGCTGCCAATGATCTATCCGTTGCCCAATACACTCGACTTCACCCCAGCGATGAGCACCCGTGCGTTGCACGAGCATCTCAATATCGTTGAAGTGCCCATCCCGTACAAAGAGCGCTCGGGGCGCAGCAAGCTCAGTGTCGTCCGTGATGGCCTGCGTTTCTTCAAGTCAATTGTCTGGACCGCGCTCACCTACAATCCCGTGCGCATCTTCGGCGGCATCGGGTTGGCCATGCTGCTCATGGCCCTGATGATTGTTGGGGTGCAACTGGTTGGCAGCCTCGTTGTCGGCAGCCTCAGCTGGTCCTTCCCGCAACTCTTCGGTGCGCTCGTGCTCGCCGTCGCCGGGGTGACCGCCTATACGACCGGAACCACCTTTAGCTATGTGGTCGCCCTCTTCCATACGCGCCCGATCCGCCAGGGTCTCTTTGGCCCCTACGGCAACGGACGCAAGATCGAAAAGCATTACTGGTGGCTCGGGTTGCTCGCCATCCTTGGTGGTATTGGTGTCTATGTCGCCGCCGTTGTCTTTGACCTGACCAATCCCGCCCTCGCCACGTCATGGTTTGCGCCTGTCCTCAGTGCATTGATGGTGCTCACCGGGGTGCAGTTGATGAGTGCGTGGAGCCTCGCCCGCGTGCTGTCCGAGTTGAGCCGCCGCGATGCCGAGATGGAAGCGGATTTGAACTGGACGTATGTTCCTGCCGCTCACCCGGCTCACGCCGATGCCGTCGCTCAGCAGATCTAAAAAGAGACCTCACAGGTCTTGATGATGGCGTCCCCATGCGGAAGAGCAGACCTGTGAGGTCTTCTTTGAAAAGTGTTGGATCTACGTGAGCATCGTGCGAGGGAAAAGTTCGTCATGGATCAAGGTTTTGAGCAGTGGAGTGCCGCAAATCTGGGCCAGTGGCACTATGTGTTCGGCTATCTGATAGTGCTAGTCAGTCACAACTGGCCCATCATCCTGGCCGTGCTGCTCTTGATCATCTTTGGGCTACGCTTGTATGCCCAACCGACCCGCGCACGCGTCGCATGGTTATTCACGGCCTTTCTGCTGGGTCTGGTCTATGAATACGAAAAACATATCGCTGGAGAGTTGCATCAAGCAATTGACTTTCTCTTTAGTGTTGAAATCAGTGCATGGAACCGTCCCCTTCATCTGCTGGTGGGGCCAGGAATGAATGCTGTGTTGCTGATGGCTTTTTTCGCTATGCTCATCCAGGCGGTGCGACTCAGTTTCTTTTCACCAGAGCGTCAGCGCAAGACCGCACGCCGCCGTTCTTCCAACGAACATGTTCCCGCCGAAAGGCCATAAGCGCTTACATTGTAGCTATGTGATCAGCCGTACCGTCAGGTGCGATAAAAAGGAGTTTGAATTCATGAGTGAAGAGACGCAGTCGCAATCTGGCGAAAAACGCATGGCTCCAGGAGACAAAGCAACCGGCATCAAACTGGTCGCCCCCGCCCGCGCCAATGAGCGTTCGGGCGAGATCCGGTTTGTCGAGATGCCCCGCGAGCGCAACCCGCGCCTTGATGTGCTCGTCCTCAATCCGCCCTCACCCGATGGCGACCTCTTCCTGCGCGATATCGCGCGCGTTGGTCGTCGTACCCGTGATGGCATTATCTGGCCTCAGACCGCCCTGGCCCAGATCGGGGCCGTGGTGCAAGAGGCCGGCTATAGCGTTGATGTGATCGACGCCATTGGCCTCGGGATGACCTGGGAAGATTTCGAGCGCTATATGTGGAAGCATAAGCCCCGTTATATGGTCATCCACGCCACTGCGCCAACCCTGACCAATGATATGCGGACAACCTTTGTCGGCAAGGCCGTCGGCACGATCTCGATGGCGATTGGCACCCACGTGACGCCAATGACCCGCGAGACCCTAGAAACCTATCCGACCCTCGATGTCGTGGTGCGCGGTGAGCCCGAGATGACTATTGTTGATGTCATTCGCACCATTGATCGCCAGGTTGCCAGCGAGCATGCCGATGAGACCGTACCCGTCGGCAATGCCGATCTGACCGCACCATGGCGCAAGTTGCCCTTCCCTGATGCCTCGTACCTCACCACACGAGGGCGCTTCCTCGGCGTCTATCCGCAGGTGATCGCCCGTGCCCTCCGTGAGACGCTTGGCATTGGCTTCCGCGATGAGCACGGCGAGATCAAGATCAATCCTGACCGCCCGTTTATCGAGAACCTCGATAGCCTGCCTTTGCCCCTTCACCACAAGTTGCCCTGGCAGAAGTATAAGGTGCCGATTATCGGTGGACCCTATACCTTTGTGCTCACCAGCCGTGGTTGCCCCGCCGGTTGCCGCTACTGCATCAAGCACGTCACCTACCAGTCGAGCGTCCGCCACCGCAGCCCCGAACATGTGTTGCAAGAGATGGTGATGCTCAAAGAGATGGGCATGCACCATATTCACTTCGAGGCCGATCTCTTTACCGTCAAGAAGGAATTTGTCTACGATCTCTGCAATACCATCATCAAAGAAGGCCTCCAGTTGCGCTGGAGCTGCAATAGTCGCGTTGACTTCGTAGACGAAGAGCAGCTCAAGTTGATGCGCCGCGCAGGCTGTTTCTTGATTGCCTGGGGGCTCGAAAGTGGCAGCGAGGCGGTGCTCAAGCGGGCACGCAAGGGCACAACCGTCAAGCGCATCCAGGAGTCGATTGCCGCCAGTCATCGCGCCGGGATCAAGAACTGGGGCTATTTCATCGTCGGCCTCCCCGGTGAAACGGTTGAGACGATCCAGCAGACGATCACGCTCTCCAAGCAGTTGCCGCTCGACATTGCCCTCTTCCACATCGCGACCCCCTATCCAGGGACGCCCTTCTACTACGAGGCGGTCGAGAATGGCTGGATTGATATGAACCGCTGGGAAGATTACGATATGTACTCCCACACGGTGCTCAACTATCCGCACCTCAGCTCACAGGATCTCGAATACTGGGCCAAGCGCGCCGCCCGCGAATGGTCGCTGCGCCCCGAGCCAATCAAGACGTTCCTCAAGGGTGCCGCCAACCCCGACACCCTCGGGCAGCTCTGGACAATCGGTATCAACCACCTCAAGTGGATGAGCGGTGGCCTCGGCAATTCACGCCGCCTCTCTGGCTCAGGCGATTAGGCCTCTAGCACTAGTTTTGTTCGTTGCGTTTTGGTGGCTTGGCCCCCAAAACGCAACGAACAGCAGGATCATATGTCAAAGACACTCACTGCGCATGCGGCAAGCTCACCTCGGCTCAAGCTTCTGGCCCAACGCTGGGAGCAGATCGCCCTCGTGGCGCTTGTGATCCTGGTGCTGTTCCTGGCCTTCGTCAATCTGCCGTACGCCCCGCGTACCTGGTTCGATGAAGGGTCACATCTGCATGTGCCAAAAACTCTCGTCAACTACGGGGTCTATGCCGATATCAGCAGTGAGGGTTTTCGCTATTTTGGGCCGACGATTGGTGTCGGACCAACGGTGATGTTGCCCGTGGCCCTCGCCTTTCAACTCGGCGGGGTTGGGTTGGTGCAGGCTCGCCTGGTGATCGTGCTCTATATGGCGATCGCCCTGCTCGCCCTCTTTTTGCTGGCCCGTCGCCTCCACGGTTTGCGAATCGCCCTGCTCACCCTGGTGCTGATCCTCGCGTCACGCACGCTCCGCTTCGAGGGGATGGTTGAATATGGTCGCCAGGTGCTTGGCGAGGTACCAGGCATTGCCTTCCTGAGCCTCGGTCTGCTGGCGTATGTCCAGGGTATTCTGCGTCCCGCCCATGCGACCCGCTATGCACTGCTCGCCGGCGCAGCATTCGGCTTGGCCCTTGTCACCAAGAATCAGTTTGTCCTCATTGTCCCGCCTACCCTCGCCCTGCTGGCGCTGCTCGATTGGCGCTATTTCCGCGTTGGGAATTGGTGGCTGCGCCTCGCGCCACCGGCGATGGCGGTGGCTGCCTTTGGGGCCTGGATGGTCATTATGCTCACCTTCTTTGGTCCCGATGGCTTCGCGGCCAATTATGCCAAGACACGACAGGCTGCGGGCGGGGCGATCTTTGTCTTTGAATTTGAAGCCTCGCGCCGCGCCGTCGTCTATCTTATCCAGGTCTATGGCGGTTTGCTCATTCCCGGCTTGCTCTATAGCCTCTGGCGCTGCCGTCAGCGCACCCCACAGGCGCTCGCTGAACTCGCCCCGACGCTCATGGCCTGCCTCTGGATCGCCTGGTTCGTCGTTTCCCTCGGCTGGGCGCGCTACGCCTTCCCCGCTGTCATCCTCGGCAGCCTCGCCGTCGCTCGCCTTGCCGCCGATACGATCCAGATGCTGCACGCGCGTCGGCTCACTTGGCCCACCCGCGCCGCTGTCGCCTATCTGGGCTTGATCATCCTGATCCCGTTGAGCCTGACCATCCGCACCCTGCTCTCACCCGATGATAGCACCCATCGGATGGCTGCCTATCTCAATGCCAACATCCCTCAAAATATTGTGATCGAAACCTGGGAACCTGAGATCGGGGTGCTGAGCGATCACCGCTTCCATTATGTGCCCACTGAATTGCTCGACCCCGCCGTACGCCATGTCTGGAGCGGTGGCCCGCCGGTGGTCTACGACGGCCTTGACGCCCAACCACAGTATGTGCTTGCTGGACCATTCAGTGCCTATACCCAGATCTATCCATTAGAGATCCTCCAACGTGATTACACTGTGCGTTTTGTTGCCGAACCTTATGTCTTGCTCGAGCGTACCATACCCTAATGCAGTTTCGGGCGACCTGTTCGGGCATCAGCGCGACATCGACTGTGTCCAGATGTGCCGCGCCAAATCGACAATCGCAAATCTGCAATCACCCTAAGGAGTCGCCAGATGTCACAACGTGCGCTACATAGCTGGCTGATTGTAGCTCTACTCTTCGTCAGTTATCTCTATGTGCTGCCCCGCTGGTCGGATTGGAATCAGAATTCCCGGCTCAATCTGGTGCTCGCTGTCGTGGATGATGGTACCGTCAGCATTGATCGCTATGTTGCCAATACCGGCGATTATGCGCTCTACAATGGCCGTACCTACACCGATAAGCCACCGGGTCTCTCCTTCCTGGCGATCCCGTTCTATCTGGTGCTCAGTCCAGTGCTCGATCATCCCGCCATCGCAACACGGGCGCAAAGCCTCGGCGATGGGGCGGCCATGAGTACGACGCTCAACGAGGAAGGCTCAGGGTTGCGCGAAGACAAGGTGCATTATGCGCTAGTGCAGTACCTGATGACGGTGATCGTCGTCGCCCTGCCCGCTGCGATCCTCGGCGCACTGCTCTTTCTCGCTATGCGCGGCTCAGGCCTTTCACCTATTCCTGCCGCCCTGACGACCATCGCGTATGGACTGGGCACCGCCGCCGCGCCGTATGCAGGCAATTTTTATAGCCACCAACTCGTCGCAACGCTGCTCTTTGGGGCCTTCTGTGTCGCCTGGCGTCCGTGGGAACAGGCGCAGAACACGGCGACGCCACCCCGTGCTGGCTGGGCCTCTGGGGTGCTCTGCGGTCTGCTGCTTGGCTGGGCCGTCATTAGCGAGTATCCAAGCGTGCTGCCAGGTGCCGTGATCGGTCTCTATGCGCTCTGGCGCCAGGGCTGGCGCTGGCTACCTGCCCTGCTTCTCGGCGGCATTATTCCAGGTGCCCTTCTGATTACCTATGACCTGGTCGCCTTTGGTACCCCGTGGCCGATTGGCTATGCCCACTCGGCGCTCTGGCAAGATCAGCACCAGACCGGGTTTATGAGCCTGACCTACCCGCGCCCCGAGTCGCTCTGGGGTCTGGCGTTCAGCCCCTTCCGCGGCCTCTTCATTCGTGCCCCCTGGCTCTTGCTCGCGCTGCCCGGCTTTATGCTCTGGTGGCGTTCAGGCCGCCTACGCGCCGAGTGGTGGGTGACGATGCTCGCCGTCATCACGATGTACCTCTTCTATGGGTCGTCCATTATGTGGTGGGGCGGATTCGCCGCCGGGCCTCGTTACATTGTTCCGTTGATCCCCTTTCTTGCCCTGGGCGCTGGCTGGGCCGTCGAACGGGCGTTTGCCAGAACGACTACCCGCGTTGCCACAACGGGTCTGATCGTCCTGTCGGTCATCCTGACCTGGACAGAAGCCACCAGCGGGCAACTCTTCCCGCCCGATGATAATCGCAATCCGTGGCTGGCCTATGTGGTACCCGCCTGGCAACAGGGCGATATTGCCCGGAATCTCGGCATGGCCCTCGGTCTGCAAGGTGCGCTGAGCCTGCTGCCCCTCGTCGTCTTTGTCAGCCTTGGTCTGATCTTGCTCTTCCTTTCCCTTCGTCAGACTCGCCCCCGCTGGCCGGCCTTGGTGCCAACCGGCCACCGTAACCGTAGCGCCGAGGGCTAGATGCGCATCTTACTGCTGACCCAGATTCTGCCGTTCCCACCCGATAGCGGCCCAAAGGTCAAGACCTACCACCTGCTCCAGTCGCTTGCCCGCCATCACGAGGTGACGCTCGTCTCCCTCGTACGCTCTGAGGCCGAGGCCCAACGAGCCACTGCGTTGCGTGGCTTGTGTACCGAGGTGCATACGGTGCTGCTCAAACGCTCGCGCCTGCGCGATCTCGGCTACCTCGTCACGAGTAGCCTTGCGGGCGATTCGTTTCTGATGCGCCGCGATGCGTCGCCCGAACTGCACGCCCTGCTCGCTGAACTCACCCGTCGGCAGACGTTTGACATCATCCACGCCGATCAACTCAATATGGCACAATTTGCCGTCGATCTGCCCGGAGGGGCGCGGGTACTCGATGAACATAATGCCGTCTGGACGATTGTGCAGCGCATGGCCGAGCATAGCTCGCCTGCCCGCAGGATCGGCCTCGAAGTCGAAGCCCGCCGTCTGCGCCGCTACGAGGCTCGGCTCTGTGCGCGCTTTGATGGCTTGCTCACCGTCAGCGAGCCTGATCGCGCCTTCCTCCAGCTTGCCGCCGACGAAGCCGGGGTCACTCTCCCACCCACCGAAGTGATCCCAATTGCCGTCGATGCCCAGGGGCAGCCACCGGTCGCCCGCAAGCCCGATCCACAACTCATTCTGAGTATGGCGACCATGTTCTGGCCGCCCAATGTTGACGGCGTGCTCTGGTTTGCCCGCGAAGTCTATCCGCTGGTGCAACGCGCAGTGCCTGGGGTACGGTTTGCCGTGGTGGGGGCGCGACCACCCCAGTCGGTGCGCCGCCTCGCCGAAGAAGACCCCAGCATCGAAGTGACCGGGTATGTCGAAGATCCGCAGCCCTTCCTGGAACAGACCGCCGCCCTGATTGTGCCTGTTCGCGCCGGCGGGGGCATGCGGGTGAAGATCCTGGAGGCCCTGGCCCGTGGGTTGCCCATTGTCTCGACCACCATTGGCTATGAAGGCATTGCCCTGACCCCCGGCACCCATGTGCTGGTTGGCGACACACCCGCAACCTTTGCGCAGGCTCTCATCACCTTGTTATCTAACCCGGCGCAGGGTGAAGCCCTGGCCCGGGCAGGTCGCCAAGTCGCCGAAGCGGTCTACGATTGGCGCGTCGTCAATCCTCGCATCGAACTTCTCTACGAGGCCGCCCTCACCCAGGCTGCGGTGGGGAGACGATGATGCGCATCCTGATGGTCATCCCGTATGTTCCTTCGCCGATCCGCGTGCGCTCGTATCAGTTGTTGCGCCACCTAGCCCAACGCGGGCACCAGATCACCCTGATCTGCGCCGAAGATGGCCCCGACGATCAAGCAAACCTGGCAACGCTACGCCCCCTCTGTCCCACGATCCAGGTCATCACGATTGCGCGTCAGGCCCGCATCAAGGCCTACCTGCGGGCACTCGGCAGCGATCTGCCACTGCAGGCCGCCCATTGCCTCGTACCAGCCTTTATCGAAGCGATCAGAACAGAATTTCACTCGGGGCAACACGACGTGGTTCATATTGAACACCTGCGTGCCGCCGAAATCGCCCGCGTCGCCGCCGCTCAGGTACCCACACGACCACCAATGATCCTCGATGCAGTAGACAGCATCAGCCTACTCTTTGAACGTGCTGCTCGCTCTAGCCCCTCGCTACGCGCACGCACCATGGCTTTGCTCGATCTCGCCCGTACCAAACGCTACGAGGCCATCTGTGGGCAACACGTCGACCACATCATCATCACCTCGCCCGAAGATGCCTGGGCCTTGCAGACCTTGCGCGGTTCGCAGCCTCAGGGCGCACCAATTACGGTTGTCCCCAATGGCGTTGATCTGACCTATTTTCAACCATCCGAGGCAGAACGAGCGCCCGCTACCATCATCTTCAGTGGCAAAATGAGCTATCACGCCAACGAAGCCGCCGCACGCTTCCTCCTCGAGACCATCATGCCCCTCGTCTGGACACAACGCCCCGATGCCAAAGTCATCCTCGCCGGCGCCAACCCCGGCCCAGCCCTACGCGCCTATACCCGCAACCCACAAGTCACCGTCACCGGCTTTGTCCCCGACCTGCGCACCTATCTCGCCCACGCTACCGTGGCCGTGGCCCCCATGCGCTACGGCGTCGGCGTCCAAAACAAAGTCCTCGAAGCCATGGCAGCAGCTACACCCGTCGTCACAACCCGCCAGACCACCGTTGCCCTCACAGCGCGCCCCAACCACGAACTGCTTGTTGCCGATCATGCAGAGCAATTCGCCCAGGCCATCCTCACACTCCTGGCTGAACCATCCTATGCCCGAACCCTCGGAAACGCCGGACGAGCCTACGTCGAACAAGCCCACAACTGGGCTGCCAGCGCCATGCTGCTCGAAACCTGCTACGCTGTTACCCGAGCCCTTCGATAAAATTCGTAAGCGTCGCATTGAAGCGCTCGGCATGCTCCCAAAACATCATGTGCCCGCCAAAGGCTTCGGTCTTGACCAGAGCAAAGTTCCGGGCGAGGAAGGCGGTCGCCGTCTCCGCCCAGTGCTCGGCAACCACATAGAGCGTAGGCACAGCCTGCGCAAGCGTCTGCAATTCAGCCGAAAAGTCGCAGAACATGGCGTCGGCAAAGAGCGCACTGGCTAGGTAGTGCGGAGTGGTAAGCGACTGACGAACAATCCAATCCTGTTCAGCTGGACTCAAGGCACGCTGCACCATAACCTCGTTGGCGTAGTAGATGATGAAGTCGCGTTGACCCTGTGGCGAGCGCAAGAACGCTCGCCACGCCCCGGCAAGCTCATCAAGCGGCCCTTCGACCCAGTCGTCGCTGCTAACCGAAAGCGGCTTGGGCGACATATCAATGCCAACCACACCCTTCAGCGCACTCGTGCCAGCGTGTTGCACATACCCCAGCACATCCAGCGTACCAGTTGACCAGCCGACCAATACTGCGTCCCGCAGTTCGAGGCTAGCGAAGAGTTTCGCCAGATCGGCACCGTGGGTACTGTAATCGTTGCCCTGGAGCGTCTTCGACGAGCGGCCCTGGCTCCGCGGATCGACGACGATAACCCGGTGTGACCGTGCGAAATGGGCGACTTGATGTTCAAACACTTCCGTTGTAAACGTCCAGCCTGGCACAAAGACCAGTGGCGAGCCAGTACCGTATTCCTCATAGTAGATCTCAACGCCAGGGGCAACTTCCAAATAAGAGCCAACAGAAGCCGTCGTCATGGCATAGCCTCCCGTTAAAGGTTGTCATCATTTCGCATAGTTGGGTTTTGATTCTACCACATGCGGCAGCAGGGTGCATTAAATGGATTGTCAGCACAGCAGGTCTACAGATTTAATTGAATGTTACCTGTATCGTGCATACTCCATACACGAACTCCCTGTGGATTGTTCCAGGTAGTGTCAACGCAAAGACGCCAGTTCATTCGTGCCGTCTTTGACCTTCGCATGTGTTTGTGCTCAGATGCTCCCGCTTGATGAGGAGGGTTGGTGACCTATGGCAACATACGACCTCTCAGTCGTTATCCCCTGTTACAACGAGGCAGAAGGGATTGATGCAATGTACGAGCGCATCACTGCCGTCCTACCCATCTTGCAACAGCGGGGTAGCGTACAACTCGTGCTCGTAAATGACGGCAGCAGTGATCGGACAGGCGACCTCCTCACCCAGACTTTTGGTGAACTGCCGCATGTAACGATTGCGCACCACGAGCGCAATCAGGGCCTCGGGGTAGCCCTGCGCACCGGATTTGCCCACGCCGATGGTTCTATCATTGTCACCTGTGACAGCGACGGTACCTATCCCTTTGCCGAAATTCCCGCACTGCTCGATCGGTTGACCCCCGGGGTCGATATCGTGACCGCGTCACCCTATCATCCCGATGGCGGCATCGAAAATGTGCCCGCCTACCGTGTCACGATCAGCAAAAGTGCTTCGTTCTGCTATCGCCTCCTCATTGACTGGCGCATCCGTACCTACACCGCCCTCTTTCGCGCCTGCCGCCGTGAAGTCATTGAACGGATCAATACCCAGGCCAATGGCTTTTTGATGGTGACCGAGTTGCTGGTCGAAGCGATGCTCGCTGGGTATCGGGTCGTTGAGTATCCCGCTGTCCTGCGTGTGCGCCAGTATGGCCAGTCCAAAGCCAAAATTGTGCGGATTACAGGAACCCACCTGCGCTATATGACAGGCTTGTTGGGCCGCCGTACCCGTGGCCTGCTGGGGCAACCTTCGACCCCTGCGGCCCGTTAAGACCCTGTATTTTGAAAGGCTGCACATGCAAAAGCTCGATGAAGCGACCTTTGCGATGGCCCATACAAACGAGGCGGTCGCTGAACCGCGCCGTATTGGAGGATTAACGGTGAGTACCTGGATCCTGATTCTTGTCGCCACAGTAATGGGCATCGTTGGGCAGACGATGTTAAAGCACGGCATGACCCAGATGGGGGCCCTGACGGTGAGTTACGAAACCGTACCAAATATCGTCTGGCAGATCATTCGCTCGCCTTTTGTGGTTGGCGGCCTCATGATCTATGGGTTTGGGACGTTCTTCTGGCTCATTACGCTGTCACGGATTGACCTCAGCGTCGCCTACCCCCTTGTCAGCCTTAACCATGTCTTGCTCTTCTTTATCGGCTGGCTCATTCTGCGCGAGCATGTCACCCCTATGCGCGCAATGGGTGTGGCCGTCATCTGTCTTGGCATGATCCTCGTTGCTCGTTCCTGAGCATCCTTATGTAATTGAGAGAGAGAGAAACCCCTTGAACTACTTGCATCGTTATATTCAGCAGATTATGTACACGCTCGATCAGTTGCCTCAGCTGCCCCTACGGCGCATTGCTGATGCACTCTGGGCGACGTACGAACGCGATGGTACCATTATTGTCTGTGGCAATGGCGGCAGCGCTTCAACTGCGTCACACTTTGCCTGTGACCTGACCAAGTGGACAATCCGCGACGGCGCACGCCGCGTACGCTCGCTCGCGCTTACCGACAATATGGCCCTCTTGACCGCCTGGTCAAATGACCAGGGCTATGCCGATGTCTTTGTCGAGCAACTGCGCAGCCTCTACCGGCCTGGCGATCTTGTCTTTGCTATTTCGGGCAGCGGCAAGTCACCCAATGTGCTGCGTGCGATCCAATGGGCCAACGAGATGGGTGCATCAACCATCGGGCTCACCGGTTTTGATGGCGGGTTGCTCGACCACCTCGCGCAGACCACGCTGCACGTTGATAATCAGATGATGCCCCAGGTTGAAGATATTCATAGCACGGTGTGCCACGCGCTCGCCGTCAACCTCGGCTATCAGATCGAAGACATGCTGGCCCATACCCTCGAAGTGGCCCCCGCAGGGGTCTTGCTCGAGCGCGTCGTCGGCGGAGGAAGCTTATGATCCCGATCTCTCGCCCACTCCTTGGCCCCGAAGAAGAAGCCGCTGTGCTTGCTGTGTTACGCTCAGGGAAACTCGCCCAGGGGGAAGAAGTGGAACGGCTCGAACAAGGCTTCGCTGAGTTGTGCGGGGTGCGCCACGCGGTCGCTGTGACCAGTGGCACAACCGCCCTCTTTCTCGCCCTGCTCGCGCACGAGATCGGCCCCGACGATGAGGTCATCACCACGCCGTTTAGCTTTGTCGCAACGGCCAATAGCATCTTGATGACCGGCGCTCGCCCCGTTTTTGTTGATATCGATGAGGATTGTTTCAATCTCAATGTCCGCCAGATCGAGGCTGCGATTACGCCCCGTACTCGCGCCATTATGCCCGTCCATCTCTATGGGCATCCCGCCGAGATGGACGCGATTATGGTCATCGCGCGCCGCAATGGCCTCGCGGTGATTGAAGATGCCGCTCAGGCCGTCGGCGCTCGCTATCGCGGGCGCCCAACCGGTAATTTTAGTACGGCATGTTTCTCGCTCTATGCCACCAAGAATATTACCAGTGGCGAAGGTGGCATGATTACGACCGATGACGATGCTATCGCTGAAAAGCTTCGCCTCCTCCGTAATCACGGCAGCCGTGTCCGCTATTACCACGAGTGCCTTGGCTACAATTGCCGTATGACCGATCTCCACGCTGCGATCGGACGGGTGCAGCTTGGCAAGTGTGAGGCTTTTAACGCCCAGCGGATCGCCAATGCCCAGGTGCTCAACCAGATGATCGCGCATCCCCAGGTGATCAAGCCCCAGGTGCGTCCGGGCATTCACCACGTCTTCCATCAGTATACCGTCCGCATCCTTGGTGACCGCGATGCCGCTGCACAACAACTCGCCGCAGCTGGCGTCGGCACAGCGATTTTCTATCCGCTCACCATTCCGAATCAACCTGTCTATCGCGAGCTCGGCTATCAGGCTACCACACCCGTTGCCGACCGCGTTAGTAGCGAAATCCTGGCCCTACCGGTGCATCCCGGCCTGACACCTGATGAGGTTCATCAGATTGCGCGGGCGGTCAATGCCTTGCAGATTGAAGCCCCCTTCGTCCAGGCTGTCTGAGGATTGGGTATGCCCATTTATGTAGGGAGATGCGCTCATGGTTGATGTGATTGGCGGCGGTATTCTTGGCTTGACCCTGGCCTACGAGTTGCTCAAGCAAGGTCAGTCTGTACGCGTCTGGGAACGCTCGGCAACCCTCGGTGGGTTGATGGGGCGCACCTCGTTTCCAGAACTCGATAATATGAGTTGTGATCGTTATTATCATGCGATTTTGAATAGCGATCGTACGCTGATGGGGCTGATGGAAGAACTGAAGCTGCGTGATCGCCTGCAGATGGTTTCGACCAAAATGGGCTTTTATCACGATGGCCGCTCGTACCCGATGACGACGCCTCTCGAATTCCTGCGCTTTCCGCCACTTACGTTTGTGGATCGGGCCCGCCTCGCCTATACCATTCTTGCCTGTCGCCAGGTCAAAGATTGGCGCCAGCTCGAGCAGATGCCCGTCGCTGACTGGCTGACCGGGCTCAGCGGCGAACGTACCGTGCGCCATATCTGGGAGCCTTTGCTACGGGCCAAGTTTGATGGCGATTTTTCGCAGGTGCCAGCGACCTATATCTGGTCACGCCTCGTGCGCACAACTGATACCCGCAGCAAGGGCAAGGAGTTGATGTGCTATCTGCCCAACGGGTACCAGGAACTGGTCGATGCCCTCGCCAACGCTGTCCGCACCCGTGGGGGTACCATTACGACTGGCGCGACCGTTGACCAGATCCGCGTTGTCGGCGACCGCGTCGTTGGCCTGTCGGTCAATGGGCAGGAGCTGAGTAGTGACAAAACCGTTATTACGATGCAGACGCCGATCGCCCGCCGCCTCTTGCCACCTGAAGCAGCCAACGTCTCGGCCCGCTGGGGCCAACTCGAGGGCTACCTCGGCATTGTCTGTATGCTGCTCGTGATGCGGCGCTCGCTCACGCCCTACTATACCCTCAATATTACTGACCAGCGCATCCCCTTCACCGGTGTGATCGAAACAACCAACTTGATCGATCCTCGCGATGCCGGCGGCTACCATCTGGTCTATCTGCCGAAATATGTCGCCCCCGGTAGTCCCTATGCCCGTATGGGTGATGACGAGTTGCAGACAACCTTCCTTGGCTACCTGCGCCAGATGTTCCCTGACTTGCGCGATGATGATATCGCCGCCATCCGTATCGGGCGCGAGCGCTATGTCGAGCCCCTTCACCCTATCGGCGCAACCGATCTCATCCCACCTGTCGCCAGTTCCATTGCCGGGCTCTATCTCGCCAATACGGGGCAGATCTATCCGCAATTGACCAACGGCGAATCGGTGTGTGCCTTTGCCCGTGGCGTCGCCGCCCGCGTCGCCGGCCAGCAGATCAACGCATCGACCGTCGGCGCAATCGCCCTGACGGCGGCATCCTAACTCAGGCAAGTCGTTCACACACTGCCTAGCCCGCGAAGTCAAGCTTCGCAAACAAGAGTCGATGGTTGAAGGAATAATGCAGCAAAGCAAAGAGGTTTCTATGAGCAGCCCGACCATTGACCGCGTCGCACGAAAAGGCCTTCAGAACGATCCCCGTATCTCGGGTGACCGTTGGCCGGTGATGCTCACGATCCTGGCCATTGGCGATATGCTTGCGGTGATCGCAGCCTTTATGCTGGCTTATCTGCTGCGCTTTTATACCAACTGGCCGATCTTCAACGAAGGCTCGAATGAGCCCCATTTTTACGCAACCTTGATGGTCGCCCTCGTGCCATCGTGGATTGCCCTCTTTGCGCTCTATGGCCTCTACAAGCCGCACTATCTCGGTGGGGGCACCCAGGAGTACACCAAAGTCTTTAATGCCTGTACGCTCGGGATGGTGCTGGTGATCATTCTCACGTTCCTCGTCCCCGATGTCGTGGTCGCCCGCGCCTGGCTCTTGCTCGCCTGGCTTGCGTCAGTCAGTTTCACGATCCTCTGGCGCTTCAGTGCCCGCCGTGGCATATACCGGATGCGGCACCAGGGCTGGCTCACCGAGCGTGTCGTTGTGCTCGGGGCCAACGCCGAGGGCCGCGCCGTGGCAACGCAACTCAAGGCCGCGCCCATCGCAGGCTCCCATATCGTGGGCTTTGTCGACGATGAACTGGATGTCGGTACCGAAGTCTTGCCTGATGTCTATGTCCTCGGTAGTAGTACGACGTTCCAACAGGTTGTCCTCCAGCATCGCGCCGATGCGGTCATTATCGCTGATACCAATCTGGTGCGCGAACGCATGTCCCTCGTCCAGGGGGCAATCGAAACCCTCAGTCAACTGAATGTGCATCTCTCACCAGGGCTTTTTGATCTCCTTACTATTGGGGTCCAGGTGCGCGAGCAGGCGAATGTGCCCCTGCTTACGCTCAACAAGACCCGCATTACGGGCCTGCACGCCTTCAGCAAGGCGATCCTCGATCGCGGCGGTGCCCTGGCCGCCTTGATCATCTTTAGTCCACTGCTGCTGCTCATTGCCCTGCTCGTTCGGCTCGATAGCCCAGGCCCGCTTATTCATCGCCGCCGCGTGATGGGCGCAGGCAACCGTAGCTTCGATGCCTTCAAGTTCCGCAGCATGTACGTTGATGGCAATACCCGTCTGACCCCTGAACAAAAGCAGGAATTGGCGACCAGTGGCAAGCTCAAAGAAGATCCACGCGTAACCCGCCTTGGTCATTTTTTGCGCCGCACCAGCCTCGATGAATTGCCCCAACTCGTCAATGTCTTGCTTGGTCAGATGAGCCTGGTTGGTCCCCGCATGATCACCCAGGACGAACTGCACCACTTCGGACGCTGGCAGCACAATCTTTTGATGGTGCGCCCCGGGCTCACCGGTCTCTGGCAGATCAGTGGCCGCAGCAATCTTGGCTACGAAGACCGCGTTCGTCTTGATATGCACTATATCCGCAATTACTCGATCTGGCTCGATCTCTACATTGTTTTCCGTACAATCCCGATTGTCCTCAACGGACACGGTGCTTACTAAAGGAGGGTGGGATGACGAGACGACTGCGCGCTGGGGTGATCGGTGTGGGAAGTATGGGGCGCAATCATGCCCGCGCCTACGCAGGCATGGAAGAAGTTGACCTCGTAGCCGTGTGCGATACCAGCACCGAAATCGTAAGTAAGGTTGCCCACACCTATCGATGTGCCGCCTATACCGATTTCCGGTTGATGCTTGCACAGATGGATCTCGACCTCGTTTCCATTGTTGTCCCGACCAAGCACCACTATCGCGTTGCCGCTGAGGTGATTGATTATGGTGTGTCCGTCTTGATCGAAAAACCAATCGCTGCCACGGTCGAAGAGGGCTATGCCCTCGTTGACGCCGCCCGCCGCCGCGGTGTCACCCTCACCGTCGGCCATATCGAGCGCTTCAACCCTGCGATCATCTCCCTCAAAGAACAAATTGATGACCACGAAATTGGCAATGTCTTCCAGATCTCGGCCCGCCGGGTCGGCCCCTTTCCCGCCCGCATTGAAGATGTTGGCGTCGTGATTGACTTGGCAACCCACGAGGTCGATATTCTCAACTATCTCATCGGATCACCAATTGTGCGTATGCACGTCGAACTCCATCGCCATGTCCATCAGACGCACGAGGATATGCTGTCCGCCGTGCTGCGTTTTGAAAATGGGGTGGTCGGGATGCTCGATATTAATTGGTTGACCCCGACCAAGATCCGTGAATTGAGTGTGGTGGGTGAACGAGGGATGTTTGTCGCGAATTATCTGACCCAGGATCTCACCTTCTACGAGAATGACTCCTGTCAGGGCAAGGCCTGGCCCGAACTGGCGCTGATCGGCGTCAGCGAAGGCCGTAGCATTCGCCAAAAGGTGCAGCGCCGCGAGCCGCTCGTTGAAGAACTTCGCAGCTTCTGCGAAGCCGTGCGCACCGGTAATCCGCCCGTCGTTAGCGGCGAAGCCGGTATTGCCGCCCTCGCCATCGCCAACCAGATCATCGCCGCAGGCAATGCCGAACGCAATCAGCCTGGCCTGCTCGAACGTGCCGTAGGCATGTAAAAAACGGGCGCACGCGGTCAACCGCGTGCGCCCGTTTCTTTCGCTCAAAACGTG
The DNA here is from genome assembly GCF_004138165.1 of Candidatus Chloroploca sp. Khr17. GTDB lineage: Bacteria > Chloroflexota > Chloroflexia > Chloroflexales > Chloroflexaceae > Chloroploca. The sequence goes on from NZ_RYFF01000027.1 coordinate 77,951, forward strand.
TTTGTGCTATGGATGATAACTGTACCCAAGATCCCGCACCCGCACAATGTGCTTGGGCTTCACAGGATTGGGTTCGATCTTGCGACGCAATCGCCCGATGTAGACCGGCACAAGATTGCTCTCGGTGATGTCTTCCATCCCCCAGATCTTCTGGAGCAACTGGCGTGAACTCAAGACACAACGGGCATTCTGCACAAGATAATAGAGCAGTTGAAATTCTCGCTCGGTCAGCAACTCTTCGCGATTGTCGCCAATCACGACCCGGCGCTGTACGGGATCAAGCCGCAACTGGCCGACCGAGATTGGCTGGTAGGTTGAAAAGAGCCGGATGCTTTCATCACCATAGCGGCGCATCACTGCTTCAATCCGCGCTAATAACTCGTGTGGATTATATGGCGTGGGCAAGACATCGTCCGCGCCCATCTTCAATGCCATCACTCGTTCGGCAACGGGGCAGTTTTCAGCTGTGTAAATGATCGGGATGTGATATTGTGAACGCAATTTCTGGCAAAGACTCGCACCCCCAATATCGGGGCAATGCTCATCAAGTAGAATCAAATCAATGCTGCCACGATCAAGAATGTGTTCGGCCTGATATGCGTTGGCCGCATGCTCGACACTGTACCCTACTTCCTCTAGCAAGAAGCGGGTCATTTTTGCCTGCATCAACTCACCACTGGCAATTAAAATACGCACGGTTGTCCCCCTGAATCTGCCTCTATAATCAGACACTTAACAGCTCTCGGTGAACTTGCGTCAGATCAGATTGCTCGCTATGATGACAGCAAGGCTGTGCCTAGATGTGACGTTCTGCCTCGAAACTACGTCCCGTAGCACTTGCGCTCGGATAAAATCTCTCGACTTGGCTTGATATCCTGTACGTAGTATGGTATATCTCTGCACTAGACATGTCAACCCTTTGGAAAAGTTAAAACTCTTCTGAAGGGGTAGGCAAGGGGGGCAAGATAAATGTCTTTTCATTCGTAGTTAAATATATTTAACGAGTTAGCCTGCACTCCTGCTGGCCTGCCAGTCACCACGTTTTCGCATCAGAACGCGCTAAAACGCTCTATTCTTCAAGCAAGACCTTCAGGCTATGCTTAAAATAGCGTTGTGATTGTATCCTTGGATGTATGCTCAGCCAAGCCTGAAACAACCCGAACGAATGATCTTTCGGTCAAGATAACAATTTACTCATACCTCCGGATTGCCTCTTTACTTTTGCTCGACACAAGCCAGAGTTTGAGGCTGCGCCCCATGCGCAAGCAAGGCAAGCACACGCTAACATCGCTCTAATGTCCCACCGATACTCATCTAACACTCGTAGCCTATAGTAAGCACAACAAACTTATCTATCGTCCTTGCCCAACTGGATAAGCGAACAAACAAAAGATAATAAAACAATGCGAAGGAGGTTACCTATGGCTACGTTGACTCGGTGGGATCCTGTGCAAGAGGCTGTGACCCTGCGTGAGGCGATGAACCGCCTGTTTGAAGAGAGTGTTGTGCCCGGGGTAGTTGCCCGTGCTGGCAATGGCGGCACCTTCGTGATGCACCTGGATCTGAGTGAGACGGCCGATGCCTATTTCGTCGAGGCCGCTGTGCCTGGGATGAAGGCTGAGGATCTCGCGATTACCTTCGAGAATGGCGTGTTAAGCTTGAGTGGTGAGATCAAGCAGAGCGAAGCGAGCAAAGAGCGCAATTACCATCGCATCGAGCGTCGCTATGGCCGTTTTACCCGCAGCATTACCCTGCCAACAACCGTACGCGGCGATCATATCACCGCTAACCTCGAGAACGGTGTGCTCCACCTCAACATCCCCAAGGCCGAAGAGGTCAAGCCACGCCGCATTAGCATCAGCGTCAACTAGGCAACAAGCACAAGCCAACGGGTGTAGGGCCGCAAGGCTCCTACACCTCAAAGGGTTTCACCTGCTCTGAGCATGGCTGCCTGATGAAGTACGGGCACCCCTCGCGGGTGCCCCTATCAGGCCCGGCGGCACCCGCCAACAATGGGGCACCCGCCAGGGGTGCCCCTCCAGGGCCCGGCCCGGCGTACGGGCACCCCTCGCGGGCACCCCGCCCGGCCCGACGTACGGGCACCCCTCCAGGCCCGGCGTACGGGCACCCCTCGCGGGTGCCCTGGCGGGGTGCATACACGGAAGATGCAATTGCCCTAAGCGAGGGGCGAGCCTTGCTCGCCCCTCGCTTGTGCCATCCCTCCCTACATGCGGTATCATAAGGACAGTCGCGTGTATCACCCGGAGAACCCTATGAATCCACAGCAACAAGAGGCTTTGCTCTATCTACGCCGTTTGCTCGAAACACCCGAGAGTGACCCCGCCGAGATCGCTGGTAGCTACGTGACCGTAATTAGTGAACAGTTACTCGAGTTTGCGGCCCAATCGTACAAGCGTGATGGCATCGGGGTCATCGAGATTGACCTGCGTGGCATTGATCTCCGCACCGCCACCGGCACCGCCCCCATCGCCTACTATCCCGCCGATGCGGGCTCAGATGAGTGGCCCCCCAATCTCGAAGCAATTCTCAATGACTACGATCCCGCCCGCGAAGCGGTGGTTCTGCTCTTCCAGGATCGAGCCATACCTCAAATCTTTGTCCTTGGCTAGGCTTCATGATGCCTAGGAAGGCGATGCATCAGACGCAAAGCCTTCTTAGGCATATACGCCTTCGCGCACCTCCGCCCCATCGGGATACGGTGATGCTTCCGCAAACGCCTGCGCATCGTCGAGTTCGGCCTCAATCCGGGCCAATATTTCCGCCAAACGCGCATCATCGAGCAGGCCCTGCTCCCGTAACGTGGCCTCAAAGCGCATAATGGGATCGCGCTCGGCCCACGTTTGCAGCAATTCGTTGGGCACATAGGCCATATTGTCGTGAATCGCGTGCCCGCGCATCCGCATCGTCTTGCCTTCGATCAGCGTCGGTCCACCCCCATCCCGCGCCCGCTCAACCGCCGCATGCACGACTGCATAAACCGCCTCAAAATCGTTGCCATCAACAATTTGCCCCGGCATACTATAACCCGCTGCCCGCTCGGCAATATGCTCGATCCGCATCTGCCGCGCTAGCGGCGTCGAGTAGGCGTACTGGTTGTTCTCACAGATAAAAACTACCGGCACCTGAAAGACCGAGGCCCAGTTGAGCGCCTCATGCGCCACACCTTGACTCGCGCTGCCATCACCAAAAAAAGCCATCGCAACCCGTGGCTCGCCTTTCAGCTTGAAGGCATGGGCAACCCCAACAGTAACCGGGGTCGAGGCAGGCAGGTGGCTGATAAAACCGATGAGCCCTAGACTCAAATCACCCATCCCATGCAGATTCGCATCACGCCCCCGACTTACCCCGGTACTCCGCCCAAGAAACTGCGCCACAATCCGCCGTGGCGTCAACCCACGCACCAGGTACGTGCCAAGATCACGGTGCATCGGCGCACAGACATCGTCAGGCCCAAGCGCCATCCCCGCCGCGACACTCAACGCCTCGTGCCCGATTTGCGAGAAGTAACCCCCGACAATCTTGCTCTGCTTGTGCAAAAAGGTTCCCCGGTCATCCAACGCCCGCGTCAGTCGCATCCAATAGTGCGCTTCAATCAGCTTGTCAGCCGTAAGTTCCATATGCATCGTCGCTCCCTCACTCACACCGCCGGGTCGGCCCGGTTCGCCTCCCTCTATTGTAGGCCCACACGACGCTTTCTGCCAATCCGCCCTAACCCCGCGATACCCTCCAACCAGGGTGGGAGCGAAGGCGTCCCACCCTCACTCCCACCCTGGTTGTCAATTCTCCCTCCTTCTTCCAGATCTCTTCACCAGATTCTCCCGACTCTGTACTACCATCAACTTGCAGAATCGTGTGACATATATACAATAGAACGCACGTAGAAGGTGTCTGCCACGAAGGAGCGGAGACGATGCAAGATCAATACACAGTGATGCTAGCCTTGCAGGACTACATGACGGTTATCTTTTCGGCTATCGGTCTGATCATTTTGACCCGTATGATGATGCAGATGGATCGTTCAATTGGGCGCATGGCAACCATCGGTGCCATCTTGATCGTGCTCGGTGGGCTCCTCAAAGCCTCAGGCAAGCTGATCATTTCGGCCACTGGCACCGAGATTGGCTGGATGTACCATGGTCTTTTCCCCATGATCGCCCCTGGTTTTACGATCTTCGGCTGGTCGCTCTATCAGGTTCGGCGCATGCTTCGCGAACAGCCCCCCCTCAAACGCCCCTGGATGGTACCCGCGATTGTGATCGGGCTCTTTGCTGTCTTCTCCGTCGTTATTGGTCAAGCTGGCGGTCCGTGGCGCGTGCCCTTGATTTTGCTGGCCTCGATTGGCAACATCGGGATGCTCGTCATGCTCATGCTGGCCGCCTGGGGCCGCAAAATGTGGACAACTGGCGCACTCTTTCTGACCACGATGCTTGTGGTGCTGCTGATGTCCCAGATGGCCAATATGACCTTTAACACGATCGCCATGGTGTGGTTCGAGCAGATCAGTCAGAGCATCGCCCAGGCCCTCTTCGCCCTCGGCGCATGGCAGTATAGCCAGGCCATCGAGACCACCTACATTCGCCGTATGGTCGTCAGCCCGGCCGGTTTTTAAACCTTCCCTTTTTCTCCTTGTCTGTGCGCAGCAAAAAAGCCAGCTATGCTGGCTTTTTTGCTGCGCACAAAATAACTACTTCCCAAACAACTGATCCAGGATCGAGAGCAGTGTCTCCGGTGTCGGCGGCGTAAAAACGACCGAGAGCGGGGCAACCCAACTCCATCGAATGATCCCCTCGGCATCAAGCACAAACGTCCCCGGCAACGGCACCCCCATCGCCGAACCCATGCCGTACCGATGAAAGACCGACCAGTCGCCATCACTCAACACCGGGTACGGGGCATTCAGCGTCTCAGCCACAAAGCTCGTCATCTCAAGCTCGGTGCTGCTTACGACCAGCAATTCAGCCCCCCGCGCAACGAATTCACCGTGAGCTTCCCGCAAAGCATCCAGCTGCGGCGCACAGTGCGGTCAGAAGAAACGATCACTCACAATCCGTGACAGATTCAACACCACCGGACGACCGCGCAGCGCACTCAACGTGATCGTTCGCCCATACTCAATTTGTAGTTCACCCTCAGGACCTGAGACCATCTTTGCGTACGGGAGGGTGAAATCAGGTGCCATTTCACCAACCTGCGGTACTCCTTTGGGGCCACGGGGCTGAATGAATTCCCGGCGCCATTTGCCGGTCATCGGAATAAACGGACGTGCCATCCTATCCTCCTTGCTCTTCGCAGACCTGCTTGAGCCGTTGCATCTGCACCCGCGCATCCCATCCCATCAGCGGCCCCACCGTCGCCGGCCAGACCACATCAATCACCGGGACGCGCAGTTGATATTCAATGCGATTTTGAATCAATGTATGCTCAGGGTTTTGCTGCGGCATCCAATGCCACGCATCAAAACCTTCCCAAAACCCATCAAACGCCCACAGGATCAGCCCAGGCCGACGCTCGTGTACAACATACGAAGCCTGCAACAAACGTCCAAGCCCACTCAACGTCAACTGCCACCGTGTCCCCTGGTCAAACGTCCAGACCCCATCCACCGGCTCAAAGCGCACCGCCCCAGACATCCAACGCAACATCGGGTCGCGCTCAGTCATCACTGCTTCAACCCGCCCCATCGGCGCACGCACAACCACAAACTCTTCCAACAAATGCGTTCGCTCTATCATACCATCCCATCACTATCTTTATTTCTTTTTGCATCCTCTTACACCCAGTATACCCCCAAATCTGTGCATTGTCCACCTTTTGCACAGCCCCCCCCGTACGGGCACGGCTTGCCCGT
>NZ_RYFF01000149.1 GCF_004138165.1 Candidatus Chloroploca sp. Khr17
GGCCCCCTGGTGGGATGCGGCAGGGCGGGCGTGGCTGGCCCGCGATGATGCCGCCACCGAGGGGTTGGAACGGTGGCGGCAGCAGCGGCAGCGCAAAGATCAGCCAGAGTTTTGGGATGATGAAATGTTCGGGCACGGGCGTGGGAACTATCCGGTGGTCGGGGTCAATTGGTATGAAGCCATGGCCTTTGGCCGCTGGCTGACCGTGTCTTTGAACAATGGTTTTGTCTACCGCCTGCCGAGCGAGGCGGAGTGGGAGTATGCGGCGCGGGGACCGACGCGACGGAACTATCCGTGGGGTGCGGCTGAGTCTGAAGGTGAGCGGGCGAACTTCTATGGGATCTATGATGGCACGACCGCCGTGGGTTGTTTCCCGGCCGGGGCAACGCCGGACGGGGTGCTGGATCTGGCAGGCAACGTGTGGGAATGGACGCGGAGCGTGTCTCGTCCGTACCCCTATAATCCCGCCCTCGACGACGGACAGGAGGAGGGAGCTGATGTCTCCGAAAAAAGCTTTACAGTTCGTGGCGGCTCGTGGGGCGATGTTTCGTCCTTCCTGCGCGCGGCCTTCCGCCATCATAATACGCCCGTCACCCATAATCGGAATGTGGGTTTTCGGCTTGCCCGGCACCCACATGTGTAAAGTGTTCTGTGTTCTGTCGCGTGACGTAAGTACGGCCGTGCAGGTAGCACAGGTACGGCTAGCGGGGGCGCGGCGCGGTGCGGGGGGATGCAAGGGGGCGCACCCCCTTGCTTGCGCCCGTGGCGCAACGGCGCGGCATGCATCGCTTGCTGGCTCACTTTCACTGGTCGCTATGTGCGCATCGCCTCGGTGCCGCAATGAATACGGGCACCAGGCGCGTGCCATCTTATGCCACGCGCCTGATCTTGGGAGCGGTCACATGGATGGACGCACCCCAGCTTCTGTGCCAAGGTTCGCTCCCCCGTTGAACGTGCCGTTGGACGCGTTAGGGTGTGCGCTTGCGGGTGGTGCGTCGGTGCTGGTGGGGCTGATCGTTGTGTCGCCATCGTCGGGCGGGTGAATGGGCGCGGCGACGAGCGCGTCGTTGCGGTCGCTGGGCGCGTTGGTGTCGCTGAGCAGCAATGCGCGGGCGACGGCGCTCAGGTCGGTGATGGCGGTCTGGATGTCCTGCTGGCGCATGCCGAGCAGATCGGCGTAGAGCTGGGCGCGGGCGATGACCTGCTGGTAGGCACCGGCTAGCGCCTATCGGCTAGGTTCACGTTAGCCGCATGGGTGCGCTCGGCCCTGAGTGGTTGATCCTCGATCCTGAGCAGATCGGGGAGCGCGAACCCCAGCAAGCAGATGGTCGCCGAGGCCAATCCGCCGAC
>NZ_RYFF01000115.1 GCF_004138165.1 Candidatus Chloroploca sp. Khr17
CGAGCCGATCTTGTACCGCAAAGGGTAGGCGTAGCGTGTACGTTCGCCAGCGCATAACCGGGTGCGCACGGGATATGCGTGTTGCATAAACTGCCACAGCGAGCGGTTGTCACCCCTTGAGCATAACGCCGCGACTAGCCTAAGCGATGCCTTTCCCATGCTCGAACACGGGGAACGGCTGCCCCGTCGTGCGCAGGATGCGCTGCTCCACTTTGTGCAGCACGGCAACCGCAATTTGCGCCTGCTGGATCGCGCCGCTGCGCCACCTGCCCTGGTGTCACCAGCGATCCTGGCTGACGCGACCGTTGTGCTCATCCATGACCAGCCCAGGCCGCGGACAGTGACCCCGACTGCGCTCCAGGCGTTGCTCAACGAACTGAGCACGATTGCTGCGGTGCTGGAAGACGTTGCAAGCCAGAATGGCGAGGTATAACTGGTATGGACGATGTGTTCGCAATAATGTTTTGGACGAGCTTTTTGTGTTGTTTTCCGGTGTTGATTATTGGTGGATCAGTTGGTTTTGTGGTGTACCGCAACACGCAGCGGCGTGCGGCGAGCGCAGCGATTGCTCAGGGGTTGGGCTTGCAGCCAACGGCCAGAGCCAAGCAGATGCAGTGGTATGAAGGGCGGTTGCGCAATGGTCGGTTGTGTGCCTATGTCCCCATCATCTTCAAGCGCACCTCTTACAATCACGAGGGACAGCGACGTAGTAGCTACGTCTCGGCGGCGCGACTGGTGCTAGAGGTCAAACGGGAGCAGCCTTTGCATCTCAATGTCTTCCGTCATGAGAACTGGAGCCAGAAGAGAGCCCCACTGGACAGTTTTGCGACCGCCTTCGCAGCCGACAACGGCAGCAAACTCACCAGTAGCCAGCAAGCCGCCCTGCTCGGCTTTGCCCAGGCATACCCCGGTGCGACGATTTGGCTGAGTGACCGCGCAGGAGCATCCACCGATGTGTTCAATGCCCCAGAGGTCATGGCGGGCACTACCAGCTTCTTGCTGTTTGAATACCAGGTGGTTAACCCATCGCCGGAAGAGATTCAGGTGAAAGTGGTCGAGCTCAGCCGCTTGGCGAGTCTGTTCGAGACCTGATTCTCCGACGGCTACTGCCAGGGCGATTGCATCTTCTGTGTATGCACCCCGCTAGGGCACCCGCGAGGGGTGCCCGTACACCGGGCCTGGCCCCGTAGGTGCCCCCCTTGCGGGTGCCGCCGGGCCTGATAGGGCCCCTGCCAGAACCACCCGCTCGCACGTTTGCGCCGCTGGTTGCATGCACATGCGGCCAAAGAGCGTGTCTTGTTGTATCCGGTTTTGTATGATGCCATCGCCCTACGGCTACTGCCTCCAGGTGATGCAGGTATTGCACGACTGTGGTAGCATGATGCCACCCCGCCGCACGCCTCCGTTGAGGGGCCTTGGTCGTTTTGATCGCTAGGTGCCTTGCGGTGGAAGTTCAATCGAGAGGAAGGAAGCAACCTGATGACATCTCCAACCAAGCATTTTTTTGACATTGACCTGCAGCATGGCGTGTTGCCGGTCTCGAAAGCGGCTAGTTCGCTGGCATCGATGATCCGGCGCTCTGCCCAGCAGCAGCGACCCGTCGTGATTACGCAGAAGGGGAAACCAACGGCGGTTTTGCTCTCCATCGAGTTGTTTGATACGCTGCGGGCGCGGGTGGCGGCGGCCAACAAGCCCGCTGCTGAGCCGCAGGAGGCGGAGGGCTAGGGTTCAGGCCCGCCTCTGGTCGTGCGAGCAGATTGATCAGCGCTGTTCTGCGCAAAGTTGCATTTCGGTTGCTGCTCGGCGTACGTCCATCCACGCGACAGCCTTCCGCACGCAGATCCGTCGTATCTTCCGTGCTGAGCGCGCTGATGACTCTCTGGCTTATGCGAGCATTCTGGCGAATCTGGATCCGCTGGTTGGACAGATCCGCAGCTTGCTTGATGGCAACGCTGCCCAGGAAGCGTTGCCATTGATCGAGGCGCTGGCCGATGAGTATCCCAAGGGTTTGATCGATTACGATGACTCCGACAGCACGTTGGGGGCCTTTTTCTTCGATCTGGCCGAGCTCTGGGCCCTGGCGCTGCTGGGGGCTCCGCTCAAGAAGGCAAAGCTGAACTTCTCCACGAAGGACTGCTTGACCAAGCGATTGCCGCCCTGGGAACCCGCCCGAGCAGCGAAGATCTAGCGCGGGCGATGGAAGCCAGGACGGCAACTCAGCCAGACTGGGGCATTCGAGCGGCGACCTCCCGTGCGACCGAGGTCATGGATGTTGGCGAGGCCCTGGATTCGGCTATTGTCTTGAGCCGCCTGGGGGTAAGCGTCCAACTCGACGGCAACTGGATTGGCGCTATGTTGGCTGGCAAACGTCTGCTGGTAACCAACGGTTCCCCCTGCTCGCCGGCCTCACGCCGGTGTTCCAGGCTTGCTGCCCGCCCAAGCTCCAGACCACGTAGGTGGCCTTTGGATCGGCAACCGAGGCGTTGACGCCGATGGGAGAACGGTGAAGCATGTAAGACGTTTCTTCCCTACATTCTTATCATCGACATTGTTGCACTTACAAGCTATACTAAAAGTGGTGAGTATAAGACGTAAATAACTCCATCAGATCTATTCTCAATTACTCACCGTCATACCCATCGCCATGATCTGATCTGTCCTGCCCCAGGTTCAAGGAGTCAGTGTGACGCGATCGTTGGTCTAACCTCACGGAGGATGCCATGACGTATCGTTCTCTTGTTGCGCTCCTTGCGTTGATCGTGACCGGAGTTTTTGGCCCGTTGCTGCTTGCGACGCTGCCGTTCACCGAATTGGTGCCAGCAGTTGCTGCGGCGACGCTGCTCCATGCGATGCCGCCCAGGGCACGAGCGATGGAACAGTTGCCCTTGACCACGCCAGAGCAAACGCCTTCACCCTTGCCACAGGTGAGCGTTGGCGGCTATCGCACGTGTGTGATCAATCGAGCCGGACAACTCTCCTGTTGGGGCTTGGATACTGATGTTCCGGATGATCTCGGTCTCGTGGTGCAGGTCAGCGCGGGTCCGGCGCATATCTGTGCGCTGACCACCGAGGGCGACGTGCGCTGCTGGGACAATTATGGCTACGGCCAAACCGCCGTGCCCGACGACCTCGGGGCCGTGGCCCAGGTTAGTGCAGGTGCGCAGCATATCTGTGCGCTGACCACCGAGGGCGACGTGCGCTGCTGGGGTGATAATGACAACGGCCAAAGCACCGTGCCCGACGACCTCGAAACCGTGGCCCAGGTCAGCGCGGGGTGGTTGCATACCTGTGCGGTGACCACCGAAGGCACGCTGCGCTGCTGGGGCAGTAATGACTTCGGTCAAAGCACCGTGCCCGAAGACCTTGGAATCGTGGCCCAGGTTATTACAGGTGCGCATCACACCTGTGCGGTGACCACCGAAGGCATCCTGCGCTGCTGGGGTGATAATAACGACGGCCAGAGCACCGTGCCCGACGACCTCGGAACCGTGGCCCAGGTCAGCGCGGGGCCGTGGCATACCTGTGCGGTGACCACCGAAGACACCGTGCGCTGCTGGGGCAGTAATACCTTCAGACAGAGCAGCGTGCCCAACGACCTTGGAACCGTGGCGCAGGTTAGTGTGGGGACGAATCACTCCTGTATCTTGACCACCAACGAAGTGCTACGCTGTTGGGGGAGTTATAGCATCAGCCAGAACACCATGCCGGGTAACCTGCAAACCGTGGCGCAGGTCAGCGCAAGAGCCAGGCATACCTGTGCCGTCACAAGTGAGCATACGGTACAGTGTTGGGGCTACAACACGTATTGGGGAGGCTATAGCGGGCAAGCTATGCTGCCCGACGACCTCGGAGCTGTGGCCCAGGTTAGTGCAGGCTGGGCACATACCTGTGCCTTGACGACCGAAGGTACCGTGCGCTGCTGGGGGCACGATAACGTCGGCCAGAGCACCGTGCCCAACGACCTCGGGGTCGCCGCGCATGTCAGCGCAGGTGGGTTGCACACCTGTGCAATAACGACTGAAGGCACCGTGCACTGCTGGGGCTATGCTGAGTTCAGCCAGGTGCCCCCTAACCTTAAAGCGGTACAACAGATCAGCGCAGGTGAGGTGCATACCTGTGCGCTGACAAGCGAGGGTGACATCCGCTGCTGGGGCAGTAATAGCTTCGGCCAGACCACGGTGCCCGACGGCCTCGGCACGGTGACGCAAGTTAGCGCGGGCGGCAGCTATACATGTGCCGTAACAACCGAGGGCACCGTGAGCTGCTGGGGGCACGATGACAACGGCCAGAGCACAGTGCCCGACGACCTTGGCGCCGTGGTGCAGATCAGCGCGGGGGCGAATCACACCTGTGCCATAACCACCGACGGGGCACTACGCTGCTGGGGTGACAATTATTTCGGTCAGAGCACGGTGCCGGACGACCTCGGAACCGTGGCGCAGATCAGCGCGGGGTGGGATCATACCTGTGCCATAACCACCGACGGGGCACTACGCTGCTGGGGTGACAATGCTTACGGCCAGAGCACACCACCCTATGAACCCCTGCGGGTACGCTTGGCAACCATCAGCGGGCGCGTGCTGCTCAACGGGCACGGGCTGGCCGAGGTGCCATTGGCTCTGTCCGATGGCGTCAGTACCACCCAGACCGATGCCACAGGAGCGTACACGTTCACCGAGATCCTCCAGCGCCCGCTCTCTCTAACCCCTTCGCGGCCAGGGTATCGGTTTGTGCCCGCCTCCCGCAGGCTTCTGCTGACCAGCAACCTTGCTGACCAGGATTTTGAGGCGGTTTACGATGCCCAGATGACCCTCAATTATACCCAGGGAGCGCCAGGGAGTACCTTTGTGATCACCGGCACCGATGTGCCACCGGGGCAGATGGTGCAGTTCAGCGTCAATGGCGAGCCGCTGGGCAATCCCTTACGCGTCGGGGATAACGGGCAGATAATCGTGCTCGTCGCCACCGCCCCTGAAGCCGCACCCGGCTTCTACGTGGTGGTGATGCGGATTGAACCCGTGCTCCCGTCCCAGTTGCCCACCTCAGTGCAACGCCACTATCAACTCGTGACCGAAGGGCCAGAAGCCCTTGTACGGCAGCCTCCCCCAGCGCTTGAAGCCCCCACACTGGCCGTGCCAGCCACGGTAGACGGCTTTGCGCAGCGGCCATGCAGCTATCTGCCGTTTGTAGGCCCTGAAATACGCGATATCCCGTGGGATGAGCAATAGGGGCGGAGCCCCCCCCCCCCCCCCCCCCCTC
>NZ_RYFF01000028.1 GCF_004138165.1 Candidatus Chloroploca sp. Khr17
TGGGTGGAGGGGGTGGTATTCCAGAGTTCGATCCATTCCGGGTCGTCACTAGGGGCGAGTTCGTTGAGCCGGATGTCGCCCAGCCTGAGGGCTGGCGTTGGGGTGGGCGTGCTGGCGGTGGCGGTACTGATAGCCGTGCTGGTCGGCGCGGTGGTGCTCGTGGCGGTGGCAGTTGGGGTGCTGGTATGCGTGGCGGTGGCAGTTGGCGTACTGGTATGCGTGGCGGTCGCGGTTGGGGTGCTGTTTGGCGCGGCAGTTGGTGTCGTGGTGGCCGTATTGGTGGGTACGGGCGTGGCGGTGCTGGTGGGCGTGGGTGTGGCGGCGGTGGTTGGGATGCTGCTTGGTCTGGCGGTTGGAATGCTGGTGGGCGTAACGGTCGGCGTACTGGTACTGGTATCCGTGGCGGTGGCGCTTGGCGTGCTGGTCTGCGTGGCGGCGGTGATGGGTGTGTTGCTTGGCATGCTGCTTGGCGTGGCAGTTGGCGTTTTGGTAGCCGTGTTAGTGGGTACGGGCGTGCTGGTCGGCGTAGCAGTAGCGGTTGGGGTGCTGGTCGGCGTGGCCGTCGGGGTGCTGGTGGGCACGGGGAGGCGATTCGCTTCGCCGGGGGACGGTGGGGCGAGGGTGGTCCAGGTGGTGGCATCCAGGCGGGCATAGACGCTGCTGCCGGTGAGGGCGGGATAGGTGACGGGGACGTCCATGACGGTGCCGTTGGCATCACGCAGGCTGAGGGTGGCCCCGGCATTGGGGAGCGTGCTACGGCTGAGGGTGAGCACGACGAACTGATGCGGTGCGAGGAGGAGATCCGGCAAGAGCCGGGTGATCGTCTGGGTCGCCGAACTACGCACGAGGGTCCAGCCAGCGAGGGTCTGGGTGGAGGGGGTGGTATTCCAGAGTTCGATCCATTCCGGGTCGTCACTAGGGGCGAGTTCGTTGAGCCGGATGTCCCCTATGCTGAGGGCTGGCGTTGGGGTGCTGCTTGGCGTGGTGGTTGGCGTCTTGGTGGGCGTGCTGGTGTTGGTGGCGGTGGCGGTCGGTGTGGTGGTGGGCGTGGCGGTGGGCGTGGCGGTGGCGGTGGGCGTCTTGGTGGCCGTGCTGGTGGGTACGGGCGTGCTGGTGTTGGTGGCGGTACTAGTGGCCGTGCTGGTGGGCAACGGCGTGCTGGTGTTGGTGGCGGTACTAGTGGCCGTGCTGGTGGGCAACGGCGTGCTGGTGTTGGTGGCGGTGACGGTCGACGCACTGGTCGGCGTGGCGGTGGCGGTGGGCGTCTTGGTGGCCGTGCTGGTGGGTACGGGCGTGCTGGTGTTGGTGACGGTTGCCGTGGGTGTGCTGGTGGGCGTTGCCGTCGGGGTGCTGGTGTTGGTGGCGGTACTAGTGGCCGTGCTGGTGGGCAGCGGCGTGCTGGTCGGCGAGGTGGAGCTCGTGGCGGTTGGGGTGCTGGTATGCATGGCAGTCGCACTTGGCGTACTGGTATGCGTGGCGGTGGCGATTGGGGTGCTGGTATGCGTGGCGGTGGCGGTTGGGGTGCTGCTTGGTGCGGCAGTTGGTGTCTTGGTGGCCGTGTTGGTGGGTATGGGCGTGCTGGTATGCGTTTCGGTTGGGGTCGGGGTCTTGGTGGGTACGGGCGTGCTCGTACTGGTGGGCGTGGCCGTGGCCGTGCTGGTATTGGTTGGCGTGTTGGTTGGCGTCTCGGTCGGGGTCGGGGTCTCGGTTGGCGTTTCGGTCGGGGTCTCGGTCGGAGTGGGGGTCTCGGTTGAGGCTACTTCACCGTTTGGCTCGCCGCGGGTCGGTGGCCCAATGATCCAGGTGTCACCACTATCAGGCCAGCGTGCGTAGCTCTCGCTGGCACGACTGTTGCTATAGGTGTAGCTGTCAATAATGCTTTCGCCCGGGGCAATAAGCTGGATCGTGTCACCGCTGTTATTGAGCATACTGGCGCTCCATTCGATGACATAGCGCTCGCCAGGTTCCAGGACGGTGCCAGTTGGGATCAGCACTTTGATGCTGTTGGTAGGTAAATCGTCATCGATCCGCCAGCCACTCAGATCAACGGTAACCTCCCCGCTATTCAGTAATTCAGCCCATTCGCCTGAGCCAAGCGGGGCGGGCATAAATTCGTTGATCAGGATGACTTCGGTCTGCGCCTGTGCGGTCATATTGAAGGCCAGGCTGTTGCCAATGATAAGCGCGATCAGCAGAACTGATAGGGTTTGATGGAATCTGCGCACGGGAGCCTCCCGGAAGATACTGGTACTTGACCATGTACCGTCCAGGTGGGCAAAAAGTAACGCGGGTTGCGGGTGGATCCGTTATGGTCCGGCGGGGAGCGCCTGGCTTTCGCCGATGGGCCATCCTGCACCACCGCTGGAAGGTGTGGTGAGGCGCAGGCCACTGGCATCAAAGGGGACATCAAAGAGAATGGGCATGCTGCGCATGCCGCTCGACGGTTCGAGTGGTTCTTCGAGGGCGAGATCGCCGTGCTGCCCGCGTTGATACAGGGTGAGATAGATGGTCGAGGCTTGGGGCACTGGGCTATAGGTGCGCCCTTGATCATCCCGCAAGGCAAAGAAGGTTGGGGGAAGAATGCGCGTTTCAGCGCTGTTATTGCTGACGGCAACCACTGCGAGCACAAAGCGGCCATTAGGGGCGAGATCCCCCAGACTGCCGTCGAGCACCACGGCATAGTCTGGCCGCAGGAGGGTTGCGCTCCAGCCATCGTGGTCGAGAATGCTCCCCAGCGGCAATTCGGTGATCGTCGTTGGGCTTGGTTCGGCTGACGCCACAGGGATCGCCGTAGCCGTCGGCTCGACGGGGGTGAGCGTGGGCACTGGGGTTGCGGTCGTGCGTGCCGTCGCCGTTGCCTGAAGCGTTGGCGGGAGACTAGTTGGGCTGGGCGATGCTGCCGTGGGGTTAGGTATCTCGACTGATGGGTTGACTGGATTGGCTGTCGCTGGTGCTGAGGATTGCTGGGCAAACGGGTTTGTTTGCATCACATTGCGTCCGATGATTACACCGATTGCGCCAAGTAACAGCACAATCACGAGCATTGCCAGCACGTTGAGTAACGGAAACGCGGTGCGCTGGTCGTCAGGCTGAGCCTGGGTCGCCAGTTGTTCGGGTGGAGGAGCAACAGGTGCGGCTACTGGCTCGTGGTGCGGCGACGGCGGCTCATCAGCGTGACCTGCCTGAGGCAAAACATCTTCCGCCGGGGAAGGCGTCGGGTCTGGTGGAGGACCGGTTAATTCAGCGAGCAGCAACCAGACCCGTGGCTCATCGGGGTACTCCTGAGACAGCGCCTGCAAGACACGCTGAGCAGCCTGAAGCCTCCCTTTGCTGCTGGCCTGCTGGGCAATCTGAAGCAGTTGATCAAGCTCGGAGGATGGCGATGGCTGATCTGGAGGTGTTGTCACAGGTAAACAGGAGAACTAAGGGAGGGCTAGGCCCTCCCATGAGCGACGTTACACACTGCGCAAGACAAGCCAACCCTGGCTCGGATTACTGCGGGCAAAGAAGACCAGGTCGGTTGCATCAAGCGCGACATCAAACACGATCGCCACGCTGCGTGTCAGCCCATCGGGGGGCATCGCCTGCGTATGGGCCAGGTCGGCATTGACGCCAGGCACCACATAGGCTTCAGAGACGTCGGGGCGGGCTTCCCACACGCGGCCCTGAGCATCTTTGATGACAAAGAACTCGGCTGGAATGGATTGACTGACACCGGTACTATTCACCGCATAGGCGAGGATGACCACAAAGCGGCCATTTTGCGGGCTAAACTGGCGAATATCACCAATCACCGATGCTGCAAAGGTTGGTTGATTGAAATCATAGAGCCAGCCTTCACTCGACAAAGGCGTATTGGCAGGTAGAATGATCGGGTTGGCACCCGAGACATCAGCCGGAGGTGGCGGCGGCTCAACTGGTTGCTCTGGCTCGGATGGTTGGCCGGGGTCGGTACCGGGTTGGCCGGGGTCGGTACCGGGTTGGCCGGGGTCGGTACCGGGTTGGCCGGGGTCGGTCGTTGGCTCCCCCCCAATAATTGGATTTTCGGCGAGGGCCGTTGCGGTTGCGGCAACAATAGCCTGCTGGGTCGCATTTGGCTCAGCGACCTGCGTACCGCCGAAGAAATCAGAGAAGAGGAACGCGAGCAACAGCCCGACAAGGCCAAGCCCGACGAGGAAGAGCAACAGCGCGAGCAGCGGACTAAAGCCGCGACGCGGTTCTTCATACTCATCGCTATAAACCGCCGAACGGCGACTCCTTGCAGATTCGTCTTCATCGCGACGGCGCTGTGATGTCGCAGCGAGCATGGCGGCGCGATCAGCGGCAAGCTTCTCGTCCTGCGGGTCGGTATGATGAGGCACGCCTTCAGCCCGACGCACTGGACCAGACGTATCGGCACTGATGGCATCGGCGAGGTTATCGAGTTCAGCGAAGGGATCGTCATCGAACGCATCATCAGTGATCGCCTCAGTCGGTGCTGGCGGCGTTGGTGGGGGCGGCGGTACTTCGTGAATGCCTGCGCGCATGGTCGTACTGGGACGGACACCCAGGGCATTGAGGCCCTTGATCGCCATTTCATTCTGAGGATCGAGGGTCAGAACACGTTCAAGCGCATTCTGGCGTTCTTCACGATTCTCAGCGACACCAGCAAGCCAGAGCCACCCCTGGGCGTTCTCAGGCTCTTGGCGGGTGAGCAAGCGAAAGAGTTGACGGGCTTCATCTTTTTTGCCCTCGCGTGCGGCTTCGATGCCCAGCTGCAAAATGCTTTCCGGCTCCGCCATGAACAATCCTTCCTCTTGTGCCACTGTGGGCAGGAACGATAGAACAAACAGATCGTCTCTGTTACTCGGTGCCTATTCTAGCACACGTCGTAATGAGGGTCAACAGTTTTTCTGCGTAGGATGGCGCTATCACGGTCTAGCTGCCACATACCCTGCGCAAAAGTGCAAAGAGTTTTCTGCCTGCTAGCGCCACTTGTGGGCCAGAAGGTTGCAAAGAAGCTGAACCCTTGTCACCGGGAGAGGGTCGGGTGCGATCCCCGCTCGGGAAGGTGCAACTACGTTCGGATGTCAAAGGAGCAGGTACAGCGTCCTTACTGGTCTTGAGGGGCAAAGCCCTCGGCGGTTGATGGGCCTGACGTGGTTGTCGAAGGATCGGCTTCTTGTGCGGGGGCCACGCTCGTTTCGGTGAACACAGGGTGTTCACCATAGACAAAGCCTGCGCGTTCAGCAACGAGGGAGAGGGTCTTTTGCGTTGAGCGATGCGGTTTGTGAATGCCCGTTTCCCATTCGCTGATCGTTTGTTGGCGCACTTCCAATTCATCAGCCATTTGTTGTTGCGTCATGCCCATGTGCTCACGCAGGGCACGAATGCGTTGGGGCCCCCACTCTTGCCGTGATGTGCGCTTGGATTTTGCTGGTGGATACTGGTATTCGTCGTTCATACGGCTTTTCTTCTCAGGTAGGCTTCTTTCTTCTCGCTTCCGGGCTGGTGCTGGGGGTTGCTTCCCTAAACCTGGTTTCTGGTGCTGGCAAGAGGCGAGCTTCT
The DNA here is from genome assembly GCF_004138165.1 of Candidatus Chloroploca sp. Khr17. Taxonomy (GTDB): domain Bacteria; phylum Chloroflexota; class Chloroflexia; order Chloroflexales; family Chloroflexaceae; genus Chloroploca. Next base: position 5,548 of record NZ_RYFF01000028.1, read on the forward strand.
TGCCAGCACCAGGAAAATGCCTGTTGCGCAGCAAAGTACAGGTTTACAAAGCGTGTTACAGTTACTCTTGTCTCTTTATATTGTAACACGAGACCGGATAGGATCAAGCCCGTGCGAATGGGATCTTTGGAAGGATGTGTTCTATGCTTGACGAGAGGGGTGCGCAACACGAGGATCTCAAGGCACTGGTGCAGGCTCAATTTGCCCCCGTTGCCCAAGCGTATGTGACCAGTCGCACGCACGCGCTGGGGGGTGATCTGGCGCGTCTGGTTGCACTGGCCGCCTTGACGGGTGACGAAGTCGTTCTTGATGTGGCGACCGGTGGGGGGCATATGGCGCTTGCGCTTGCGCCGTTTGTGCGTCACGTGATTGCGTCTGATTTGACCTTGGCAATGCTGCATGCGGCGCGTGATCACCTGGTGGCACAGGGCTTTGACCGGGTGAGTTACGTGCGTTGTGAGGCTGAGCGTTTGCCGTGTGCGCCTGCGTCGCTCGATCTGGTCTGTTGCCGTGTGGCTGCCCATCATTTTGCTGATGTGCAGGCTTTTGTGACCGGGGCGGCGCAGGCGTTACGCGCTGGGGGGCGGTTGCTCATTTCTGATCATATTGGTCTGGAAGATCCTGAACTCGATGCTTTTATGGATCGCTTCGAGCGCTGGCGTGATCCCAGCCATGTCCGGGCCTATTCGTATCGTGCCTGGCACTCATTTTGTGCCACGGCGGGGCTTGAGGTGGTGCATCAAGAAGATGACCCCCGTGAACCATATCAGTTTGCCGAGTGGACGGCACGGATTGGCATGCCTGTTGCCGAGCGCGAGGCACTTGAGCACTGGTTGCTTGCGGCCCCGGCTCGTTTGCGCGAACCGTTTGCCCTGACGGTGGAGGATGGCCGGGTCGTTTCACTGCGTGGGCATTTCGGGTTGATTATGGCGCGCAAGCCTTTCATTTGATTTGACGCAAAGACGCAAAGGCGCAAAGAACGTACGTTTCCTGGCATGCTGGAGTGCCGGCTTTAGTCGGCTGAAGCCGGCACTCCCTTTGGCAGCAGAGCAAGAAACGTCGTTGACAGATTATTTAGCTGCCGAAACGCATTGTTGGTGGCAACTGAACCGCGACGACTTCGCCGCGTACGCAGATGGCGTTGTCGGCGATGATCCAGGCTTCGATGATCACTTTGCGCCCTTTGACCTCTTTGACGCGTCCGCGGATTTCGAGGGGGTTGCCGAGTGGCGTTGGCCGGAGGTAGTCAACGTGCAGTGAGGCGGTGACATAACGGAGGGGCGGTTCACTGCCCATTGGTCGCCCTGCGACTTGGTAGCCGGCTGCGGCTGCCGTGCCGGTGCCGTGACAGTCGATCAATGAGGCGAGCAAGCCGCCATAGACGTACCCGGGGATGGCGGTGTGTTCAGGTCGCGGCGTAAAAAAAGCCACCGACTCGTCGCCGTCCCAGTGGCTCTTGAGCTGGAGCCCATCTTCGTTGAGGCGGCCACAGCCATAACAGTGGCTCAATTCATCGGGATAGTAGTCTTGAAAGGCTGGTTTGTTCATCTCAGGTTTATGCTTTCCAGATGCGTACGGTGCCATCGCGTGACCCGCTGATAAGATGTTGCTGGGTTGCATTATAAAGCAGGTGCTCGATTGCGCCTGCATGGGCATGAACAAGATTCGTGCGTCGGGGCCGCCAGTTGCGCTGGGTGATGCGCCAGAAGTGGAGGCGCCCCTCGGCATCGCCTGCCACCAGGGTGTGATCTCCTCCGGCAAAGGTCAGACTGGTCACGGCGCTTTCGATCCCTTCGAGCATCCCGAGGGTGCGGTGTTCCTGCCGATGCCAGAGCTGGATCGTGCCTTCGCTGCTGCCGATGGCGAGCAGGCGTCCATCGAGACTGGTGCCCAGGCTGCGAATGTCGTCGCTCTGGCAGGGGAGATGTTGGCTGCCCCGTTCTTGTTCTGCTTCAAGATCGTTGAGGTGCCAGATCTGGATGGCGCTTTCGTCAGTGGCAACAAGAATGGCCTGACTTTGAGCATCGAAGCGGATCAGGCGTGGCCGCCCTTGGAGACCACGCAAGACGCGCCAGAACTGACCTCCCGCTGCCGTTTCGCCGGGTGTGATGCGCCAGAGTTGTACCGTGCCGGTACCGTCGGTGCAGGCAAGAAGGCGCCCGTTGGACGCAAGGCACGCAACGCGATTGCTGCCGTGCGTCTGCCACAAAATGCGCGAGGCTCCCGTCGTGGTGGTACAAGCACGAATCGTGCGATCACTCGCAGCGGTAATGAGATGATCCGGTTCGTAAAAGGCGGCACTGATGATCGGCCCGACATGATCCTGCTGACGAATGCGCGTGCCGCCTTCGGCGGTCAACTCGTGGATCGTCACAGCCCCTTCACTGCTCCCGAGGGCAAGCAGCGTGCCTTCGGCGTTCAACGTCAGGCTGGTGACGCGGCCACTCAAGGGGCGCAGGCTGGTGACATGCGTGCTGCTTGCCGTCTGCCAGACATGCAAGCGATTATCTTCGCCGAGGCTCGCGATCAGGCTTCCATCGGGGCTAAAAGTCGTGCTGGTCAGGGGGTTTTGATGCTGACCAACGATCCTGAGCAACGCCCCGGTGGCCGTCTGCCAGAGGCGCAAGGTTCCATCGGTCGCCCCGGTGGCGAGCATCTCGCCGGTTGGCGCGAAGGCGAGCGTCTCAACGGCCCCCTCGTGGCCTTCGAGGGTCACGCGGAGCTTCCAGGTTGCTGTTTCCCAGAGGCGGACGCGGCGGCCACGCGAACCTGCGGCAAGCAGGGTCTTATCGGGGCTAAAGGCCAGTGCTTCAACCGTGCCACCGTGCCCGGTCAGCGTTTGGATCAGCACGCGGTCAAAGGTGCGCCAGATGCGGACACTCTGATCGGCGCTGCCGGTTGCCAGCAACGTGCCATCGGCGTTGAACGCCAGGGCGGTCACGGTATCGCTATGCTCGGGCAAGGTTGCGAGCACCACCGGTTGGCCTGCGCTGAGCCGCCAGAGCCGCACCCGACGATCGCGACCCCCTGAAGCAATCAGCCGTTCATCAGGGGCAAAAGCCAGACTCTGGATCATCCCGGTATGACCACTGCAGATGCTGTGCAACTGCCCGTTTGCGAGTTCCCAGAGCATAATTCTGGTTCCGGCAGCGAGGGCCAGCAACTGGCCGTTTGGGCTGAGGCTTGCACAATGGGTCGGATGATCAATTGCCCAGCGTGGGGTTCCATCGCCGAGCGCGAGCAAAACTGGGCCACCACCTGAAATGACGAGGGCGTGTGCTTGATCGATCAGGAAGACCGCACGTGGCACACCGCGCCCAAGCCGTCGGAGCAAGCCATGTTCCTCAAGTTCATCGAGTGCAAAGCTACCTTCGGGGACAAGGGCCGGATGTGAGGGCACAGCCGGCGTTTCTGGTGCCGTGACAGGGGGTGGGGTGGTGGTGGCTGCAAGGTGGTTGTGGAGCATCTCACGGAAGCGCTCGTAGCTGCGTGCGCTGAAGAGATCGAGCGTAGGCGTCGCCCTGAGACTTGCCGGAAGCGTACAACTGGTTAACTTAAGGGTTACAATGAAGCGGTCAGGGGCGGGGGTCAGGTTGAGCAACTCGGTCAGACTGGTCACAAGTGAGGGTGGTTGGTCATTGGGCATGCTGCGTCGCGAGAGGCACAAGACCACGGCTCTTGCCTGGGCCAGCGTCTCACGCCAGAGGCGTGGTGAAGCACCGAGATCAGGCAGTTGAGTCACCAGCGTGATGGCGAAACCATCGATCTGCAGGCGACTGATCACCCCCTGTACGACAGGGAGATCCTCGGGTACGGCGATGAAGAGCAGGTTTGCCTCAACGTCAGTTGCCTGAGAAGGTGTCATGCTCCCTATTCTACCACCTCAGCGCATCATCAGTGGTAGATAGAATCGAAAAGATCTGCGCGTGGCACCTACGTCCCTCCATCCTGCTCTGGTCTACACACCCGTGGACGTACCCGTAGGGGTGAAGCAGCCCATGCGCATTCCTCAACCGCCACGCCCTGCTCATCGCTGCTGCGGCTTTCATTGGCTTGCGGGCGTTTGCGCGCAATGCGGCAGGGCGAGCGATCGCCTCACCCAACCTCAAATGAGGTGATGCCATACGTCTGCGCTGCATTGATGTCAGGAACTTGATGGTTGTACATGCGTGCCGTCTCAAAGGCAACGGTCATGTGGGCGCGTGCCGCCAACGCAACGGCGTTGGCATTGATTTCTGGAACATCAAGAAAGATCGGCTCCGCTGGATCAACCTTCGCTTTCAGTTCAAGAAATAATACCTCGGCAAGCGCTGAATTATTGGCAAACAATGGGCCGATCTTATACCCCGTGCGACACGAGCGCAGCACGCCATACCCAGCAAGGCGATGGTCATCCAAGATGCCGTAGGCATACGAGTGCGGTTGATTGATCCACTCCTTCAGAAAACCGGAACGATCAGCCGGAAAAAAGGCCTTGCTGTAGGCGCTGACCACGGCAAAAGGAAGCGACGACAACGGGACGATCGCTGCACTTCCTGACGCCGCCCCTCCCCCACGTCCTGCAAAGCGTAGGTTTCGGTAGGCAAGCGTGAAGCCTGACTTCTGGTAGTTTTCCTGCTGCGCGACCACGCCATCCAAGCCGATGTTTCGGCCTTCAAGGTAGTTCAACCCGGCCTTCCAGAGCTGAAGGCCATACCCCTTGCCACGGTGTTGAGGGTGGACAAGATAGAAACCGAGAAAGCCGAACGAGGCACCGTATCTGACGACGGAGAGCGTAGCAACCGGCGTATCCCCAAGCAAGCCCACGAGAAAGCCCGTGGGATCGGCGGCATAATAGCAGTGGGCATCATACCAACCAGGATTCCATCCCTCTTGCGCGGCCCACTCAATCGCAAGATCAAGCTCATCACGCGTCATAGTCCTGATGCGATAGTGTGTATCACGCATAGAGATGATCCTTCTTTTCGACAGTACAGCGTGCTGCTGCGCATATTGTAGCACGCACTGATTTTTCTAAAACGGTTCAAGCGGGGGGCGATTGAACGCCATCGCCAACATCCACACTTCGAGCGTGCGCCAGGCAAGATAGGCGAGGGCCGTGCCCGTCATCAATTGCCCTGCCCAGCCCCGCCGACGGTACTGGATGACCGCAATGGTTGCGCCAACGGTCAGCGCCCAGCCGACAAAGGTGACCCAGCGGGTCGTAATCGTTGAGAGCGTGATGAGCGGCAGTACAGCCTGTGAGAGACCGAGGCCAAAGGTCAGCCAGATCAGGATGAGCAAACTGCCTCGCCGCCGGTAGGGGTTGAGCGTGAGGATGAGCGCTCCGGCAAGACCAAGCGGCACTAGGAAAAAGCCGTTGAGCGTGAGCATCCCGTCTTGCCACAATGAACCAAGCCAGGCCTGGCGTGCGAGTGGCTCGCGGTCAGTCACGTTGGCCATGCCGCCCTCGGTGAAGCTCGCGGCATGGCCGAGGATCAGATCGCTGTAGCGGCTGTAGAAAAAGATCAGCACAAAGCTGAGGGCAATGACCCACGCCCAGAGCAAGTGCCGTGCTGCGGCCCGTTCTTCCCCCGAACGGGCTTGCAGCCAGAGCAGAGGTACAGCGGCAACGACTACAGCACTGACATTGATAAACGATCCAATATGACCAAGAAAAACAAGGGTTAATAAGATAGGAAGCCACCCAAGCCCGGGGAGTCGGGTTTTGTTATGCGGGCCTTGCCCCCATTGCGCATAACCAGGCCAGGTCAGCACCAGCAGGGCCATCACGAGAATGCTGAGCATCTGGGCACCGATTTGGGCCTGAAATGACCACCAGATATTCTGCATCGGGATCGGGCTGATGCCATAAATCACCGCACCGATGAGGCCACCGTAGGTACTGCCAGTCAGGCGTGTCAGCAGCACAAAGAAGATCAGGATCGTTGCAACTTCGGCCAGGGCTGCCGTGCCCCAAAGCAAGGTGTAGAATGGGAGGCCAGTCAGGGAGAGGGGCGCAATCAGCAGGTACCACCCACCCGGATAGGGTGCAACGAGACCGCGATGGCGCATCACCAGCGTCAAATTGCCCGTGAGGGCCTCGATAAAGCGATTGGTGTGGAACTGAATATCGCCGGGCATCGCGGCAGGATGCAACCGCCCGGCATATTTGGCGACAACCGTGAGCACCAGCACCAACAGCAACCAGCGCATGATCGTCGCACGCGGGGCCACCGCAAAGCGTCGCAGCAGCGGCGGTACCACGATCTGCGCCGCCGCTGCGCTGAGCAAGGCGATCCCCGCTGCCTGCGCCATCCAGGGATGCATTGCCCCCATACGCGGCGGGGCCAGCGCCGTCAAGCCGAGCAGCACGATGGCGAGACTGCTCAATAATGTGGTGGCGGTACGTTGCGAGAAGCCCATCAACCCGAGCGCCGCCCAAATCAGCACGAGCGTCAACGCAGAGCCGGCCATCAGTGAACGACCCGGCCAGACGATGCCAGGCTGCACATTGTTGGTAAGCCTAAACGCATTGCCGAGGGCAAGACCAATTTCACCTCTTCTGTCCTGAGGGTTTTGCCATGCGTTGATCTTCAGACGTAGATGAAGGGTTCCATCTTCGAGGGCCGAAGAAGGAACATAGATCGCATAGGTGCTTACATTGAGGCGTAAGGGTATCTCAACAGGCGCAGATGTTCCAGCTATTAATTGCAAGACAGGCTGGCCCGTTTCTGGTTGCCATTGTTGCTGGTGTGAAATAACGGTAAAACGAATGGCGAGTGGTTGTTCACCTACACCGGGCACCGTCACCGTGGCGGACGGTCGCGTCCACCGCCACGTCTGTACCCCAGGCACGCCCTCGGCATCGAGAAACCCCGTGAGAAAGGGGCGGTCAGTGCCGATGCCCTGGTCAATGCCCACCTGAAACGCGTAGTGGAAGGGACGCTGGTAAATCGCGAGCAACCCGATCATGGCGAGCATCACCAGCAACCAGAGCCGCCAGGCAACGATCCAGCGGCCAATCTCGGCAACCCTGGGAACGAGGGCGTCCCGCCCTCGGAGTGCGTCCGAGCGCGGGACGCCCTCACGCTGAGAGGCTGTCTGAAAAATCAACGGTTTGCTTCGGAGTGCCGACTTTAGCCAGCTAAAGCCGGCACTCCAAGGGTCTACCACGTGGTGGCGAGCGATGCTGACACTCTTTTCAGACAGCTTCTCAGGCAAGATTGGTAGACCCCTAACTAGTCTGTCAACTAAATGTCCTGATGCGTTGCCCCCCGGGAACGCGGGCAGGACGCCCGCGCTCCCGGGGAAGCCAGAAACCTTATGCGCGGCAATCTGCAATCCAAAATCTGCAATCTGAAATGGGATTACAACTTCTCGCTGATTAGCTTGGCCTGAGTAAAGAGGGCGACATAGTCAGGGCCACCGGCTTTGCTGTCGGTACCCGACATATTGAAACCGCCGAAGGGTTGGACGCCCACGAGCGCACCGGTACACTTGCGGTTGATATAGAGATTGCCGACGTGAAATTCGTCGTAGGCGCGTTCGATCCGCTCGATATCACGCGAGAAGATCGCCCCCGTCAGACCATATTCGGTATTATTCGCGATCTCCATCGCGTGCTCAAAATCACGCGCCTTGATGATCGCCAGCACCGGCCCGAAGATCTCCTCTTGAGCGAGGCGGGCATCGGGGGCGATATCGGCAAAGACGGTGGGGTTGATGAAATAGCCCCCATCCTTGAGCAATTCGTGGTCAACGACTTCGCCACCCGCGACCAGGCGACCCTCTTCTTGCCCGATGGCAATATAGCTACTGATTTTATCGAAAGCAGCCCGATCAATCACGGCCCCCATAAAGGTATCGGGCTGGGTCGGATTGCCGAGTTTGACGGCTTTGGTACGCTCGACAATGCGGGAGACCATCGTATCGTAGACATCGGCGACAATGATGGCCCGCGAGCAGGCGCTGCACTTCTGACCCTGAAAGCCAAAGGCCGAACCAACAATCGCATCAGCAGCAGCTTCGAGATCGGCGGTCTCATCAACAATGATACCATCCTTGCCCCCCATCTCCAGCACCGTCCGTTTGATCCAGATCTGGCCGGGCTGACGCACACTGGCGCGTTCGTGGATGCGCAGGCCCACCTCTTTGGAACCAGTGAAATTGACGAAGCGGGTCTGTGGATGATCAACGAGCAGATCGCCGATCTCGCTGCCTGACCCGGGCACATAGTTGATGACTCCTGGGGGCAGGCCGGCTTCTTCAAGGATTTCGACCAGTTTGGCTGCGATGATCGGGGTAGCGCTGGCTGGCTTGAGCACCATCGTATTGCCGGCCACAATCGGGGCCACCACCAGACCGGTGGTGATTGCCAGGGCGAAATTCCACGGGGGAATCGCCACCCCCACCCCAAGGGGAATATACTTCAGCGTATTGTTTTCGCCCGCCCACGGATAGAGCGGCTGCGCGGTGCCTTGCAGTTTGAGCGCCTGGCGAGCGTAGTATTCGATGAAATCAATCGCCTCAGCGACATCCGCATCGGCCTCGCCCCAGCTTTTGCTCACCTCATAGACGAGCCATGCGCCCAGTTCCTCTTTGTGGCGACGCATCAAGGCACTCGCCCGCAGCAAGACCCTGGCGCGGGCCTCAACGGGCACCTTGCGCCACGTGGCAAACGCCGCCGTCGCGGCTTCAATTGCCTTGACGGCATGTTCAGCGCTTGCCTTGCTTGCATAGCCCACAACTGTTTTTGGCTCAGAAGGATTGAGCGAAGCAATCTTATCTTCGGTCAGAATGCGTTCGCCACCAATAATTAAGGGGTAGGTTGTCCCAAACTGCCCGGCCACGGTGCGCAACGCACGCTGCATCATCGCTCGTCGCTCTGAGCTTGAAAAATCGCCAAAGGGTTCATTCTGGTATTCTGGTAACATCTCCTGGCTCCTCATAGTAAGGCTTGTTGCCGCATATTGTACCAGATTGAGCCAGGCCGTTGTTCTGCTAAGCTCACGCGAAGACGCGAAGACGCGAAGGGTTAAGCTCAACCAGCGTCGCAAACGGCGGCACCCGGCAACCACGGGGCGGGCACCCGCAAGGGGTGCCCCTACAAGGCCGGGGGCAGGGCCCGGTGTACGGGCACCCCTTGCGGGTGCCCTGGTGGGGTCGAGCGGATTCATTTCGTCAACCAATGCGCTCCCAGGTTCTGGCTTCTGGCTCAAAGTGCCAGCACAGCAGCAAGCAAGAATGGTATCATACTAAGAGAGACACGTAATCAACCGTTACCTATCATGATGAGCGCTATGAATCATTTGTTGCGTAGCGTTATGCTACTCTTGATCATACTTGGGTTGCTGACCGGATGTACGCCGATGCCCTGGGCGGGGCTTAGCCCGACGCCGGTGCCACCTTCGCCGGTGCCGCCTTCGCCGACGGCGACGCTGCAACCTTCGCCCGAGCCGACGGCAACGCTGCGGCCAACTGAAACCCCGTTGCCTTCGCCGACCTTTGAACCCTTGCCGCCGACGCCGACGCTTGCGCCGGTGGGGGCTGCGTCGCGTCTGCAGATCTTTGAGCGAACCTGGGAACTGGTGCGCGATAACTATGTCTATGAAGATTATCGTGGGGTCGATTGGGATGAGGTGCGCCGCTCGTTTACGCCGCGGGTCGCTGCGGCTGAAGAGCCTGAAGTCTTCTATGCGCTGATGCGCGAGTTGATCGATCTGCTCGATGACGACCATTCACGCTTTGAGTCACCCCAAGAGGTCGCGGCTCAGCAGGCCGAGTTTCGCGGTGAGCTGCGTTATGGTGGCATTGGTGCGCAGATCCGTACGCTTGATGAGGGCGGGTTGATCACCGGTACCGCCCCCGACGGCCCTGCTGAACGGGCTGGCATTCAGTTGAACGATCTCATCGTGGCGGTCAATGGCATCCCCTTTACCAATACCGAGGCGTTTGGTCCCGATGGGCCAATTGGCACGGTGCGCGGTGAACCAGGAACGCCGGTGACGCTGACGATCCGCACGAGCAACCAGGCTCCACGCGAGGTCATCGTGTTCCGCGAAACCGTCGCGATGGACGCTTTCAATCAGGTGCAGAGCCGCTTCCTTCCCGATCTGCCGGTTGGGGTGGTGACGATTCCTAGTTTTTATGTTGATGAACTTGATACCAAGGTGCGTGTGGCAATTGAGGAGTTGCTGGCCGAGCAACCGCTGGCTGGCTTGATCATTGATGTGCGTGAAAATGCCGGTGGGTACGTGCATCTGATGCGCAATACCGTGGCGCTTTTTCATGATGGGGGCAGCATTGGGAGCACCGCTGGCCGCACCACGAGTGAAGAGCAGCGCATTCCAGAGGGCAAGACGATCCCGGGGCTTGAAGATGTGCCTGTTGCCATCTTGATCGGCCCCGGCTCGGCGAGCGCCACCGAGATGTTTGCCGCCGGGATGCAGGTGCTTGGCCGGGCGCGCGTCGTCGGCGAACCGAGTGCTGGCAATACGGAAAATCTGTACGGTTACAACTTTGACGATGGTTCGCGCTTGCTGTTGGCCCAGGTCGCCTATCGTTTACCGGATGGGACGCTGATCGAAGAACGGGGCGTGATCCCTGATCGCCTCGTTGACGTGGAATGGTGGCGTTATCCACCGGATGACGATCCCCAACTCCGCGCTGCGGTGGAAGAGTTAGGGTTTGCGCAGCGCCCTGCGAGTACTTTGCCATAACGATTGGCCCTGAAAAGTCAAGAGGCTCACTGTGAGTACGTCGTTGTATGGTCGTGTGGTGCAAATTAATGTGAACCCACGGGGTGGGGTGCCGAAATATGCCGTGCCAAGTGCCGAAATTATGCTCAATGGCGTGCTTGGCGATAAACAGCGCGACCATCGCTATCACGGCGGGGTTGAACGCGCGGTCAGTCTCTATGCCCTCGAACGCATCGAAGCATTGCGTGCCGAGGGCCACCCGATTGGCCCTGGTACCACGGGCGAAAATTTGACCCTCGCCGGGATCGATTGGGCGCGCTTGAAGATCGGTGATCATCTGCTCATCGGTGAATGGGTCGAGCTCGAGTTGACTGGCTTTGCGGTACCTTGTAGCACCATCAGTGACTCGTTTCGCAACGGTGAGTTCAAACGCATGGCCGAGAAATTGCATCCCGGCTGGAGCCGCTTCTATGCCCGCGTGCGCGCTGAGGGCATTGTTCGTACTGATGATCGTGTCATTGTCAATAGTTAGCCCTCGGCAATTATTCTTGCAAGGTTATGAAATAGTTGTTTACAGTTATGGTACTTACCCATAACTGATCTCCAGAAGTATGTTATAGTCCCCGCAACCAATCCCTTACTGATCAGTTTGATCGCCAACCCAAACCCTTATGCACGCTTCTCCTGGCCAGAGAAGCCTAGCGTTATACCGCTGCACTGCCGCAGCCGTCCTCCCAAGCATGGTGCTATGACGAGCCTGAGATCTGGACTATCCAGGTGCGGTTCGCAAGGAGGAGCGATCTATGAGTGCTTCAAAGAAGCCTGCGCGTGGCTCGGTTTTTTTTCACGAGGTCGTTGGTGCTACGGCGGTTGATCCGCATCTTGAGGCTTGCCTGCAATGCGGTACCTGTGGTGGCTCGTGCCCCTCGGGCAACGACATGGAACACACGCCCCGTACCCTTTTTGCGATGATTGCCGCCGGGATGCGCGAAACCGTTCTGCGTAGCAATACGCCCTGGTATTGTGTTTCGTGTTATTACTGCACAGAGCGTTGCCCGCAAGAGGTGCATATCACCGATGTGATGTATACCCTCAAGCGCCTCGCGATCAAAGAGGGCTTCTCGCGGCAGTCGAGCGCGGCCCAGGCCCCGGCGTTTTCGGAAACCTTTATGGAGCATGTCGAGCGGTATGGCCGTAGCTTTGAGTTGGGTTTGATCACGCGCTATTTCTTGCGCCATCGCCCCCTCGATACGGTCAAGATTGCCCCGATCGGGGCCGGTATGCTTCGCCGCAAGCGCTTCGATCTCACGCCGCGTAAGATCCGTCAGATCGATCAGCTTCAGGCGATTCTTGCCCGGGCCGATGAACTGGAGCGCAGTCCTTAATGGTTTTTAGGCATTGCATCAGGGAGTGCCGACTTCAGTCGGCTTCCGGGTTCGCCGACTGAAGTCGGCACTCCGGTTCGCCCGATGTCATGTTTCATCACGATGAGCGCAATGCTCGTGTGTCGTCGTTGCACGCTTTTGCGGCCTTGATTATACGATATATCTTTCGTCCTTCTTGACTGGCGACTCCGGATCAAGCAAGGGTGGAGAAGGAGTCCCTGCTATGCAGTATGGCTATTATCCGGGCTGCTCGCTGGAGCGCAATGCCGGTGCGTATCACGACTCGACGATGGCGGTGGCAGGCGTCTTGGGCCTCCAGTTTACCGAAGTTGATGATTGGAATTGTTGTGGTGCGACCGAGTTCTTTTCGGTGCATCAGATGCAGGCGTATGCGCTGACCGGGCGTAATCTGGCCCTTGCCGCCGATCAGTTTGCACCGAAAGCTGCGCTGCCGGTTATTCCGGTGGAGGCTGCCGAAACCCCCCAGCTTGTGGCGCCCTGTAGCGCCTGTTACCTCAATTTGAGCAAGGTTGATCGGTATCTCGCCAGTTCGCCTGAGCTTGCCGCAAAAGTCAATACGGCCCTTGATGCGGGTGGGTTGCACTATGATCCCGGCAGTTTGCGCGTACGCCATTTGCTGGATGTGGTCGTGAATGATGCTGGCTATGACGCGATTGCCGCCCGTGTGCAGCGGGCGCTGACTGGCCTGCGCGTCGCGCCCTACTATGGCTGCCTTGTGGTGCGGCCGGGCTTCCAGGGGCAGTTTGATGACCCCGAGTATCCGACGACCCTCGATAAGCTGATGCGCGTGCTCGGGGCGAAAGTGGTTGATTTTCCCCTCAAGGCGCACTGCTGTGGCGGCCATATGACCCAGATTAGCGAGGATGTTGCGCTTGAGTTGCTGCGTCGGTTGCTCAAGAATGCCGCTGAGTATCAGGCCGATGTTATTGTGACCCTCTGCCCAATGTGTCAACTCAATCTTGATGTCTTTCAGAGTGCGGTCAATCGGCGCTTTGGTACCAATTTCAATCTGCCCGTCCTCTTTTTTACGCAGTTGATGGGCCTCGCCTTTGGCCTTGCCCCCGAGCGGTTGGGCATTGGCAAGGAGTTTGTCGCTTCCCGGCCTGCTCTCGCCAAAATTGGTACGTCGGGCGAAGTAGAGCAGGAACGCGCGGTTGGCAAGCGGGCGAAACGACGCAATGATCAGAGCTTGCCCATGCCTTATATGCCTGAGGAGGAAGAGCGATGAGCAATGATCAGGATCAGATCCCTCCCATATCTCCACCGCACGCTTCGCCTGATGAGGAACGCGTTGGCGTCTATGTCTGCCATTGTGGCAGCAATATTGCCAGGACGATCGCGGTTGAGGATGTGGCTGTCTGGGCTGAGCAGCAGGAGCATGTGGTTGTTGCCCGCGATTATAAGTTTATGTGTTCGAGCCTCGGTCAAGAGTTGATCGAACAGGATATTCAGGCGAAGGGTCTCAGCCGAGTTGTCGTGGCCGCATGTTCGCCCCATATGCACGAGCGTACCTTTCGTGGTGCCTGTCAGCGCGCCGGGCTCAATCCCTATCTTTTTGAGATGGCAAATATCCGCGAGTTGACCTCGTGGGCGACTGATGACCGCGAAGCGGCGACGAGCAAGGCGAAAGCGCAGGTCAAGGGGGCGATCGAGCGTGCGGTGCTGCAAGAGCCGCTCGAGCCGCTCTTTGTGGATATTAATCCCAATACGCTTGTGGTTGGTGGGGGCATTGCTGGCCTAACGGCGGCGCTTGAACTGGCCGATTCGGGGTACCACGTCTATCTGGTTGACCGCGATTCGTCGATTGGTGGTCAGATGGCGAAACTCGATAAAACCTTTCCAACCCTCGACTGCGCGGCCTGCATCCTTACCCCTAAAATGGTTGATGCGGCCAACCATCCCAATATTACCCTCATGACCTGGAGTGAGGTGGTGGCGGTGGATGGCTTTGTCGGCAATTTCAGCGTGCAGGTGCGCCACAAGCCGCGTTATATCATCGAGGATCTCTGTACCGGGTGCGGTACTTGTATCGAGAAGTGCCCTTCGCGGGTGCTTGATCAGCATTTCGAGGTTGGCCTGGGCTATCACAAGGCGATTGATCGCAATTTCCCCCAGGCGGTTCCAAAATATCCGGTGATTGATACCACGCATTGCATCTATTTTCAGCGTGGCAAATGCCGGGCCTGTCAGGTTGTTTGCCCAACCAATGCGATTGATTTTACCCAGAAGGAGACCTTCGAGCAGCTTGAGGTCGGCAATATTATTCTCGCCACAGGCTATGAGCAGTTTGATGCCCGTCGCGTGCCGCAGTATGGCTACGGTCGCCTCGCGAATGTCTTTACGAGTATGGAGTTTGAGCGCATGGTCAATGCCGCCGGGCCCACCAGCGGTCAGGTCGTGCTGCGCGATGGCGTGTCAGCCCCGCAGTCGGTGGGCATTATTCATTGCGTCGGCTCGCGTGACAAGAACTATAACGAGTATTGCTCGCGCGCGTGTTGCATGGCTGCGCTCAAGTTTGCCCATCTGGTGCATGAACGGGTGCCCGACGCCGAGGTCTATAACTTTTATATTGACATCCGCGCTGCCGGCAAGCACTACGAAGAGTTCTATCATCGGGTGTTGGAAGAGGGTACGCACTTTATTCGTGGGCGGGTGGCCGAGGTGACCGATGCGGCGCGTGGTCCCGGCGAAGAGGGCAAGTTGATTATCCAGGCCGAGGATACGCTGATCGGTAAACAACGCCGCATTCCGGTTGATATGGTGGTCTTGATGGTGGGAATGGAAGCCCGCCACGATTCGCGCAATGTTGCCTCTACCTTCGGGCTTGGCTGCGATTTCGAGGGCTGGTTTACCGAGCGCCACGCCAAACTCGATCCGGTCGTCACCATGACCGAGGGCATTCTGATCGCCGGGGCCTGCCAGGGACCCAAGGCCATCCCCGAGTCGGTCGCCCAGGGTTCCGCTGCGGCGGCGCGGGTGGCCGGGCTGATTGGTCGGCGCACGATCAAACTCGAGCCGGTGCGCGCAAGCATTGAGGCGGCGGCTTGTTCGGGGTGCCGTATTTGCAATAATGTCTGCCCCTATCACGCGATCGTCTTCCACGAAGCGATCAAGATCTCCGAGGTGATCACGGCCCTTTGTCAGGGGTGTGGCGCGTGTGTGGCAGCTTGCCCAAGCGCGGCCATCACCGGTGCGCACTTCACGCGTGAGCAGGTGCTCTCGCAGATCGATGGGTTGCTCTGGGATATGCAACCCGGTGTGCTGGTGCTCGCCTGAGCGCCGCTGGGACAACGACTATGCACGCGACAAACGCACGAAGGAGACCATCACTATGGCAGAGCCAACAACGTTTAACCCGGTGATCATCGGCTTTCTCTGCAACTGGTGCTCGTACCGGGCTGCTGACCTGGCGGGAACGGCGCGCACGCACTATGCGCCGACGATGCGTCCGATCCGGGTGATGTGTACGGCCCGCGTTGAACCCGAGTTTGTGCTCAAGGCATTGCGTTCGGGGGCCGATGGGGTGTTGATTGCCGGCTGTCATCCCGGCGAATGCCACTATGTTGAAGGCAATATCAAGGCGCTGCGACGCTTTCTGTTGCTCAAACGGATGCTCACGCAGTTTGGCATCGAACCGCAGCGTGTCCAGCTTGTCTGGGCCGCCGCCTCGGAAGGCCATCACTTGGCCGCTGCGGTTGACCGTATGACCGAAGAGTTACGTGCGCTTGGCCCCTTGCACTGGCAACAGACGGTGTTGCGTGCGAAGGCCGATATTCCGCTGATCAAGCTTGAGGTTGGTGGGTAGGAAGATACCATGAGCAAAGCGACCTTTGCGATGTACTGGGCGGCGTCATGCGGGGGGTGCGAGATTTCGTTGCTCAATATTGGCAATGATATTCTCGCCGTTGATGAGGCCTTCGAGGTGCTCTTCTGGCCGTGTATCGCCGATTTCAAATACCACGATGTCGAGCAGTATGCCGATGGCGCGATTGATCTCTGCCTCTTCAATGGGGCCATTCGCAATAGTGAAAATGAAGAACTCGCCCGCTTGCTCCGCCGGAAGTCCAAAATCCTGGTGGCCTTTGGTTCTTGCGCCTCAGAAGGCTGCATCCCGGGTCTCGCTAATTTGACCAGTTCGTCGGCGATCTTCAATGCGGCCTATGCCGACTGTTTGACGACGGATGGCTCGCGGACGCAATTGCCCCAGATGGTGACGCTGGTGCCTGAAGGTGAGATCCGTATCCCCCGCTTTTACGAGACGGTGCGCACGCTTGACCAGGTGGTGCCGGTCGACTATGTGATCCCGGGCTGCCCGCCCGAGGCGCATCAGATTGCCGCTGTCATCAAGGCGATTATCAGTGGTGCGCCGTTGCCCGCCCCTGGCAGAACCGTGATCGGGGCGAGCAAGACGGCGGTCTGCGAAGAGTGCCCGCTGACGAAGGATGTTAAGCAGATTACGCGTTTTTACCGTCCGTATGAGCTTATTCCCGACCCGACGATCTGCTTGCTCGAGCAGGGCCTGCTCTGTATGGGACCGGCGACGCGAGGTGGATGCGGTGCCCTCTGCCCGCAGGTGGGGATGCGCTGCGAGGGTTGTTATGGCCCGTTGGAAGGGCAGGATCAAGGCGCACGCATGCTGTCGGCGGTTGCCTCGGTGGTGGCCGTGGGCAAACCGGGTGACGAAGAGGCTGCGCTCGAGGCGGCGATTGACAACGTGATGGCGACGCTGGTCGATCCGGCGGGCACGTTCTATCGCTTTAGCTTGGCCCGTTCGTTGCTTCAGCGTTCGCGGGTCACTGACCCAGCGCAGCAGAGTGCGGAGGAAGCACGATGAAGAAGATCAGCATTGATCCCGTCACTAGGCTCGAAGGGCATGGTCGCATTGACCTTTTTCTCAACGACGAAGGCGATCTCGCCAACGCCTATTTCATTATCCCCGAGTTGCGCGGCTTCGAGCAGTTTTGTGTCGGGCGTCCCGCCGAAGAGATGCCGCGCATCACGGATCGCATCTGCGGCGTGTGCCCCGAGGCGCACCATATCGCCTCGACTAAGGCGCTTGATGCGCTCTTCCACGCCGATCCGCCCCGCGTCACCAAAAAGCTGCGCGAGATGTTCTATTCGGCCTTTTTTGTGGCTGATCATACGACCCATTTCTATGCGCTCGGTGGGCCTGATTTTGTGCTTGGCCCTGATGCGCCGCCAGCCGAGCGCAATATCCTCGGGGTGATCCGCAAAGTTGGCGTCGAAGTCGGCAAACAGGTGATTGATGCGCGGGTACGCAATCACCATGTGATCAAAATGCTTGGCGGGCGTGGTGTCCATCCGGTGGCCGGGCTGCCGGGCGGCTGGAGCAAGGCGGTCTCGCCCGAAGAGCGTGAGGTGATCGAGGCCACGGCGCGCAAAAATGTCGATTTTGCCCTCTTTAGCCTCAAGCTCTTTGCCGATGTGGTGCTCAGCAATAGCCAATATACTGACATGATCTTTTCGGACGCCTTTACCAACCAGACCTACTCGATGGGCACGGTTGATGCCGATAATTGCGTCAATTTCTATGATGGCATGATCCGCGTCGTTGACCCCGAAGGCGTTGAGTTGGTCAAATACCATCCGAAGACGTATGCCCATCACCTAGCCGAGCATTCTGAACCCTGGACGTATCTCAAATTTCCGTACCTCAAACAGATCGGCTGGCAGGGCTTTGTGGATGGCAAAGCGAGTGGCGTCTATTGTGCCACGCCGCTTTCGCGGCTTAATGCCGCCGATGGCATGGCAACACCGCGTGCGCATGCGGCCTTTGAGGAGTTTTATACCACGCTGGGCAGTAAAAAGGTTAACGGGCGTTACCAACCTGTTCACCATCGCCTGGCGACCCACTGGGCGCGGCTGGTCGAGTTGCTTTTTGCGGCTGAACGGATGCTGGAACTATCGCTCGATCCCGAGATTACCGACCCGAATGTGCGCACGCCGATCACCGCCACGCCGACCGAAGGCGTTGGCTCGGTAGAAGCGCCGCGCGGCACGCTGACCCATCACTACTGGACTGACGAAAACGGCATGCTCACCAGGGTCAACCTGATTGTCGGCACAACCAATAACTATGCCCCAATGGCGATGTCGATCAAAAAAGCCGCCCAGAGTCTGATCCAAAAGGGCACGGTCGTCACCGAGGGTCTCTTGAATCGCATTGAGATGGCGTTTCGTTCGTACGACCCATGTTTCGGGTGCGCCACGCACGCCTTACCTGGTCAGATGCCCCTCGAAGTCGTCATCCGCGATGCTCAGGGGGGCGAAGTGCAACGCCTGAGTCAGTATCTTGGAGAGACCTAGCATGGCAACGCTGGTGCTTGGCCTGGGCAATCCCATTCTGACTGATGACGCCGTGGGCATCCGTGCTGCCGAAGCGGTACAGGCAGCGCTTGCGCAACGTGCCGATGCCCTGCCACTGGCCGAGGTCGCCACCGCCAGTGTGGGTGGCCTGGCGCTGATGGAAGCGATGATCGGCTACGAGCGGGTTGTCTTGATTGATGCCTTCTGTTGTCGGGAACCTTCACCGGGTCGCATTCATCGTCTCACCTTAGCTGATCTTGAGGCCAACCGTGCAACGGTGCATAGTGCTTCGTCACACGATACGCGTTTTGAGACCGCGCTGGCCCTGGGGCGGCAAATGGGCTTTGCGCTACCCGATGAGATTATTATCTATGCAATTGAGGTTGCAAACGTTATTGATTTCAGTGAGCAGATCACTCCTGCTGTTGCCTGCGCTATACCGCAGACAGCACATGCTGTCATGAGTGAACTGTTACCGTCAAAGCTGATCAGAAGGTCAACCGAGGAGGCCCATTATGGTTTCGCCTGAGTTGCTGCGCCGGTACCCCTTTTTTGCGCGTCTGTCGCTTGAGCACCTAACGGCTCTGGCTAATTTGTCTGAAGAACGCACGTTTGCGCAAGGGGAGCGCTTTTTTCGCGAGGGTCAGATCTTGACCCACCTCTATCTGGTGTTGCAAGGCCAGATTGCGCTCACGCTCAAGCTTCCGGTACAGGGCAATCGCGCCGTTGGCCCTGAGTTGAGCGCACAGCAACGCGAGGTTGTGCTTGCCACCATCAGTGCGGGTGAGCTTTGCGCCTGGTCGGCAGTCGTACCGCCCTATGAAGCGACCTCGAATGGTCAGGCTGTGACCGATGGGCGCCTGGTCGAAATTGACTGTGTCACCCTGCGCACCCTCTTTGATCGTGATCCCGTCTTTGGCTTTGCCTTTACCCTGCAGATTGCGCAGGTGATGCGTGACCGTATTCGTGATCTCCATAACGAATCACTTGCCGATCTGTTGGAACGTGCGTAAACGAAGCGTTTCTTCGGTAAAAAAACGCCAGCTATGCTGGCGTTTTTTACCGAAGAAACGCTTTTTACCGGCGAGCGAGATTGGCTGCCACCAAGACGGGGTCCCAGACCGGCGCAAAGGGTGGGGCATAACTCAGGTCAAGTTCACCGAGCTCGTCAACTGTCCAGCCACCGTGGAGGGCGGCGGCGATGACATCAATGCGCTTGGCGACCCCCTCGCTGCCGACCATCTGTCCACCGAGCAGCCGACGGGTTTCGGCTTCATAGACCAATTTGACATGGATTGGCTGGTGGCCAGGCATATAGTGGGCGCGTGAACTCGCCGTCGCGCTGACCGCCTCAACGATGTAGCCCTCGGCGCGGGCACGGGCCTCCGAGAGCCCACTGCTAGCGGCTTCATAGTCAAAGGCCTTGACCACGGCGGTACCAACGATGCCCTTGAAGGTCGCATTGCCCCCGCCAACATTTTCGCCAGCGACGCGGCCCTGCTTGTTCGCCGTTGTCCCGAGGGGGATCCATGCTGGGCGTCCCGTGACGCGATGCAACGCCTCGGCGACATCGCCGGCGGCCCAGATGCCTGGTACATTGGTGCGCTGGTGCGCATCCACCGCAATCGCCCCGGTCGGCCCGAGCGCAATGCCAGCCTCGCGGGCGAGAGCAACACCTGGCCTGATCCCGACCGACAAAATGACAATATCGGCAGGAATATGTTGCCCACCGGCGATCACCTCGCGGACGCCGTTGACATCGCCGGCAAAGCCTTCCACTGCGTGTTCTAACCAGACCGAGACATGCTGCCGTTCGAGTTCAGCCTGCACATGGGCGGCGATCTCGTGATCCAGATTGGGCAGTACCTGGGGCAACCGTTCGATCAAGGCGAGCCCGATCCCATAGGCGGCGAGGGCCTCGGCCATTTCGAGACCAATATAGCCCCCACCGACAATCACGCCACGCTGCGGCTTCTTTGTCTCGATCCATTCCCGGATCGCCAGGGCGTCCTCGACGGTACGCAGGGTAAAGACACCGGGCAGATCAAGCCCGGGCAGCGGTGGGCGAATTGAAGCCCCCCCGGTCGTCATGACGAGGTGATCCCACTGATCGCGGAATTCGCTGCCATCGGGGCGGCGTACCAGCACGCTCTTGGTAGCTGGATCAACCGCGAGCACCTCGTGACCGACGTGAACTTTGATGCCCTGTTTGGCAAACTGCTCGGGGGTACGCACCACAACATCACGCACCTGAGGAATTTCGCCCTTGATCGCATAGGGAAAGCCGCAGGCCCCATAACTCACATAGCCTGAGCGTTCATACACCACAAGTTCAAGCTCTGAATTCATCCGGCGCGCTTTTGAGGCTGCACTCATTCCGGCTGCCACGCCGCCTACCACAATCACCCGTTCACTCATACCAAACTCCTTTTTTTCCTTGACAAATGCGGGCTCGTCTCGTTATAGTTCTCTTCATTGTGCCTGGCTACCGTACGAACAAGAAATGCTCTGATGCTGGCCCAAACGGCCAGCGAAGCTGGGGCCGTTTGGGCCAGCACTCTATGCTTAGATGCAGTGGCAAGCCAAAAGGTTTGCCTGTCGTGCAAGAATTATACTCTATGCACCAACAATCTCGCTCAGCGAGCGCCGTTGTACGCGTTTAGCCCAAGGAGGTGGCCTCATTCGTTTGCTTGGATGTCGGACGTGACCGTGTTGGCGCAGGATCAGGCGTATACCACAAGGAGGTGGCTCCACTATGCTCATGCTCGATTTGAAACATCAGCCGGAAGAGGTCGCAAATACGCTGACCCATGGTCTTGGGGCGATTGCGGGTGCCATTGGGGGCATTATCATCGTCGCTTTAGCGGCCCGCTCGGCGGACGTCTGGCAAGTGACGGGTGCGGTTGTCTACAGCCTCGCCCTGGTGTTGCTCTACGCTGCTTCGACGTTGTTTCATTGGGAGCAGGATAGCCGGATCAAGCGCCGGTTCGAAATTCTGGATCACTGTGCGATCTATGTCTTGATTGCGGGAACGTATACGCCCTTTCTGCTGGTGACGCTGCGGGATAGCATCGGGCCGGTGCTGCTCGCTGTCATCTGGACATTGGCGGTGGCGGGGATTATCTTCAAGCTGATCTTCAAAACCCGCTTTCGCCTGACCTCAACCTTGCTCTACATTGCGATGGGGTGGCTGATCGTTGTTGCGGCCGGACCAATGATCAATGCGTTGCCGCTCTCGGTGCTCTTCTTGTTGCTCTTTGGTGGCATCGCCTATACCGTTGGAACCTATTTCTTCTGTAACGAACGCCTGCCCTACACCCATACGATCTGGCACATCTTTGTGCTGGTTGGCAGTGTCTGCCATTTTGTCGCGGTCGCGACGCAGGTGGTGCCGAGTTAGACGGTTGCGGCCATCGGTCGCTCGCGTTCGTTTCGTTTTGGCGGCACAGCCGTCAAAACGAAACGAACCAAAAACGCATTATCGACAGATCAAGACCGGAAGTTGGCTCTGGCGCAAGACGTGATCCACCGTACTGCCGATGACAATCTCGACTTCAGGGCGAACACTGTAGCCACCAATGAAGATCAGGTTCGAGCCATGTTCGCTGGCGGCACGAAGAATGGCTTCGGCAGCGGGGTGGCTGTCGATGACATAGCCCGCTTGAATGCCCCGCTCTTCGAGGTAGGCTTGCGCTCGGCCAATCGTCAGCCGCAGGTCATCGTTGGGCTCGCGGGCCGTGACGACGACCAACGAGAGTTGGTCGCGCAGCGCAAGATAAGCGGCCAGCATCAGGGCTTCATCGGCACGCGGGCTGCCATCATAGGCCACTAACCCGCGCTTGAGTGGCGAAATGTCGTCGGGCACCGTCAGCACTGGCTGCGGCGAGCGCTGAATAAGATCGCGTAATCCCGAGCGCAGGCGGCCAAAGGGCTCGTCAGGGGTAGGATGGGCGAGACTCATCACCACCAGATCCGCCCAGCGCGCACGGGCACAGATCTGTCGGGCGATGACCCCGTGATCGACCATGAGTTTGCCCACGAGTCCCTCTTCGGCGCAGCGTTGTTCAAACCGGTCGCGTATTGTTGCGATGACGCGCTCATCGGGCTCTTCGTGATCCGGCGGGATCACGTGCAGGCCATACAATGAGCCGCCGTCACGATGGGCCACGACGATGGCCTGTTCGAGGGCGCGCCAACTCTCGGCCTCGCCATTGATTGGTACCAGGATGGTATGAAAGAGTTGCTTGGTGCGTTCGTCGGCCAGGCGTTGTCGCCGCCAGACGCCCGGTGGTGGCCCGTCACGCATCTTTTCAGGCACAAAGGTCTTGACGAGGCGCTCACGCGCACGGGCAAAGATATGCTTGGGGCGTTGCCCACGTTGACGGGTCAGATCGGCGGCGGCGGCGTTCAGGCCTACCGACCAGCCCACACTTGCCTCGAGCGCCTTCTGGTGACGGGCAATCCAGACATACAAGTCCGTTTCGCTCCGTCCTGGAAAGTCACGCAACAGACCGCGACTCTCAATGAGATCAATTGCCGGCAGATAGATCCGCTCGTACCACGAAACGGCAGCCTCTTCGAGCGCCGGGGCCGTTGTTGTCCGCAAGGCAATGCGATGACGTTCCTGTTCCATCTGCTCGGCAATCAGTTGGTAGGCCCCTGGCGCACTAACCCGCAGATCAAGTTCTGGATAGAACATATCCAGACGGGTTGCCTCCATCAACTTGGTATATTCACTCGCGATAATCAGATCATCGGGCGTCACATCGGGGGTGAGCGTCACCCGTGAGGGCACCTCGGTGACGTGGGCGAGCAGATGGTCAATGCCAAGCTCACGGGCCACCGAGACCCGGTGATTGCCGTCTTTGACAAAATAGACGCCGCCAAGCTCATAGACATCAATGGGGGGCAAGAGTTTGCCTTCGCCCATGGCTGCTCGGACATTGGCCCAGCGGGTTTCGTGGGAATGCTGGCGCGGCAAAAAATGGCGCGTAAAATCGTGGTACCTTCCCACACTACCGACAATCGCCTCGATGGGAATGTCACGCAGGCCGCGTACCGCCCAACCCTGTTCCCCAATGCGGCGATGCACCTCTTCGAAGTCGAGCAGATCGTCTGGTTCACCCGTCATCCAGGCCAGCAAATCATCAATCAGGGCACGGCGGCGTGCCCGCCGAAACTCTTCAATCGCGGCCAGTCGCTGCTGTTCGCGCTCCTCCAGTCGCATGCTCAACCTCTCTTGACAGATTCTTCACTGAATCTGGCACTCTGCGTTATACTATAGCCAGACGCTAGGCGACATTGCCTCAGCGCTGGCACGCGCTTGTTGTTATAGTAGTATGATACACGGTTCGTGCAACCATTCAAGCCCCACACGTTGTGGTTTGCCATGTGGCAAAAAGATGCGAATCGGTGTAGTATCCTAAGCAGTGAAATGTATGCCCATCACCGACGGAACGGCAACCATCGGATCGAATGAACAGTATGTGTTATAGGCATAGCCCTGGCGTAGGGGAGGGTTGGTGCTTATGACAGGAGGATCAGGTACGGCCATGAGCAACATCGACCAATTTCGCGGCCTCACCTTCATGAATAAGATTGGCTATCTCTACTATCTCTCGCTTGAAGAGGTGATGGGAGCCAATGGGGTGAAGGCCGTCCTTCGTTTAGGCAATCAACCTCAGTATCTCGATGCCTACCCGCCGAGTGATTTCAAACGGGCGTATCCTTTTGAGGCACAGGCCGCGACATCGCAAGCACTTCATACGATGTACGGCCCGCGGGGTGCCCGTGGCCTCGAGTTGCGCGCTGGTCGGGTTGCCTTCAATCTTGGCCTCCGAGAGTTTGGCCCGCTGCTCAGTGTCTCTGATCTCGCGATGAAATTGATGCCTCCTTCAATGAAGCTGAAGATCATTTTGAATGCGGTGACCCAGGTTTTTGATCGGTTTACCGATCTCAAACCGCATATCAAAGAGGAAAAGACCGAGTTTATCTACCACATTACCCAGTGCTCGAACTGCATTGCCCGTGATCCTGCACCGAATTTTTATCTTGCCCGTGGCATTCTCGAAGAGTCGGCGGCCTGGGCGAGTGGTGGCAAGCGCTTTCAGGTTGAACAGTGTACGTGTATGGGCCAGGGCGCGGAAACCTGTGCCTTTAAAATTGGTAAAGAACCACTCACGTAATTGTATTGACAACCCTGGCTTGCATAAGGCATAATTAGCACTACACGCGAAGTATTATCGTCTGGCACTGCCGCATCTTGAAGATGCCTGTGGTGTTGGGAAAGGCGACCAGCCTTGTTGACTTGGTTTCCTGGGACAACGCCGGGTCTTTCAGGTTATGCATCGTTTGCTGTAGATGAGATCGCGTTTGGCATGATGTAACCGATAGCGCGGTTGCTGTCACGTGGTTACAAGATTCAAGGAGGAATTGTATGCTTGGAGGGTTTGCCAATCGGATCGCCCACGTTGACCTCACGCATCGTACCGTCGAATATCGCCCCATTCCTCATGATTGGGCCCGTCTCTATATCGGTGCTCGTGGCCTCGCTGTCCGCTATCTGTTTGAGAATGGCCCCGAGGTGGAGCCGTTTAGTCCCGAGAATATGCTCTGCTTTATGAATGGGCCGCTCACCGGTACCGATGCGAATATGAGCGGGCGTCAGGCTGTGGTGACCAAGTCGCCCCTCACCGGCACCGTGACCGATAGCCATATCGGTGGCTGGTCGGCGGCACGGATGCGCTGGGCAGGCTTTGATGGCTTTGTGATCACGGGCAAGGCTGATACGCCGGTCTATCTCTATGTGGAGAACGGTGAGGTTTCGATCCGCGATGCCAGCGATCTCTGGGGTAAGGGTATTCACACGGTGATCCCGATGCTCAAAGAGCGGTACGGCGAGAAGGATCTGAGCGTGATGGCGATCGGCCAGTCAGGCGAGAATCTTATCCGCTATGCCGGCTGGGTCAATGAGAATGACCGTGCGGCTGGCCGCGGTGGTACCGGGGCGGTCGGTGGCAGTAAACACCTCAAGGCGATTGTGATCAAGGCTGCTCGGGCGATCCCCAAGGCCGATGATCGTGAGGCCTGGAAGGTCGCCCATAAGCGTGCGCTCGCGACGATTATGGACGAGAAGAATATTACGAGCCCCCGCAAGGGTGGTCTTTCGGTCTATGGTACCAATGTGTTGATGAATATCACCAATACAATAGGGGCCTTGCCTGCTTTTAATAGCCAGAAAACCTCCTTTGGCAACCGTGCCGAATTGATCAGCGGTGAGTATGTCAATGACAATATTCTCGTTGATAACCCAACTTGCCACGCCTGCCCGGTTGCGTGCAAGAAAGAGGTCGAGATCAAGGAAGGTCCGTGGAAGGGCCTGCGCATGGAGAGTGTCGAGTATGAGCCGGCCTGGGCCGTCGGGGCCAACTGTGGCCTCGATGATATCAATACGGTCGCCAAGTTGATCGATCTCTGTAATGACCATGGGATGGATCCGATTGAGCTCGGCAATGTCTTCTCGTGTTATATGGAGTGCTGCGAGCGCGGCTATGCCAATGACGGCGGCCCGCTGCTCTGGGGCGACGCGATGGCGATGGTCGAGATGACGACGAAGATTGCGCTCCGCCAGGAGGTTGGCGATGTGCTTGCTGAGGGTACCGCCCGCGTGGCCGCCCACTACAACCATCCCGAGTTGAGCATGACCGTCAAGGGCCAGGCCATTCCGGCCTATGACCCCCGTGGGCTCAAGGGCATGGGCATTGCCTACGCGACGAGCAACCGCGGTGCCTGTCACCTGCGCGCCTATACCCCCGCCAGTGAGCTTGGCGTTATTCCGCTCAAGACCGACCCGCTGGCATGGAAGGGCAAGGGTGAACTCACCAAGCTCTTCCAGGATCTGCACGCCTTCTCGGATAGCCTCGATCTCTGCAAGTTCAGTGCGTTTGCTGAGGGTGCCGAGGAGTATGCCGCCCAATATTCGGCTTATGCCGGGATTCCGTTCACGGTCGAGGATGTGCTGGTCGCCGGCGAGCGCATCTATAACCTCGAGCGCCGCTTTAATAACCTCGCCGGGATCGCCGAGGGCAGCGACTATCTGCCTGATCGCTTCACGAAAGAGCCTTCGACCTCGCCTGGTTCCGAAGGCCACGTCTGCGAGCTTGATCTGATGCTCGAAGAGTACTACACCGCCCGTGGCTGGGTCAATGGTGTGGTGCCCGAGGCCAAGCTGCAGCAGTTGCAGGTCGTCTAAGCCTGCTTCTTTGCAAAGAAGGTGGTTTTTTGACGCAAAGGCGCAAAGGCGCAACGTTTTTAGCGTAGATGCGCTAACCCTTGGCGGCTTGGTGTGAGCTTATTTGCAAGGTATTGCGTCTGAGCCCTCTTCTCTTCGCACAGGTTTCCACAAAACGGCCAGCAACGCTGGCCGTTTTGTCATGGAAGCATAAGGCTTCAGGGTGCTTTCGCGTTTACGCTCAGCGGAGTGCCGACTTCAGTCGGCTGAGCGCTCAGCCGACTGAAGTCGGCACTCCGCGTCGAGGGTAGAGCCAAAGATGTTTTATGCTGTTTAGCCCCCGCCGCGGGTTTGGAGTTTCACTGTTAGGCCCTCGCGGATTGGTTGCAGCGCGTTGGTGTCGCCCTCAAACGCGATGTAGACTTGCCCGATCCGGAGCGAACCGACCTCGTAGTCATGCAGTTGGGTCAAGTAGGCATACCAGTTCGCGCCACGTACGGCGTAATCGCCTTCCAACGTACCTCCAAGTTCTTCGAGATAGGCACGCAACAGCCAGAGTGGGACGGCACGAATTGGTTCTTCAAAATTGATGGTATTCAATCATCCTCCTGCCACCGCCGGGAAGACATCAATGACATCTGCGGCAGTGATGGTCGCGTCCATCCCCCCGTCGCGGTAGGGCGCATCGCGCCCGTTGACAAAGACGTGGACATGTTGATAGAGTTCGCCGTGCTCATCGAGCAGTTGCTCGCGCAGGGGCGGCCAGCGTACCACAAGGTGCGTGACTAGTTCGCGTACCGTGACACCCTCCTCCAGCGGTAGTTCCACCGTGCGTCCGCCCACAATTGGACGCAGCGTTGCGTAGAAGTTAATTTTCATTGATCCTCTCCAAAAACTCAGCGTAGGGTGTAACGTCGATTTCCCAGTGTTTTGCGAACCTGCGTTGCCCCCTCCCCAACCCTCTCCCGCTGGGGGAGGGAGCCGGACGCCTCCCCCCAGCGGGGGAAGGTTGGGAGGGGGCGGAAAGAGCAGAAAACTTTGTTGACAGACTACTTATGCGGATGGTGCTGCAGCCACGATGGCTGCCACCAGATTGGTAAGCTCCTGTTCCCAGAGATGCCGAACTGGATCGGTCATGGTGCGTCCGCGTGTATTGACTCGGAAGATGACGGTGATTACGGCGGTTCCGGGTTGTTGTGGAAGAACCTCGACCTCGACCCTGACTGACCACTGGTCGAGTGATGGTTCGGCGCTGAGCAACTGGCGCTGATCGCGTGCAAAGCTATTCCCCCACCAGTTGCGCCGATACCCCGCGTTGCGCAGATAGGCAACAGCCCGTCGATAGGCCACTGGTGCAGGCATGGGCAATTCACGGATGGTGAGGATTTCCATCGGCGGGTCTTTTCTGGTACGATCCTATCCTGTTTATCTATTATACCTGGATCGCTCACGTATATGCAGCTTCATCGTGCCGCTCGACGTTATTTGCTCGCGACTGCCTTGCTCACCACGGGTCTCGCGATTCGGATGCTCTTTTTGAATCTGTTGCTGGTCGAGCTTGGGTATGATCGCCAAACGGTGGCCTTGCCGCTGATCAGCGATCTGCCGTTGCTCGGGCTATTCAACAGTCTCCCGGTACTGACGGGGGTCTTGAGCAGCTTGCCGCTCTGGTGGCTGGTCACCCGTACCGGCCCAGTGGTGGGGCTCTTTGGTGGTGGGGTGCTCTATGCAATGTCGCTCGTGCTGACGGCGAGTTCGACGGCGCCGCTACCGCTGGCGCTGGGGTTAGCGCTGGCTGGTCCGGCGTCGGTGCTGGCGACGGTCAGCGCGGCCCCGTTTATGATGCGCTACAGTGCTGATGCAACAGGGCGCAACCGGCTCTTTGCGCTCAATGCCGGTTTTGCGCTTGGCTTTGCCGGTTTGGGCAGCCTGGTGGGCGGTTTGCTGCCCGGGTTTGCGGCGATCCTGCTCGCTCTTCCCCAACAGAGCGCGGCGGCATATCAGGCCACCTTTGTTGTGGCGAGCATCATTGGGGTGATCGGGGTCTGGCCGCTTGCCTTGAATCTGCGTGAAGGTGAAGCGGAGGCTACGCACGAACGTGCGGCAGAGGTGAGCCCAGGTACAGGGCGACCTTCCCCCAGGTTGGAGGGGATGCGAACTGAAGCGCGAACCTTCTTGACGGCAGGCCGCTATGCGTTGCCCTTCCTTATCTCGCCACTGCTCATTTCAACAGGCGCGGCCCTGCTGATCCCCTTTCTCAACCTCTACTTTCGCCAGCAATTTGGCGCCTCCGACGCAGTGCTCGGCTTCATCTTTGCCTTGATTGGCATCGTCACCGGCATGGCTACCCTGGGTGCGCCCTGGTTGGTGCGGTACCTGGGGCAGATGGGGAGTGTCATTGCGACACAGTTGCTGGCGATCCCATGCCTGATCATGCTTGGCCTGGCCCCGACGCTTGCGCTGGCCTTTGCGGTTGCGCTGGTGCGAGCCGCCCTGATGAATATGGCCGCGCCACTCTACGATGTCTATGCGATGGAGCGCACCCCCGAAGCGGCGCGGCCCATCGTCATTGGCCTGATCAAAGGGGCGCTCTCGGCTGGCTACCTCTTTGGGCCACCGCTCAGCGCCCAGGTGCAGCGCGACTACGGTTTCGGGCCGCTCTTCACTGCCACGGCGATCCTCTACGCCTGCGCGGCTCTTGTCAATCTGGGCTTGATGCGCTCGCGGGTGCATGGCTGACGCGTGTTGGTGCAGCGGCGCAGCGGCGCGAAGGGGCGCACCATAAATGGAATTGAGCAAGCCGCATCGGTCGTACTACCAAAGCGCATGGGAAGGCTATGTTGGGTAATGCATAAGCGTTATTATATAGGCATAATCTACAAGGAGAGGCTTATGCAACGGAGTCGACGATTCAGCCTTGTTGGACAAAGCCTGACGCAGTATGCGCTGATTGTGGCGCTTATGGCGGTGGGCATTGTGCTGATCCTTCAGGTGACGGGGGTGGAAGTTGCAGATGTCTATTGCCAGGTGCAGACGGCATTTTCCAGCAATGCTGATTGTTCTCAGGAACAGTTGTGCATGGATGATTTTGCGGCTGATGCTGGGAATTGGACGACATCTAGGGGCGATTTTGAGATGGAGAATGGGCAATTATGTATGTCTGGTAAATCGATGATCTTTAACCAATGCTCGCAGAGTCTAGATCAGCCGGATTATGTGATCAATCTGAACAGTGCCGAACTGACGCAAGGCCCTGGCTATGGTGTCTTTTTCCGAACCTCGAATACTGAGCCGGATCGGTATGGGTATGTTTACCAGAATGGCTATTCGTTCCAGTATGACCCTGGGTATGGGGGCTTCGTCTTTGAACGGTGGGTACGCGGCAACCACATCTATCCTCCGATGGCTGCCGTGCGAACCCGTGGTTACGATTGGTATAACCAACCTCGGGATATCCAAGTAGTCGTGGAGGGCGATACGTTTTCTGCGTATGTGGATGGCACCCTTGTGCTGACTGCCCAGGATTCGTCGTATGCAGAGGGTGACATCGGTTTGCGCTCATGGGGTGACTCGGAGGTTTGTTTTGATAACTTCGGCGTTGAAGCGGCACCGTAGTGCGCTTATGGAATTCAAATAGGAGTACTATAACAATCCTAACGGGTTTGCAAAAGCGGTTGTTTGCTCGCGGCTGTGCTGCTCATCGCTTTTGCCTTCATCGGACGGCACCTCATCTTGCGCGAAGAGCAGCAATGATCCATGTAAGCTCATTCTTCGGAAAGCTTTGCTTATGAAAATCAAGCGCATCCTTTTTGAGACCATTGCTATAACTGCTATTACTCTGTTGGGAATGCTGCTCATCCCGTCGGCAAAAACATTGTTTGCGCTTGTACCGGTTGCGTATCTGCTGATCGAGCGCCATCTGCGTAGGCGTACCTGGGGAGAATTAGGCTTTAACCTCCACACGTTTTGGGATGATTTGCGCGCCAATTGGATGCTATTCATCCTATTGGGCTTTGTAATCCAACCGCTAGTTGCCCTGTGGGCAAAGGCATACTTCCCATCTTTTTTGGCGCATGTCCAGGCTCGCCTGCCCTTTGAAACGGGAATCGCTTGGGGTGTTTTGCTGCCATTGTTGGCATTTTCCCTGATCGGCGAGGAGATGACCTACCGGACGCTCATTCAGGGCAGGCTGACCCCATTTATCGGAACTCCAGCCGCAATCGGGGTGGCTTCGCTCCTCTTTGGATTGGCGCATTTTGCCCCCGGGCCGGGACTCATCGTTTTGACGGACATCGGCCTAATTATTGTCGATTCGATTTTGTATGGCATCATGTTTGCCCGCCGTCATAACCTCTGGGTGGTCTGGCTGGCGCACCTGCTGGGCGATATCTTTGGGCTTTTCGTGTTGATGTCCGTGTGAGGCGAGCATGATGACGGGTGAGTGATCGTTTGCGCCTCGATGTGGTGGCGTTGCTTGCGCTGCTCGCCCTTACCTTCCCCCCCCGCGCGGTTTCATCCTTGTGTGCCGAGCGCATATGCGCGCACTTGCGTCAACAAACCGTCGTTATGTTCAGGGTCGTCGTCGCGGCAGCGGCGTCGCTGCGTTGTGTTGAGCCCAACCCTCCAGTGCGGATTTCTTTGTCTTCGAAGCTTATGGATTGCGCGGCAACGGGCGACGAGTAGGGTGTTTCAATCCGCAGTGCGGATTTCTTTGTCTTCGAAGTCTCCACTTCCAGGGCATCAGGACGATCAGAAATGGGGTTTCAATCCGCAGTGCGGATTTCTTTGTCTTCGAAGCCGGGCGAGCGGACAGGCGCTTGAGGGCAGTTGGCTAGTTTCAATCCGCAGTGCGGATTTCTTTGTCTTCGAAGCGTACAGGCACACTACCGATGCTTGCGCATTGACATGTTTCAATCCGCAGTGCGGATTTCTTTGTCTTCGAAGTGCAACAGAATCCGGCGTGCCATTTCTTCAATCAAGTTTCAATCCGCAGTGCGGATTTCTTTGTCTTCGAAGGCCCATCAAAGGGCGTGGATGCGGAGCCTAGAGTCGGTTTCAATCCGCAGTGCGGATTTCTTTGTCTTCGAAGTGGGCCTATAACAGTAATGCTCCTGCTCCTCTGCAGTTTCAATCCGCAGTGCGGATTTCTTTGTCTTCGAAGTCAGCATGCCGCGCTCACGACATTGATCAATCGCAAGTTTCAATCCGCAGTGCGGATTTCTTTGTCTTCGAAGGCGAACTCCTGTAGTATAAGAACGACCCTCTTTGCGAGTTTCAATCCGCAGTGCGGATTTCTTTGTCTTCGAAGGCCAGTGTTTACGAGGTGTCAAAGAAGAAGCTGGACGTTTCAATCCGCAGTGCGGATTTCTTTGTCTTCGAAGAGGTACGAACCCCCCCCATAATTGGGTCTTCCGAACGTTTCAATCCGCAGTGCGGATTTCTTTGTCTTCGAAGTCAGCATGCCGCGCTCACGACATTGATCAATCGCAAGTTTCAATCCGCAGTGCGGATTTCTTTGTCTTCGAAGCTGTTGCGCCGCCGTCGCCCAGGGCCCTTGCCACAGGTTTCAATCCGCAGTGCGGATTTCTTTGTCTTCGAAGTAGAGTGGGTTTTATACGCACCGACACTGTATCTGTTTCAATCCGCAGTGCGGATTTCTTTGTCTTCGAAGGGCCTCAACGTACGATCTCAGAAAGTACATTGATAGGTTTCAATCCGCAGTGCGGATTTCTTTGTCTTCGAAGCCACAGCGTCGCACGGAACCATTCGAGCCCGTCCCAGAGTTTCAATCCGCAGTGCGGATTTCTTTGTCTTCGAAGCAGGCAGAAGAGCAGCGACCAGAGAGCAGACATGATGTTTCAATCCGCAGTGCGGATTTCTTTGTCTTCGAAGTAGAGGAACTATCGGCCCGCCTTGAGAGGGAAAAAAGTTTCAATCCGCAGTGCGGATTTCTTTGTCTTCGAAGTGGCACGAACCGCACGGATCGTTAAGCGGGTCAAGTTTCAATCCGCAGTGCGGATTTCTTTGTCTTCGAAGCACACCTGTCGAAGTCACACGCCCAACGTTGCTTGGTTTCAATCCGCAGTGCGGATTTCTTTGTCTTCGAAGGGGCAAGCGTGGCGGAGTAAGCGCCACGGGAAGGATGAGTTTCAATCCGCAGTGCGGATTTCTTTGTCTTCGAAGTCAGTGGTTGATGATTTAAAAAACTGTACAATTGGTTTCAATCCGCAGTGCGGATTTCTTTGTCTTCGAAGGAGTGGCGCTTGCAGATCCTCAACAAACTGCTTGCCGTTTCAATCCGCAGTGCGGATTTCTTTGTCTTCGAAGTGCACAAACCAAGTTCAGCTTCAGGCGCATCAAACAGTTTCAATCCGCAGTGCGGATTTCTTTGTCTTCGAAGGCAGGTGATAGCCTGCCGTGGCCGCCAGCGCCCCAGTTTCAATCCGCAGTGCGGATTTCTTTGTCTTCGAAGTGACGGCGCAGATTGCGTCCGCTCGGGCCGCAGGCGAGTTTCAATCCGCAGTGCGGATTTCTTTGTCTTCGAAGAGCGGTTCCGCCATCGCCATTGGCACCTCGGGCGGGTTTCAATCCGCAGTGCGGATTTCTTTGTCTTCGAAGGAGCACCATCCTCAGTACGGCGCTGAAGGGCGTCAAGTTTCAATCCGCAGTGCGGATTTCTTTGTCTTCGAAGTACGTCGGTCGCAGTATCCCTACCCTGGCACCTCAGGTTTCAATCCGCAGTGCGGATTTCTTTGTCTTCGAAGCCTTCGTGCCCTTCGCCCCTTCAGCCTTCCACAGGTTTCAATCCGCAGTGCGGATTTCTTTGTCTTCGAAGGCGGTTGTTGGCGGATGCGGTTGCTGCGTTTCGTCAGGTTTCAATCCGCAGTGCGGATTTCTTTGTCTTCGAAGCCAATCCCACCAATCCCACGGGCACAGCCTCCATTTTGTTTCAATCCGCAGTGCGGATTTCTTTGTCTTCGAAGGTTGCTGATCTCGCTTGTTTCACTGAGGTAGAGATAGTTTCAATCCGCAGTGCGGATTTCTTTGTCTTCGAAGTCAAAGGCCAGGAGGGCCGCCGCTACCCGTTACTCGGTTTCAATCCGCAGTGCGGATTTCTTTGTCTTCGAAGTCATTTCCGCAACCTCCTCGCGTTCGGTGTCACGTGTTTCAATCCGCAGTGCGGATTTCTTTGTCTTCGAAGTAGCAGCCCGCTGCGGAACCGAGATCGTTTGAGCAAGGTTTCAATCCGCAGTGCGGATTTCTTTGTCTTCGAAGGCTCAATCCCTTCGGGCCGGTTCAGGTAGTAGTGAGGTTTCAATCCGCAGTGCGGATTTCTTTGTCTTCGAAGGCGGCGCTTTCCGCTAATCGAATGCCTGTCACAAACAGGTTTCAATCCGCAGTGCGGATTTCTTTGTCTTCGAAGTCAGCAGTCGGGACAGGCTTGTCAAACGAAATGGGCGGTTTCAATCCGCAGTGCGGATTTCTTTGTCTTCGAAGTACGTTGGCACGGGCGGATCACCGTAGACGGTAGCGTTTCAATCCGCAGTGCGGATTTCTTTGTCTTCGAAGCAGGTCAGGCTAGCGCCTGTAGCGCCTAGAGCGTGCCGTTTCAATCCGCAGTGCGGATTTCTTTGTCTTCGAAGTTTTCGAATCTCCGCCGGATTCGAACGAATAGCCTTGCTGTTTCAATCCGCAGTGCGGATTTCTTTGTCTTCGAAGCTTTCAGCATGTGTCTCTGGTATGTAATGCAGCCGAGAGTTTCAATCCGCAGTGCGGATTTCTTTGTCTTCGAAGCTGTCAAGTCAAGCGCCACAAGCGAGAATCCTTCTTGTTTCAATCCGCAGTGCGGATTTCTTTGTCTTCGAAGTAGACCTACCTGGTACGGCTACCAGGTCTCTAGACCGTTTC
The DNA here is from genome assembly GCF_004138165.1 of Candidatus Chloroploca sp. Khr17. Classification (GTDB taxonomy): domain Bacteria; phylum Chloroflexota; class Chloroflexia; order Chloroflexales; family Chloroflexaceae; genus Chloroploca. Next base: position 40,098 of record NZ_RYFF01000028.1, read on the forward strand.
AATCCGCAGTGCGGATTTCTTTGTCTTCGAAGTCGATGCATCATTTGTTCTTGCCAACATGGCGATGAGTTTCAATCCGCAGTGCGGATTTCTTTGTCTTCGAAGACATACTAGCTTCAAATGATGCTAGCTTTTTGCTGTCGTTTCAATCCGCAGTGCGGATTTCTTTGTCTTCGAAGTCGCTGGATCTGATTCCTTCACCCATCCGAGAGAATGTTTCAATCCGCAGTGCGGATTTCTTTGTCTTCGAAGCTGACGGCTGGCGCTTCACCTTTGCTGACGAACCGCGGTTTCAATCCGCAGTGCGGATTTCTTTGTCTTCGAAGCTGGAGCGGCGTCGTTGGCATATTGACAAAAGCCGCGTTTCAATCCGCAGTGCGGATTTCTTTGTCTTCGAAGTGTGGTTACTCCTTCCTACATACCAGATCGCTCCTAGTTTCAATCCGCAGTGCGGATTTCTTTGTCTTCGAAGACCCTGTCCACCCATCAGCAGCCAGATTGGTATTAAGTTTCAATCCGCAGTGCGGATTTCTTTGTCTTCGAAGTCCTTGCTTGACTTCTTCTCTCTGTGACTAGTATACGTTTCAATCCGCAGTGCGGATTTCTTTGTCTTCGAAGGGTGAACGAAACCTCCATCCTCGATCTCTGAGCGTAGTTTCAATCCGCAGTGCGGATTTCTTTGTCTTCGAAGGAAGAGTTTGGGGATGCCAAGCTGCTGGCGGCAATGGTTTCAATCCGCAGTGCGGATTTCTTTGTCTTCGAAGCATTGGACGCCAGAGCTTGAGCTAGAGACTCAGCTCGTTTCAATCCGCAGTGCGGATTTCTTTGTCTTCGAAGCGCGCCCTAGCAGCCCGAGCAGAAGTTACGCTTTTGTTTCAATCCGCAGTGCGGATTTCTTTGTCTTCGAAGTGTTCGTAGCGGTGCGAGTCGGCGTGCTCGTTAGGTTTCAATCCGCAGTGCGGATTTCTTTGTCTTCGAAGTGCTGCGTTTCACCTGCCGATCTATTGGTAAACAACAGTTTCAATCCGCAGTGCGGATTTCTTTGTCTTCGAAGGCGGAGTGACATTGCGACCACCCCGCTGAACGACATGTTTCAATCCGCAGTGCGGATTTCTTTGTCTTCGAAGGATGCTGCCCGCGCAAAACGCCGTCACGTTGCGCCGGTTTCAATCCGCAGTGCGGATTTCTTTGTCTTCGAAGGGCTCGGCAACAAGTCCCGCGACGCTCGCACAATCGTTTCAATCCGCAGTGCGGATTTCTTTGTCTTCGAAGTGCTCGATCTGGAAGGTTTGCGCCGCAAAGGCATTGTTTCAATCCGCAGTGCGGATTTCTTTGTCTTCGAAGCACGTATGAATATAGCAACAGCCTGATTGAGTACGTGGTTTCAATCCGCAGTGCGGATTTCTTTGTCTTCGAAGCCGGGCGCTGAACTGGCGGTCAATGCCTTTGCGGCGGTTTCAATCCGCAGTGCGGATTTCTTTGTCTTCGAAGGAGGTTGGCGCGGTACACCGTTGCCAGATCCGGATCAGTTTCAATCCGCAGTGCGGATTTCTTTGTCTTCGAAGGACAGCTTCACCTGCTCACTTGCCAGTTGCTGCTGCGTTTCAATCCGCAGTGCGGATTTCTTTGTCTTCGAAGGGCTCAAAGCGGCGGCCATCGGGCGCCGTCGGGTCGTTGTTTCAATCCGCAGTGCGGATTTCTTTGTCTTCGAAGACGCCAGTGCCGAGAGCATTGCGACGCGCCTGCTGTGTTTCAATCCGCAGTGCGGATTTCTTTGTCTTCGAAGCCTTTGCAGGGACGGACTATTTGCACTTATTCTAGGTTTCAATCCGCAGTGCGGATTTCTTTGTCTTCGAAGTCAGAAAGCCATGAAAGCACTGTACCAATAATGGCTAAGTTTCAATCCGCAGTGCGGATTTCTTTGTCTTCGAAGGAATCCATCGTATGGCGGCTATTGGTATGCGTATTTGTTTCAATCCGCAGTGCGGATTTCTTTGTCTTCGAAGCCAGGATCGCGCCGCTGCCTGACGCCAGCGAACGCACGTTTCAATCCGCAGTGCGGATTTCTTTGTCTTCGAAGTGTCGTGTCCTTTGTCTATCAATTACTTGCTCTTCAGTTTCAATCCGCAGTGCGGATTTCTTTGTCTTCGAAGGCATTGCCTTCTCAACCGCCGACTGGCGACAAAGCCGTTTCAATCCGCAGTGCGGATTTCTTTGTCTTCGAAGGACCTACGGGGCATTCAGGTGCAATTAGGCCATAGCAGTTTCAATCCGCAGTGCGGATTTCTTTGTCTTCGAAGCGAACCGCTAACCAAAAAGGCCATAGGCGCTATCGAGTTTCAATCCGCAGTGCGGATTTCTTTGTCTTCGAAGGCGTTACCATCCGCACCTTAGAGGGCGAGCGGGAGTTTCAATCCGCAGTGCGGATTTCTTTGTCTTCGAAGCTGTTTAGATATCCTCATTGCGCGATACGAAGCGAGTTTCAATCCGCAGTGCGGATTTCTTTGTCTTCGAAGAGCTCGAACGTGCCACGCCTGAGCGCTTGAAGCGCTGTTTCAATCCGCAGTGCGGATTTCTTTGTCTTCGAAGCCCGCCACTCGTGACCGCATCAGGAAGGGATAGAATGGCTCTGGTGCGAGAGCCTGCTTGCTGGGGATGTCTTGATGTGGTTGGGTTGCGCATATATGGAAGTGTAGCATAGTCTGGATGGCTTTGCAATCAGTAATCTCTTCATGCGAGTGACTCCTGGGGTTTTTGCTGATCCTTCGCTGCTCGATTCTTGCAAGGGTCTGCCCTCTAAAGAATAACCGTTATGGGATCGTGTGGAGGCGAACCTCCAATGGTGATCGCTTTACTCTGGCATGCTCCACAGAGTGGGTAGAGCCTGATGCTGTCGCGGTCTTTGTTGAGGTGTGGCGCGAGTTTTGCCTGTAGCTCGAGCAGTTGGCGCCGTGTTAGCCAACATTCAAAGAGAGAGTATTGAGTCCACGCTCCGTATCCACAAAGGGTTTTATGGATTTTGGTACGCCGTTTGTTGTCAGGTATGTCGTAGGCGATGATGTAGAGCATGCTTTCGCTGCTTATTGCCATGATGACTTCCTGTCCAATAAGCTGATGCAAATGTATTAGGCGCAACGATGCGAGCATACAATGTTGCGCCATTGCATCAGCGACATCATCGTACCGTAAAAGGCACGTAATTGGCAATTTCGCCCTGAGCATGTTTGGCAAAGATGCGTGCCTGTAGTTCAATGCAGCGTCGGTAACTGACCTTGTAACCGAATTGGGGGTGCTGGATCTGTTCGCTAAGCCGTGCTTCGATCTTTTCGATGTAGCTTCGCCGTGCGCTGTCGCTTAGTCGGTAGGCTCCTAGCTCGTTGGCAAAGTCGCCAGGGGTGATTTGGCCGGTGTTGAGCATGGTGACGACGACTGAGTCAATAATGATGGGGCGAAAGGTTTCGACCAGATCAAGCGCTAAGGCTGGTTTGCCAAAGCCGGGTTGGTGCAAGACGCCTAGCCCTGGGTCGAGCCCGACGCTGTGGATGAGTGAGACGACCTGGTTGGTCAGCACGGTATAGCCGAAGGAGAGCAGTGCATTGACCGGGTCAGTTGGTGGGCGTTTGACGCGCCCAGGAAAGCGCCATTCGCCTTTAAGGATGGCTTCAAAGACACTATAGTATGCGGCACTGCCACTTCCTTCCAGACCCAACAGCGGCCCAAGCCCATGCATGCGGTCACTTGTTATCTCGGGTGGCTTTAGGCGCGCTAGTTCGCGCAGGCAGCGTTTGATCGTTTGCGCCGCATCCTGTAGGTTTTCGCTTGTTTCGCGTCCACGCGCATAGCGAAGCAGCAAGGTGCGCATGTTGAGGAGCTTGCCAGCAACACATTGGCGTGCGACTTCAAAGCTGCGCTCTACGTCGCGGCAGAGAGCATACTGCGCCAGACGTACCCCACTATTTTTGCCCCAGTCGGCGAGCAAGGCACCATGCGATTTGCCACGCGCACTCATATAATGAATGCCAATGCGTCGTTCAAGGAGTGCATGCAATGCGGGCGTGGTCAGGGTGATATCGCCCAGGACAATGACTTGCTCGATTTTGTTCAGCGGAACGCGGATCACTGTCCCGTTTTTGCCGCCAGCCGCCTGGACGCGCAAGGCTTCGCCTTCGAGTTTGACCAGACTGTATTGCTCGGTTAGATATAAGGTCGCCATCAGCATCTCCACCCCTTCACCAAGAATTTCAACCACGCTCCTCTCCTTCCCATCCGGTCACGTCGGCCAGTCGCCGCAGTTCATCAGGCAGGCAGAGCGGCTCAAGTGAGCAGTCACGGCATTTCGCACGCTTGTCAGTTGGCGGCGGCAGCACACCCAGCGCTGCGAGGCGATGTGCCTCAGCGGTGAGTTGCTCAACCTCAGTACGCAGTTCACAAGTAAAGATAACTTCTTCCCGTCGGCGCGTGGCAAACGAAAAAATATATCCTTTTTCGATCTTTGTACCAGTGCGCTCTTCAAGACACATTGCTTGGGCGCAAAGCTGAATATGATCGTTGCGCCAACGGCCCGGACGACCTTTTTTATACTCGACCGGATAGAGTGTACCATCCTTGAACTCAACCAGATCGCAAAAGCCAGCCACGCTCAAGCGCTCGCTCCACACATAGACGCGGCGTTCTTGCACGGCTTCGCTAAGCCAGGTCGTGCCGCCGAGGTCAACACCCTGATGGCGTAGCAATCCTTCGACGACATGTTCGTTGTACAGCATTTCAGCCTGAATAAACTCATAGCCGAAACGACGTGGGCAATACGCCAGCGCATTGAGCATCGCCAACGGAATATGCTCAGGCGGCCCAATTATGCTCATCGTATTGCCTCTCGCTCAAATAAGCGGCGACACAACCCCATGCCACGTGCGGTCTTCATGCCAACACCAAGAAAAAGGGCTGCATCGGCCAGCAAACAGAGCAAGCGCGCCTGCGCGGGGTCACGCGGCAACTCATAGGCACAGACACCAACAAAGCCCTTTTGCGGCCCTTTGCCCAGATCAATCTCGGTTGACTCAGCGTGATACCGCGTCACAACCGTCTCATTGATTGCCAGCTTGAGCAACGCTAGATCAAGCTCAAGCGGCGCAGGAGCCAATTCGTTCCACCGTTTCGCCAGACTAGGAAAGATCAGGGCCGGATCGGGCAACAGCGCAAGGCGAGGTCGGCCATCGGCGCGGCTACCCTGACCGATCACGGTTGCACTGGCAAATTCCAGGATAACCGTATGGGCTGGCTCAGCACGCGAATGAAGCTCGGCAAAGCTACTATAGCCAGCCCAGGAATGGCCCTTCGGAGCAGGCGTGCCAATGACATCGCCAAGGCGCAGACGAGCCTGACCAAGCCGCAACGGAGCCTCACCGGGCATCTGGCGCAACAACGCCTGCACAAATGGCTGGAACAGCTCCGCCTGCAACAGCGAAACCCGCAACTCCACGGGCACGCGCTGACCACGCGACAGCAACGCAACCGTATACGGCTTACTTTTCGCTTCAGCGTGCAACTGCACCGCCAATTCTGGCTCAACCTGGCGCACCAGATCCAGAAACAGCGCCTGCGCGCCGTGACCCTGCGGTCGCAGCGACGACCCGCCCTCGGGGTAAAGTGTCATAACAAAAGCGTAGAGGTCGGGAAAGTCGTTCATTGTAAATTCCTATAAAATGATAGCATCACACGATGCTTGACGATCACGCATCTGAAAATGGCCGCGAAGAAGTGCATCAGCATGCCAGACAGCAGAGCCGATCACAGCACTGTATAAAACACTACTTCCATCAGCAAAAATAATATCAATAGGAATACTATATATTGACGTATTACGTATAGAGGAAATCAGGGCACCTAAGTCATCTTTTGGGACAATTAACAACGTTAAATAGAGTTGATATATAGCTTCACGCAACGTAGGTAACATAGGTTCATAGTCGCCGCCTTTTTGTTTAGCGGCAAGTTTCAGTCCACATAACGCAACAGGTCTACGACAGTACAGACGCTCGAAGCCACTTTTCTCAATTGATCCAAGCCCAGTTTCTTCAAGCTTAAGTGAAAATTCAATATTCAAACGGGCTGTACGACGTCGCTGAAGTTGTATATAGAAATCACCTTTTAAATCAGTATTGCCACAGCGAAGAAAATCGCCTCGATCAGCAAAGACATGAAAGTGATAATTTGCAATCAAATGGAGAATATCATACGTATTAAACATCTGACTGGAGAAGAGACGATCAGGATCATAAATTACAGCGACAGGGCCACTAAATGAGTCACGGAAAGCAAAGAGCGATTTAGTCAGATAATACTGACTCAAGATGAATTTATTTAATCCAGCGCGACGAGTTGGGTCATTAACAACTGCATCGATAAACTCATGCGCATATTGCGGAGTGCATGAGATTTGCTTGCCAGCAGACGATTGAAGCTGTGAGAAATAATTCGCCAGATTCGCCACTAGTGTTTTCCTATGCCAGCCATTTTTGTCCCATTTCTCGCTATCTTTTGCAAGCACCCATCGCTCACGCGCCTCAAATGAATAAGCAAAGATCTGTAGACTTTTGATTCCTTGCCGATTATTTGGTGCAAAGACGCTTCTCATACGTTCGACAAGCCGTTCGATCTCCTCGGTCTGTTGCTCTGGTGAAAGCATCTGGCTTAGTTTGTAGACAGGATAAAAGGCCTCAACCATACCGTGAATGCGCATATACGACCCAAGTGAATGTTTGGGTGGCAGCGTATCAAGTCCATTGAGTACATCGCGAAAGCTACGACGTGATAGAGTTTGCCCATCATATATTTGCAGTGATTGGGCTACATCTAGACTTACCAGTGCCACGGCATGGCTGAGATGATAGCATTCGGGCTTTCCCAGAATTCGCCCTGCGCGACCAATTCGCTGGATCAGTTCATCACGATAGCGACACTCACACACTATGAAGTCAATATTTTGACGTGGTTTATCGCGATCAAAGTTATAGCCGATATCTACCACTGGTGTAGCCAGCAACAATTGATGGCGCAATGCCTGTATTCGTTGTGCAGATGGCTCTGGCCCGGTAATACGGCATATATCCAACCCTCGGAGCAGATCAAACACTTCATTAATCCGCGCCAGACTGTTGCTGATAATCGCACCATCATAATTAGCCTGTAACCACTGCTCCAACTGAGAGCGATGCTGGCTGAGCCATTCGTCAAGTGATGAACTAGAGATCTCTAGCTCAAGCTCTGATAAAGTCTGTACTGACTGATAAGCACCGCTTTCATCAACTTCATTGTCAGGACTGACATGAATCCAACGATTACCAAGGACAGTTGTCAAGTATGACTCAACCTGGGGATTGGGTGTTGCCGATAGAATGCAAACTTTGCGGCCTTGATCAAAATAACCAAACTCCTGCCAGAAAGTCAGGAAGCAGAGAAATGAGACCAGTTGTTTCTCATCATAGTAATGAAACTCATCAATGACCACATACCAAAAAGTCTGGAGCGTCGCGATAAAGAGATTACGCCTATCGTGGTTTCCATAGTAAAAGAACAGCATGTAATGGAAGATGTCCGGGTTGACGACGATAATAAATGGCAAATTGCGCTGATCATCGGGAGAAATTCCAAGCTCACGACAAAACTCTAGTGGATTCTGCAAGAGTCGATAAAGTTTCTCGCCATTTCGATCAGGTATAGCTAGATCTACTCCAAGGCTTCTTATAACCTTCGCATTGACTTCGATTATTCGAAAGCACAGGTTATGTTGAGTGACAAAAGCCTGAATATCATCAACATGCTGGTGGATAAGCGCGTTTGTGGGAGCAATAAAGAGCACATTATGATGATGGCCGTTTATTGCGAAAAGATGAAGTAAGCTGGCCCGTGTCTTCCCAGTGCCTGTGTTGTAGCTATTCACGACCAACGAGGCCTGTTCTAAAGCGATTGCTGTACGCAGTTGATGGTAGAGCAACTGTGTTCCTGGCAGCGGCCCGAATGCCTCCTTGGGAGCCAGTTTTTCAAATTGGGCGCTAAGATGAATAGTCATGGCAGTTTGTCTACTCCAAAATGCATATCAGCTGGCAGCAAAACGCCACCAGTAAGCTTGTATCCACGACATGCAATACGGGCATTTCGTGCTAACTGAGCAGGCGGCACATTAAGCAGATCACAGGCAATTAGACGTACATCAGGCGGCAAATCAGCAATAGTGAGCAAGCCACAAAACCCACTGCTAGCCTCTGCATCTCTGATAAAGTGGTGCTCTGTTGTAATACGTGCTTTGCTCATAAACTTGCCCAATCGGATATAGCTTGGTAGTGCTACTTCGTTCGTGCTGATAACATAAAATGTCGCTTGGGTGCCAATACCTAGCATACGGATGCGCCCTACCTGCGGACGGTTCTCGACCCGAACCTTGCGCCCGCGTTCGCCCTCACGTTCAACAATAAACCATGCAGCAGAGCGTTTTTCAGCCCACGCCCCATCTGGCTTTGTCACCAGCGCATTGTTGCCCATCGCATACCAATAGGTATCTGGTTGAGCATTAAACCAACCCACTACAAAGCGCGGTTCACCTACAATTGCAGCTGGAGTTACGTAGATGCCTCGTTCATTCAATTTGCCTAAGTCAACCTTATAGTGGATGCTACCATCATTAAAATAAGGCGACTGGCAAAATTGCAAGGCATAGGTTAGCGCATAGTTGCCGATGAATGGCTCGGTTTGGTAGAAGTTGCTGATCTCGCGGGAACTAAAAAAGGTGTTCTCCAGCAGCGTCAGCTCACAACGGTAAATATGCGGCATGGCAACCTCTATGCATTATTTGGAAGACCACGACCATAACTGAGTATCGTTTCGCGCAAATCATTGCGAAGCGTCTCTTCATTACCATAGAGATCGCCTAATTCTGCGACTATACTGCTCACTGTATCGGCATCAAGCATCGTCACCTGCCCAAGCACACGCTTACGGAGTGCCTGAGCTGCATCACGCACTGCTTGCACTGCTGTTGTGTCATGCAATGGGAAATCAAGATCAGCGTTGCCACCACGCAGCAGATCATAGCTCTGTTGGGTCAGTTCCAAGTTACTGAAAAGCTCACAATCGCTGAAAGCAATGCCTACAAGTAGGTTGCGCACCTTTCCGATCCGCGAAGAAATTGCCCCATAGCGAGTAGAGCGAAGCACATTGCCTAGAGCGTAACGAAATTCACCTGGGGTCAGGTCACGCATTGTCTCAATATCGAGAAAGAGCGATTCGGGCCGAACATATTCATCAGAACCCAGCCCCGTCATGCGTTTGCCCTGCTCACTATAGGGCGTACTGTTATCAAAAGGCGCATTAAACATCTTGGTATCAGTAATCAGCTGAGCTGGATGCAGGCTAAAGGCATCATCAGTGATAATTCGCGAGCGTTGCGCACCGCCGCCACCTGCTGCATACCCGTAAATCATACAATCCATACACTTCTCGCACGGGTTGTTCGTGTTTAGTGAGCAGACACCGTCCTTAGTAGCAAAGAGCAGATCGAAACGGCGCAACAATTCGCGACCTGTACGCCGTTCAACAGCAGTCTGTTTACGCTTACTGATAACTACACGTTGCACTACCGGACTATCGGCATTACCGCCTGCATGTACGAATTCTTTATTGAGTGGTTCACCACTGCCCTCAGTACGAAAGATTGCTTCAGATTCAACTCGACGAACGATGAGCAGGCTAACGTACTTACCTCGTGGGCTGTTGCTATAGCTCTGGAGCAGGTGATCAGCGTAGCGATTGAGAGTATTCATTGAGCGGACTCCCTTCTAAGATAGGCTAGGCATCTCCATTGTCGGCATCGGCGGGAATATTTGTAAGCTCACCTTTATCAGCAGTTTCACTAATTTTGCGAGGAATCTGCTCACGCATGTAAAACATGTAAGTCGAACGGAGCAATTTTTCATCGCTCAGTAGACGCGCCGGACTGTTACCATATACATTGGCATATATACCAGTGTAAAAAACATCGACGAACTCTTTAATCGCCTCCCACTTGGTACGTCCGGGCTTATAGTGCTCATCAGCAACTCGCTCTAAATACGCAAAAATATCTTCCACAGTCGCCGCCTTTAAGGCTTCCGTATCATGCTCTGTGGCTTTGCTACGCTGCGCAAATTTACGCAAAACTTCATCAAGCGCTGTCATGAGTGAATGTTTAGTGAGTGTACGACCAATGAGCCGGTGCTTCCATGCAATCTGCGCCAGATGACGCATATGAGTACTAAGTTGCTCCATAAACCCTGTTCCTTTGCTATGTGCCAGGCGTTCAACTGCATGAAACACCTCCCGTGATATATTGATCAGCATCCATTCGGCATTGTGAGAATCTCGAGCATGACCCTCGATTAGCTTCTCTGTTGCGTAAAAAATTCCAAGTGGATGATAAGCTAGTGCTTCCACTAATGACAGTAGTGGATCATCTTTGCCGCCTCCTGTTTGCCGTTTGATCGTGTACAGATCTTGCATTTGCTCCCAAAGCAGCTTTAGCGAGGCCTGACCAGTCTTAGGAAACTGATAATAGCTTGTGGCCTCAATAAGCCCTCGACAAGCTAATGGAGTCATATCAGTTGTCAGATCTCCTATGCTATCCTGACTAAATGGAACCACTGAATTAGCGCTAAGGATCACACGACAACCAAAATAGCGTTGAAGAATGAGTGCATACTCCAAGGCAAAGAGGAAGCGCTCAGTATCAGTTTTACCCGCCGGATTGAGCGGAAAGATTAACAGGTTACCCAGCAAGGCTTCAGCATAACTGGGCAGATAGACGCCGAAAGTATGAGGCTTTTCGGCTTTGGTACGAGTCAGCATAGGTGCTGTGATGCGTTGCTCTGTTGTATAACGACGCATTGCTCGGTCGCCATCAAGCCAGAGCGCTCGACTATCTTCCCGCTTCAACTCTTTTAGCACTTGTCGCAAACCCTCGATAAACGGCTTGGTGAAAAAGGTGTACGGATATAAATGTAAGTAGACTGTATGCTCGCCGCGAATCTCTTCATAGCTGAGCCGCTCAACCAGATACTGTGTCTGGCAGAGCACACAGATATTTTTCTTTGGCTCGCCTTGCCCCCCACGCAACCGGTTCGAAAAAGTCTGCACTGAAATATCCGAGCGCACATCCGCTGACATCCAGGGCATTGTCGGAAAATCATCACTGCACTGAACGCACTGTTTATGCTGATGTGCCACATAGCGCATCAGACTACCCGCATCACTCCCCTCGCGACCCTGTGAACCAAACAATGCATGTCGCTCTAGATATGTAGTAAATATTGGTACACGCGGATCATCGCTGGATCTATCAGCAAGCAAGATCTGTCCATCTTTTAACAAATTTGTCTTGACAATCTCTTCACTCAGAGGCAGATCGCGTGCTAGTACATATGCACGATCCATGCGCGCATCAAAGAAAGCCAGGACGCGACGCTGTTCGGCTGAGATTTCGAGTACATCGTAAATTCGCTCCCAGGGTTGTGGGATGGCTTTGGCAAAATGATCGTTCAGGAAGATAAAATAGCTACGAATGAGTTCGCCAATGCGCAGTTGAGCGTCACTTTGTGCGATGGGATGTCCTTCAAGCAATGCTTCAACATCGGGTACAGCCTCAGGGAACTGAGCAGCGTTTTTGGTAAAACCAGTTTTCGTTCGCAATCTTGCTTTCTGTGCTAGTTCCTCAGGCTTAAAGGTTCGCCGCTGCACGATGGCATAGATGGCATTCCAGATGTCAGAGAATGAGAGGCCCAAAGCAAGGCATTTGGCATCGACTTTGATCCCTAGCGGACGAACTTCGATGAATTCATCGAACTTAATACCTGTCATACGTACTAGTTCGTCAACTGCACGAGCCGCTATGCGCAATCGATCTCCATTATCAATCCGTGGCTCTTTCCCCCGTTGCACCAGATAAACAACTCCTTCAGGATAGATTAAAAGCGGGAGCAGACCATAACGCTCATTCAACTCTATACTAATTGCATTGTGCAGCATATTGGTTAATGCTCCACGCGATTCGTCGAGACGGTGTGTAAAAAACGTATATTGAACTTCATAATTTAATGCAAAAGCATTGAGTTGAGAAAGAAAGCTTTGTTTATGATGTTGCTCATCAAGTGTGTGTGAGAGATCAAGGATGTCAACGGCTTTAATTAATTGTAATAACGTTAACACTCGCTCAAGCCCCAAACCATAGTGAGCGCTATCACGCACAATTAGAGTCTCACCATGCACTGGTGTATGCCCTCCATGCCCACGAGCAAGCGTAGTAACATCGCTTAGATACTCGCGATACTGCAAAAAAAACTGATCCAGTCCAAAGCGAGTAATCTGTGCAACTACTTGCTCAGGAACGGCATCCCGATTTAAACCCTGACTATTGTCCAGAAGCTTATTAATGTCATGAATTGTATAAGCAGTAAAAAGAACTTTTACCTCATGCTCAGGCAAGCTAAAAAGATGAGCTAGCTGATCCAGTACAAAAATTCCATCAAGAATATGTGCATAGAGACTTTGTCCAAGTTTATTTCCATACTGTAAATACCGATCCTCTTTTAAGATTATTAGATGCTGATTTGCCACCATTTTGAGAAAGTCAGTAAGGGTATTAGACTGACTGCGTCCGAGCACAGCGTCGAGCATAGCCAGCAGATCGAGTTCATCTTGAGGAGGAGGTTTATTCATAGGAGTCTCGTGATAGATTATTACAACATTATAGAGGATCACCCAACGCCCGATACGTCTCCAACTGATGCTGTGAGAGCTTCCAGTCCGGCGGCAAGCGCTCGGCTAGTTTTGTTTCAGCTGCAACCTCTGTCGGATCAGCAAGTTTAGAGTGGACTGGAAGCGTTGTAATCTGCATGGGAATTGCTCACTACGATGATACAAAAAGCAAGGTAAAGCTTCGGTAGTAATTTATTGGGTTGGGCACACCCCAATTATATCGGTGGCATCCCATACGCCCATGCGCCATGGCTTTATGCCAGTTACAGCTTGCACCATAGCCTGACTCTACTCTAGCACGCTACCCTGCAAAATAGCTGCAGGGTAGCATCGATCATAAGTGTTCAGGCAGTTAGGTATATTGTGCAAGGGTGGCGGCACATTCTCTCCGGAGATCATCAACAAGTGATGCTGGTGCTTTGGCAATGGCATGACGACCAAATGACATAACCCACCGGCGAATTTCGGCTAATGCACCGCTCTGAAAACGTAGGGTCATTGAACCATCGTTGTGTTCTTCGATCTGCTGTGTGGGATGCCAGGTACGCCCACGCATGTAGTTCGACTGATAGGCGTCAAACCAGATCTCGATCGGTTCAGCACGATCGCCTCGTTCAGCGAGAAAACTTGTGTTGAGGTATTCTGCCGGGGAAAACGTGGGATCACGGGTGAAGCGCTCGCTTTTGCACACATTCCAGGCTTCAATTCGGCTGACAGAAAACTGTCGCATCTGCGTGCGATGATGATCAAAAGCAACAACTTGCCAATTGCCACGAACATTGAATAGATGGTAAGGCTCAATGATGCGCTCTCTCCGCTCGCCAGTACTGGCCGTAAGATAGAGAACCTTCACCGGCCAGCGTTCCTGCATGGCTTCGAAGAGGGCGAGCAATAATTCAGGATCAACCGTAGACGTTGCTCCAGGCTGAAAGGTATAATGCTGGGTCAAATCGTTCAAGCTGACCCGTAGCTCGACCGGTAAGCTTTCAGCAAGGCGATCAACAGCGTTGCGGAGTGGTCGTTCAAAGGCGGTACCTAGATAACGATGAACCAGTTCTACACTGAGGAAAAAGGCCATCAACTCACCCTCACTCATCATCATCGTTGGTAACTGCCAGGCCGGATCAGTGTAATAGTAGCCTCGTCGTGATCGATCATATTTGAGGGGCGCATTGAAACGCTCTTGAAAAAAGGCGATGTCGGCCCGGATGGTTCGCTCACTTACTTCAAAACGCTGCATAAAACTGGCTACATTTGGATATGCTCCACTGCGAATAGCGGTATCCATCGCAAGCATACGCTCTAGTCGTACAGACATGATAGACTCCTCATTCTCCTCTCACCCTACCGCTGGCGCACCGGTGCATTCCAATTCCAGCTTCCCACCACCCCGATGGCCGAGCGTGCTGCTTCGGTGCCGAGGCCCCAAACGACGAGGGCGAGGCAGGCAACACGGGAATGCCGTTGTCGATCATGCCTTGCACCAGGCGTCCAATGGTTGAACGATGCACTTCGCAGCGACGGGCTATTTCCGCCTGCGAAAGCGGCACGCGACTCGTCAATAACAACCGCTCTACCTGTCCTATGCGATCTGATTTGGCAAATGCTCGTGTCATGGTTCTCTCCTGCAATTGAGCATACCATATGCCTGCGACCAAAATTGCAACAAGACGGTGGCATGAGCATAAGAAAGAGCAGATGATCTTGTTGCAGGATGCGTCACCACCGTTGCTTGCTGCCAAACATTGCAACCCCTCCTGTGTGCGCATTATGTCTGCTGTGCTCACCGTACCAGGGGGCTGTTGCAGGTAGTGCAACACCGCTTGAGCCGAGGTGCGCTCTTGGCGCCTTGGCGTCAAATCACGGTGCAAAGATGGCCGCAACGTACTCGTCTCACGGGCACATGTGCGCCAGGTGGCGTGGCGATACTGCGCGGCATTACCATGGCTTTTACCGATGAGCCCATGCCCTCCTTGCAACGCAAACCTGCTATACTGGCACGCGGAAAAGCCTTTTGTCAATGGAAGCAGCGCATGACCGGTGACATTCTCATTGTCCTCAGTATTCTTTTGGCAACGATCATTCTTTTTGTGAGTGATCGTTTGCGGCTCGATGTGGTGGCGCTGCTTGCGCTGCTCGCCCTTACCCTGACTGGTATCCTGACCCCGGCCGAAGCCTCGGCAGGTTTTGGTGATACGGTCGTGATCCTGATTGCGGCCCTTTTTGTGGTTGGTGAGGCGTTGTTGCAGACGGGGGTGGCGGCTTCGATTAGCCGTTGGCTCGGGCGGGTTGCCGGGACGAGTGAGTTGCGCATTATGGTGATGTTGATGGTGGTGGTGGCCCCGCTTTCGGCCTTTATCAGTTCGACCGGGACGGTGGCGATTATGCTGCCGGTGGTGGTTGCGCTGGCCCGGCGCGCTCGCATCAGCCCCTCGCGTTTGCTGATCCCGATGGCGTATGCGGCGCTCATCGGGGGTATGTTGACGCTTATTGGAACTCCACCCAATCTTGTTGCGAGTGAGGCTCTGGCCAATGCCGGTCGTGCTCCGTTTGGTTTCTTTAGCTTTACCCCGCTTGGCCTGCTCGTTCTGGGTGTGGCGGTCATCTTTATGGCCCTCGTCGGGCGTCATCTGCTTCCGACCCGAGTTCAGCCGCCTGCAGATGCGCCGGATGCACGCAATGATGCGCTCACATCGGCTGAATTGATCGATGCGTATGCCGTGAAGGACGATCTCGTCTCGCTGCGTGTTCGGCCAACGTCGCCCTTGATTGGCAAGAGTGTCGTCGAGAGCACGTTGAGCACGGCGTATGATGTGACGTTGCTGGCTTCGTATCCGTGGCAGCTTGATCGTGAAGCGCCAGGCAAGGCCCGGGCAGTCAATGCCAATACACGGTTTGCGGCAGGCGACCTGCTGGATCTGCAAGCTCCGACGGCACAGGCCGAGCGGATGGCGACTGAACTTGAGCTCGATGTATTGCCTTCGCCCCTCGAGAGCGGCCATTTGAACACAGGGTTGCTGGTCGTCGAGGTAGCCCTGACGCCGCGTTCGAGCTTTCTTGGGCGCTCGGTGGTGGATCTGGCGGTACGCAGTCGTTTCGGGGTCAATGTGCTTGGCGTGCAACGCCTGGGGCAACCACTTAAGGATGCGTTTGCTCAGGAACCACTGCGTTTCGGGGATACGTTGCTGGTCGCCGGGCCGATGCCAACGCTCGCCCCGCTTGTGCGTGACCAGCGCTACTACGGTGATTTTGTAATTGCGGCGGTGCCACCCCAACTCGAGGCTGAACAAGAGACGACCATGGCATCGCAGGCCCCTGTTGCGATCATCATTACCCTCTTGATGCTGATCGTGATGGCTGGAGGATGGGTGCCGACGATGACGGCTGCGTTGCTTGCCGCCGTGGCCCTGGTGCTGACGGGTTGCGTTAAAGTCACAGAGGTCTACAAACGCATGAGTTGGGAGAGTCTGGTCTTGATTGCGGCGATGTTGCCGATGGCAACGGCGTTGAACAAGACGGGGGGGACGGCGCTGATTGCCGGGGGCATTGTCGAGACGATCGGCCCCCTTGGGCCACTGGCGCTGATCGCAGGGATGTTCTTGCTCACCACTATCTTTAGTCAGTTCATCTCGAATACGGCGACGGCGGTGCTGATGATGCCAATTGCCCTCGAAGCCGCCAGCAAGCTTGGCGTTGGCCCTGAACCGCTCTTGATGACCGTCGCGATTGCCGCCTCGACCGCCTTTGCCACCCCGATCGCTTCACCCGTCAATACCCTCATATTAACCCCGGGTGGATATCGTTTTGCCGACTATGCACGGGCCGGCCTTCCGTTGCAAATGCTCGTGCTGGTGATCTGCATGATCTTTGTGCCACTTCTGTTTCCGTTTTAGATAGGGTGACACCATGCGGCATACGCAACGGTACATGCTATAAGACGGGCTGTTTGACGCAAAGGCATTGACGAAAACGAGACGGGATCGATGTCAGTGCGCCAATCGGGTGTGCTACAATGACCTGCGCAAAGATGGGCTGGGTTGTGGTTCAATTGCCCCGTTGCGGTAGGATGTTGCATGGAACAGGATACAATCGTAGCCATCGCGACCCCGCCCGGTGAGGGTGGCCTTGGGGTGGTGCGCATGAGTGGCCCCGAGGCAATTGCGTTTGCGTCCCGTCTTTTTCGCCCGGTGCGCCCCGGGCCGCTCTGCAGCTATCGGTTGCGGTATGGGCATGTGGTCGATCCGACAAGCGGCCTGGTCATTGATGAGGCGCTGCTGGCGGTGATGCGCGCACCCCAGAGTTTTACCCGCGAAGATGTGGTTGAGTTTTCGTGCCACGGGGGGCCGTTGCCGGTGCAACAGACGTTGCAAGGTTGCCTCGATGCCGGGGCGCGCCTCGCTCGCCCCGGTGAGTTTACGCTGCGGGCGTTTCTCAACGGGCGCATCGATCTTTCGCAGGCCGAGGCGACGCTTGATGTTATTCGGGCGCAGACTGATGCTGGTCTGGCGCTGGCGCAGGCGCAACTTGGTGGCTGGCTCGCCCGTGAGGTGCGAGCCGTACGTGCCGTGTTGCTTGAACTGCTTGCCTATGTGACGGTGCTTGTTGATTTTCCCGAAGATGAGGTTGAACCGCAAGATATCGGGCCGCGCCTTCGCACGAGCCTTCAGACCGTCACCTCGTTGCTGGAAGGGGCGAACCAGGGCTTGGTCTATCGCCACGGGGCGCGGGTGGCGATTGTCGGGCAACCCAATGTCGGCAAGTCGAGCCTGCTCAATGTGCTGCTGCGGAGCGACCGGGCGATTGTGACGCCGATTCCCGGTACGACCCGCGATACGCTTGAAGAGACGGCCAATCTCAACGGCATTCCGGTGGTCTTGATTGATACCGCAGGCATTCACGCGAGTAATGATCTTGTTGAGCGGCTGGGCATTGAGCGTTCACGGGCAGCCCTTGCCCAGGCCGATGTG
The DNA here is from genome assembly GCF_004138165.1 of Candidatus Chloroploca sp. Khr17. GTDB lineage: Bacteria > Chloroflexota > Chloroflexia > Chloroflexales > Chloroflexaceae > Chloroploca. The sequence goes on from NZ_RYFF01000028.1 coordinate 57,845, forward strand.
GCCCTGCTGGTCATTGATGCCTCGCGCCCTGTCGAGGATGAGGATCTGCTGATCGCCCGGCTGACCGCCGACAAGCCGACGCTGCTTGTCTGGAATAAGCTTGACCAGCGAGACCCTGCTGCGCCCTCGCTCGCCAGCCTTGCCGAATACCTTGACCATCCCCGGCTCGCGGCTACCGTCGCTACCTCGGTGGCAACCGGCGAAGGCCTTGAGACCTTGGTCCAAGGCCTTGTCCAGGTGCTCCTTGGCGGCCATGCACCCCTTGCCGCCGGCGAAGCTCGCCTGGTGAGCAATCCCAGGCATCACGATGCCCTGCGCCGCGCCCATGAATACCTGGCCGCCGCCTTGGCCGGCTGGGACGCCAATGATCCCACCGATCTGCTCGGGGGCGATCTGCTGGCGGCGCTCAATGCGCTTGGTGAAATCACGGGCGAGAGCGTTGGTGATGATTTGCTCGATCTGATCTTTTCGCAATTTTGCATTGGCAAATAGTAGTACCTGTATGATCGCCTTTTTGCGCTGGCTTGCTCGTCATCTTATCGGTCTGGATTTTGTTGCGGTGGCGGCAGTGGCCGCGCTCAGTGTCGCGACCGAGCAGGTCTTTCCGCTGGCGCTCGGTGTCGCCCTCGCGGGCCTCGCGTTGCGCTGGTTTGCCCTGGGGGTGCCGAGTGTGCGCACGCCCGCCGATCTCACGATCCTGGCCCTTGCCTCGATGGCCCTCTTTAGCCTGACGATCTCGGAGCAGCCGGCGATCACAGAGGTTCAGGTGATGCGCCTGCTGCTTGGCATGGCGCTCTTTTATGCGCTGGTCAATTGGGCCGTGAGCCATTTCCACTTTGGCCTCCTTACCTTTGGCCTCATGCTCACCGGGGTGGTCTTGACCCTAGGCGCTACCATTAGTGTGACATGGATGTCAACCAAGTTGCCGTTCATTCCCCCCGAGGTCTATGGACAACCTTCCGATGCGCCCTACGAGCTTGATCTGACGGTGGTGGCCAATTATCTGAATGAGCGCATTCCACCTGAGGTCGCGCCGTTGCTTGAAGATAGTGTCAATCCCAATGTGATGGCCGGCTATCTGGCGGTGCTCTTCCCCGTGATCGCAGCCCCGCTCTTCTTCAACCTGCGCGGGCTCTGGTGGCTGAGTTTGCCCTGGTTGGCCATTCTGGCCCCAATTGGCGCGATGCTCTTGCTCACTCAGTCACGGGGGGCGTTGCTTGGGCTTGGCGCGGCGCTGGTCGTCTTGCTGATGCTCTATCTCTATGCGCGCCGCCTCGTCTTTGCCGGGATGATCGTGCTCTTCTTTGTGGTGATGGTCGGCCAGGGTCGCTTGATCGAGGTCTATGGGGCACCTGATCAGATCCCGTATCGCGAACTGATCACGGCGCAAATTCCTGATGTTGATCGCGTGACTGATCGTGATCTCCCCGCCCGGATAGAGCTCTGGGATCGAGCGATCCGCTTGATCCGCGATTTTCCCGTCACTGGGGTCGGGATGGGACTCTATTACCCTGCCGTAGAGCAGTATTATCCTTTTGAAAAGGTAGAGGTACAGGATCATGCCCATAATCTGGTGCTCCAGGTCGGCGTCGATCTTGGCATCCCGGGCTTGCTCGCCTGGTTAGCGACACTCTTTGTGGTGATCGGCGCGGCGTTGCATGCTTTTCAGCGCGCCATTGATGTCAATGATCGCTTTGCCACCGGCTTTGCCGCCGGGCTCATTGCCGCCCAGGCTGCCATGCTTGTCCACGGGATCTTTGATGCCGTCACCTGGGGGATGGTGCGCCCCGCCATTCTGATCTGGGTGCTCTGGGGGGCCGCCATTGCCGTACTGCGCTTAACCTTTGCGCGCCCGCCGCAAGCTGCGACTGCTGATGGTGCATAAAGGTCGCCCCCGGTCGGCAGCATACCGCGTACCCCCGATGGCAAGCAATGCAAGCCATATGCTTGCGGTATACTGTACCTATGCATACACATCCTTTACTCCGTGGCGCATGGATTCCTAAACATCTCTTTGCGCTCACGATCTTTATCACCCTCGTAAGCCTTGGTATCTGGCAGTTGCTGCGCCTCGACGAACGCCGTAGTGCCAATGCCGAACGCATTGCCTTGCTCGATCAGGCTCCTCTGACCATCACCGGTACCGAACCCGACCTCGCAGCGCTGATCGGCCGCAAAGTACGGGTCACAGGAACCTATCGCAATGAAGAGAGTGTCGTGCTCAGAGGGCGGCGCTCAGACAGTGGGGTTGATGGAGTCCACTTGCTCACCCCACTCCAACTCAGTGGCAACGAAGCGGCTATTCTTGTTGACCGGGGCTGGCTGCCGAGCAACCAGCGGAGTCCGAGTGACCTGGCGGGCTATGCGGTCGCTCGTGAAGTCACACTCGAAGGATTTGCCTGGGCACCGCAGGTACGCCCCGACTCGCCGCTTGCCCCACGCGACTTGCCCTTGCCAGGTGAAACACGGGTTGAAGCTTGGGTACGCGTTGATGTCGCCGGTCTCCAACAACAGGTTGGCATACCACTGCTCCCGCTCTACATCGAAGTCCTCCCCACGGCTGACGCAGCGACCCTCCCGCGCCCCCCCGATCCCCGCCAGCTCGACGAAGGGCCACACCTCGGCTATGCCCTGCAATGGTTCACCTTCGCCGGAATGATGATCGTGGTCTACACCATCTTGATCCGCCAGGAATTGCAGCGCTACGCGACAACATAGACGCCTGCGGCCTCGGCACCTTCACCGTGGGTGAGGGATTGGCGCCGCTGGTGTCCGACCCCGTCACCGGGTGGGCGCGGCTGGGCCGCTGGTGCCCGACCCCGTCACCGGGTGGGCGCGGCTGGGCCGCTGGTGCCCGACCCCGTCACCGGGTGGGCGCGGCTGGCCGCTGGTACCCGGGCCCGTCACCGGGTGGGCGCGGCCAAAGGTACCCGGGCCCGTCACCGGGTGTGAGGGGTTGGTGCCGTAGGCACCAGCCCCTCACACACATGCAATATACCCAAGGAGTTTGTCGATCAACTGGGGCGGGGCCAGGATAATTGGCTCGGGTAGGCGGTGTTGCACCAGGAGCGCCGGCACATCGACGGGTGCGCCACTGAGGCCCATTACTACCGCACCAGCGGCACGCAGAATCGCAAAACCCGCCGCCAGATCCCAGAGGTTCGCACGCCCGATCAATGCCCCAACCGAACTCCCACGGGCAACATAACAACAATCAGCCGCGACACTGCTCAACACCCGCGTTTTGCCAGGAAAACAGAGCCGAAATTGGCGATGCACATACGATGAAACGCTCATCCAGTCGTTGGGATCAATCGAGGTCACCTGACTGACGGTGATCGGCAACTCGTTGCGAAACGCGGGGCCAGTGGCATCAGCCCAGTAGCAATCACCGAGAATCGGTAACAAAATGACCCCGAGGTAGGGTTGACCATGGCGCAGCAGCCCGACCGAGACACACCAGGTCGGCAGGCCCGCCACAAAAGCCCCCGTGCCATCAATCGGATCAAGGCACCAGACATACTCGCGATCAGTGTCCCCGCTCCCATGCTCTTCGCCAATAATGCCATGATCAGGATACCGAGCCGTAATGCGCTCACGCAGCATATGCTCAATCTCAAGATCTGCCTGGGTCACCAGGCTCAGATCAGCTTTCCGCTGGGCCTGCACATTATTAAAGTAACTCATTGCAAGGACACCAGCTTCAGCCACCCACTCACGTACCGCATCGATGGCAATCTCACTCACAGTGCGCTCACTTTCAGGCAAGCCTTTTTATGCGAAGGGAAGGTTCCAGGCTCCTTTAACTCCTGCCTCTTGGCTCAGATGTCAAGTCTTGCAGCGCAGCCGACAGATCGAAACAGGCTGCCGTTGTCGGGGTCAAGGGTGTGACCGAAACATACCCCTCGCGAACCGCGCCATCGTCGCTCGAGGGGGCAAACGCAGGCACCCGCTCACGCACAAACCGTATGCCAAGATGGCGCTCTTCGGGAGTATCAACGGGTACGGCGACATCTAATTCAACCACATCGCCATAGAAAAAAGCCGACAACTCCGTCTGGCGAAACCCACGTACATCAGCCAGGTCATGCACGTGGGGCACGTTGACATTCAGTACCAGTGGCCCTTGCCCACGGACACGCTCAAGCAACGGAAAGGTCTGCACCGCCGCCCACGTCGCGGTTGCCCAGGGCATCGGTGCGTCACCGATGAACATCTGCGAAACCGCCAGAGCGGGCATGCCCCAGAAGGCCGCAAACATCGCCGCGCCAACTGTGCCACTCAGCAAGACATTGGTACCTGTATTGAGCCCACGGTTGATTCCCGAGACGACCACGTCAGGGCCATCACCAGGGAAAGCTCGTACTCCGGCGAGCACACAACCGACTGGTGTGCTATTCACTGTGTACGCCGCAATACCAGCGTATTCAGGGGCAAGGGGTTGCGCAGGCTTCATCGTCAACTCGCGCTGCATCGGCAACGCCATACTCGTCCCGCTCTGCTCAACCTCAGGGGCCACAATCGTGACGCTGCCCAAGCCGGCATCACGCAGGGCCGCAGCGAGCATCCACAGACCGACGCTCGCGATGCCATCATCATTCACCACCAGTATCTGCATTGCCCTCCGCTCCTTCTGGTGAAGAAAAAACAAAATGCACGCCAAGGTAGCACCTCGGCGTGAACCTCTTCCTATAATACCGCGTTCTGTCTGTAAGCGCTACTATTGCCTCAAAGAGATCGGCATGCTATACTAAAAGTAGTTTGAAGCCGAAACACTACAGCGCGAGCGATCCCTCCGCTCTGGCTACCGGCATCGATCCAGGCGGGCATATGTGCAGGCTGTGGAAGCTGTCGATCCGCAGATGAGTCAAGTATTCGGCACGCACCGCTGGAAGGAAGCAATTATGGGAGATCCTGCGATGGCGAAACGTGCGCATCAGCGCACGCGCACGTTAGCCAGTTCTGGCGGGCCGACTGATAAAGAGCGCGACTATCTCGAGCTTATTTATGCACTCACCCAGAGTGATGAGCCCGTCATTGCCGCTTCACTCGGTCGTCGGCTTGGCGTGCAACCGCCCACGGTGAGCCACGCGCTCCAACAACTGGTTGACAAGGGCTTCATTCTGCGTGACGAACGCAACCAGATCACCCTCACGAGCCAGGGCCAGAAACTGGCCGAAGAGATTGTCCAGCGCCAGCGGGTGCTTGAACACTTTCTCGCGAGTGTGGTCGGCATCCCCTGGCATCTGCTCTATGTTGAAGCCGCCCGCCTTGAGCGCGTGCTCTCGCCCATTCTGGCCGAGCGCGTTTTTAGCCTCGTTGGGCCAGTGACGAGCTGCCCACACGGTAACCCCATCCCAGGGCGCAGTCAGACCTACGTTGGTGATGTACGGCTTGATACGGCCACTGTCGGTACGATGTTTACGATCCAGCGCATTGCTGAAGAAGCTGAAGCTCAGGTTGATCTGATGCGTTACCTCGAACTCAACAGCCTCACCCCCGGAACCCAGTGTTTCATCCCCGATACGTCACCGGTTTATGGCGTCACGTTACGGCGCTGCAACCAGAATATCACCGTCTCACCCGAGGTAGCCGCCGTCGTCTGGGGTGACAGTGCCTTGATTACATGAACAATTTCAGATGGTTCGGTTGGGGCAGCAAAGCTGCCCCAACCGAACCACCAAAACTTATTTACGCGAGCCGGTGCGAATGCCGAACGGCAGGTAGAGTGGGCAGAAGCTGATCACACTCGTTGCGACAAAGACCACGGCCAGGATGCCGAGGATAATTGCCAGCCAACCGCTGATCTGACCAGTGACAATTAAGAGACCAACAACAACCGCTAGCGCGACCCGAATTCCACGATCAATCGTTCCCATATTCTGTTGCATCAACGTGCTCCTTCTCTTTTGTATGCTTGTGAGGATGAGTATACACCCACGCCTCCTCATCTGTCAGTGACAATGTCACCGAAGGAGCCCCATTCCGCAGATTCGTTGGCCTTGCGCCGATGCTCATCTTCCTCAATTCGCCTCAGCCCGTTCGGCCAGGGCCTGGCGATCAAGAATCGTCACACTCCCCCGGGCGACCCGAACCATGCGGTCGTCAACAAAATCGGCCAGAATACGACTAACGACCTCACGCGAGGTGCCAAGCTCGACGGCAATCTGCTGATGCGTAAGGTTGAGCGTCGCCTGCCTCGGGTCACTTCCCCGCAATAAAAACTGGGCAATGCGCACATCAAGACGCCGAAAGGCAATCTCATCAACGACGGCCATCACGGTCGACAACCGTTGCGCAATCAGTTGAAAGACATAGGCCCGCCACGCGGGATACGTATCCATCCATCCCTGAAAACTCGTCTGCGGAATAACAAAAGCCTCGACCACCTGCTCAACCGTCGCAATGGCCGGAAACTGACGTTCGCTGAGCAAGCAACTTGCCGTCAGAATGCAGCTCTCACCACGGGCCAGCCGATACAGCGTCAGCTCGCGCCCGGTCTCCCCGATCTTAAACACCCGTACTTGCCCACTCAGCAGAATAGAAAACGACGTACAGGCATCGCCTTCGCTAAAGATCGTGACCCCCTCAGGCAACCGCATCAGCATTGCTTCATGGCGAAACGCACGGGTGATCGCTGCGTCTGGATGGGCCAGAAAGGGCAGAAGCGCAACCGCCTCAGTCCATTGAGCCTCGGTAATCATGCGTTTAGTTTTCTTTCTTAACTCCTCAAGCTATCGCATCGAGCGAGTCTGCGCAACATGGTCGCACAACGGGGTTGGTGCAATAGGGATGCGCACCACGAAGGCCGAACCCTGATCAAACACACTCGTCACCTCAACCGTTCTGCCGTGCAGATCAACGAGTTGATGCACAATCCCCAGGCCGCGCCCACTGCCATACTCGTTGGCTGTGCCACGCCGATGAACCTGACGGAATTTCTCAAAAAGAGATGCGGGAGCGCGTCGGCAGAAATGCCCAGGCCCGGATCATTGTTTGTCGTAGGGTTTGCCGACCGCAGCCGGCCCAACCGCACGGCCAATCAGACCAGCGAGCACAACCATCGTGACGAGGTACGGCAACAATTGCAAGAATTGGGTTGGGACTGGGACATCGAATACCTCGACATTCAAAATCTGAAACCTGATCCCGAGAGCCTCAGAAAAACCAAAGAGTGACGCCCCCCCAAAGGCCCCGAAGGGTGTCCATTTACCAAAAATCATCGCCGCAAGCGCAATAAAGCCTTTGCCAGCCGTCATGCCGTCATCAAAACTGCCGACCGTTTCAAGCGAAAACCAGGCCCCACCAAGCCCGGCAATGGCTCCACTGAGGGCCAGGTTGAGATAGCGCGTCCGGATCACGTTAATCCCCACCGTATCAGCAGCTTTCGGATTCTCTCCAACGGCACGCATGCGGAGGCCCCAGCGCGTATAAAAGAGAACCACATGCGTGAGGAGTACCAGCACAACCATCGTAAAGAAGATCGGCTTGCCCACAAAGAAGAGAGGGCCAATGATGGGAATCTCGCTCAGCAACGGAACCGAAATTTGCGGCAACGTGACCCGGCCCCCACTTGAATCAACAATGAACTGGCGTCGCAAATACCCGGTCACGCCAATCGCGAGAATATTGATGACGGTGCCACTGATAATCTGATCGGTGCGCAGGCTGATCGATAGCACCCCATGGATCAAGGCCATCATCGAGCCGAGCATGACGGCAGTCGCCACGCCCAACCAGATGTTTCCGGTAAAGACAAAGGCGGCAAAGCCAAAAGCCGCGCCGGTCAACATCATCCCTTCGATTGCAATATTGATAACCCCCGAGCGCTCGGCATAAATCCCGGCCAGCGCACCAAGGGCAATCGGGGTCGCGAGGCGTAACGACTCACCAACAAGGCTTGCCGCATTCGTCTGCTTACCCGCCGCAGCCCAGATTAAAATCGCCGGCAAAATCAGGGCCGCCCCACTCCAGAGCCCCCAGTTGCCCAGGCGATCACGCCTCGGTACAAGGGCGACAACCCCGGCGATAAGCCAGGCCAACCCGATGAGAATCAGCGACAACGCTGTCGGCAACTCGAGCACGAGATTAGGGATCCCAAAGGTGAGCCTCGTCGTCACTGCTGGCTCAACGCCGAGTTCAGAGAAGTTCCCAAGAACGATGAGCAGACCCAGAAGGGTAAACCCGACGGCGATAACCTGACGCCGTGTCACGCCCCGACGACGCTCTGGCATGACCTGTGATCCTTTCGGTGCAGAAGCGGTGCTGATGTTATGATACCATGAGATCCGCAGCAAGCATGCGTGGGGGGGTGAGCAGACAGGGCTGATGCAACGTCCACCTGACCGGAGCACCGTCGGGCTGATGGTTTTACAGGAAATGATCCGCTATGCGCCTGATGCCGTGGGGCTAAAGCCAATACTTTGCAAATAAGGCGGTTGGTTTGACGCAAAGGCGCAAAGGTTTTCGCGTAGGTGAGCGAACCCTTCGCGCCTTCGCGCCTTCGCGTGAGCTTATTTGCAAAGTATTGGGGCTAAAGCCCTCGGCTAGGTGAAGCGAAGCCCGCCTTCGCGGGCGAGACCGAATTCATTTCGGGAAGACCATCAGCCCTCGGCTACGGTTCGCGAAGGCCGCCTGCGCGGCCTCATCCAGCCCGCGCAGGCAGGCTTGGCACGCAGGAGCCGAGCCGTTGACGGCGACGGTGACCCCGGAGAGCTGACGTTGCATCAGCCCTGGGGGTGTAAGACCTCACAGGTCTTCAAGACCTGTGAGGTCTTAGGAGCGCGGGCGGCCCGCCCGCGCTCCCAGGAAGGTAAGAAGAGGAGTTGTGTGTGAGCGACGATAACGTAAACGATAAGCCATCAGGACGCAAGGCCCGTCTCAACATTTCATCCTCGCCAGGTTTACATAATGCGCTCTGGTATTATCGGCAGGTAACAGGGGGCTATGCACGGGTCACACGCAATGCGGTCTTGATCCAACTGGCCCGGTACATGCCCTGGATGCCCGTGAAAAACATGCTCTACCGTCGCCTCGGGATGCGGGTTGCTCCGCATGCCTCGGTGGGCTTAATGGTCATGTTCGATATCTTCTTCCCCGAGGATGTGACCCTCGGCGAGGATTGCATCATCGGCTATAATTCAACCATTCTTTGTCACGAGGTTACCCGTCACGCTTGGCGACGGGGGCCAGTCGTTATTGGTCGTGATGTCACGATCGGGGCCAACTGTACCATTTTGCCAGGGGTCGTCATCGGCGATGGGGCCACCGTGTCGGCGATGAGCCTGGTCAATCGCGATGTTCCGCCCGGCGCGTTTGTTGGTGGAATTCCAATTCGCCCTTTACGCTAGCACTATGCAACATTTTTTACGCCTACTTCACTGGATTTTAGATCTTATTTTACGTCAACCGCTGCTCTTCTGGTCAGCGATGGGGGCCAACCTGGTCGGGGTTGTCTGGGGGGGGTGGATCTGGTACGGGCCGCAACTGGCGGCTGCGCCCTGGTGGGCCTGGCTCTTTATTCCTGATTGCCCTGCGGCGGCCCTCTGGGCTACTATCGCTTTTCTCGGGTTACGCTATGGGCGCTCCTGGGGCTGGTTCAATGCCTTTGCTGCCTTTGCATGTATTAAATATGGCCTCTGGACACTCGCCTTCTGGCTTCGCCACTGGTCAGTTGTCGGCGCGTTTGAACCGCTCGAACTCATGCTCTTCGTCTCACACATAGGGCTCACCGCCGAGGGCGTGCTGCTCGCTCTCCGCATTGGTTCGCTGAGGCTGCCTGTCCGCCTGAGCATCATCGGCTGGTTTGCGCTCTCGATCTGGGTTGATTATGGCCTGGGGCATCACCCCCCGCTCACCTACGCTGTGCCCGTTGCGTTCGTCTTCTGGGTCGCAACAGGCCTGACCACGCTGCTCGGCCTGGCCCTGCTGCTCCTTCCCACGTACATGGAGGTATTAGAGAAGAAGCTATGAGCGAATATCAGTACTATGAGTTCCAAACCATTGACCGCCCTCTCACCGCCCAACAGAAGGCTGCCATGCGCCAACTCTCCAGTCGCGTTGAACTGAGTGCAACGCGGGCGATTTTCAACTACGCGTATAGCGACTTTCGTGGTGAGCCGCTGAAGGTGCTTGAGCAACACTTTGATGCGTTGCTCTATATTGCCAATTGGGGTTCCAAGCAATTGGCGTTTCGCTTCCCCAAAAACGCCCTTGATCCTAAACAACTTCAGCCCTATCTGCTCGATACCGAGGAGGGTTGTTCCGCACAAGTAACGGTAATGTCCACCCACATGCTGCTCAACCTGGAACTGAATGAGCAAGAGGGCTATGGTTGGATCGAAGGCGAAGGTTTGCTTGATCCCTTGATCCCGCTCCGTGAGGCGCTGCTGCAAGGTGATCTGCGCGCACTCTATCTCTACTGGCTCCGCGCTGCCAACGAGCGGGCCGGGTGGTTGATGGAGGAGGAAGATGACGCTGCCGAGCCTTTGGTTGAGCCGCCTGTCCCTGCGGGACTAGGCCAACTCGATGAAGCGCTGCAGGCGTTGGTCGAGTTCTTTGAGATCGATCGCGATCTCATTGCCGCCGCCGCCGAGCAGAGTCCAGCGCTGACGCTGCATGAAGAACCCCTGGACGCTTGGATTCCACTGTTACCCGAAGAGGAACGCAATGCCTTCTTGTTGAGCGTGGTGCAGGGCGAAGCTCATGTTGGGGTTGCCCTGCGCCGTCGCCTCCGCGAGGTGGGCCGTGCTTCCAGCATGGCAGTGCCCATTGGGCCGCAACGCACCTTCGCTGAACTCCAAGCGAGCGCTGAAGTCGCGCGCTCACGGCGCATTCAGCGCGAACGCGAAGCAGCAGCGCAGGCACGGCTCGCACGGCTCGACGCTCTCGCTCAGCGCGAGGATGCGGTCTGGGAACAGATTGCAACCTTGCTTGCCAAACGTACGGCAAGCAGCTACGAAGAGAGTGTGGGGTACCTGGTCGAGCTTCGCGAACTGGCGATCCATCAGCAGAAGCGGGCGACGTTTGACACAAAACTGGCCGAAGTCATTGCCCCGTATGCAAAGTCTACCGCGTTGCAGCGACGGCTCCAAGAGAAGCGCCTAGTGTAATGAGTAGTCTGTAGTAGTGCCAAGAGACCTCACAGGTCTTCAAGACCTGTGAGGTCTCACTTACCCCTCGCCAAAATTCCCTTCAACCAGGCGGGCCAAGGCGTCTATCGCTTCGGCGGCGTCGTCGCCTTCGGCACGAATATAGAGGCGCTGGTTGGTCGAGAGGCCGATCTTCATAATATCGAGCATCGCCTTGGCATTGCCTTCGGGTCGCTCGGGGCGGTCGAGGTTGCGCACGCGCACGGTGCTGGTAAACTTGGTTGCCTGTTGCACAAAACTGGCTGCTGGGCGCATGTGCAGGCCGTGCATATGGCGCACAATGAGGGTCGTCTCGGCGCTGTTCGTGGCCGGCTCAGGCTCCACCACGGCTGCCTTTGCGGGCATCAACGCAGGAGCATGCTCAGGGATATTCTTCGACTCGAGCGCCCGCATCGCAGCTGTCGCCACGCGCGCCAGATTGGCACCGGGATGCAACGCTTCGACCGCCGCCATCAGCGCACCTTCAACGAGCGGCGCACCACTCAAGAGAAAGGGTAGCCCACTCAGTTCCAGGCTGATCTCGGCGCTCATCACGGCACTGCCCATGTCTACTAGTGCCAGCACCCCATCACTGCCGCGAAGTGTTTCAAGCGCCGCGTTGATCAAATCAACCGATGTTCCAAGCTGACCGTCGTGCGTGCCGCCAGCGGCGGCAATCAGCACCTTGCCCTGCGCCATCTGTCCAGCAAGTTCTTTGACCCCCTGGGCGATCGCGGCACTGTGTGAGATAATAAGCAAGCCAATCATAGTTCAAGACCATATGCTTCGGCGAGGATTTCAATCGGGTGTTTACTGGCAACCCCGGTCGCATGGGTGATCTGCCAGCGGCAGGTCTCACTGTCACAAAGCGCTAGATCGGAACCAGAGCGTTTGACCATGTCAAAGAGCTTCGCGCCTACGTCCATGCCAATCTGATACTTCTCTTGCTTCAAGCCGTAGGTTCCGGCAATGCCGCAACACTCGGCATGACTCTCTTCGAGCACCAGCCCAGGGATCAGGCTCAGAACATCCATCGCCGGGCTGCCAAGGCGATGCGCCCGGTATTGACACGGCTGATGGTAGGGCAGATGCCGTTCGATTGGACGAAAGTCCGTCTTCAGCTCGCCCCGTTCGGCCAGGCTGCGCAGAAACTCAAAGATGTCGTAGGTTCCCGCCGCGACGATCTGCACATCTTCGCTATGCAGCGCCAGAATCTCGGGGGCCTCTTCTTTGAGCGTGAGCGTGCAACTCGTGCTTGTGCCGACAATCGGGATGCCCTGGCGGGCATAGCTTACCAGGGCCTGCACATTGGCTTCGTGGGCGCTCGTGGCCGCTTTGAAGTCACCATTCGAGATCAGCGGCAGGCCACAGCACTGCTGTTTTGGCAGCAATACCTCGAAGCCATTGTGTTCCAGCACCGCGATCGCCGCTTTGCCAACATGCGGCTCATAAAAATTGGTGGCGCAGCCGTGGAAGAAGGCGACCTGACGCCGTGCTGTTGTTGGGGCGCGATGCTTGCGGAACCACGCCCGGAAGGTATAGGTACTCGACGCAGGCAGCGGGGCTTTGCGATGAATGCCGATCACCTTCTCGACGGCCCAGCGCGCTGGTGTTAATCTGAGCCCAAAATTCAGCAGCGGCGCATGTGGCCCACAACTCATCCGACCGACCAGGCCAGCGCGGGCAACCAGCCAGTTACGCAAAGGCAAACCACGTTCCGCAACAATCTGGGCCCGCGCCCGTGCATTCAACTCGGCAATCTTCACCCCCGTGGGGCAGACCTGATTGCACACGCGACAACCTGAACAGTAGTCGACCGAAGCATCGGGCACGGGCTGCCCCTCGTGGCGGAACCGCTGCGCCTGCGGGCCAACATACTTTGGCCCCGGAAAGGCATCAGTGACCGCAGCCACGGGGCATGCCGAAGTGCAGATATTGCATTTGATGCAGTGATCGAGCGACTGCGTAAGAGAGAGTTCAATATGATCCATTGCGTACGCCTATCTATGCGCTTTCATTGCCATCTCGGGCCGGTGCGTCGCTAGTGCACGTGCCCCTGGCACTCTATGATCCATCCAAAACCCGCCGTCTCACAGTTGCCCGGCGGCAAACCCCGTGGCAAGCGCAACGCCTTCAAGGCAGCCTTCCCGAATGGGATCAAAATCGGCTAACGCCGAACCCACCACGGCAACATTGGTGTAGACGATCTGGTCAGCCGCGTCAAGCGGGCGCAATTGTGCATCAACGGCAATGCCCGCACGGAAGATCGGGTGCCCCGCTTCATCGAGAAAACGGGCCTGAAACCAATCACTACGGCCAGAGGGCGTCCGCACCGGCAAACCGAGGGCCGTTTCATTCACGACCCCGGTATGCTCGGCCCGCAGACCACCGCCCATCACGCCGCCGGTTGCCAGCACCCACCGCCGCGCCAGATGGCGCTGTTCACGCGCCGCCGCTTCGCTGAAGACAGCGTGAAGATGCGGGTTCGAACCTTCACCGCGTAAAACCCAGCCACCGATCTGCAGGCGCGCCCCAGCTTTCGTCAACGCCTGCTCAAAGGCATGGAAGAGCCGCATCCCCGGCACCGAGGTTGGCAAGGTTGGGATTTCAAAGATCAGCGCCCCACTGAGTGCCTGCAGCTCGCGTACCACCTCGACGGCGTTGTACAACCCGAGCACCGCCGGCAAGCCGATGCGGGCATAGCCACCCTTGCGCACCAGGGCCGCCAGTTGCCGCCCGAGCGCAGCCCGAAACGCCGGACGCTCAAAGAGGCGCGCCACCACCACCGGGCTAAAGTCGTGCGCACGCTCAACCGGAGGCAACTCAAGATAGACGCCCTCGGCAGCATACCCCTGCGCACGCAGGTTCGCTGCGATCAAAGGCGGAAAAAAATCACGGAGCTCGTGCAGGCCGGCAATCAAGGTCGGACGACCATCGCCGAGTTGACGCGCTTCGCCATTGACCATGGTGGCGGGCACAAATGCGGTCGGACGCAAGGCACCCAGGGCCGTCGGCATCAAGAGGTTGCGTCCGGCATTGCCAACCAGCGGATAACCGACAGCCTCGGCCACACCGCGTACCCGTGCGAGAGCCTGTTCGAGCGCTGCCACCCCCGCCAGGGCATAAGGATGCGCAGGCCTTGTTTGCACCAATTGATTGATGGCCCCCAGCGGATCATCAGCCTCGGCGAACAGATCAAGGCATCCAGCCGCCCAGTGGGTGCTCCCATGCCCTTTGGCAAGCACCATCACGCGCTCGCCGCGTTCGGCCCGCCCCAGGGCCGCCATCATCCCAGCGAGGCCCGCCCCTATGACGATCGTCTCATAGTTCATGCTACTACGCCTTCACATACTCGGTTGCGACTGCGGGATTATCGGTCACCAGCCCACCACCCTGTTCGGCAATTGGGCGGAGCCGATCCGCCCCGAGCACGCCAACATAGATCAACTCATCGAGGCGTGCCTGCCGCAACTGATCCCCCCAGAGCACTGGCACCAGGCCCTTCCACCGCGCCTGCAAGAAGTGCAACAGGGCGTCGTTGCTGTTGGCATGGCTGAGCCCATCCTCACCACGACGCTCAAAGAGCAGCGCTGTCGTACGATAGATGCACCAGCCACCCTGGCACGGCCCCATGCCCATCCGCACATCACGGCGAATATCATCAAGGTTCTTGGCTCCGGCATCAATCGCCGCCAGCACCCGCGACCGCGAGGCCATTTCGCATTCACAGATCAGATCGGCAAAACTCTGCTCGTGCTCGACCTCAGATAGATGCTTGCCAAGCCAGTAGAGCGGGGCGTGCTGCAGGGCTTCAACCTCGGCGGCAACACTCGCTCCGGGGCCAGTCGTGCGAACCGGCGGGCGAAAGGTCGTCTGATGTTCGGTCGGCGGGAGCGGCAGCGGCTCCTCGGCAGTACGACAGGGTCGCGTATTGCCCAGGCGCTTGGCAAGCGCATCAACCGACTCTTCCGCCATCAGGCGATACGTCGTCCATTTGCCACCAACAATGGAGAGCATCCCCTCGACACCGTCGCGCTCGGCGTGATCGAGCAATTTGAAGGTGCGTGGGATATCACGATCGTTGGCTACATCACGATCCTTGTAGAGGGGCCGCACGCCGGCCCAGGCGCGCAATGCACGGTACTGGCTAAAACCGGGGATCAGTTTGTCACCCTCAGCAAGCATAAACTGGATCTCATCAGGCTCGATGCCATAGACATCGGGATCAGGCACATGCACATCGGTCGTCCCGATCACCGCCACGGTATGGATCGGCACAATGATGTCGCCATCATCGGGCAATTTGCACCGATTGACCACCGTATTGACCATGCGATGGTTCATTGCCACCATCGTGCCTTTGCCCGGCAGCACCGTCACTGTCACCCCGGCCATCGCCGCAATCTTGCCAGCCCACGCCCCGGCCGCATTGAGCACACATGCACACAGAATGCCGATCCGCTCGCCATTGCGCAGATCCTCCACGACCGCCCCGGTCACCCGATCACCCTCGCGCACCAGATCAACGACATGGTGATAGGTCCAGATCTGAGCGCCATACTCCTCGGCTGACAACGCCGTTGAGCGAGTGGCAAGAAACGAGTCCGCCGAGCCATCCATCACCTCAAAGACACGCGAAATCTGCGGATTGAGCAGCGGCTCGCGGCGCAACATCGCTTGTACCGAAAGCTCTTGCACGGGGACACCGGTGAGGCGGCAATTCTTCACAAAGACATCGCCATACGCCGGGTCATCCCATGGGGTCGTCACAAAAAAGCCAGACGTATCTTCAAGACAATGGGGCATAATTTTGCGCAACACCACATTTTCGCGGGCACACTCGGTCGCAGACTGGGGATCTTTCGTGACATAACGCCCCCCCGAATGGAGCAAACCGTGGTAACGTCCGGTCGTACCGTGGGTCAGATCACCCTTCTCGACCAGAATCGTCCTGATGCCACGCATCGCTAGGTCACGCGCACACCCCGTTCCTGTCGCCCCGCCGCCAATCACCAGCACATCTGTCTCTATTGTTCGCATAAGCTTTTCCCGGCGTTAGACAAGGAAATAGGAAATAGGAAATAGGAGCTAGCTCCGACGCGATCAGCGCGTGGTGAGCCAGGCGACCCTGGCTCACCACACCGGCAGGTTACTCGATCCAGTCGAAAGTGCGGGTCACCGCCTTCTTCCACTGCGTAAAGAGCGTATCACGCTGATCGGCGCCCATCTGGGGTTCCCAACGCTTATCCATGCCCCAGTTGGCCCGCATTTCGTCGGTATTCTTCCAGTAGCCCGTCGCGAGGCCAGCCGCATAGGCTGCCCCGAGCGCCGTCGTCTCGGCGACCATCGGGCGCACCACCGGCACGCCGAGGATATCGGCCTGGAACTGCATCAGCAGATTGTTGTAGACCATGCCACCGTCAACCTTGAGTTCCTTGAGCGTCACACCCGAGTCCTTCTCCATCGCATCAAGGACTTCGCGGGTCTGATAGGCCGTCGACTCGAGCACAGCCCGGGCAATATGGCCCTTGTTGATAAAGCGGGTCAGACCAACCATGACGCCACGGGCATCCGAGCGCCAGTAGGGGGCAAAGAGCCCCGAGAAGGCGGGCACAATATACATGCCGCCATTGTCTTTAACGGTACGCGCCAGATTCTCGACATCGGGGGCGGTATTGATCATGCCGAGGTTATCGCGCATCCACTGCACGAGCGAACCAGTGACGGCAATCGACCCCTCAAGCGCCCAGATCGCCGGCTCATTGCCAAACTTATAGGCTGGCGTCGTCAACAGACCACTCTTGGAATGAACAAGACTCGTGCCGGTATTGAGCAACATAAAGTTGCCGGTACCATACGTGTTCTTGGCTTCGCCGGGGCTATAACAGGCCTGGCCCACTGTCGCCGCCTGCTGGTCACCGAGAATGCCCGCCAGCGGCACCCCACTGAGCACCCCACGGCAAGCGCCATAGACCTCGCTCGATGAACGGATCTGCGGGAGCATCGAACGTGGAACACCCATAATCCCGAGGATCTCATCATCCCAATCGAGCGTCTCCATGTTCATCAGCATCGTCCGCGATGCATTCGAGACATCGGTAATATGGAGACCGCCCTCGACCCCGCCGGTGAGATTCCATGCCACCCAGGTATCCATATTGCCAAAGAAAAGCTCACCGGCTTCGGCAGCCGCACGCGCACCCTCAACATTGTCGAGGATCCAGCGGATCTTCGGGCCCGAGAAATAGGTTGCCAGGGGCAGACCAACCTTCGCCCGGAAGCGATCCTGGCCGCCATCCTTCGCAAACATATTGACCAACTGATCGGTACGTGTATCCTGCCAGACAATCGCATTGTAGACCGGCTTGCCCGTCTTGCGATTCCAGACCACCGTCGTCTCGCGCTGATTGGTAATGCCAACCGCCGCAAGATCGCTGGCCGCGAGCGAGGCCTTTTCGAGCGCCCCGATAATCACGCCCTGCGTGCGCTGCCAAATCTCATCGGGATCGTGCTCAACCCAACCGGGCTGCGGAAAGATCTGCGTATGCTCACGCTGATCGACATTCACGACCTTGCCATCGTACGTAAAGATCATACACCGCGTACTCGTCGTCCCCTGGTCAATTGCAGCGACATACTTTGTCATACGAAAAGACTCCTTTGTCTGTAGCCTGGCCATACAAAGCCAGACCAGTTTGTGCTTAGCGAGGGCAGCAGGTGCCTTCAGCCGTAGCGACGACCCCTGCACACCCTTCTCAGCATACTATTGTGAAGCTTCCAGCACCTCAAGCAGCGCCTGGGCCATCAGAAAAGCCGAGGTTGCCCCAGGGTCTTGATGACCGATCGATCGCTCGCCGAGGTATGACGCACGGCCTTTGGTGGCGAGCATCGGAATGGTCGCCTCCATCCCGGCCTGACAGGCCGCGACAGCCTTGCGCAACGACGTTAGCAGATCATCACCGGCAGCGCGTGCCGCTTTCAGCGCATCAACCGCCGGCCCGATCGCATCAATCATTGTCTTTTCACCCCGTGTCGACTTGCCACGAGCCTGAATACCCTCAAGCGCCGCCTCGATGACGACCGCGAGATCATCCACGGTCAACTCGAAGCGATCAGCCGACGCCATACCTGCCCGCAGAAACGCCGTACCATAGAGCGGTCCACTCGCCCCGCCCACCGTCGAAACCAGCGTTGTGCCAACGGTCTTGAGGATCGTCCCAATATCCTTATCCGCCACACTCGGCAGCTTGGTCAACACGGTCGTAAAACCGCGATCAAGGTTCACGCCATGATCGGCATCACCAATCGCCGAGTCGAGTTGGGTCAGATAGTCGCGTTGTTCTTTCACGCGCATGGTGATCGTTTCGATGAACTTGATGACGTGATCGGCTGTGATCTGCATAGCTACCTCTACCTTACCGTTGTTGTGACCCGGCATACGCTGACGTTAATAACCCCAACGGAGCGCAGGCGTCAGCACGGGAGCATCCCAAAACTTCGTCAACTCATCATCCAACTTGAGCAACGTGAACGAGCAGCCGGCCATCTCAAGCGAGGTAATATAGCTCCCGATCAGTCTGCGACTAATTGTGATCCCCTGGCCTGCCAGGATCTTATGCAGTTCGTTGTACATCAGATAGAGCTCGATCAGCGGTGTGCCCCCCATGCCATTGACAAACGCCAGCACGTGGTCGCCCTGCTTGAACGGCAGATCCTCAAGAATTGGCGCAGCCAGCATCGCGGCGATATCGGCGGCATGGCCCACCTTCACCCGCGTACGACCAGGCTCACCGTGAATGCCAATGCCAATCTCCATCTCATCGTCGGGCAGATCGAAGGTTGGCTTGCCGGCGTGAGGCACCACACAACTGGTGAGCGCCATACCCATGCTCCGCCCGTGGGCATTGACCTTCTCGGCCAGGCGTTTGATCGCGGCGAGATCGGCCCCCGCCTCGGCAGCGCCCCCGACAATCTTCTCCATCAGCACCGTCACGCCAACACCGCGGCGTCCGGCGGTATAGAGACTATCTTTGACGGCGACATCATCATTCGTCACCACACTGGCAACCTCAATGCCCTCGGCAGCCGCCAGTTCAGCAGCCATCTCGAAGTTCATCACGTCGCCGGTATAGTTCTTGACAATGTGCAAAACACCCTTGCCCGCACTGACCGCCTTGGTGGCCGCCAGCATCTGATCGGGCACCGGCGAGGTAAAGACCGCCCCGGGGCAAGCGGCATCAAGCATGCCCTTGCCGACAAAACCACCGTGCATTGGCTCGTGACCCGAGCCGCCACCCGAGACCAGACCGACCTTATTGGCAATCGGCGCATCAGCGCGCACGATGAAATCGGGGTCGTAATGCACCGTCAACAGATCGGCATGGGCATCAGCCATGCCCGCGAGCGCCTCTTTGACAACCTGCTCGGGTGCATTGATCAACTTCTTCATACAAGATCTCCTCTTGCAACGTCGTTTACATTCCCAAAGCCATCGCGAGCACAGCGGCAATCACGCCACCGACCAGCGGGCCAACCACAGGCACCCACGAGTAGGACCAATCTGAGTCGCCCTTGCCAGCAATCGGCAGAATCGCATGGGCAATGCGCGGACCCAAGTCACGCGCCGGGTTAATCGCGTATCCCGTCGGGCCACCAAGCGAGAGGCCAATGCCCCACACAAGCGCAGCAACAAGATAGGGACCAACACCCGCAGCAGGCGAACCGGCCGTTGCACCGTTGGCGCTGAAGATCGCGAAAATTACAAAGACGAGGACGAAGGTACCAATAATCTCAGTGACGACGTTCGAAGCGGGATTGCGAATGGCAGGACCCGTGCTGAAACAGGCGAGTTTGGCCCCAGGATCTTTGGTCACTGACCAGTGCGGCAGATAGGCTACCCAGACCAGCGTCGCCCCAATGATGGCACCAATCATCTGGGCAACCATGTGCAGCAGGCCAGTCATCACATCATAGCCACCACGCACCACCACGGCAATGGTGACAGCAGGATTGAGATCAGCCCCGGGGCTACCAAGCGCAGCAGCAGTAAAAACGCCGGCCATAACCGCAAAAGCCCAGCCGGTTGTAATGACAATCCAGCCAGCACTATTGCCCTTGGTTTGGTTCAAGACCACGTTCGCAACCACACCATTGCCGAGCAAAACGAGGATCATTGTCCCAAAGAGTTCACCCACAAACGAGGAGGGCATAGGTTCTGTCCTTCTTCTATGAAACACGAAAACCAGCGACTGTGCGAATCATCGTTGATACAGGACTTCGCCGGGCAAAGCAGATCTTTGCGCTGGCAAGGCCGACACGCCACATGGTGACCATCACGGTCAACCTACGACCAGTGGATTTTCACCCCCTCTCGGACAGACACTTGATAGCTTTTGGGCATGGCAAAGCTAGCTCCGATCACCCTGATCGGTTCCAGAGCAAAAGCTGCCCTCACATTCGTGCAACGAGACAAGCGGAAGGAAGATCCTTGCAACGATAGCTCTCGGTAAGCGAGAAAGATGTTGCTGCGAAGAAGCAGAAGATGCCGCTCGTCGTTGAGTTGCAAGAGATAGCCAGCGTTGATATACCAGGATGAGCCTGACAAAAGCAAGCATAACAGATCAGGCCTAGCAGCGTCAAGCATTTGCACAGCGTAGTTATCCTGAAAACTGTTTCACTATTGCAACAACATGTTGCACTTTATTTCACAAAGCCCGTCCAAAAATCATCACGGGCGAGGCCATAGCGGGTCATTTTGCGCCAGAGCGTCGCCCGACTGATGCCAAGCAACGCTGCGGTACGTCCGAGATGGCCGCTGGCCTGGCGTCCGGCCCGCAGAATAGCATCGCGCTCGGTAAAGCGGTTATGTTCATCAAGCCGTGCAATCGGCGGCCCATCAAGGGGCATGGCCCCCCGCGCAATGCCTGGCGGCAGATCATCAAGGGTCAGCACACTCTTCTCGCTGCTCGACAGCGCACGCTCAAGCACCAGTTCAAGCTCGCGCACATTGCCAGGCCAGGGATAGACCTGCAACGCATGCAGCGCCTCGGGTTCCAAAGCCACCTGCCGCCCTAGGCGTTCACCAAGCAGACCCAGCAGATGGGTCACCAGTAACAGCAGATCATCGCCGCGTTCGCGCAGCGGGGGGATCACCACTTCCAAGGTTGACAAACGCGCCAAGAGATCGGCACGAAAGCGTCCTTCATAGACATGGCGTTCAAGATCGCTGCCAGCCGTTGCAATAATGCGCACATCAATGGGTACCACCCGGACACTGCCACTGCGCATCATCCGGCGCATCTCAATCGCTCGCAGCAGGCCCGTTTGCAACTCCATCGGCAATGCATCAACATCTTCGAGATAGAGCACCCCGGCCTGGGCGAGTTCGATTTTACCAGGACGGCCCTGATGGCGGGCATCAAGCGGATCGCCCTCGACGCCAAATAGTTCACCAGCGAGCAGCGGTCGTGGCACCGCCGCACAATTCAAGCCCACAAAAGGCCCATCGGCACGCGCACTCGCATTATGGATCGCCTGCGCAAGCACCTCTTTGCCGACGCCCGCCTCACCACGCAGCAACATGCTCCCCGAGCCATTCGCCGCCAGGTGGGCCTGATGGAGCGTCGCCAGCATCGCCGGACTCTGCCCAATGATATCGCGAAAGGTAAAGCGCGCCTCGGCCCCAACGACTCGATGCACCAGCCGATGGAGGCTTTGTGTGGGGCGCAGCGTCACCAGGGCACCGAGGTAACGTCTGCCATAATCATGCACCGGACGCAACGCGCAGACCAGACCGTTGACTCCCTTCCGCACCGGCCAGAGCACCTCTTGCTCGACGAGCTCACTCCCTTCCTGCAGCGCCTGATATACGAGCGGCGGTGGATTGAGCACCGTCACAAACGGACGTCCGGCCACACTCCGCACACTCACCCCCAGCAGACCGGCAGCGTGGCTATTGATACGCCGGATCTCTTCATTGGGGCCAACAAAGATCACGCCCTCGCTCATCGCCTCGAGCGCCGCATAGAGTTCGGCCAGTTGATCATTGGCTTCGGCAAGCAACTGTTCCGCACGCAACTGATTCTGCAGGGCCTGCGCAGCGGCAATCGCCATGCCGAGCGCATAGGGATGGGCATCCGGGGCGGCCATCAGGAGTGCGATCACCCCCATTGGATCGCCCTCGGCACGAAAGAAAGGCGCGGCGGCGAGGGCAAGGGGGCGTAGACTCAGGTGATAATGCTCATCACCCACCGTCCAGAGTGGCTGGGCCTCACGTAGCGCAAGGTCGACCGCATTTGTGCCTGCAACGCTCTCTTCTAACTGGACAAGTGGGCGCACACCACACTGCAACGCCAGTTCAAGCAACCCGGGATCACCAGCAAGCTCAACAACACAAGCTGACGCATCAGCAAGCAACACCACGAACCCTGGACGCTCGATCAACTGATACAAATCCTCAATTGACGAACGCGCCAAGGCCAGCAGGTGCTGTTGGTGCGCATCCAGCGCCGCCTGCCCAGTCAGCGGTTGATCCACGGCCTGCCCACGGGCAAGGCACCGTTGCCACGCATGACGAAGAAGAGGGGTCATCATTTTTCATCCTTATCAATCGCCAGGCCCCGAGATCTATTGTACTGCATCGGGGTTGCGTCGCCAGGCACCTTGCTCACACTGGTCGGTTGAGCGCCGTAGGCGCTCAACCGACCAGCACCATTTGTACTGTTGCAACATTGCCCCGGTTTATGGTACAATTGGGTTCAATTCCAGGGCTCTCCCGCACTTTCCGTGCAGGAGGCGTCGCTCAGGAAGCGCGAGCGAGGACGCGGCGACGGAGCAGGTCAAAC
>NZ_RYFF01000150.1 GCF_004138165.1 Candidatus Chloroploca sp. Khr17
AGCGCGCGAACGAACCTGCAACGATGGATCTTGCGACATTGAAAGCAGAATTAGGCATCGATTAGAAAAGAACCAGGACAGCGCGATCACGCTGCCCTCGTGGGCGTGCAGGCGACGCCGCTGGCGCGTGCCTGAACCTGGGCGTTTTCTCCAACGTGGTCGTGTGTCGTCAGCCGTGCCGGTCTATGGAAGCTGCCGGCGGCGCAAGAACACCCGTGCTACCGCAACAACTCCTGTCTATGCTATACTGTGCGTGATGAGCCGAGAGCCGACTCGAGAAGGAGGCGCGGATGCCCCACTTGCCGACAACCGACGAACTGCTTACGCGCATTACCATTGACCCGGATATCTGCCACGGAAAGCCCTGTATTCGTGGGCTTCGTTATCCGGTCGAGATCATGCTTGAGTTGTTGACGTCCGGGATGACAATGGATGCGATCTTGGACGATTACGATGATCTCGAGCGCGAAGATCTCTATGCGGTACTCGCCTATGCAACCCGCCTCAGCCGGATTAAGCGTGTTCAGACGATAGCTGCATGAATTTCCTCGTTGATGCCCATCTGCCACGCCGCCTCGCACAGATCACCTTATCGCTTTATTTACGCGATACATCGCTGACCTTGAACAAGCGTTGGCAACAAACGAGTATATCGAAATAAGCCGAACTGCACTGATCATCCACATGTAGGCGGTGCAACCCAACGCCGCTGGCGCAACCCTCCCCTCGGCGCGTTGTCCCAACACCCACGCGACCCAGCGGGGCATCGTTCCAGCGCCGCCTCGCGCCGCCCCACACCGACTACCGTCGCACCAGCAGATCGTTGCTTGCGCTGAGGGAGGCCACCATCCTTATGGCTTTGGCGCATGACATCAGGGAGTGCCGCCTTCAGTCGGCGTCCGGCTTAGCCGACTGAAGGCGGCACTCTGAGTCGCGCGTAAAGTTGATCCGGCCCTTCTGAAACCTTGTCTATCAGCAGATGCGGATTTGGTATGCTATACTGCGCTTCATCGTTTTATGACACGGTTCGCGGATCGTATGTACACAATTACCTTTACTGCATCAGCACGCGAAGATATACGATGGTTTCGTAAGTACGACCAACAACGGATTGTGGCTGCGATTGAAAGCCAACTAGGACAGGAGCCGGATCGCCCGACCCAACAACGGAAATACTTGCGACCGAATCAGTTGGCACGTTGGGAATTACGCGCAGGGCCATACCGCATTTTTTATGATGTCATTATTGATGATATGGTGGTGTCCATTCTTGCAGTTGGCTACAAGGATGGGAATACGCTCTATGTTCGCGGAAAGGAGTACACGTTATGAAAACGGTG
>NZ_RYFF01000116.1 GCF_004138165.1 Candidatus Chloroploca sp. Khr17
GGCGCTGGTGCAGTCCCAGGCGTCACTCCCAGCGGCCACAAAGCTCGTGCTGACCGGCACGGTCTCGCTGATGACGATGCCGACGGCCTGCTGATTGCCGGTGTTGGTGTAGTGGAGCGTGTAGGTAATCAGCCCACCCGGAACCGTGCTGATCCCGTCGTCGGTCTTGGTGATGACGAGATCGGGCGCGGCGGTGACGGGCGTAACCTCGTCGTCCTCGTTATTCAACGGGGTCGGGTCGTCGCCATTGGTGCCGTCGTCAGTGATGACGACGGTGTTGGTGATGGTCGTGACGCCCGCGGGCAGGCTTGGATCAACCTGCACCACGAAGGTGATGGTACCGGTGATGTTGGCACCGAGGTCGCCCACCGGGTAGGCGCAGGTGCCGCTGTTGCACGACCAACCGGTCGGTGTGATGAAGGTGGTGTAGGTCGGCACGGTCTCGGTGATCACGACGCCCGTCGCGTCTTGGTTGCCAACGTTGGTGTAGGTGAGCGTGTAGGTGATCAGGTCGCCGGTTGTCACGGTGCGGTTGTCATCGGTCTTGGTGATGACCAGATCGGGCGCGGCCTCGACCGGGGTGACCTCGTCGTCGTCATTGTTGTCCAGCCTGATTTCGGGGCCGTTCTGCCCGTCGTCGGCGATGGTGACGGTGTTGGTGATGCTGGTGAAGCCAGCCGGGAGACTTGAGGCCAGCCGTACGGTAAAGGTGATGCTACCAGATGCACCTGCCGCCAGGGTGTCGAGACTGGTCGTACACGTGGCCCCGGCGCTCGTGTCCGGTGAACAACTCCAAGCGCCGCTCGGCGCAACAAAGCTCGTGCTGACCGGGACGGTCTCGGTGATGACGACGCCAGTGGCGGCGAGCGTGCCGAGGTTGGTGTAGCTGAGCGTGTAGGTAATCAGGTCACCTGGCGCCACCGTGCTAACGCCGTCCTTCTTGGTGATCGTGAGATCGGGCGCAACGATGGTGATGGTATCATCGTCGCTCGTGTCAGGTTCTTCGCGCTCGTTCGGATCGTCACCAGGCAGACTGGTTGATCGGGTGATCGTGGCCGTGTTGGTGATCACGGTGCCGTTCAGCAGATCGCCCGCGAGCGTGACTTGGAAGGTGAAGGTGCGGCTTGTGCCAGCCGCAATGGGGCCACCAGTGTAGCGCACGATCGTGTCGCTGCCGCTGATGACGGTGTTATACGCAAAGTCAATCGGTGTGGTCACTGGGCTCACCGCGCTGAAGTTCGCCGCGGGCAGCGGGTCAACAATGACCACGTCGTGAGCCGGTGAGGTGCCGGTGTTGGTGACGATCAGGGTCACGGTGACCGTTTCGCCTGCATAGGCCGTTGCCTGGCTGAACTGCTTGCCAAGCTCCAGTCGCGGTTCGACCACGGTCACGTCAACCTGGTTGCTCGTGATGGTCGGGCTGTTGCCGATGGCGATGCTCGCCCGGTTGATGAGGGTGGTTTGTGGCGCAACCCCGCTGTTCCCTGGCACGTCAAGCACCCGCGCTTGCAGTTGCACGCGGAAGCTGTTGTTGGCCGGGTTGTTGTCGGTTGTCACCGTGACCGGCGCATTCCAGTTGAGCACAAGCGTCCCACCGTTGCTGCCTGGCTCGGTCAGGCTATACGCTGGGAGCGTGCCGTTGAAGCCGGTGGTAATAACATTCGTGCTGCCGGTCAGATAGCTCAGGCCGCTCGGCAGCGTATCGGTGACTACGAGCGACGGGAAGATGCCCTCGGCCAGGCTGATGGTGAGCGTATAAGTGACGACTTCGCCAAGCGTGACATTGCTGCCACTAGTGGCTAGCGACGAGGTTCCCGCCAGCGCCTTGATCAGTTCAGGCACCGTAAAGATACCCGCGTCCCAGGTCACGTCATCGGTGTTCGGTGCCAGCGTGATCGTTACCGTGCGCCCGGTCTCTACATTGGCATTGCTATCGGTTGCCAGCGTACCTGTTCCGGTCGGGCTAAAGGTATAACCGGTCGGCAAAGCAAACGCGATGAGATAGTCGTTGGCCCCTAGCATGTCAAAGCGATAGGAGCCATCGCTCGCGGTGGTGGTCGTCGAAAGAACGGTGGTTCCGTTGGCGGCATAGAGGGTGACGGTAACATCAGCCACCCCGCGTTCGCCGGTATCCTGGATGCCATTCTGGTTCAGGTCGAGCCAGACCCGGTCGCCGAGCGAGGAGCGCTGGAAGAAGCCGAAGTCGAGCGTCAAGTTCGTGTTCGCGTCGACATCACCGTCGTCAACAGGCTCTTGGCCCGAGGTGAGCATGATCGCATTGCTGCGTGCAGTTTGATCCGTGCCAAGACCGTTGTCGTCGTTGTTGGTATTGTTATTCGGATTTGGCGTACCGGCAATATCGGTTGATGAGCGATAGCCTTCGGGTGCGGTGACCTGCACCAGATAGCCGTTGGGCTTGAGATCGGTGAACCGATAGAACCCATCAGCGCCGGTGGTGATGCTCGTGATCAGCGTGCCAGTGAGATTACGTGCCGGCGTGGTGCCGTCGTCAAAGAAGATCTCGACCGTCGCCCCGTCCAGACCGATATCGGTGCCTGCCACATAGGTACCGCTATTGTCGCGGTCAAAGAAGACCAGGTCGCCCAGGGTGAGCGGGTGATAGAAGCCGAAGTCGAGCGTCAGGTTCGTGTTGGCGTCGGTATCCCCGTCGTTGATTGGCTCCTCGCCCGAGGTGAGCGTGATGACGCCGCTGGTGGTAGCCCCGGCGGTGCTATTGCCCAGACCATTGTCATCGTTGTCCGTATTGGTGTTCGGATCAACGACGGTATTGTCGGACGAGCGATAGCCTTCTGGTGGCGTCACGCGCACGGTGTAATCACCAGGGCGCAGATTGGTGAAGGTGTAGAGACCTGTCGCGGTCGTCGTCTGGCTGAGTACATTGGCCCCGGTCACGTCGGTGACGACGCTGCCGTTGCGGAGTAGTTCAACCGTTGCCCCGGCCAGGCCGATGTCGGTGCCAGCCACGTAGGTGCCGCTATTGTCGCGGTCGTGGAAGACCAGGTTGCCCAGGGTGAGCGGCTGGTAGAAGCCGAAGTCGAACGTCAGGTTGCTATCGCCACCATCAGTTGGCTCCTCGCCCGAGGTGAGCGTGATGGTGCCGCTGCTCGTCGGCCCGGAGGTGCTATTGCCCAGGCCGTTGTCATCGTTGTCCTGATCGTCGTTCGGGTCAGCGACGCTATTGTCGGATGAACGATAGCCCGCTGGTGGCGTCACGCGCACAGTGTAAGCCCCGGGGCGCAGATTGGTGAAGGTGTAGATTCCGGTGATCGTGGTTGTCTGGCTGAGTACGTTGGCCCCGTTCACGTTGGTGACGACGCTGCCGTTGCGCAGCAGTTCGACGGTCGCTCCGGCTAGTGGGCTGTCAGTGCCTGCTCCATAGGTACCGCTATTGTCGCGGTCGTGGAAGACCAGGTTGCCCAGGGTGAGCGGGCGGTAAAAGCCGAAGTCGAGCGTCAGGTTGCTATCGCCACCATCAGTCGGCTCCTCGCCCGAGGTGAGCGTGATGACGCTGCTGGTGGTAGCCCCGGCGGTGCTGTCGCCCAGGCCGTTGTCGTCGTTGTCTTGATTGTTATTCGGGTCAGCGACGGTATTGTCGGACGAGCGATAGCCCGCTGGTGGCGTCACGCGCACAGTGTAAGCACCAGGACGCAGGTTGGTAAAGGTGTAGAGGCCTGTCGCGGTCGTCGTCTGACTGACAACATTGGCCCCATTCACGTCGGTGACGACGCTGCCGCTGCGGAGCAGTTCGACGGTCGCCCCTTCCAGCGGGTCGTCGCCACTGTTGTAGGTACCGCTATTGTCGCGGTCAAAGAAGACCAGATTGCCCAGGGTGAGCGGTCGGTAAAAGCCGAAGTCGAGCGTCAGGTTGGTGTCGTTATCAGCGTCACCATCGTTGGTCGGCTCCTGGCCGGAACTGAGCGTAATCACGCCGCTGCTGACGATGCCGGTGCTGCTGCTGCCAAGGCCATTGTCGTCGTTATTGACATTGGTGTCTGGGTTCGCCGTGGTCGCGATGTCGTCGGACGAGCGATAGCCGTCTGGTGGCGTGACGCGCACCAGATACGCGCCCGGGCGCAGATTGGTGAAGGTGTAGAGGCCCGTCGCGGTCGTCGTCTGGCTGACCACCGTCACGCCATTTACGTTGGTCACGACCGTGGTGCCGTCAGCCAGGAAGAGTTCGACCAGCGCCCCGACTAGTGGGCTGTCCGTGGCTGGCTCGTAGGTGCCGCTATTGTCGCGGTCAAAGAAGACCAGATCGCCCAGGGTGGCGGGTCGGTAGACCCCGGCATCCCAGGTGGCGTCATACTCACCCGAGACAAGCGTGGTGTCACTCATCACGCCGGTCGTCGGGTTGGCATCCGAGTCGGTGGCACTGGTGCCGCGTCCGGTGACGGTGAAGCGATAGCCGTTGGGCAGGGTCGCCGTGACGGTGTAGACGCCTGGGGTCAGGTTGGTAAAGCTGTAGACGCCGCTCGCGTTGGTCGTGGTGATGGCGGTGATCGGCGCATTCAGCCCGTCGGTCCCCGTCAGCGTGAGGGTCACACCCGCAACGCCTGGTTCGCCCGTGTCCTGGATGCCGTTGGCATTGCGGTCGAGCCAGACCAAGTCGCCGATGCTCGCGGGCCGATAGAGCCCCGCGTCCCAGGTGTCGTCAAGCTCACCCGAGGTGATGACGGTGCTCGCCATCACGCCGGTGGTCGGATTCGCGTCACTGTCGGTCGCGTCGTTGCCACCCTCATCCTGCGCGGTAATGCGGTAGCCGCTGGGTGCGGTGACGGTGACGGTGTAGGTGCCCGGGACAAGATTCGTAAAGGTGTAGATCCCGCTGGCGTCGGTCGTGGTCGTGCGATTGATCGCATCCCCGGCCCCCGTGACGCCGGTGAGCCCGAGCGTGACATTTGGCACGCCAAGCTCGCCCGCATCCTGCACGCCATTGCCATTGGTATCGTCCCAGACCCGGTCGCCGAGGGTGCCCAATTGATAGAGCCCGGCGTCCCAACGGAAGTCGTCCACGCCGCTAACCAGCGTGATGTCGGCGGTGGTGCTGGTCGCCCCGGCCCCGGCGGTCACGTCGCTATCGAGCGCATCGTC
>NZ_RYFF01000117.1 GCF_004138165.1 Candidatus Chloroploca sp. Khr17
CTGGACGAAGCAGGGCAGTGGCGGCGCGGTGCGGTCAGCATCCGGGGCTCGCTCCTGCAGCCGCCGCCGGCACGGGAGGTACCCGCCTTGATGTCGCAGTGGCTCGCCTGGCTTGACGCTGACGGGCAGCAGGACGACCTGATCACGCGGGCGACCCTGGCACATCATGGCTTCTTGGCGGTGCATCCCTTTCGTGACGGCAACGGGCGCACCGGACGCCTGGTGCTCAATCTGCTGCTCATGCGTGGCGGTACGCCGCCCGCCCTGCTGCTCCAAGAATGGCGGCTCGGCTACCTGGCAGCGCTCGCACAGGCGGATCGCGGGCGCTTCGGGCCGCTCCTGAACCTGGTGGGTCGTGCGGTCGAAAGCGGCCTCGATCTCTATCTGGAAGCCTGCGACGCGACCCCAGACGAAAGCTGGATGTCCCTGAGCACACTGGCCGCGACCTCACCCTACAGCGCGGAATACCTGGCGCTGCTGATTCGCAAAGGGCGTCTGGAAGGCTCCAAACGCGGCGGGCGCTGGCACAGCACTTCAGCCGCGCTGGCCCGCTACCACGACGACATCACCAACGGGCGCATCCCGCGTGGCCGTCCCCCGGGAAGAACCACGCGGGATGCGCCAAGCGAAGGATAGCGCTGCGGTGCAGTGCCGGGAGACAGCGCGAGCGCAGCAACCCTTGCACTCCGGCGGGGGGCTCCGGCGCGGCGTCATGCCGATGCGCCACCGCCAGGAAACAACGCGAGCGGCAGGCCCACAAGCGCCTGAGTACGGATGGGGTGTTCGTATCATACGAACACCCCATCCGTGCCCAGGCACGACCGCATCGGGCGCGATCCGCGCACCGTGGCCCGGCCAGCGGCGGCCCCAAGGCATGCGCCGAGCGGACGGAGCGGCCCATCCACCCGGCAAGGCCCGCTGGCGAGCCACCTCCGGGGGGAAGCGGTCGAGGCAACGGCACCACGCC
Source organism: Candidatus Chloroploca sp. Khr17 (assembly GCF_004138165.1). Lineage (GTDB taxonomy): Bacteria > Chloroflexota > Chloroflexia > Chloroflexales > Chloroflexaceae > Chloroploca. Next base: position 968 of record NZ_RYFF01000117.1, read on the forward strand.
GCCGCAGACTCCTCTCCTCTGAGCCAGCTCAGCGTCACGGCGGGGAGCCACGCCGGGCCGCGCCACCAGCGCCAGCGCGGTTGATCGTGGCGTCAGGGGACGACGGTCTCTATGCCACCCTTGTGTCCAATGAGGACACAAGGGGTTGACGCAACCCGCCCCCCCTTGTGTCCTCATTGGACACAAAAAGAGCGTTGGTAGCGTCGTTTTGTCAATGATGGTGATCAGCGGCGCTGGGCGCTAGGCGGTGAGGCGCAACGATCTGCGCCCATCCGCCCATCAGGTAGGCGAGCGCTGGGAAACGCGCAGCGGGCGGATGAATTCCGGATCAAGGGGAACGCTGATCGTCTCTGCTTGCCATGGATGCCGAGGATGATCGCCGTTGAGGATCATGACTTCGACCATTCCATCATCAACGTCGATGAACTCCACCTCGCCGTCCCACCAGCACGCCCGATCATCGTCCCAGGCGCGTACCTTCGTCCCAATTCTCAGTTGCATGGGGGCCTCCTTCTGCAGCAAGCGGTCTCCGTGGCATGCCAACGCCACACTGCGGGGAGGCGGGGCAGGGCGCATCGCGTCGCCGGCCTGCCGGCGATCTTGACCCGTGTCGCCGCTTCCCCCGGTGTGGCACGTTGCGGCCAGGAGACCCGCGCCGCAGCGAGGCACTTCACCTGAGCAGCGGGGCGCGGGTGTGTCTGGCGATGGCGCGGGTGGGCTGGACGAGGTGGTGATCGACGCGGATGAGGCGGGCCAAGCCCAACGAGGCGTCGTTGAGGAAAGCACGGCTGTCCGCGTTAAACGGCGGAGGGCAAGCGATACTGCAGAGCTTCAGCGATGTGCGCCGGGCCGATCAGTTCCAGGCCAGCCAGGTCGGCGATGGTGCGGGCGACCAGCCGCACGTGCTGGCGTTGGCTGGCGGTGAGGGCCAGCTGGCGGGTGGCAACCGCCAGGAGGTGCCGGGCAGCGTGATCCAACGTCACCTGCCGGGCGACCTCGGTGGGGGGCAGCGTGGCATTGAAGCGCCACTGCCAGCCGCCGCCGCTGCGTGCGGCTTGCCGCTGCCAGGCCGCCGCCACGCGCGCACGAACGATCGCCGCGGATTCGTCCTGCGCTCCAGGGGGCTGACGATCAGGCATGCGGCTGGGTACCTGCACCACGAGCGCGAAGTGCGGGAGGATCGCCGCACATGCAGACCGCCATGCTTGATCATGGGCCTCGGCCGTTGCAATCAGCAGCAGGTTGGCGGGCAAGGTGCCCCCTCGTGGCGGCACGACGATGCGGTCGGTCAACACCCGTGCCAGGTGTGCGCTCGCGTGATGAAACTGCTGAAGGTTGGCGAGCAACAGTATGCCGTCATGGGCCTGGCTCACGAAGCCTGGCTGGAAGGTGCCGCGCCCTCCACCCAGCAACCCTGGCAGCGAGCACCCCGGGGGCGGGCAGCACCACGGGCGTTCGGCAGCGCGCCATTCCGGTGACCCCTCCATCGAAGCGGCGGTATCCAACGTCGTCGCTGGGTACAGGGGCACACCTGGGGGAACAAGTTCAGGCACCATGCGTGCCAACCGCAAGGTTGGCGCATCGGACGCGCCCACAAGCAACACATGGTGGCCCCCGGCCACCGCAATTTCCAACGCTCGCTTGACATGGGCTTGGTCAGGCAACGCTCCGCTCGCTTCCTCATGAACACACATTGATCTTCCTTCTGTGGGATAGCTCGGAAAACGCCCTGAGCAACACCGCGCCACGGGCGCGGTACGTTCGACCACAGTGCGCCACCTCGGCCAGCAGAATCCGCCGAGGAGGGCAGGCGGCGATCAAGCTTGGGCACGCATCAAGGTCGTCTGTCGTCACGACGAGGAGGGAGGCAACGATCGAGACTGGCACAGGGTCAGGTCGTGCGCATCCGGCGCACGCATCTCCGGCTCCACGCTGCCGCAGGCTCGGCTCAGCGGGCCTGCCCGCCCGCGCACGACCACGGACGCTCGCGCTCTGCCCACGGCTACGCGAGGCGGGCTGGCCCGGGAGCCTCCTCAGCCCGGCCCGGTACCACGCTGCCGCAGGCTCGGCTCAGTGGGCCCGCCCGCCCGCGCACGACCACGGACGCTCGCGCTCTGCCCAGGGCGACGCGAGGCGGGCGGGCCTGGGAGCCTCCTCAACCCGGCCCGGCTCCACGCTGCCGCAGGCTCAGCTCAGCGGGCCTGCTCGCCCGCGCACGACCAAGAATGCTTACGCTCTGCCCAGGGCGACGCGAGGCGGGCGGGCCTGGGAGCCTGTCCAACCCGACCCGGTACCACGCTGCCGCAGGCTCAGCTCAGCGGGCCTGCTCGCCCGCGCACGACCACGGACGCTCGCGCTCTGCCCAGGGCGACGCGAGGCGGGTGGGCATGGGAGCCTGTCGGTGCTGCGCCTTGCAGCGCGGTTGGCTTTCGTTCCTGACCCAGACACGCCACCTGCGCCTGGGCTGGGGTCAAGGAAGCAGGCCTACCAGGCTTGTTCGGGGGCAGGGGGTCCCCGAAAGGCGGTAGGCCCCTTGCGCCAGGCCAGGACGCTGTGGCAGGCTGAACCGGGCAGAACGCAAGCCATACCGCACCGCCAGCGAGGGCAGCCGCAGGACACCGGCACATGACGAGCACGGGGAACGCCGCACGGTCTGGCTGGACGGGGCAAGCCGAGCGCACACCAGGGCAGCCGCCGTCAGGCCCAGCGGCTGACGCTCAAGCGTACCTGGGCTTCGAGCAGCGGCACGCGCACGCTGGTTGGCCGCGCCGGAGGGATGCCGTTGGCAGGGGCGCAGCAAGGGGGTAACGCGGGGCAAGGGCGGAGCGGAGCAACGCAAGGGCCAACGGCCAGGGGCGACCGAGCACGCACGGAGGCCGTGCCCCCACCCAGAGGCGGCGGGCCTGAAGCAGACGCCTGCGTGCGCACCCGTGCGCCAGGGCTCCTTGGGGCAACCTGGTCGTGCAGTGAGGAAGAAACCCTCTGGCGAACCGCCCGAGGCGGCCAGAGGGCCATCAAGGTGCGCACGATGGCGTTCGCGTGCGCACGGTCGTGCGCGACGCACGCATCGCCGTCCACAGCGGTTCGCAGCGGTTCACAGCGGTCTGCGGATCATGAGGGCGCAGACCAGGTTCGTCCCGTGCGACCGGAGCGGCAAGCGGCGCGCACGGGACGAACCGACCGCGATTGCAGATGGTAGCTGTGGGATTGTTGCTTGGGCTCAGCGCATCTGGACGCACTGAGCGTCGTGTTGATGCGCAAACCGGTCGCCTGGCCCTGCACAAGGACAGCGTGCCAAACATCCGCCGTGCGTTGCCAGGAGCATGGGCGGGCCGCGCGCATCCGGGCAGGGCGGGCGGCCCGCCCATGCGCCCGGGCCGCACAGATTCCCAGAGAGCTGTGCGAGCCACCCAGGGAAGCGGCGCGCTTCCCTGGGTGGGCCAGCGGTGGCTACGCCGCCGCCTTCACCCGCCGTCGCCGTGGCTTGGGGGCCACCAGGTCATCACGCGACAGCTCCAAAACCACCGGTGGCGGTGCGGGCGGCAGATCCTCGGCCACGGGGGCCGGCGAAGCCATGGCATCGTGCGTGGGCGGCAGCGGGGCAAGCCGCGCCTGGAGCACCACGACCTCAACCGTCGTCCGCTTGACGCCCTCCCGGTCGAGGTAGCTGCTGGCCTGCAACCGCCCCCGGATGTTCACCCGTTCCCCCTTGGCAAAGGTGGCGAGCAACTCAGCGACAGCGCCAAAGGCGACAAGCCGAAACCAGTCGGTGCGCTGCAGCCAGCGCTCCCCCGTGAGATAGCGATGATGGACAGCGAGGCTGGCTTTCGCAACCGGGGTTCCTGTGGCGGTAAAGCGCAGTTCCGGTTCAGCACCCAGATTGCCGGTCAATTCCACGTGATTGTGCGCAGGCATATGGTCGTTCCTTTCGGTGGTGCGCCTTACGGCGCGGTTGGCTTTCGTTCCTGACCCAGACACGCCACCTGCGCCTGGGCTGGGGTCAAGGAAGCAGGCCTACCAGGC
>NZ_RYFF01000118.1 GCF_004138165.1 Candidatus Chloroploca sp. Khr17
CCAGCTCTGTCGGGGGCAGTTGCTCGGCTGGCCCCCAGAGGGGCTGGCAGAAGTAGTCCCCAAGTCGTAACGGTCGCGAGGAGGGCAACGGCGATCGCCCACGGCACTATGCTATAATCCGAGCACAGAGCCAGATACCGACGTTATCAGGTCAGCCCCCAAGGAACCCTGCCATGCGCTTTTTTAATACCGCCGGGCCGTGCAATCCTGAAGATCACTATATGTTGCCGGCGACCGCACGGCTGCCCGATGTGCCGACGTTGCTTGACCAAAAAGCCTATTTTGTCGTTCACGGCCCCCGTCAGAGCGGCAAGACCACCGCCATGATCGAGTTGGCGCGGCAAGTGACGGCGGCCGGTCGTTATACAGCCGCACTCGTCTCGATGGAGGTAGGGGCGGCGTTCAACGATGATCCCGGCGCGGCTGAGTTGGCGATCCTCGAAGATTGGCGGGCCGCGCTGGTCTGGCAGTTCCCAACAGTGTTGCAGCCACCACCCTGGCCTGACGCAGAGGCCGGTGGGCGGCTCGGTGCGGCGCTCACCGCCTGGTGCATGGCCTCCTCCCGGCCCGTCGTATTGTTTATTGACGAGATTGATGCCCTCCAGGATGCCGCGCTGATTTCAGCGTTGCGCCAACTGCGGGCTGGCTTTCAGCGGCGGCCTACGGCCTTTCCCTGGGCATTGGCCCTGATCGGTCTGCGCGATGTGCGTGATTACAAGGTCGCATCCGGGGGCAGTGAGCGACTGCACACCGCCAGTCCTTTCAACATCAAAGTCGAGTCGCTGACCTTGCGCAACTTTACGACGCCAGAGGTGGCGGAACTCTACGCTCAGCACACCGCCGACACCGGCCAGGTCTTCACGCCAGAGGCGCTGCGGCTGGCCTTCGACCTGACCCAGGGCCAGCCGTGGCTGGTGAACGCGCTGGCGCGCCAGGCGGTGCAGGTGGTCGTTCCTGACCCGGCCCAGTCGGTGGATGTGGTGGAGATCAACCAGGCCAAAGAGTTGCTGATCCAGCGCCAGGACACGCACCTAGATAGCCTGGCTGAGCGGTTGCGCGAGCCACGCGTGCGTCACGTCATCGAACCGTTGCTGGCTGGGCAATCCTTGACGGATGTGCCAGCAGACGACCGGCAGTTTGTCCTTGACCTGGGGTTGGTGCGCCGCGATCCGGCCGGCGGGTTGGTCATCGCCAACCCGATTTACCGTGAGGTAATCCCCCGTGTCTTAGCCAGCGGCCCCCAAGACTCCCTGCCGCACATCCGCCTCACCTGGCTGCGGCCCGACGGTGGGCTTGACCCAGACAAACTGCTGGAAGCATTTCTCGCTTTCTGGCGCCAGCATGGGCAACCACTGCTGGGTAGCGCGCATTATCACGAGATCGCCCCGCACCTGGTGCTGATGGCCTTCTTGCACCGGGTGGTGAATGGCGGCGGCACGCTGGAGCGCGAATACGCCATTGGCAGCGGGCGGATAGATCTGTGCCTCCGGTATGGTGATGTAACCCTAGGCATCGAGCTCAAGGTGTGGCGCGACGGCGAGCGCGATCCGCAGCAACAAGGGTTGGCCCAACTGGACGCCTATCTGAACGGTCTCGGGCTGCCGACCGGCTGGCTCGTCATCTTCGAGCGACGGCGCGGCCAACCGCCGATCAGCGAGCGCACGAGCAGCGCAACGGCGGTCAGCCCTGCCGGGCGGGTGGTGACGGTGATCCGGGGGTGAGGCTCGTACCAAGGCGCAGAGGGGTTTTAACGCAGAGGCGCAGAGGCGCAGAGGGTTTTGACGCAGAGGCGCGGAGGGGTTTAACGCAGAGGCGCAGAGGCGGGGAGACGCAGAGAGTTGAAGTATGTGCATGCGTAACTTTGCGCCTTTGCGCCTTTGCGTCAATCCGAGTCAACCTTCTGGAACGGCCAGGTGAGCTTTTGAAGGTGGCAGCAAATGCATAATGATAGAATCGCTGTGCTGGGCGCTGGTTTGCAAGGTGCTTGTGTCGCCTTGGCCCTCGCACGGTTGGGCTATCGAGTTAACCTATTTGAGCGAATGGACGATTGCCTGACACAGGCCAGCTTGCGGAATGAGGGTAAAATTCATCTCGGATTTGTCTATGCAAACGATACTTCATTTCAAACCGCTGATTTGATGTTGCGATCGGCTCTCTCCTTTGGCCCCAACATGGAAGCATTTCTTGGGCAGAAAATAGATTGGAGCCAATTCCTCAGCAACCCATTCATTATGGTCACACGGTTGAGTCAGTCCAGAGAACGGCCGGCGGCTTTTGCGTTGCCGGAACCGTTCAAGAGCACCAAGAGCAGAAGCAATGGATCTGGGAAAGCGATATTGTCGTAAATTGTCTCTGGGGCGGGCGACTCAAATTTCCACCTGTCACTGTAGCCATACCCCTCTTTTTTTCGCGTCGATTCTTGGAGATTGTGATCCAGAACATCGAGACCATCCACTACCCGAACCTGCATTTCATTGTTTCAGATCGTCATGGCGGCGATGATACGCTCGCTCTGCTCCGCAGTCATTTTCAGGACGATCCTCGCATATCATTTGTCGAGCGTCTGGATCAATGCAACTGGGTTTGCCACTACAACGATCTCGTGCAGCAGGCAAAAGGAAAATACTTTGCCTGGATGCCCCATGATGATTCATACGCGCCAGACTACGTCACACGGCTTGTCGAATTCCTGGAGGCTCATCCCGATGTTATGCTCGCCTTTGGGGAGATGCACCGGATCGCTGCTGACGGAACTGATATTTCGGTACCCCGTACCCTTCAACAGTGGTCCTCTTTCGTGATAGACAATTCATGGTCAACGCAGCAAGCCGTCAAACTTCACCTCAACTGGAATTTAGCGTACGGTTTTCGTGGTCTTTTCCGGCTGCAGCCCATCCAGGAAAAGCGGTTGTCCATTCGGCATACGTATCAGACGATGAGCGCCGACGGTCTGTGGATGTTCGGTGTAGCGCTGACCGGCCGCATTGCCTATGTGCCCCATTGCCACTGTTGGAAGCGAATCTACAATGACAGTACTCACGCACCCTGGCGTGAAAAAAAGCGGCAACACAGATTCCGTTGGAATTGGAGTTGGCTTTGGATTTCCCTTCTTTACCTGACGAATAGCACAATCCCTGTTCGTGAGAAGTTTCTGGCAGGCCTTATTATCGTCGGATGGAGTGTGTTGCAGCGTGCAAGACGGCTGGCTATCAAATCTGCAAAAATCTTACGGCGTAACTGAAATGCCTACACCAGTCCACTGTGCTGGGCGTTGCGCTTCTGGCCGGTACAGCCAGGGAGAGGGGCTCGTGGTGGTTGATACCGAAACTGGCATCTATTTCAGTCTCACCGGTAGCGGCTATCTGATCATGCAAATGTTTGATCAGGGCGCACGTATCGCGGATCTGGTCGCATAGGTAGCAGCCTATTGTTCTGATTATGCGGACAGTGACCGTGATACGGGCGTGAGGCTCGTGCCGATGCGGTAGACCGTTTTTTTGACGCAAAGGCGCGAAGGCGCAGAGGGGGTTTAACGCAGAGACGCAAAGGCGCAGAGGCGCAGAGAGGTAATGGATCGGTATGTGTAGCTTTGCGCCGATTGGGGCGGTGGGACAGGATAGGGTATGAGCCGGGGAGCGATGACGATGCCAAGCTCACTTGTCGAGGCGCTGCGCAGCCGGGTTGAACACCATCCGCAGCGGGATGCGCTCATCTTCATCGGGCCGAGCGATACGGTCGAGACGATCACGTACGGCCAGTTTGACATGGACGCACGACGCTATGCCGGCCTGCTCCAGGCAAACGAGGTGCAGCCGGGCGACTTGGTGATCGTCGCCTTTGAGCACAGCTACAAGCTGGTCGCCGCGTTCTGGGGCGCACTCTATGCCGGGGCTGTGCCCACCATCTTCCCGTACCGGGATGCGACCGGCAGCGGCGAGGCGCGCCAGCGGCGTCTCGTCGCCCTGGCTGCGTTTACCGATGCGCACCCTGGAACATCTGGCGAGCCTAGAGTTGCCCCTCCGTAATAAAAGCGTGCTCGAAGTCAGCCTGCGCACCCCCAGTTCCCCACCAACTGGATGGTACAGCCCCGCCCAGGAAAGGAAGAACTGGCGCGTGCTATTTTTGTCGCTGCCCGGCAACCGTTGCCTAACCCGTTGCTGACTGAAGCCTGGTTGGATCGCCAAGAGCACCAGCGATAGAAAGGATGAACGTGACAACATTGGCGGAACGCAGCCTGACCGTAGCGTGCTGGGCCGAGCCAGATAACTGGCCTTACCGCCTAGCGACGGGTCTGCTCAATGCGTCTGGGATCGCCTCGGTGCTGCGGCAGGATAGCCAGCGGCGCTTTGGCCGAGAGCTTTCGCTGCTGCGGCTGATGGAGTACCATCGGCGCCGCTATTGAGCACAGCAATCTACTGAGCCTAACTATGCTGCGCAATCCCATCGAGCGGGCAGCGTCAGCAATCCACCATCACCAACGCACCGGGCTGGATCATCCTGGACGCATCGCTCCCGCGTACCTGGCCCAGATGCAGCCATGGCTAACTGCCGACATCACAACGTGCGTGCAGACAGGTATGGCAGATGCACCGCTTGAGAATGCACAGACCCGGGTGTTGGGCAACCATCGCACCTATGCCGCACTATTCCAAGATGTAGTCCAACCCAACGCACGTACACTTCTTTTCGCGGCATACCCGGTGCTTGACTATCCCTGGTTGGATCAGCACATGCCGAAAGATGACGCCGATAGTTTCCAGCGAGCCCGCGCCTGGCTCAACGAAATGGCCGTCGTCGGTCTGACCGAACGCTACGCCGAGTCAGTGCTGCTCATCGCCGACCTGCTGGGCCTCCCTGCGCCCGTTGAGCCGCCCCGCGC
>NZ_RYFF01000151.1 GCF_004138165.1 Candidatus Chloroploca sp. Khr17
AATTTAGAAGATGAAAAACCTACACTTTACACAAGAGCAAGTTACGAAAATTCTTGAAGAGATTGCAAGCAAGGAAAATGGTTTGCAGGAATTACAAAAGCTCAGCCTTGAAGCTATGATGCGCGCTGAACGAGAAGAACATAATGCTTCAAATGGAGATATGAGCAATGGATATAGGCCTAGAAGGACATTCGGTCGGGGTAAGATCCTTGAGTTAAGAGTTCCACGAAGCCGGAATGGGCAGTTTTATCCGATATTGTTAAGCCTTCTTCGTGATCAGGAAGAAGAGTGCCGCAAACTTGCTTTCAATCTATATGGGGCGGGATTAACCACAGAACAAGTGGGCCATATCTTTGGAGATATATACGGAAAAGAATACAGTACAAGTCAGATTAGCCGAATGTTTGATTATGCGCGCAATGACGTACAAGCATGGTTGCAACGCCCTCTGGAATCATATTATCCCATTGTAATGATTGATGCGACGTTCATTTCTACACGGCGTCTGGATCATGTTAGCAAAGAGGCATACTACACAATACTGGGAGTTAAGGCAGATCGCACCCGGGAGGTAATGTCGGTTGTAAATTTTCCAACAGAGAGTGCCAGTGCATGGGAAACAGTATTAAGTGAACTAAAGGAAAGGGGATTAAAGGAAATTGACTTGATTGTGTGTGATAGTCTCACAGCGATTGAGGATTCTATCTGGAAACAGTTTCCTGAAACAGAAGTTCAGTTATGCACTATCCATTTACAACGGAACGTAAATAAGCATATCAAACCTAAAGACAAAGCTATGGTTGCAGAAGATCTTAAGGATGTATTGAGGACAGGCGATCGTTATGACACCCCGGAAAAAGGCTGGCAGCGTTGGCGATCGTTTTGCAGCAAATGGGGCAAATACTACCCATCGATTAAGAGAATGGGAGAGAATGAACGGTATAAGCTAAATTTCACTTATATGGGGTATGATTACCGAACCCATAATATGCTCTACTCTACTAACTGGATAGAACGTCTTAACAGAGACTACAAACGAACAACCAGAATGAGAGGAGCATTGCCAGGGCCTGATGCCACTATACTTCTGTTGGGGTATGTTGCTATGACCAGATCAGCCTATCAAAGGAAGATCCCTAAAATTGATTATGAACAAAATAAATTCCATTGGGAAGAATGAATGGCAGCTCCACTTCGGCTACGCCTTCGTTCCGCTGCCATTCATTCTCAATTGAAACAAAAAAAATGAATACCTTTGAATTTAGAAGAAGAACTCATTACACACAAAAAGGGATACTACC
>NZ_RYFF01000029.1 GCF_004138165.1 Candidatus Chloroploca sp. Khr17
GCGCATACTCTACCATCAAACCTTTGCGCCTCTGCGCCTTTGCGTCAAATAACCCACCGTATTGGCAGGGTTGACCCGTCTTGCCACCAAGACGCGCACGCGCTTCCCTCAAACCTTTGCGCCTCTGCGCCTTTGCGTCAAATCACCCACCTTATTTGCAGGTTCGTTTCTTTACCTGCGCCTTCGTTTGCTTCGTTCAGGACTGCCGCTGCCAGCGGCGACAATCGCTGGCTCGGCTGCGTCGTCGAGGTCGGCATCATAGGAGCCATTGATGGCAACCGGGGTTGTCGCTGGTTCTTGTGGTGGTGTGGCTGTGCTGTCAATGGTGCTTGTCGGTGTGGCTTCGCTGCTTGCGTGCTTGTGCTTGCGTTTGCCACCGGTCAGGCGCTGCCATTGGGTTTTGAGCCACGATTGTTTGGTCTTGTTGGGATCGTCGGGGGCATAGCCGTAGCCGTAGCCGTAGCCGTACCCATAGCCATAGCCATAGCCATAACTACGCTTCGAGACCCGGTTGAGCACAAGTCCGGCGAGTTTTGCGCCCGACTGGTCAAGCAGGGCTTTGGCCTGGCGCAGGGCACTGGTGCGGGTTTTGCCTGCCATGGCGACTAGCACGACCGCATCACAGAAGTTGAGCAGCACGGTGGAGTCGGCGACCTGCAAGATTGGCGGGCTGTCAAAGATCACGATGTCAGCCATCTCTTTCAGCGTCTCGACAAGGTCGGCAAAACGCTGCGAGCTCAGCATTGCCATCGGGTCCGAGGGCAGCGGGCCACTGGGGAGCAGCAGCAGGTTTTCGAGTTTGGTTGACTGAAAGTGGAAATCAATGCTCGAGCCAGGGTCACGTACCATGGCGGTCGTTACGCCACGCAGGTTGTGGTGGCTGAAATAGGTGTGCATCGTCGGGCGGCGCAGGTCGGCATCAACCAAGATCACGCGCTTGCCTGCACGCGCCAACACGACGGCAAGGTTGGCTGCCGTCGTACTCTTGCCCTCGCTTTGGTTGCTACTGGTCACCAGCACGGTGCGCAGCCCATGCCCATAGGCAGATACATCAAGCCGCACCCGCAGCATCTGATAGGCCTCAGAGATATTGGCATAGGGCGTTGTCAGCGTCACCAACTTCTCGGGTGCCCGCTCGCCTTCAATGTCACCGACTGTCGCAAGCACTGTCGTGCCAAGCATCTCGCCAGCTTTATCGCTCGAACCAACGCGGTCATTGAAGAACTCAAGCAGCAAGACCAGGCCAAACATAAGCATCAGGCCAACCACCGCCGCAATGAGGGCATTCTGCATCACACGGGGGCTGATCGGGCTGACTGGCGCAAGGGCAGGTTCGATCATGATCACACTATCACTCTGGCGCACCTCGGTCAGCCGGATCTCTTCGATGCTGCGCAGCAGCGACGCATAGCTCGTACGATAGAGTGCCAGCAACTCCTGGAGGCGTGCCCGCTCACCGGCATTCGCCGCACCGGTCGCCTGGTCAAGCAACGCCTGCGTTGCGTCAATCTCCCCCTGGATCTTCGCCAACTCTGTCTCAAGGCTCTCGCGGGTCGCATCAAAGCGGCTACTCTGCAACGCGGCATTCTGCTGCACAAAGATCGTCACAATCTCATTGGCAATCGCCGCAATCTGGGCCGGATCTTCGCCGGTGACGGTCAGTTGCAACAACTGCGTACTACGCACGGGGGTTGCCGTCACACGCCCCGCGAGTTGAGCAGGCGACATTGACAACCCGAGCGAGTCAATTGCCTGCTCGAGGATCGGTCGACTCACCATCACAGTGGCATACGTCTGCGCAAGCCGCTCACTGGTCAGGATCGATTGATACTCAGCGGAAGAACTGCCGCCACTCGACGCCTGGTTGATCAGCAGCGTGGTTGACGTCTGGTAGATCGGGGTGATCTGGCGACTAATCAGAAAGGCAGCACCACCAGCAAGCAACGCGCCAAGGATCAGCAACCAAGCCCAGCGACGGAGAATAAAGAAATAACGGAGCAGGTCGATCTCGACCGAGTCGTTTTCCATGCAGAAACACCTTAACTATGGAAGAACAGTCTCATCACCACCTGCGCACGACCCTCAGCCTCTGGTTCACTGAGATGCAATGAATGTGACAGAATGCACGGAATGTCAGGTAGGCTCTTCATTGTACCTGATAATTGCATTTTAGCAACTATTGCGGGACGGGCAACCAGGGCACCCGCCAGGGCACCCGCAAGGGCACCCGCAAGGGCACCCGCAAGGGGTGCCCCTACACCGGGCCCGCCCCCGCAAGGGCACCCGCAAGGGGTGCCCCTACACCGGGCCCGCCCCCGCAAGGGCACCCGCAAGGGGTGCCCCTACACCGGGCCCGCCCCCGGGACGGGCACCCGCCAGGGCACCCGCGAGGGGTGCCCCTACACCGGGCCCGCCCCCGGGACGGGCACCCGCCAGGGCACCCGCAAGGGGTGCCCCTACACCGGGCACGCCCCCGGGACGGGCACGCCCCCGGGACGGGCACGCCTTGCGGGGTGCCCCGCCCTGGTACGGGTGCCCCGTTGTATCCGGTTTCGTATGGTGCAATCGCCATGGACGGGCAACTCTCCTGGGAGCGAGGGCGGGACGCCCTCGGAATACCTTCGAGGGCGTCCCGCCCTCGCTCCCAGGCTTGCCTGCGCCGTCAAACCTGGCAGGTTTCCGTACCAATTTTATTGCAGCGCCGCTGCAATATCCCCAATCGTCTCTTCAAGCGCGATCGTCGGGCTCCAACCGAGCAGGCGATGGATGCGGGTGGTGTCGGGGACGCGCCGGTGCATGTCTTCAAAGCCGGGGGCGTAGGCTTCGGCGTAGGGGACATAGGCAAGCTCGGCGCTGCTGCCGGTCAGGGTTTTGACAAGTTGGGCCAGGGCTGTGATCGTAATTTCGCGGGTGTTGCCCAGGTTAAAGACGCGCTCGGGGCCAACCAGGTGGTGATCGGACAGCGCAACAACGGCACGCACAATGTCGCGCACATCGCAAAAGCAGCGCGCCTGCTGCCCGTCACCATAGATCGTCAATGGTTCGTTCGAGAGCGCCTGGCGGACAAAACGGGGCACCACCATGCCATACCGTCCACTCTGGCGAGGGCCAATCGTATTGAAGAAGCGCATCACCAGCGCGTCCAGCCCGAACTCACGGTGATAGGCGAGGGCCAGGAACTCATCGAGCATCTTGCTGGCCGCATAGCTCCAGCGGCTCTTGCTTGTTGCCCCCAGCAGAATATCGTCTTCCTCGGCAAAAGGCACCCGCGTCGCCTTGCCATAGACCTCCGACGTGCTCGCCACCAGCACCCGCGAGCCATACCTGAGCGCCGCCCGCAGCACCGTCTCGGTACCACGCACATTGGTCTCAATCGTATGCACCGGGCGCTCAACGACCAGTTGCACCCCAACGGCTGCGGCGAGATGAATAATCACCTGTGCCTCTGACGCCAATCGATCGAGCACGACCAGATCATTGACATCAGCCCTGGCAAAACGAAAATGCTCGTTGGGCAAGAGATGGGCAATATTCGCCATCGCCCCCGTCGAGAGATTATCAATTGCCAGCACGCGCTGCCCCTGCGCCAGCAAATACTCAGCCAGATGTGAGCCAATGAAGCCGGCCCCGCCGGTGATCAAATATGTATGCATATTATGTGTTGAGGGCTGTGCTATAGCAACGGCTGATGATTTGACGCAAAGGCGCCACAGTCATTCCGAACGGAGCGGAGCGCAGTGAGGAATCTGCACTGATCCGCATGGAAGACCCCTCACTCCGTTCGGGGTGACAGGGCAGGCTACGCACCGGCACTGGTTTCGCTCCACACCACTGGCCCGTGGGCCATGTGATACGCAGCATGTCACGGTTGCGAGTCCTGGGACTGGGAGCGAGGGCGTCCCGCCCTCGGAGAGCATTCGAGGGCGGGACGCCCTCGCTCCCAGGGATACCAGAAAACCCTGCTCGCAGAAGAATAAGCAAGCTTTGCAACGATTAACGTAGAGTACGGCGGGTGTCAACGATGACGCGGGCGGTGGCGTGGATCGTTGGCCAGTCGTAGGTGCTGTGGTCGGTGACGATGATGGCGCAGTCGGCGTCGGCGAGGGCTGCGTGCAGGTTGGGCACGCTGGTCATCGTAATGCCGTCGTGGTCAACGTCGGGCACATAGGGGTCGTGGTAGGTGACGCTGGCCCCTTTGTCTTGCAGCAGGTGGATGATGTCGAGCGCGGGCGATTCGCGCATGTCGCTGACATCTTTTTTGTAGGCAATGCCAATCACCAGCACCTTGCTGCCCTTGAGCGCTTTGCCAACCTCGTTGAGCGCGTCCTGCACTTTTTGCACCCAATAGCGCGGCATGCCGGTATTGATTTCGCTTGCCAATTCAATAAAGCGTGCCGTGTAATCAAGCGTGCGCAGCTTCCACGAAAGGTAGAGGGGGTCAATGGGAATGCAGTGCCCCCCGAGGCCGGGGCCGGGGGTGAATTTCATAAAGCCGAAGGGCTTGCTTGCCGCGGCTTCGATCACTTCCCACGCATCAAGGCCAAGCTTTTCGCACATCAAGAGCACTTCGTTGACCAGACCGATATTGACCGAGCGGAAGGTATTTTCGAGCAACTTGGTCATCTCGGCGGCGGCGGGCGACGAGACCGGCACCACCGTCTCAATCGCAACGCCATAGAGCGCCTGGCCTGCCTCAAGACAGGCGGGCGTCTGGCCGCCCATCACCTTCGGCGTATTCCTGGTTGTCCAGTCGGTACGACCGGGATCAACGCGCTCGGGCGAAAAGCAGAGGAAGAAATCCGTGCCAACGCGCAGACCATCCTGATGTTCACTCAAACGGGGCAGGATCACCTCACTTGTTGTCCCAGGGTAGGTCGTACTCTCAAGCACCACCAACATCCCGCGGTGCAGATACCGGGCAATCTGCTCGGTCGCATCAACAATATACGAAATATCGGGATCACCCGTCTTGCGCAGCGGCGTCGGCACACAGATGCTCACCGCATCGCACTCGGCCAGCACTGCCACATCAGTAGTCGCCCGCAGCAGGCCAGCCTGCACCAGCGGGGCCAATCTTGAGGTAGGCACATCCTCAATATAGGACTCACCAGCATTCAGCAACTCTACCTTGCGCGGATCAAGATCGATCCCGACGACGGTCAAGCCCGCCTCGGCAAACACCACCGCCAGGGGCAGACCAACATAACCAAGGCCGACGATGGCAACGCTGACGTCGCGACGATGAACACGTTCGAGAAAGGCTTGAAGGAGCACGGGTTGTGAAGTCATACAATGAAAATCTTACAACGGCCTGATCTGATTCACCTTGAGCTCAACGCGCAGTTGGCGATCGCCAAGCAGATCAATTAAGACGCGGACGCGGTCGCTATCGCGGAGGCGGGCGTCAAAGATCGCTTCGTACTGGGCAAACGGGCCGTGTTCAATGACGACGCGATCGCCGGGGCGCAGTTGAAAAAAGGTCTCGCCGCCGGCGGCGTTGATCTCAGTGAGGCGTTGATCAATCAGTTGGAGCAACGCATCATCAACGACCGCCGGCTCGCCGCCAAAGCTGACGAGGCCAACGGCAAAGGGCAGATAGCGAAAGGCCGAAGGGCCAAACTTGCCAAGATCAGCCTTGACAAAGACATACGAGGGAAAGAAGGGGCGGATCGTGCGCGAACGCGGATTCACCGGCTTTACCACCAGGTGCGGGTAAAAGACCGGCACGCCCCGCTGCTCAAGCTGCTCGGTGATCAGCGCCTCTTTGCGGGCCTTTGTCTGCAATGCGTACCAGTGTGCTGCCATAGACCTCTTGCCACCTACACCCCGCCACACGCCAACTCGGTGTCATCGTTCGGATGACCGTCTTCGGGTAGCGCGTGGTTGACCCGCTGATTCCACGACTGGATCAGCGTCGCCATCAAATCGTCCACCGTCGTACACCGGACTGGGGGGGCTTTCCCTTCGGGATCAACCAGCCACAATACAAACTGTGGCCCCCCGGTCTCCTCATCTTCCGACCTCTGCATGAGCAACAGCCAGCGCAACTGTGCCATGAGTTATCCCTTGCGTGGTTTTGGTTTATAGGGTTGCGGCGCGCAAGCGCGCCGCAACCCTATGCATAGGTACCTTGCGGCGTGCGCGCCGCGCGACCCTATGCGTAGGTACCTTGCGGCGCGTGCGCCGCGCAACCCTATGCGTAGGTACCTTGCGGCGCGTGCGCCGCGCAACCCTATGCGTAGGTACCTTGCGGCGCGTGCGACGAGTGGCCCTATGCATGCGTAGGTACGTTTAGGGCGATTGCATCATACGAAACCGGATACAACGGGGCACCCGCAAGGGATACCCGTACCGGGGTGGGGCACCCGCAAGGGGTGCCCGTACCGGGGTGGGGCACCCGCAAGGGGTGCCCGTACCGGGGTGGGGCACCCGCAAGGGGTGCCCGTACACCG
This sequence comes from Candidatus Chloroploca sp. Khr17, assembly GCF_004138165.1. Taxonomy (GTDB): domain Bacteria; phylum Chloroflexota; class Chloroflexia; order Chloroflexales; family Chloroflexaceae; genus Chloroploca. The sequence goes on from NZ_RYFF01000029.1 coordinate 6,453, forward strand.
GCCCCGCCCCGTAGGGGCACCCCTTGCGGGTGCCCTTGCGGGTGCCCTTGCGGGTGCCCTGGTGGGGTGCATACACGGAAGATGCAATCGCCCTATAGGTACCTTGCGGCGCGTGCGCCTCGCGACCCGATCCATAGTACTGGGCACGCTCCGCCATTTCGACATCGCCCTGCGATGCCGAGACAAGCGCTATCCTAGCAGGAGACCGTCACGTTACCCGGCAATCCCCTGATAACCGTGGGGACATAGCCACCGTCTGAACACCTACCGTCCGCTGACCCGTGCGTTCGCCTTGAGGTCACCGCCCCGCGTTACAACCACAATGCCTTGTTCACGCAACAGCGCGAGGTCACGTTTGATCGTGCGTACATTGACCTCCAGGACACGCGCAAGCTCCTCAAGGGTCGCAAGACATCCTTGAGCGATGGCCTCACCAGAGAGGCGGAGCAGGCAGATATGGCGGCGGGCAATGCGGTCAACAGGATCATCCGGGGCCTCAATTGTCCAGACGACCGGGTGCAACTCATCAGGTTGCAGGGGCCGTCCGGTTGGTGCATGGCGCAGGGGGAGCCAGGCGAGACAGCGCGGGCGCTGGACAAATGGCTGGCAGTCTGGCTCCAGGGCAAATGGTTGCAGGGCAAGCAATGTACGACGAACCTCAGGCTCTTTATTATACCCCAATTCGGCGAGCAATGCGTCAAGGGCATGGGTGCGCACGGTTGCTGCCTCGGTGGAGGCTTGGCACGCGGCGAGCACGTCGGCGATCCGCCAGCGGGTCATTGCCGGAGACCAGTGCGGCAGGCTCGGCTCAACGAGGGTGGCTGCAGCGCGAGCATAGGCAAGGGCGCGGTCAGGCTCACCTGCTGCGGCATAGACTTCGGCAGCCAGCACGCTGCCCTCGACGGGCAGCGCCGGGATACCAGATGCCTCAAGCGGCAGCAAGGTCGCATAGGCTTCGGGTGTTTGGCCCAGCCCGAGTTGTGCCGCCGCGACCAGGGTCTCCTGGAATGCCGCGCCAGGCAAGCTAGCCAGGCGACGGGTCAACGCAACCCCCTCGCGAGCGAGCGCCAGGGCTTGCTCATACTCGTGCAAGGCCAGGAGGGTCAGGGTCATGCTGACAAGCACCAACTTGAGTGGGGCCAGCAGGCCCGCCTCGCGAACCAAGGGCAGCGTCGTCGCCCCAAGCAAGCGGCTCTCTTCAAACGCCCCAACCAGGCCGAGGGTATGCACAAGGCGCACCCGCACCTCAAGCTCAGTGCGCTGATCACCGTCCAGTTGCGCCTGGAAGAGCGCCGCACGCAGCAGCGCCAGCGCCTCGCCATACCGACGCTGACTCAGACAAACCAATGCCTCCACCAGCAACGCCCGCGCCGCCAGCAGTGGCATCGTCGTCAGCGCAGCATCATCAACCAGGTGCGCCATCACCGCAGCCGCCGCTTCACACCGGTGTGCAGCAAGCAAAGCGGCAACAAGGTTCAACCGTGCTTCGGTCAAGACAGTGGATTGAGCATGTTTGCCGCTATGGGAACGCACCCTGGCCCCGCATCCAACCTCCATCGCCGCAAGCTCAACAGCCCGCTGCGCATAGAGCACGCCCTCATCATACGCCTCACTGATCGCCAGCACCTCAGCCAGCGCCAGCGACGCCTGCGCCTCAAGCCGCGTCAACCCGGCGCAGTGCGCCTGGGCCAACGCCTCACGCAGCACCCGCTCGCCCTCCGCAGGATCAACCAGCGTCCCGCGAGCCAACCCGACGCAGATCAACGCCTCGATCTGCCAATCCTCCCGCCCAGCAGCCTGTGCCTCTTCAAGGAGCAGGTCTGGTGCCGAGGCAGGCCTGGCCCCACCCGCCCCCACCGCTCTCAACGATAGCGTTTTAGGCTGGTGCCATCCTTGCCCCCCCACCCCCAACCCCTCCCCCACCAGGGGGGAGGGGCGTGGCTCCCCCCCTCTCCCCTCGTGGGAGAGGGGGGGCAGGGGGGGTGAGGGGGAAAAGGCCATCAAGCGCACAACCTCCCAGCGCAGGGCATGGCCGACGGGGAGGTTCAGCGCTTGCACGGCGGCGCTGGCAAAGCCAAGGCTGCGTTGGGCCAGGGGCAACGTGCCAGCGGCAAGGGCCTCATACGTTGCGTCGAGCGCCTCGTCAAGCACGGCATCCCACAGGTGGCCCAGGGCCCCATGCGCAAGTCGTTCGAACCGCAGCGTCACAGGACGATCCAGCGCACGGCCAAGCGCAGTGGCGAGTTGGGCGTGCAAGGTACGCCGCGTTTCAGGGTCAAGTCGCTCAAGCAGGTACACCCCCAGGTCAGGGTGGGCCAGGCGCAGATACTGGCCCCGTTCGATCAGCACCCCGGCGATCAGCAGGTCAGACAGCAGGGCCACCCGCTGCCCTGGCTCAGGCCAGAGCGCCTCGATCAGGCCCTCATCGGCAGGGCGCCCAAGCAGCGCAAAGGTACACGCCATCATCCATGCCGCAGGCGCAAGCCGTGCGACTTGCCAGCGCATCAACGCGGGCATCGTTGTGGGGAGGGAAACATCCGGCCTGATCAGGCCCCATCCCGTCGGTGGGTCATACCAGAGCACCTGATGTTCATAGAGAACGTGGATCAGGCCAAGGAGCAAGCCGGAATGACCACCACTGCTCGTGAGCAAGCGGTCGCGCAATGCAGGGGCAATGCGGCCGCCTACGGCCGCCTGGGCCAGGTGTAGCGTCGCCTGGGGGTCAAGCGGCTCAAGGGCCAGCAGGCGCAGGGGCAAAAGGATCGGTCGGCGCAGCGTCGCCACAGGGAAATTCGCCTCACCGGGGGGCGCCGTCAAGACCACACAGAGGGCGCGTGGGCCGGCGAGCAAGCGGATCACGAGTTGCCGCAGCGCCTGATGATCGCCAGGAAAATCATCGATCACGAGCAGCAAGGCACCCTGCGCAGCCACGCGATCGAGCAACGCGACCAGGGCCTGCAGCGGATCAAAGCGAAGGCGTTGCGCACGACGCAGCGGCTGCGGTGCGCGCTCGGGCAGCACCTCACGCAGACGGGGCATCTGGCGACAGAGCAGATGCCACTGCTGGTCATCAAGGCTCGCGCAGGCAGCCCGCAGATAGACACGCGCCGTACGGCCAGCGCCGAGCACCCCATCCTCAAAGAGTTCCCAGACATCGTGCGCCCCCGAACGAGGCGTCAACCAAAGGACGGTCCACGAAGCGCGCAGGCGCACCTGGGCGGCAAACTCCTGCACCAGACGCGTCTTGCCCAGCCCGCTCGCCCCCTCGATCAACACCGCTGTGGGGCGACGGGCCAGCGCCTGCTGCCAGACCTCAGCCAACCCCTCAAGCTCGCGCACCCGACCGATCAAAGGCAACGCCGCCGCGAGACCACTCTCGACCTCAACAGGCAACGCCAGCGGCAACGTCGGCAGTTCAGCAAGGGGAGCTATCGGGGCAGAAGCCACCGGGGGCGGCGTCCGCGCCAGCAAGCGAGCCAATTCATCCAGCGCAGGCCAGGTATGCTGTTGCCACTCGGCACGCAGCATCGAGCGGGCCTGACTCACCTGATCCAGGGCAGCCTCGTGCTCACCGAGATCAAGCAACGCCTGCACCGCCGCAACGTGGGCCTGCTCCTCCCATGGCTCCTCAATCACCCAGCGGCGAGCGGTGCGCAGCAAAAGCATCGCCGAACCACTGGCACGAGCGAGCGTCACCAGACGATGGAGCACCTCGAGGTAACGGACTTGCGTCACACTCGCCTCGTGGGCGGCCCAGGCATCAGCGAGCGAACCAAGGAACGGCCCGGTATAGAGCGTCATGGCGTGCTCAAGCTCGGCCTGGGTCGCATCGGGGCGGCTCTGGTGCATAAAGGCATGGTAATCACTGAGCACCACCAGGCGCGGATCAAGGCCGAGGTGGCGCTCGGAAGTGACCAGGATCGGGCCAAGCGCCTGGCGAAGGTAATGGCGTGCTGAGCGCAGGCGACGCTGAACCTGGGCCGGTTCCAGCGTCGGAAAGAGATCGTCACCAAGTAACGTCAGAGGGATCGGGGAAGGGAACGCACAGACCAAACGCGCCAGCAGAACCTTCGCCATACGGGTCGGAACCTGAACCAACTCGCCATCGAGTTCGACCCGCCATTGTCCAAACATCCACAGACGCAAGGTATCAGGCATAGAAGAAGTAGGAAATAGGAAATAGGAAATAGGAAGTAGAAAATAGGAAATAGGGCAAGTGCATCAAATCGCCCTAGGGTCTGCGACCACCCAAGCCCCTAGCCAAAAGCTTACTATGCTACAATATCCGAAAAGCATTATACCAGAAAATCGTACCATGCTTCACAAAGTGCAAACAAACTCATCCATCTTCTCCACATCTTTTCCATATATTAAGTAAAAGTTAAGCAACCCAGAAATTCGAGGGGGGTTCATGATGAAACATATGTACGTAAGCGTCATGGCATTGCTCGCGCTGCTGGCGGCGTTTGGGGCAATGCCGGCGCAGGCGCAGCAACGCGAACGCTGTTTCGCGGCGACGGGCTATTGCATTGCCGGGCCGATTCAGCGGTACTGGGAGCAGCATGGTGGCCTGGCGGTCTTTGGGTACCCCTTGACGCCATTGCAGACCGAGGTGATCGAGGGGCGGCGCGTACAGGTGCAGTGGTTTGAGCGACACCGGCTCGAACTGCACCCCGAGCTTGCCTGGCCGTACACGGTGCAACTGGGACGCCTGGGCAGCGAACGGCTCGCCCGTGACGGGCGCAGCCCGATACTACCGGTTGCGGGGCAACCAGCAGCGGGGTGCCGCTTCTTTGGCGACACAGGCCTCAACGTCTGCGGCGACATCCTGCGCGCCTGGGCAGCGAACGGCATCGAAAACGACGGGCGCGCCGGGTACAGCGTCGCCGAAAGTCTTGCGCTCTGGGGGCTGCCAGTTACCGAAGCCCGCCCGGAAACCCTGGCCGACGGACGCGAATACGTCGTGCAATGGTTCGAGCGAGCGCGGCTCGAAATCCACCCCGAGCAACCGGCGCAGTTTCGGGTGCTAGGTGGGTTACTGGGGGCCGAACTAAAGCCACAGGCCCAAGCCGCACCGCGGGCCGTACGCGCCGTACCGCAGCGGATCGTCGCCCCGGCGCAAGGCATTGACAGCCCCATCGTCTCGGTTGGCCTTGATCCCCAAGGCGTGCCCATCGTACCCAAGCACGACGTCGGCTGGTACAACCTGAGCGCCACGCCCGGCGAAGGCGAAAACATCGTGCTCTGGGGACACGTGCTGCGCTTCCGCGACGCACCATCAATTCCAGCCCCCTTCGCCCGCATCAAAGACCTCGTCCCTGGGGATAGCATCACCCTGTACACCAGCACCGGCCAGCGCTTCGACTATATTGTCAGCCGCCAGATCTGGGTCAAACCGGAAGAAGTGCAATACATCCTGCCGCAACAACAAGAACTGCTCACCCTCGTCTCGTGCATCGGCGACCAGGTGATCGTCCAGAACGAAGTGGTAGATATGAGCCACCGCCTCATCACCATCGCTATCCCTGTGACGGGGAGGTAACAAGCGTACCAACAAAGATAGTACTCTGGTAACAGTACTAGGATGGTACCAAAGGGCTACTCCAGGATAGTACTTTGTCCCCTAACCTTTTCTGACATGAATGGGTATCTTTACGACTATTCAATGTCGAAATTATATGGTAAGCCTAGAGCACGCGTGAAGGCACAAACATGCATCGTGGCAAGCGTGTTGTTATGCGTGCATCAAGATCTTCCAAGGCTCACAAGGAAGGGGAAGCATACAGAGAAGTAGCAGCATGTAAGTCATACGTACAAGAACAAGGAGTGGGTGTATGGAGGATCACAGACTACTAGTGGTGGAGGATGAGCCAGTCACGCGCATGATGCTTGATGCACAGTTGCGCACGGCTGGCTTTCTGGTTACGACGGTTGAGAGTGCGGAAGCAGCGCTCGGGTTACTCCATCACGAGCGGTTCCCCTTGATGATCACCGATCTTCTGTTGCTCCAGATGGACGGTTTAACCCTTCTGCGTGAGGCAAAAGCCCTGGATCCGGATCTCGAAGTGATCGTGTTGACCGGAGCAGCCAGCCTTGAGTCGGCGATAGCGGCCATCAACCTAGGGGCGGCCGGCTATCTGCGTAAACCAGCCAGCCTGAATGACCTGGTTGCGCAGGTAAAAGTAGTTATTGCAAAGCGTCGTCTACGGCTCGATCACCTGAAGGCCCTGCGTCAACTTGGTACTCAGTTATTGCATCTGGCCGATCCTGCTGAGACATCCTATGTGGCTACGCCCCCCGAGCAGCGTTTGCGTGTTGGCCGCCTCGAAATTGATCCTATGCGCCGCCGGGTCGCAGTTGATCAGCAACCTGTTCGTCTTTCGCATGGTGAATTCGATCTGATACTCTACCTCGCTCGCCACAGCAACTGCGTGGTACCCGTCGAGAAGATCGCCCGCGAAGTCCTAGCATACCATGGCTGTACCACCGACGAGGCACGGCAAATCGTCAAAGCGATGGTCTATCGTGTCCGTCGTAAGGTAGAACCCGATCCGGATCTGCCTTGTTTGCTCATCTCGGTTCGTGGTGCGGGCTATATGCTGACCTCTGATGATCCAGATTCCTTCTGATGGGTTGGGGCACGGCGGTGCCGTGCCCCGACTGTCGGCTTGATGCGAGTTGGGGCACGGCGGTGCCGTGCCCCGACGACTGCCGGGCACGGCGGTGCCGTGCCCCGACTGTCGGCTTGATATGTTGGGGCACGGCACCGCCGTGCCGCTACTGCCGTGCCCCGACTGCGGGCACGGCACCGCCGTGCCCCGACTAACAGTAATAAACCCTTCACTATGGGTACAACTCTCTCATCTATACCAGCAACTACCTCAGGCTATCATGGATCTTGGCACCCCTTCTGGCAGCCTCATCTTGCGGTGCAATGCGCACTGAGCCGGGGTGAACCCTAGTTTGGATGGATACGTCCCTATGCAACAGCAGATTGTGGTGATTGGTAGTGGCTTTGGCGGTTTGAGCGCAGCAATTAGGCTTGCCGCTAAAGGCCATCAGGTAACCCTTCTTGAAAAGCGTGATAAGCCCGGCGGGCGGGCCTATGTCTACAAGACCCAGGGCTTTACCTTTGACAGCGGGCCAACGGTGATCACGGCCCCGTTTATGTTCGATGATATCTGGCAGGCGGCAGGCAAGCGCCGTGAGGATTATTTCGAACTGCAGCCATGCAAGCCCTACTATCGCCTCTTTGATGCCAAGGGTCGCCATTTTGAATATGGCGATGATCCGGCGGCAATTCTAGAGGAGATCCGGCGCTGGAACCCTAGTGATGTCGAGGGCTACAAGAAGTTTATGGCTTCGACCCGGGCGATCTTCCAGAAGGGTTTTGTCGAACTCGCCGATCAGCCCTTCCTCCACTTTACCGATATGGTGCGCGTGGCACCCGATCTTATTCGGATGCAATCGTACCTCAGTACCTATCGCTATGTTTCGCGCTTTATCAAGCACGACTTCCTGCGCCGCTGTTTCTCGTTCCACCCGCTCTTTATCGGCGGCAATCCGTTTGATTCATCGTCGATCTATGCGATGGTTCACTATCTCGAACGCGAGTGGGGGGTTCATCACGCGATGGGTGGCACGGGGACGATTGTCGCGGCGATGGTGAAGTTGTTCAAGGAGATCGGGGGCAAGCTCGAATTCAATGCCGAGGCAAGCGAGATCATGGTGGAGAACGGGCGCACCGTCGGGGTGCGGCTGGTGGACGGGCGGATCTTCAAGGCCGATACGGTGGTCTCGAATGCCGATGTGCCCTATACGTATCAGAAGCTGATCGCCCCCGAGCACCGGAAGTTCAATACGGATCGCCGCTTGCTCAGCAAGAAGTATAGTATGTCGCTGGTGGTGATCTATCTGGGGCTGAATCGTCGCTACGATGATCACGGTCTGGTGCAGCACAATATTATCTTTGGCAAGCGCTACAAGGGCCTGCTCAACGACATCTTCAACCGCAGGCACCTCAGTCGCGACTTCTCGCTCTATCTTCACCGCTCTTCGCACGCCGACCCGAGCATGGCACCGGCAGGCGGCGAGGCGGTCTATGTGCTCTCGCCAGTGCCGCACCTCGGGGCACGCACCGATTGGTCCAAGGCCGCAAAAGGCTACCGGAACGCGATCATCAATTTCCTCGAAGAGAACTATATGCCCGAACTCAGCAAGCATATCGTCGTCGAGCATATGGTTGACCCACGGTACTACCGTGACGCCCTCAACACCCACCTTGGCTCAGGCTTCTCGATGCAGCCGCTGCTCACCCAGTCGGCTTGGTTCCGCCCACACAACCGCTCGGAAGATATCCCGAACCTCTACTTTGTTGGTGCTGGCACCCATCCCGGGGCTGGCCTGCCCGGGGTGCTTTCGTCGGCGATCATTGCGGAACGCTTGATCGGCGAAGCGTAAATTGAGGGGGATGCACGTGGGTGCCAACTGCGTTGGCACCCACGTGCATCCCTCTGAGAGTGTAAAGTAATGTATGCGTAAATTCTATCTCCTGCTCCTCCTCGTTCTGCTCCTCATTGTACCAGTGCTTTCCCTCCCTCGACCTACGACCGCCCAGGGCTTGCCCTGGCAAGATAAGAGCACGCCCTTTGGCGTAGTGGCCGCGTTGGGCAACCGGGTGCGTAGCGATGAAATCCCTGCTGCTGTTGCGCTTATGCGTGAGGCAGGGGTTCAGTGGCAACGCGAGGAGATCTTCTGGCACGAGGTGCAGCAAGAGCCTGGCGGCCCTTATCGCTGGGACGGCAATGAGCAGGGGATGTACAATTACGATCTGGCTATCAGCGCCCAGGCGCGGGCCGGCATCAACATCCTCGGGTTACTCACCTACAATCCCGCCTGGTTCAAAGGCAAGAATCCCACCCCCGACGAGTGGATCACCGACTGGGGCGATTATGTCTACCAGACCGTCGCCCGTTATGGACGCGAACGCAACCAGATCACCTACTGGGAGCTCTGGAACGAACCGAATCTCGCCGCCTCTGGCTACGAGAGCGGACTTTACACAGTTGCCGATTTTGTGCGCATTCTGGAGGTCGGGCGAGCAGCGGCGCTGGCGGCCGATCCGCGGGCGAAGATCGTGATGGGTGGGCTCTCGAGCATCTGGAGCGTGCCGCCCTCTGAGCATTACTACGACTATTTTGATTATCTCGACCGTGTCGGTCAGCTTGGTGGGTGGAAGCATGTTGACATTATCGCGATCCACCCGTATCGGCCCGATGCACCGGAAGGTGACGCCTGGCGGCGCGATCAATCGCTGACCTTTGGACAAGAGATGCAGCGGCTCGACGGTATTCTGCGCACCTACGGGGCCAAACCGGTCTGGCTGACCGAATGGGGTTGGTCAAGCACGCGCAGTTGGCAAGGTGTTAATGAGGATACACAAGCGTTTTTTCTAGTACGTGCGTACCTGCACGCCATTGCCCATCCAAGCATCGAAAAGGTCTTCTGGTACGATTTCCGGAACGACACCCAGCCCGAGGCCCCGTATGATCAGCCAGTCTACAACGAGGACGAAGCAGAATTCCACTACGGCCTGTTACGTCGCAGCTATCCTCTCGACCCGAATCGGGCGGATCTGCGCAAACCAGCCTTTGTCGCGTACCGAACGATGACCGAAATGCTGGGCGGGCTGAGTCTACGGGAAGTGATCCGACATGGCGACGAGGGCATCTACTGGCACCGTTACAGCGGCAACGGGCGACGAGTGGATGTCATCTGGCGTACCGGCAATAGCATCCCGGCGCTGGAGGTCGCGTGTGGATGTCGCCAGGCGCTCGTACGCAGTTGGAACGGCCAGGTACAACACATTCTCGCCAGTACGGCGGGCATCCTGACGTTACATCCTGACGCCCTGGGAGCGCCGCTCTATGTCGAGTACGACCAACCACCGCGGCATCCTGCCATCTTCGAGGCAACAGGACACAGCCTTGGGGGAGCCTTCCGCACCTTCTGGGAGCGGCGGGGCGGCTTAGCGCGGTTCGGCTACCCGTTGACGGAAGAAGTGATCGAACCCGAACCTGGCACCGGACGACCGCGCACCGTTCAGTATTTCGAGCGCGCCCGTTTCGAATACTTCCCCGAGCTACGGGGGAGCGCCTACGAAGTGCAACTGGCGCGGCTCGGCGACACAGCGCTGCAACGCCAGGGTCTCGACTGGCGCAGCCTGCCAAGCATCGAGAATCCCGACCCGGCGTGCCAATGGTTTCCCGAAACCGGCAAGCAACTCTGCCCCCCGTTCCTTGAAGCGTGGCAACAGGCAGGCGGGCTTGATCTCGCGGGGCTGCCGCTAACCGACGCCTTCTTTGCCACCGCCGTGACCGGGGGAACTTACCGCGTCCAATACTTTGAGCGCGCCCGCATCGAACACCACCCGGCCAACGCAGGGACACCGTACGAGATGCAATTTGGCCTGTTGGGGCGAGAACAATTTATGCGGTACGATCGGATGCCGTAGGGGCACGGCTTGCCCGTGCCCCATGGAAGAAGGGCACGGCGGCGCCGTGCCCCATGGAAGAAAGGGCACGGCAGCGCCGTGCCCCCGACCGCCGTGCCCCCGCCGTGCAAGGAAGGGCACGGGCAAGCCGTGCCCCTACAGCCGCCGCGCCCCGCCGCGCCGTGCCCCGCCGCGCCGTGCCGCGCCGTGCCCCGCCGTGCCCCGACCGCCGCGCCCCCCGTAGGGACACGGCGCTGCCGTGCCCCGACCGCCGTGCCCCCGACCGCCGTGCCCCGCGCCGTGCAAGCCCGTGCCCCATGGAAGAAAGGGCACGGCGCTGCCGTGCCCCGACAGATGCCGTGCCCATGGAAGAAGGGCACGGGCAAGCCGTGCCCCTACAGCGAAACGCGAATCTCTTCCAAGACGGGGATTGTCAGGGTATGCAATTGCTCGATCCTGGCGAGGTGCCCCTGAATATCGTTGATCGCGTCGGCGCGGGCCTCTTCTTCCAGGATGCGCGATGCTTCCGCCAGGGGTTCGGCACCAACCAGTTTGCTGGTTGATTTCAATGTATGGGCCGCCCGGCGAATGCGGGCCAGATCGTCATCTACAATCGCCTGGCGCAATTGCGCGATCAGGCTGCTCGCTTCCGAGAGGAAGAGCGTGATGAACTGGACGATCATTGCAGTATCACTGCCCCCCTGAATAGTGCCGAGCAGCTCGAGCGTTGCGCGGTTGATATAGACCGAAGCCGATGGCATAACAGGCACTGGCACGGCCACCGACTCGGCAACTGGCTCATACGAGGAGCCCGCCAGGGACGCATACGAGGAGTCGTCTAGTGACGCATACGAGGAGTCACCCAGTGACGCATACGAGGAGTCACTGTCAGGATCAGGCAAGAGTTGCCAATCGCTCTCTGGTTCCGCAACGGGGCCAGGGCCAGACTGAGTTGCGGGGGTATGCAACGCTTCGTGCCGCATCAGGGCGGCGTCGAGCGCTTCGATCCGTACTGGCTTGCTAATGTAGTCGTCCATGCCAACCGAGAGGCAAAGCTCGCGGTCGCCGCTCATCGCATTCGCGGTCATGGCAATGATATACGGGCGCTGCGAAGGTTCCATCCGGCTGACAATGCGTTTTGTTGTCTCGATCCCGTCGAGCTCGGGCATTTGCAGATCCATCAAGACGACATCATAGGGCTGGCGCGCTAACGCATCGAGGGCCTCGAGGCCATTGGCCGCCAGATCGGCATGGTAGCCGAGGCGGTCAAGCATGCGCACAGCCACCAGTTGGTTGACGGCATTATCTTCGACCAAGAGCAACCGGACACGGGCACGTACCTGCTGCCTGGGAATTTCAAGCGCATCAAGCTCGTGCGTCTGCTCTTGGGGTGACACCAGACCCAGGGCTTCAAGCAAGGTACGATGCAGGGCGGCCCGTTTGATGGGGCGACGCAAGAAGAGATATGCATGCTGTGTTGGCAAGGCCTGCGAGCCAGGGGCAACCATCAGGATTAAAGCTGTCTTGGTTGCTTCCAGATGGTGGCAGAGCTTTTGGAGCACCCTGGTACGCTCGGGTTCTTCACAGATAGTCCCAATCAGGGCGACATCAACGGGATGTCCCTCGACCAGCCAGGTGTGGACTTCTGACACGGAAGCGAGTGAGTGCGCGACCACACCCCAATGCTCGCAATGGTACATCAGCATCTGACGTGCCGCCGGATTGCGTTCAACAATCAGCGCCTCACGCCCAAAGAGACTCGGCCCATCCTGGTCAAGCCCAGCCTGACGCGCATCAAGCACAAGGGGGAGCGTAAGGGTAAACCAGAAGGTACTGCCGACCCCAACCTCGCTCGACACACCAATCTGGCCGTGCATCAATTCACAGAGCCGTTTGGAGATCGCGAGGCCGAGGCCCGTGCCGCCATAGCGCCGGGTCGTACTGGCATCGGCCTGGATGAACGCCTGGAAAAGCCGGTCGATCGTCTCGGGAGGAATGCCGATGCCGGTATCCTGGATCTCAAACGTCAACTGCATCTCGGTTGGCGTCGGTTGAGACCAGTCACCTGACCAATCAATGGTATTCGGCAGATGCTCGGCAGCGCGCACCGTCAGGGTGACCCACCCTTGCGCCGTAAATTTGACCGCATTGCCAAGCAGATTCAAAAGGATCTGGCGAATCCGGGCAATATCACCCGACAGCATCCGTGGCACACCTGGTTGGATCAGGCAGGTAAGATCCAGTTTCTTGGTCGCAGCGGTGGCCGCAACCATATCGAGCACCGTTTCGACACACTCTTCGAGATCAAACGGCATCTGTTCGAGTTCAAGCTTGCCCGACTCAATCTTGGAAAAGTCAAGGATATCGTTGATCAAACTGAGCAACGTCTCGCCGCCATTGCGGATCGTCGTAACGTACTCACGCTGCGCCTCGTTGAGCGGGGTCGAAGCGAGCATGCCAGCCATCCCGATCACCGCATTCAGCGGCGTCCGGATCTCGTGGCTCATATTGGTGAGGAACTCGCTGCGGGCCTGAGCCGCAGCCTCGGCGGCCTCTTTGAGTTGCAGGTTGGTCAGGGCCTGGCCCACAGCGGTGGCGACGCGCTCGGCCAGCGCAATTTCATCGGCGTTGAAGACCCGCGTCTGGGGCGAAGAGAGTCCGATCGTGCCAATGACCGTATCGTTAATCAAGACCGGCACGATCAGCAACGAAACCTTGCGGCGTATTTTTGCGCCATTTGCATTAGGTTCACGTTGGGAACTAAGATAGATGTCGGCAATTGCAACCGTCTCGCGGCGAGCGATCAGATCCTGCGTCAAGAGATTGCCACGAATCGGAATCACCGAACCAATCACCGAAGGCCCGGTCTCATCACGATACTCGGCCACCACCGTCTGCGCTGTCCGGTCTTCATTCAACAGGGCACAGAGCGCCTGGGGGACATCGAAGGCATTGGCGAGATCGACACAGATGCGTTGGAGCGCCTGCCGCATATCGGGGGCCGTCGCGATTACACTCATCATCCGGTTGAGCAACAAGGTTTCGCGTACGACACGCTGCTGATCGCCGCGGAAGCGGGTGCGCTCAATCGCCTTGCCCACATCGTCGCAGAGCGTATTCAGAAAGCGGAGATCGCCGTCGGTCAAGGTATCAGCCTCGTGGCGCACCACCGCAAGGACACCAACGAGCCGATCAATGCCCTTGATCGGCAGCACGGCCAACGAGAGTGGATCAGGGGAAGGTGCCGCACGCCATTGACAGGCATCAGGAATCAGCAACGGCTCGCCAGTGCGCACCACCGCACCAATCGGACTCTCGGCGAGGCTATCGTCCCAGCAACTCACATCGGCACCGAGACGATGTTTGACGGCAAGGGTCTGAGCCTGATGCATATAGAGTGCCACCCCATCAAAACCTCCGACCTCAAAGACCGTGGTCGCAAAGGTCTGAAGGATCCCATCAAGGCCATCAGCGGCACCGATGCGCGTACGTGCACGAGTGAGACGATTCTGATCCTCTTTGTTCCGCCTGACCCGTGCGTCTAGTTCTTCATAGCGCTGTTCCAGCACCTCAAGCTTACGATAAAGGCGATGAACACGCCCACGGGGAACACGGAAGATACCATGGGAAGACTCTGACATAAGACGGCTCCGTAGCACAGCCAGACCTCAGGCTTTTGCCCCCTGCCGCTGAAGTTGGCGCTGATGAACACGTTTATGGGCGGGCGAACCAGTCGCCGCCGGGCGATGACGGTCAGCTTCGGTACTCAAATGAAAAGCCCAGTCTTCGAGCAGAATACCGAGCGGCTTGGTCGGCATTTCCAGAACCGGAGGTGCACCGCGGTTGAGGGCACTCACAAAGAGATCGTGGGCAAAGGGGATGGCCGTATCAAGGCTACGACCGAGTGCCTTTTCGATATCTTTGCGTGGCAAACCACCGCGCTCAAAGGTCACATTGATCAGCAATTTAATCTTTTCGGGATCATAGCCCAACTGGGCAAAGACATCCATCGCACAGGTTGCGGCCACAACCGAACCAATTTCGGGGGCAATGAGCAGAATAATCTCATCCGCCGCATCAAGCGCCGCAAGCGAAGGTTCACTAAAACTATGGGGCATATCGAGCACGACATAGTTGTAACAAGAGCGCAGCACCTTCAGCACCCGCGAGACAAGTTCGCCATTAATCGGCTCATTATCTTCGGGACGCGGGGCCGAAGGCAAGACCCGCAGACCACACGCATGGCTCAGCATCATATGATCGAGCGTATCGGCGTCAATTTCTTCACTATTCTTCGTAGCAAGATCGCCCCAACTATACCGCAACGGCAGGTTCAACATCAAGCCACTATGCCCACCCGTAAAGACCATATCAACGAGGGCCACGCCCCCATTCCAGAGTTGCGCCAGGCCAGCCGAGAGATTCACGGCTAGCGTCGAGACCCCCACGCCACCGCGGAGAGAAAAGAACGCGATCACCTTGCCACTGGACTGCTCTTGCGGTTGAATGCTGATCACCGAGCGGCGCAGAAGCGCCCGCGCCCGCGCAAGCAACTCCTCGGTCTCAAACGGCTTGCCCATATAATCATCGGCACCCGCCTCAAGACCCTGGATCTTCTCGTGCAACGACGTATTTGCCGTCAACATCATCACCGGAAGCGTCGCGAGGGCAGACGAGCGGCGGATACGCCGACAGACTTCGTAGCCATCCATCCCTGGCATTTCAACATCGAGAATGATCAAATCAGGGCGGATTGACTCAGCCAGACGCAGACCCTCACGGCCATCCGGGGCCAGAATGACCTCAAAACCACCCGACACCAGAGCCAACTCAATGGTCTTGAGGTTCATCATACTATCATCAACCACCAGGATGCGCTGTGCCATGCTCCACTCTCCAGATCTTTGTGTATCCTAGCTATACTGTAGCATATCGCTATTACCACACTGTGATCTACTCAGTAGTGTGTAACGTACTGGCGTCGGCGGCGCGACCGGGAAACTTAAGTTACAGACTACTAAGGAAACTTTCTTTCGCTCGCCAAAACGCCCGCGACGCGGGCGTTTTGTCAAGCGATGCAAGCGCAGCCTTGCCCAAGCGCGGGCCGCAGGGCCAACCACGCGCCGCCGGCAAAACCCTTGACAACTATCGGCCAGCGGCTATAATCGAAGGAGCAGGACACCCCCGCCACACACCTGACGTATGTCTTCCCCTCGCAGGAGTCACCCTATGTTGCCACGGCTTACCCGATCGTTTCTTGTTGTCTGTTTGCTCAGCATATGTGCCGGTGTCGCCGTCGGGATGTTTGCCCTTCCCACGGCAGGACGCGCCCAGGAAGATGTGCTCTATTTTGCGACTACGGGGCACCGCTTGAGCAATGCGTATGGGTTTCTGAACCACTGGCGCAGCAGCAATGGTTCACAGACCCTGGGCTCGCCGCTGACCGAGCCCTTCGAGCAGCAAGGGTTGATGGTGCAATACTTCGAGTATGGACGGCTCGAGCAGCATCCTGCGTATGAGGGGGCCATCCTGCGCGGTCGGCTTGGGGCCGAGTATGCCGAAGCCTTGTGGAAAGAGTTTGCGCCGCCTGACCCGGTCGTGCTTGGACTTCCCGAGGCTCGTCTGTTTCCCGCGACTGGGTATGCCGTTGGCGAGCCCTTTTTGGCTTTCTGGGAGACAATGGGCGGGCTAGATGTTTTTGGGTTGCCGATCAGCAATCCGGCCTGGGAATATATTGGCACGCAGATGGCGCTGGTGCAGTACTTTGAACGAGCACGCCTCGAAGCTTATCCCGGCGCCAGTGAAGCAGGAACGTTGATCCAGATCGGGAGCCTTGGGCGCGACCTGGCGCTCTTGCGTGGCCTTCCGACGGCGGCGGTCGATCCGGCGGGGGCAAGCGTGGTTGATCACTACGGTCAGCCTCTGCCGATCCCAACCCCGCCGCCACCGACAGCGGTTCCACCGACGGCCATCCCACCGACGGCCGTACCCGCAGCCCCGGCCCCAGCCCCCGCAAGCGCCCCGGCTCCTACGGCAATCCCGGCCCCCGCTGCGCCGGTGGCAGCGCCGCGTGGCGGCAAAGCCATCATTGTTGACCTGAGTGACCAGTGGCTCTATGCCTACGAAGGCGACCGGATGGTCTTTGATGCCCCGGTCTCCACCGGACGCGACGGCTTCAACACACCAGTTGGACGCTATGCGATCTACGCGAAAGTCCGGTCACAAACAATGTCTGGCTGCATTGCCGGCGAATGCTGGAACGTCCCGAATGTCCCCCACGCTATGTACATCGTCGGCGGCGTCGCGCTGCACGGCACCTACTGGCACAACCAGTTTGGCACCGGCGTACGGCGGAGTCACGGCTGCATCAACCTGCCCCTCAACGCAGCCGCCTGGGTCTACGAATGGGCCCCCACCGGCACCCCCGTCACCGTGCGTTGGTGAGCAATCTCGCACAGAGTGGCGAAAACGGCAAGCTTCGCTTGCCGTTTTCGCCACTCTGTGCGAGATGCTAAAGGAGCATCCTATGAACCATCAAAACTTTGTCACTACCACCCGTGGC
Source organism: Candidatus Chloroploca sp. Khr17 (assembly GCF_004138165.1). Lineage (GTDB taxonomy): Bacteria > Chloroflexota > Chloroflexia > Chloroflexales > Chloroflexaceae > Chloroploca. Next base: position 23,507 of record NZ_RYFF01000029.1, read on the forward strand.
CTGCGCCGTGACAGCCCACCGATGCGGCTCTTTGAAAAAGCGAAACGGCTGGGCATCTGGAACCCGAGTACACTTGATCTGACCCGCGATGCCGCTGATTGGCAAACCTTGAGCGCCCCCGAGCAAGATCTCTTGCTACGTCTGACGGCGCTCTTCCAAGCGGGCGAAGAGGCGGTAACGCTCGACCTCTTGCCGCTGATCCAGATCATCGCCCGTGAAGGCCGGGTCGAAGAAGAACTCTTTTTGACCACATTTCTCTTTGAAGAAGCGAAACATACCGACTTCTTTGCCCGTTTTCTCGATGAGGTTGCGCAGAGTGACCACGATCTGAGCCGCTATCACTCACCGAGTTACCGCGCCCTGGTCTACGAAGCCTTGCCTACGGCGATGGGACGCTTGATTGACGATCCCTCACCCTTTGCACAAGCCGACGCGTCGCTGACCTACAACATGATTGTCGAAGGCGTGCTGGCCGAAACAGGGTACCACGCCTACTTCACGATGCTCGAAGCCAACGACCTGATGCCAGGCACCCGCCAGGGCATCTATCTGCTCAAGCAAGACGAAGCGCGCCACATCGCCTACGGGGTCTACCTGCTCTCACGGCTGATTGCGGCCAACAACGACATCTGGCCCTACATCGAAACGCGGATGAACGACCTCGTGATGTACGCCATGGGCGTCATTGACGAAATCTTTGCGAGCTACGACACGATGCCCTTTGGCCTAGAACTGGAAACCTTCAGCACCTACGCGCTGGGCCAATTCCAGAAACGCCTCGCTCGGGTCGAAGCAGCCTGCGGCAAAAGCCTCGCCGAGATCGAACAGATCGCCGACCGCTACATCGCCGACGATGATGGGTAAGTGGGGGCCTGCGGCCCCCACGTAAAAGGGTATGCTGGCGAACGATACCAGCAAAGCTGGTATCGTTCGCCAGCATACCCCTGGTTTTTTAGGGCGACAGCCCTAAATAAAACGATACCCCACCCCCCATTCGGTCTGCAAGCGTTCGGCGAGGTCAGGGTCAAGCGTGGCGAGGCGGGTACGGAGGCGTCGGATATGCACATCAACGGTGCGCGTATCAAAAAAAGCGCCCTGCCCCCAGACCTGGCGCAAGAGAGCCTCGCGGGTAAAGACCTGGCCGGGATGCCGAAAGAGCAGTTCAAACAGAGCAAACTCGCGGGGGCGCAAGACAAGGTGCTGGTCGTGCAGGGCAATGCTACGCCGCACCGGATCGAGGCTGAGATCAGTGTGTGCGGCGGGTGCAGTGGGTTGCTCGGCGACCTGGGCACGCAGCGCGGCGACCGCTGCCATCCGCCGAAAGAGCACGCGCACACGGGCGACCAATTCACGCAGCGAAAAGGGCTTGACCATATAGTCATCAGCCCCGAGTTCGAGGCCAACGACTCGGTCGATCTCGTCGCCACGCGCCGTCAGAATAATCACGGGCGCATCAATGAGGCGGGTACGCAACTGGCGCAACAACTCGAACCCATCTATACCGGGCAAGCCTACATCGATCACAAAAAGCTCGGGCGTCACCGTGTCGAGCAGATGCAACGCCACTTCGCCGGAAGCCGCCGTCGTCACCGCAAAACCCTCGGCTTCGAAGCGCTCACGGATCGCGGTGACAAGCGCGGCTTCATCTTCCACCAGCATAATCTGTTGCATAAGAGAATCAATGTTTGCCAAGCTCGCCGTGCTGCCAGCGGATATTGTCGCGCAGCAACGCAGCCCTCTAAGGATTCAGTATACCACTAGTACAGCGTTCCAGAAGTCCGCAGTGAGTTGCTGGCAGGGCTGGTGCAAAGTCCACCTGACGGGAGCGCCGTCGGGATGATGGTGTTCCAGTAAATGATCCGCTAGACCAGACCTCACAGGTCGGCGAGACCTGTGAGGTCGCGCCGGTGTCGCACATACCGGATTATTTCCTGGAAGACCATGAGTAGTGTGTCAACTAAGTTTCTGGGGTCGTTCGCCGACCACGAATGGGGCCACGAAGAAACGAATACCGCAACGCCCATATTCGTGGTCAGCTTCATCAGTCGGCAGAGAGGCATTTATGACTGGGATAGATCGAGGAGGCTTAACGGTTTGCCCATAACCGGCAGCAGATCGCCGACGGTGATGAGGCAATCGGCGGTTGCGACGTTGGTTGCCAGGGGCACGTTATGGACGTTGCAGAGCCGCATGAGCATCTGGATATCGGGATCGTGCGGGTGTTTGTCGAGCGGATCGACAAGAAAGATCACCGCATCGATTTCGCCGGTGACGACGAGGGCACCAATCTGAGCATCGCCGCCATACGGCCCGCTCGCCATACAGCGTACTGGCAGGCCCACCTTTTCACTGAGCAGCTTGCCAGTGCTAGCGGTGGCGACTAAGTTATAGGTTTTCAAGCGTTCGCGGTTGTAGGTTGCAAAGGCAACCATATCGGCCTTTTTGCCATCGTGGGCAATTAACGCAATAGTTGGCATAATGGATCCTCCAGATAAAAAAGAAGAGGAGCGCCCAGATCTGGGCGCTCCTCTTTGAGTGTTACCAAACAATCGGCTCGCATTGTCTGCTTGCCTTGCCATCAACACCGTGACGGCTTAGCGAGCATAACATGGGCTCTAGGCGTCGTCAATGACAGAAGCGTGATAAACCAATTGCCTGGTCGAGCCAGGCAATTGGTTTGCGTATGGACGGAGGGCTGGCTTAGCTGCGCGCCAGGGTGATCACCGCAGGTACGCGGTCGAACATCAAGAACCCGATGGGCATACCAATAATGACCGTACAGAGCGCCCATGCTGCCGCAAGCCAGAGGGCACTGAACCACCAACCAATGAGCAGGAACCAGAGCGCCCGGATCAAGAAGGGGCGCTGCTTGACATCGGTATGGTAGATTGAGCCATTCTCAGCCACAACCAGATTGCTGCGTTGCGGGCGCAAGGTAGTGACTTGCGGGAGCCGGTTGAGCATCCAGAGACCAAGTGGCAGACCAAGAATTGTAACACTTAAAACCCATGCGATTGAGGCCCAGATGGCACTAAACCAAAGACCAAAGAAAAAGAAATAGAGTATCCGCAACACGAGGTTAACCCCGCGCTCGGTTTGATAGACCGTTTGCGCTGCCATTGTCAACATCCTTTCAAGCATCTGTCTTTTCACTTCACGGTCTGTATGACGTTGGGTGCTTGCGAAAAGTTGCAGGTTATGCGTGTGGCGGATGCTAGCTTTGCTAGCATCCGCCACACGCAGCACGGACCGACCGATCTCCATGTTGGCTGAAGGCGAAAAGTCTGCTACAGTAAGACATGCTTGCTTCTGGGATGGATCAATGATGAAAGACCCCCTACACGCTTATGTCACTCATTCATAGTCATGTGCAGGCGCACAGTGCCGAATTTCGTGAGAATGCCGAGTATCATCGTGGTCTGGCGGAGGAACTGCGGGCGCGTCTGGCCGAGGCGGCGCAGGGCGGCAGCGAAGAGGCGCGCCGTAAACACACAGAACGGGGCAAATTGCTGGCGCGTGAGCGCATCGATCTTCTGCTTGACCCTGGAACGGCGTGGCTAGAGATCAGTCCCCTGGCGGCGTATGAGGTTTATCCCGATCCTGTCCCGGGGGCGGGGGTCGTAGCGGGGATTGGGCGGGTTGCTGGGCGCGAGGTGATGATTGTGGCGAATGATGCGACGGTGAAGGGGGGGACCTATTACCCGTTGACCGTTAAGAAGCATTTGCGGGCGCAGGAGATCGCGCTCGAGAATCATTTGCCGTGCATCTATCTGGTGGACAGCGGCGGGGCTTTTCTGCCGATGCAGGCGGATGTTTTCCCTGACCGTGACCATTTTGGGCGGATTTTTTACAATCAGGCGCAGCTTTCGGCGCGGGGCATTGCGCAAATCGCCTGTGTGATGGGATCGTGTACAGCGGGCGGGGCATATGTGCCGGCGATGAGCGATGAGGTGGTGATTGTCAAAAATACGGGGACGATCTTTCTAGGGGGGCCGCCGCTGGTCAAGGCGGCGACGGGTGAAACAGTCACTGCCGAAGAACTAGGTGGGGCCGATGTGCATACCCGTCTGTCGGGGGTTGCGGATCATTTTGCCGCCGACGACCGCGAGGCACTGGGCATTGTGCGCGATATCGTAGCGCATCTTGGCGCACGACGCAGCCCGCCGTGGGATCTGCGCAGCCCTGAGCCGCCACGTTACGATCCCGAAGAGCTCTATGGTCTTCTGCCCCGCGATAGCCGCAAGAGCTACGACATCCGCGAGGTCATTGCGCGCCTGGTTGATGGCAGTCGCTTGCACGAATTCAAGACCCGTTATGGGACAACGCTCGTCTGTGGGTTTGCCCATATTGAGGGCATCCCAGTCGGCATTCTCGCCAATAACGGGATTCTCTTTAGCGAAAGCTCATTGAAAGGGGCGCATTTCATCGAGCTGTGTGCCTCACGGAATATTCCGCTCCTCTTTCTGCAGAATATCACCGGCTTTATGGTGGGAAGGCAATACGAAAATGGTGGCATTGCCAAAGATGGAGCCAAGCTCGTCACTGCGGTAAGCTGTGCAAATGTACCTAAATTCACCGTGGTTGTTGGGGGTTCATTTGGCGCGGGCAACTACGGCATGTGTGGACGCGCCTACCAACCGCGGCAACTCTGGATGTGGCCGAATGCGCGCATCAGCGTGATGGGTGGGCAGCAGGCGGCGATGGTGCTGTTGACCGTGCGGCGTGAAGCGTTGCAGGCGCGGGGCCAGGATCTGACGCCAGAAGAGCAGGAGGCTTTTATGGCACCGATTCTGGCGCGGTACGACCATGAAGGCAGCCCCTACTATGCCACCGCACGGCTCTGGGACGACGGCATCCTGGTACCACCCGACACCCGCAAAGTTCTGGCGCTGGGCCTCGCGGCGACGGCGAACGCCCCAGTGGAGCCGACGAAATTTGGGGTGTTTCGGATGTAGGAAGCGTAAAGCGTAAAGCGTAAAGCGTAAAGCGTAAAGCGTAAAGCGTAAAGCGTAAAGCGTAAAGCGTAAAGCGTAAAGCGTAAAGCGTAAAGCGTAAAGCGTAAAGCGTAAAGCGTAAAGCGTAAAGCGTAAAGCGGGCGCGGCCCTATGCCCGCCGCTGCTCGCGTAACCCGGGGGGCGCAGCAGCGGGCGGGGGGTTGCTGCGCCCCTACGATGCGCGGGGGATCGGCCCTATGCCCGCCGCTGCTCGCGTAACCCGGGGGCGGGCGGGGGGTTGCTGCGCCCCTACGATGCGCGGGGGATCGGCCCTATGCCCGCCGCTGCTCGCGTAACCCGGGCGGGCGCAGCAGCGGGCGGGGGGTTGCTGCGCCCCTACGATGCGCGGGGGATCGGCCCTATGCCCGCCGCTGCGCGCGTAACCCGGGCGGGCGCAGCAGCGGGCGGGGGGTTGCTGCGCGCGCGGGGCGGGCGGGGGGGCTGCTGCGCCCCTACTGACGCGGCGTGCCGTTCTCGCACGGGGGGCGGGGGGCTGCTGCGCCCCTACGGGGGGGCGGATCGCGGGCGGATCGCGGGTGGATCGCGGGTGGATCGCCGGGGTTGTACACTGGGCCGCATACCCATTGTTGTTTCAAGCCAGGATCTGCTGGCGTAAGGTTGGCTTGTTTCTGGCCCATCAGAGCTGTTGTGTAGCTGCGGGTGAGGCTTGGCAAGCGATACCTGGTGCCCTGATCGACCGACTGCAAGGTAGGAGTCTTGCTATGGATCCACGCGAGCGATCAACGCACTCGTTTGTGGTGCGAGTGTGGCGTGAACGTAGAGTGGGTCGCAATGGGCGCGATGGCTGGCGAGGGCAGATTGTGCATGTTCAGGATGATACGCGTCAGTCGTTTCGTCGTCTGGAAGAAGTGAGCCTCTTTCTTGCGATCTACCTTATCCGGCTTGGGGTGTATCCGGGCCATAGTTACTGGTTGTTCCGTTTGCTCGCCCCTGGTTTTCTGAAGCGTGCGCCCAGGCGGAAGTGATTGTTATGGCAAATGTACTGGCAATCCATTCGGTTGGTTATTCGTTGATCGGTTATTTGCGGCAGGCCTATCGCACGAGTAGCCTCAGGGATCAGCATCCTTGCGCGTTTCGCTTGATCTCGAGTGGGGAACTGGCTGATCCGACGAGTATTCAGACTGACTCGACGGCGACGCTGTCGCTCTATTTGTATCGGGTGACGATTAATGAGCATCGGCGGAATGCGCCGCGGGCAAGTGATAACGCCCGTCGTCCGTTGCCGCTTTCGTTGAATCTGCATTATCTGTTGACGGTGTGGGCTGAGAGTGCGATGGCTGAGCACAATATTGTGGCGTGGGCGATGAGTCAGCTTGCGCAGGAGCCAACGTTTGGCCGGACGCAACTCTCGGCGGAGGCTGGGTGGCAGCCTGATGATTTGATTCAGGTGATCCCGGAGGAGTTGACGATTGAGAGTTTGATGCGGATCTGGGATGCGTTGGAGCCGACGTATCGTTTGAGTTCGGGCTATATTGCACGCGTTGTGCGGATTGATCCTGATGAAGAAGAGGAGCATCGTCCGGTGGTGGTGACGGATTTCAGGTATGAGACGCTGGATGATTAGTAGTCTGTGAATGAAGTTTTCGGGTAGCGCCGCCGACCACGAATGCTGATCACGAAGAAACGAATAGGGGCGGTGCGGTGCGATATTCGTTTATTTGTGCCCCCATTCGTGGAAGGCTGAGGACGCCAGGAAACGTAGTTCACACACTATTGAGTAGTGTGTAACCTACGTTTTCTGCTCTCGGTATTGACTTCGACAAGCTCAGCCAACGGCGGACGATGGGCGTTGCGAATGGGCGGAGGCTGAGCCTGTCGAAGCCCCCGCTGGCATCAAGAAACGTAGCTTACAGACTGTTGAGCCGTGCGACGAGGGCACGATGCCCTCGATTCCAGGATACGGGTGAAGCCGTTACAGGGGTGGTACCGTGGTTGATCGTGTTGTGCATCGGGTGCTGGGGGCGGTGCGGTTGGTTGATGCGACGGTGGCGCAGCTTGAGGGGGTGAGTCGCCAGCTTGTGGTGACTGAGCCAGTGACGATCAGGGCGGCGGAATTGACGTTTCGGCGCAATCGGCGCAATTACTATGTGCTTCACCGTAGTTCGCACCCGCTCTTGCGCACGCACCATGATCAGTTTGAGGCGCCGCCGGCGCTGCCGGCGATCGGTAGCCTGAGTTTTGCGGTGGAGGTTGTGCCTTCGACAGGGAATTACCTGCCGCGGGTGGCAACCATTGCGTTGCCCCGCGATCCTGATCCGGCGGCGGTGAATAGTTTGTTTACGCCGCTTGATCTGAGGCTGTACCGTGCGCCGACGGCAATGCCACCGGCTGGGTGGGGGGCGGTACGGGTGACGGTGCGAGATAGTGCGGGGAGACCGGTGCCGGGGGCGCTGGTGCGGGTGGTGGCGGCTGATGATGCCACCAATCTGATGGGGGAAGGGATTACGGAATGGCGAGGACGTGGTCGTGGCGAGGCGCTGGTGCAGATTGCGAAGATCCCAACGACCAGTGTGGCGACGAATGGAACGGGACCGGTGATCAGCCAGGGGATCGCGATCACGATCCAAGCGTTCCACCATCCCGGGTTTGACCCTGAGAGAACCCTGCCTGACCCTGACGATCTTGAAGCCCGACGGCAGATCCTGGTAGCGGCACCTGATCCTGATGCACTAAGTGATTTTGTGGTGGCGTCGGGGGTGGTCAACCGGGTGATTCGTGCGGGAGAGGTGATCCATGTTGTTTTGTGACGACGTAGTGGTTCGTTGCGAAAGGAAGAGGTGCTATGCCTGAATATCTGGCGCCTGGTGTCTATGTTGAAGAGACAAGCTTTCGCCCAAAATCGATTGAGGGGGTGAGCACGAGCACGACGGCCTTTGTCGGCCCGACCCGGAAAGGCCCGCTGACCGGGACGCCCGAGGTGATGACCAGTTTTGGTGAGTTCACGCGGATGTACGGCGGGTTGAGCAATCTATCGTTTGCTTCGGGGACTGATGCGGCCCCTGAGATGACGAACTATCTTGCGCATGCGGTGCGCAGTTTCTTTGAGAATGGGGGCGCACGGGTCTATATTGCACGCACCTTCCAGCCCCGGATTGATGCGGGAGGAACGGTGACGAGCAGTGGCCTGGCGCAATCGGCGCAGTTTGTGACGACGGCGGGCGGTTTTACGGCGCAGTTTCGCTCACGCGAACCGGGCTCGGGGTATAACGGGGAGATTCGGGTGAGCGAGCGGTTGTCGCCAGCGAATGTGGCGACGATGGCGGCGGCACCGGATGGCTCGCTCTTGCGGATCGGCGGTGAGGTGATCGCCCGTTCCGCTACGCTTCGGGGGAGTACGGGGCCGACGTTCTTCCTTACCCATAATGATCAGTTGACGTTGACCGCCACGGGGACAGATGTCACGATCCAGTTTCAGGGCACGTCGGCGGTGGTGACAGGGACGGCGCTGGCCGAGCCGGTGACGGTGCCTGATGATACGACGCTGGTGGTGACGGTGGATAGTATGGAGCAGACGATCACTCTGCCGGCGGGCGACCAGAGCATTGTGGCGCTGGTTGATGCGATCAATCGGTCGATCAGGTATGGGCGGGCCTGGATCGAGAATGGTGATCAGATTAGTCTGGGCACGGATCGGCGCGGCACGAGTGCTGCGCTGGCGGTGCAGGCGAATGATCTGCTTGGGTTTGCCGGTGGGACGAGTAGCAGTGGTGGCGGCAATGTGGCGGATCTGGAGCATGTGACGATTGCTGAGATTCAGGCGTTGCTGGAAACAGCCCGGCCCAATACGGTGCGGGTGACGATGCCGCCGAGTACGGGGCAACTCACCTTTGCGACGGTTGCGACGGGCACAGCGGCGACGCTGCAGGCACAGGATGCGGCGGGTCGGACGGCGCTTGGTTTGCCGAGTGCCGTGGCGACGGGCGAGGATGGGGCGAATCCGAGCTACTTCCTCAAAACGAACGGAAGTTGGGCGTTGGTCGGGGGCGTCAACATTCCGGCGCCCGATACAAGTCAGCCCTTGACGACCACGGCCCATCTCGTGAGCGTCAACCTTGAGACCGAGGATGGCGATGGCAACCTGATGGCCTATGAAAATCTAGGCTTTGCCACGACCCATCCGCGGTATATCGGGGCTATTCTGCCACAAAGACCCTCGCGCAAAGCCGATGCGCTGCAAAATCTCTACTGGTTGCAGACGAGTGGCACCAATGAACCCTTTGCCCTCTTTAACGGCTTGCTTGGTGGGGGAACCGAGAATACGATCCCGGTGGCGGGGGGCAATGACGGCGGCACACCGGTTTCGAGCTCGATGACGGCGGGGGCGGTCTCGTACGAACGGGGCCTGGAAGTTTTGGAGATTATCGAAGATATTTCGATCATCGCAGCACCGGGGTCAAGTGGCTTCGACCCGAACGATACAGCCGACATCCTCTATCGGGACGTGCAAAACCGGCTGATCAGCCATGCCGAGCGGATGAAATACCGGATTGCGGTGCTGGACACCAAACCGGGCCTGACGGTTGGGGAAGTCCGCGAGGCGCGGGGCTTGATTGACAGCACGTATGCGGCGGTCTACTACCCGTGGATCACGATCGCCAACCCGCTGGCGCGACCGGGCAACGACCTGATTCCCAAAGAGATCAACATCCCGCCGTCGGGCGCAATGTCGGGCATCTATGCGCGTACCGACGTGCAACGCGGCGTCTGGAAGGCCCCGGCGAACGAGGTTGTGCGTGACGCGCTGCGCTTCGAGGTTGACGTCAACAAACGGCAGCAGGATGTCTTGAATCCCGAGGGCATCAACTGCCTACGCTACCTAAGCGGGCGGGGCTATCGTGTCTGGGGCGCACGGACAGCCACCTCGGATCTGGAATGGCTTTATGTGAGCGTGCGGCGCTACTTCATCTATCTCGAACGATCGATTGACGTGAGCACCCAGTGGGCGGTATTTGAGCCAAACGGACCAGACCTATGGGCCAATATTCGCGAAACCGTGAGCAACTTCCTCTACGCCGAATGGCTGACCGGGGCACTGCTTGGAGCCAGCCGCGAGGAAGCCTTCTTTGTGCGCTGCGACCGAAGCACGATGACCCAGCAGGATCTTGATCTAGGGCGGCTGATCTGCGAGATCGGGGTGGCGGTGGTCAAGCCCGCCGAATTTGTCATCTTCCGGATCGGGCAGAAGACAGCGGATGCACGCGGGTAGCGAGGAGGAACGTGAAGCATGGCAGAGCGCAGTGTTCCCTACGGGGATTTCAATTATCTGGTCAAATTCGATGGCAACGAACTCTTCGGTGGCTTCTCGGAAGTTTCGGGCCTGGGGATGGAGATCGGGGTCGCCCAATATCGGACGGGGAACGAAGCCGAGAATCACCCGCGCAAAATCCCTGGGATGACGACGGTGAGCGATATCACCTTGCGGCGGGGCATCATTAGTTCGGCGGATCTCTGGACGTGGCTTGACGATACGCGGCGCACCGGGCCAGTTGCAAAGAAGAACATCTCGATCACCTTGCAAGACGAGGCGCACAACGATGTGCAGACCTGGTCATTGACGGGGGTCTTCCCGATGCGGTACAACGGCCCGTCGCTGAATGCGCGCGGGGGGAGCGAGGTTGCGATTGAGGAGTTGGTGTTGGCGTGCGAGTCGTTCACGATCGAGTAATGAACCGCACGCTGATGATTTGACGCAAAGGCGCAAAGGCGCAAAGCATGCTGAAGGGAGGGCGGGCCGCCCGATCATTTGACGCAAAGGCGCGAAGGCGCAAAGGGTGTTCAAAGTACATCGAGACACCAAATGTGCGACGAATGGGTGTGTCAGAAGTGGATCAGAAAACTCACGTTACAGACTACTCCTTGGTCTGGGAACTAGGTTTTCTGGTCGCGCCGCCGACCACGAATATTGAGAACGAAAAAACGAATAGGGGCGGTGCGGTGCGCTCTTCGTTGCTTCGTGGCCCCATGCGTGGTCGGCGAACGACCCCAGAAAACTCACGTTACAGACTACTAATGAGCCCGGCGGCATCCAGAAAGGATGAGATGGGGATATGGTACGTGGGCTGAGTTTTGTTGATGACATTCCGGTGGTGACGAGCGACCCGCAGCGGGCGGATCTGGCCTGTTTTGTCGGGTTTGTGGCGCAGCGCCGGATAAGCACTGGCGGCGAGGTGCTGCGCTGGCTGGCGGCCAGGGGTTGGCCGTTTGAGACGGCGGTGCCGCCGGTCGAGGCGACGGCGCGTGATGCGCTGCCTGCTTCGTTGACCCTGGTGGCACCGGCGAACCGGTTCACGGTCACGCTTGATAGCAGAACGCAGACGCTTGTCTTGCCGGTGGAGCCAATGTCGCCAACAAGACTGGTGCAGACGCTCAACAGTCTGATGGCGGGGGGATACGCCTACACCGATGCGCAGGGACGCCTGGTGATTGGCAGTGATACCCAGGGCGTGCGGGCGTCGGTGCAGGTGCGGCGCAATCCGGCGCTCGGGTTTGCGCTTGATACGCTGGTGGCGGGCGAGACGCTGCGCATCACGACGATCCCTGACCTGACGAATTTGCCAATTCCGATTGATACCTGGGATATGTTTGATCAACTCTTTGCCTGGGAAGAGCGCGTGTTTGATGCGCAGGGGAGAACTGGAACGAGCTATCTTGGTGCGGCAGTACGCTCGTTTTTTGCACAAGGCGGGCGCAAGTGTTATGTGGTGCGGGTTGGTGATCCGCCGTTGTTGGAACCAGCGGCAGGTCAGACGCGCCACGAACGCCTGCACGCCTTGATGAACCAGGTGATTCCGGGGTATCCAGACCGGATCGAGGTTGACCCGCTTGACCAGACGACATGGAAGGGCGTTGCGCATGTGCTGGGGTTGACTGATGTTTCCTTTGTCTGCCTGCCCGATCTCCCCGAGATTGTCAGTGCGGGCCGGGTTGCGCTCGAGTTGCCGCTGCCCTTGCCGGTGCCCGAGGAGCGGTTTGTGATCTGTTCAGAGCCGGTTGCGCCACCCGCCGATCGTGAAGAGGTTGCGATCCGTGCGCCGCGCTGCGATGACGAAGGATATGAGGCGTGGGCGCGAGCGGTGCGTCTGGTGGGCGATCTGCTAGCGCGGTACCAGCGCGAGACGCAACTGGTTGCCGCAATTCCGTTGCCGGAAGCGGGTCATGCTATGCAGCAGCATCCGCTTGGCGCACTGGTGGCGAACGGGGAAGGCCCGTTGGCGCATCATCTGAATGATCGGGCGACCGGCATTGCGAGCGCCTTTGTGCAACTGGTGTATCCGTGGGTCAAGACGCCGGGATCGACGCACCTGCCAGAACGCCTTGAGGCGCCTGATGCCGTGGTGGTGGGCCTGCTGGCGCGCAATGCGCTGGCGCGAGGCACCTACCAGAGCGCCGCCACGCTTAGGTTGGGGGATGTGTATGACGTAGTGCCGGGGCTGCGGCGTGATCAGATGCAGGCGGCCGTCCTGGACAATGCAAGGCGAAGTGCGCAAAGCCATATGCTCGAAGAGCGCGTCACCTTGCTCGGCCCGACTCCGGCAGGCTTCCGGCTGCTCAGCGATGTGACGACGAGTCTGGATGAAAGCTACCGGCTGGCAAGTGTCAATCGCCTGATTGCGACGCTGGTGCGGGCCGCCCGGCTGCTTGGGGAGAGCCTCGTCTTTGAACCGAGCGGCCCTTTGCTCTGGCGGCGGCTGAGGGAGCAGATGGAACAGTTGTTGCGTGGGCTCTGGCGGCAGGGGGCGTTGCGTGGTGACGCGGCAAGTGACGCTTTTCAGGTGCGTTGTGATCGCAGCACCATGACGCAACAGGATCTTGATCAGGGACGCCTGATTGCCGAAGTCACCTTTACCCCGACGGTCAGCCTTGAGCAGATTCAGGTTGTGCTAGCGCTTGCCGAGGGCGGGCAGGTTTCGCTGGTAGGAGGTCGTCGTGACTGACAGCAGTTTATCGCTAGAGATACCGCTGCATATCTTTCGGTTCAAAGTCGAGTTTCAAGAAGCCTCGCTTGATGAAGCCGTCGGCTCGGCGGTGAATCTGGTTGACGGCTATTTCAGCGAAGTTTCGGGCTTAGATGCGACGATGGAAGCGAAAACGATCCAGGTTGGCGGGATGAACTATGGGGTGGTGCAGCGTCCAGGTCGGGTCAGTTTTGCGACAGTGATTCTGCGGCGGGGCATCACGACACGGCGGCACCTGTGGCAGTGGTTTGAACTGATGAATGTGAGTGGGGCCTACAAACACCGCTTGCAGGTGACGATTACGCTGCAAGATCATAGTGGCGAACCGCAATTGAAATGGACATTGGAGCGAGCCATGCCAATCCGCTTCAAATCACCTGATTTGAATGCCATGACGGGTGACGATGTGGGGATTGAAGAGATTCATCTGGCGCATGAGGGGTTGAGGTACGAGGTGGTGTAGAGGCGGGGGGTGGGGGGAATTTATTAGTCTGTAACCTAAGTTTTCTGCCAGCACCGCCGACCACGAATGCTGATAACGAATAAACGAAGATGGGCTGTGAGGTCTCGCCCGTGTCGCGCATAGCGAACTATGGAGTAAAAGGCTAGCAGCCGACTGAAGTCGGCACTCCAAACGGTCAAGCAAGCATACCCAATTCTGAAACCATGTCTTAGGCGCGAAGGCGCGAAGGAGGGGTGATGTCAGATACAAGCAATCCTGAGCAGGCGATTATCACTCCTATTTCGCAAGGGGCTGGGCAGGAGCTCGAAGCGGTGACGGTGCAATTCAATCCGGCGTCGCTCGAATATAACCTGCGTAACAATATTGAGAAAAAGGGCCGTGGGGCGCGGGCACGTCAGCATGTGAGCCAGACGACCGCCACGCTGGCGACCGAGCTGATCTTTGATACGACGCACACCGGGCAGGATGTGCGGATCGAGACGGTCAAGATTGCGCGGTATTTGCAACCGTACGATGATACAAAAAAGATACCGCCAACGATTCGGTTTGAATGGGGAACTTTTGTTTTTGAAGGGTATGTTGAGTCATACAAAGAGACGATCGACTTTTTTGCCGCTGGTGGTGTACCGCTACGTTCGACCTTGAACGTGACCTTTACGAGCAAAGACAAGCAGTTTGACACGCGTTCGGCGAACGACGGTGATACAGCGAATGTGGGTCAGGGTTTGAGTGGGCTTGATAGTGCGGTTGTTGCACCAGCCCCCGATGGCGGCGAAGACAACCCGACGGCAGGGAGCCCGGCGGATACGGCGGCGCAAGGCGGTGATCCAGGGGCGGCCCGGATGCTGGCGCTGGCGAATGGCCTGGAGAGTTTGCGTTTTCCGGCGGGGGCACTGGCAGTCGGGGCAGGCGCAAGTATCGGCGCTGCGGCCGCTTTCTCGGCAGGCGCATCGGCCTCGCTTGGCCTCAGTGCAGGAGTTTCCGCCGGGATCGGCGCGAGCGCCTCGGCGGGGTTCGGGGCCGGAGCCAGCGCCGGCTTTGGCGCGAGCGCCTCGGCGGGGTTCGGGGCCGGAGCCAGCGCCGGCTTTGGCGCGAGCGCCTCGGCGGGGTTCGGGGCCGGAGCCAGCGCCGGCTTTGGCGCGAGCGCGGCGGCGGGGTTCGGGGCCGGAGCCAGCGCCGGGGGCGGGGCGATGTTTGGTGCAACGGCGTCAGCAGGGGTTACGGCGTCGGCAGGAGCTTTCAGTGGTCTCCATCATACAACGAGTGTTAAAAAGACAACGTCTTTGAATACGAATAATATTATTAAAGGCAGCATTTCTTCAAATATCAGTACGGATCAGGGAGCAAGTTTCAAAGTTGGCGGGCAGGCCCATCTGGAAGGCTCGGCGAGCCTGAGTGCAAAGGTGAAGGGCAATCTGAGCGCGAAGCTTCAGTTTGATGCGTGATGAGAGGTTGCGTCGCGGTTTTTTTGACGCAAAGGCGCAAAGGCGCAGAGGTTTTTTTGACGCAAAGGCGCAAAGGCGCAAAGGTTTTAGTGTAGGTGTGCTCACACTTTGCGGCTTGATGTGAGCTTCTTTGAAACGTAGTGCGTCGAGAGGGGCGGTGAAGCAGCGATGAGCAGTAACGATGTTCGTTTTGATATGGTCGAGGGCGTTATCGGCGCAGAGCGGGCCGAACCCGGTGGGCGGGAGGTTGACCAGGAGGAGGCAAGGAGCCTGCTGGAGTTGCCGCCTGAGCAGGTGGCACGGGCGTTGCGGCGGATGCAGCGGCGGCAGGCGCGGTTACGGGCTGATTAGATTTGACGCAAAGGCGCAAAGGCGCAAAGGGTATTGATAGATGACAGAAGCTCCTCCAGATCTGGTGTATATGCGGCCAAGTGTGCGGGTCGCTGAGCAGGCCTATGCCAAAATTGAGGAACTGCTGATTGGGATGACGATGACCGAGCAGGAGGGTGGTCTGGCGGCCCTGGAGTTACGGTACAGTGGCAAGGCGAGTGATACGGAAGGCGATGCCGATTATGCTTTTGAAGATGAAGAAATTTATCAGTTAGGGGCTGAAATTCTGGTTGGTGCAGGTGATGTGAGCGCGCCGGAGGAGATCTTTCGGGGCGTGGTTACTGGCTTCGAGTTGAGCTTGCCCGAAGACGGCCCGCCCGAACTGGTTGTGCTTGCCGAGGATGCGTTGATGCTGGCGCGGATGACGCGCAAGACGCGCACCTTTGATGAGGATGAAGTGACGGTGAAAGGACTTGCCGAGGAACTCGCCGATACGTTGAGTTTGACGCCGGTGATTGCCGATGGCCTTGAGACAAATATTGGTACGCAGGTGCAATTGAATGAGAGCGATCTCGCGTTTGTGCGTCGCATCTGCCGACGCTACGATGTTGATTTGCAGGTCGTCGGGACTGAATTGCATGTCTCGCCGCGTGGTGCCGTGCGACGCGGCGATCCGTTGACCCTGACGATGTATGAGGCGCTGGTGCAGGTGAGCATGCTCGCCGACCTGGCGCACCAGGTGACCGAGATGACGACGAGTGGTTGGGATGCGCTGGCGGGGCGCAAAATCACTGGTACCGCCAGTCGGCTGACGGCGACTGGCCCGGGGAGCGGCACCACCGGCAAGGATGTGCTCGAGCGCATCGGGCGGCAGCGCACGCATCACATCGGCCATCTGGCGATGGCGACGGGCGATGAAGCGCAGGCGATCGCCGAAGCGGCATTTGACCAGCGCGCCCGTCGCTTTGTCTGCATCGAAGGCACGGCGGTCGGTGAACCAAAGCTGCGCGTCGGAACGCACATCGATCTGGTTGGGGTGGGGCCGCGTTTTGAAAATACCTACTATGTCACCTCGGCGTGCCATCGCTGGGATGAGACCCGGGGCTATCAGGTTGACTTTGAGGCCGAGAGCGCGTATTGGGGCGGCAGATGAGTACCTGGCTAAAGAGGGATTGACGCATGCTTCAAGAGCACGAACTCTATGATTTGCCAATGGCGGGGCGTTTTGTCGGGATGTACCTGGCAGAAGTGGTCTCGGCCGTTGATAGTGACGAAAACCTCGGGCGGGTGCAGGTGCGGCTGCTGCATCACGATGGGGTTGGCGAGCAGGATGGCCCGATCTGGGCGGCTGTGGCAGTCCCGTTTGCGGGGAAAGAGATGGGGGCGTTTCTGATTCCCAAAAAGGGCGATCAGGTGCTGGTTGGGTTTGTGCAGGGCGACCCGCGCTACCCCGTTGTGCTTGGGGGGGTCTGGAGTCACAGTGCGCCGCCGCCTGAACAGGTTGATGACGAAAAGGTGCATGTCTGGTCAATCACGAGTGCCAAGAAGAGCCGCATTGCGATCGAAGAGGCCGCAACGCCGACGATTACGCTCAAGACAGCCAATCAGACCGAGGTGAGCGTGGTGCTGAGTGATGAAGGCGGTGGTCAGGTGGTGATCAAGGCGAATAATGCGACGATTACGCTTGATAGCAGTGGCATTACGCTTGATGCGCCGTCGAATATCACCATTAATGCTGGAGGCAAGCTTGATCTGACGGCAGCGGGTGGGGTGACGATCAAAGGAGCGCAGGTGACAGTGAATGGGGCGACGACGATTATACCGTCAGCGACGACGCCGTCGATTACGGCCGGTACGTATAGCGTAGGAGTTGGCAACATATGGTAAGCCATAACCATGCGGTGTTGCTGCGCGGCCTGCGCCTGCACGAGGCGGGTGATAGTCGGCCAACCCTGGTGCGCCGTAGCGACATCAAATTCCTTGATGGATTGCTCGCCGATATGAGCGAAGGCGGCGCGTTTGCCAAGCTGAGGGGCGGCACGATCAACCAGGGCGTGATGCAGAACCAGCTTGCCGCGCGACCAGTTGGGCGGGCCGACCGCATGGTGCTGCAGCGCACGAAGCGCGAGCTCCAGCCGCCCGTCAAACTCTATCAACCGGTGCATCGCACCTTCCAGTTTGTTGTGCTCGAAGCGGTCTGTGACTTCTTGCCTGAACTTGGCGAGGCCGGGCTACCGAAGCTCGACCGCACCCAGATCGAGAGTTCGGGGTTGGTGATTCGGCGGATCAATGGCGAGACGGGCCTGACCGAGGCGTGGTTGAGCGACGGCAATGCCTTGCGCGGCTGGTTCCCGCTTCAGGAGGACGGGTTGAACGACGACAGCGATCCCGATCCACAGCGCCGCCCGCGCCGTCTGGGTACCGGGATCCGCGAACTCGACGAGCAACTCGGGCTGCACCGCCTTCCCGCCGAGCACCTGAGCGAAGCCGTTGAACCGCTCTATGTTGCGCCACCTGATGTCTGTGTCGGTGCGGCCAGAACGCTCTTGTTTGGCATGATCCCGACGGTCAGCCTCGAACAGAGCGAGCTCCCGACTGAGCAACTGGCCCCGCCGCGCCTGGAGATTGGGCAGTTGCGCGATCTCTTTGCCGATTATCTGACGCCAGCCGGTGGGCAACGGACGATCCCGTTGCAACTGAATCCGCTTGGGGTCGATTTTTACCAACTCAAACAGCGCGAGTTGACGCAACAGGATCGGTTTCTGTCGCTTTTGCGCTGGGTTGTTGAACTGGACGCCCTTGAGCACCCGGAAGCGATCGCGCACCTGAATGGCGTAACGGTGCAACTCGGGCTTGACCCGACAACGCCGGGGCTGACGCTTGTGGCCCCGTTCACGCGGGTCACGCAGCGGGGACGCAACAATCAGATCATTGCCGACTATCTTGAGGTGCGCCTTGGCGATCTGGTGGCCGATGCCGCCACACGCCTCCGTGATAGCGAGATCGATCTCACCAGTCAAGTCACCGTCGCCAGTGGGCAAACGCTGGCCTGGAGCATCCCGACCACCGCGCTGAGTGACGACGTACTCGGGGCGCTGGCCGACCGGATGCAGAGCCGGATCACCGAATTCAACCTCATCGCGGGCGAGCGGCGCTTTGACCCGCGCCGGGGGCGTTATGTCGCCCGGGCCTTTGTGCGGGTGAAGCGTGAACCCGGGTGCCCGCCGCAACTCTGGTGGAGCGAGTATAGCGAAGTGTTTCAGATTGCCCAGCACTGGGATCACAATCCCGACGTGCCTCCGGCAATTATTCCACTGCCCGACCTGCCTTCGCGGGCGGCCTTGAAAGCGATGAAACCCAACGTCGCCTTTGAAGTCCCCGAAAGCCTCGAAAACTTCCTGGCGGCCAATGGCCTCAACGCGTTCCTTGAAGGCAATGCGACCAAAGGCAACGGCGGCGGCATTGGCATTCTCTGGATCTGTAGTTTTAGCATTTACATCATTATGATGATCGCTTTCATTATTTTAATCATTTTTGCTATTTTGCTCAATATCGTCTTTAACTGGTTAATTTTTATTCGGATCTGTTTGCCGATCCCGGTTCCAGAAGAGGAGTAAAAACTTATGATTCAGGAGCCGATCAGTTGGCCGCTGCTTGCTGTGCCTGATGCCAATGGGCAGCTGCATTATCCGACGCTTGACGAGAGTGTGCGCCAATCGATCCAGATCATTTTGCGCACACGCCCCGGCGAACGCCTACAGCATCAAGCATTTGGGGGCGGTTTGCAGGTCTTTTTGCACCAGCCGAATACACTCACGACCCATCGGCGCATTCACGATACGATTGTGCAAGCGCTCGAGCGTTGGGAGACACGGATCAAGGTGGAGCGGGTAGAGATCAACGAGGTGCCCGAGCGTCCGACCTGGATCAGGGTCGAGGTGGTGTACCGCCTGCGCCGGACGGGCGTCATCCGCCAGCTGGGGCTATCAATGGAATTGGGAGGCTAGAATACCATGCCGATCATTCCTCCAACGCTTGATGATCGCAGTTACGACGACCTGGTGCGCGAACTGCTGAACCGGGTGCCGGCACACACGCGTGAATGGACCGATGTGCGGCCTGGCGATCCGGGGCGCACGCTGATCGAGCTCTTTGCGTTTCTGGCCGACTCGATCCTCTATCGAGCCAATCTGATCCCCGAGCGACAGCGCCTAGTCTTTCTCAAGTTGCTCGGCATCCCGATGCGTCCCGCCATGCCGGCCCGGACACTGGTGACGCTAGCGCTTGACGATCCGATGCAAACGAGCGCGACGATCCTGCGGCCCCTGGCGAAGGTGAGCGGCCCCGTCGCCTTCGAGACGACCAGCGAAGTGACGGTGCTGCCGGTGACCGCCGAGGCCTATGCGCGACGCCCGCTGAGCGAGAGCGAGCAGGGTACGTATCGCGAGATCGTCCACAATCTCGGGGTGCTCTATCTTGGCACCCAAGATGCGAGTCGGGCGCGGGGCTATGTGACGGTGCCAGTCTTTGCGGGTGGCGCAGCCAATCCCGAGGGCTTTGATCTGATCAATGAGACGATTGATCAGGCGTTGTGGCTCGCGCTGCTCGCCCCCGAGGCCGAGGAGCCAGCGCTGCAACCGATCCACAACGAAGCGGTGCGGCAGACGCTTGGTACCAGTGTCGGTGGAGGTCAGCAACTGTTGAGTATCGGCTTGTTGCCAGCGATCAGTGTGCCGGCCTGGAATGATGAGCAGATCGGGCCACGCGCTGCGCTGCCCCATCTCTGGGAGATTACCGGCCTGGATGCGCGGGGTCAGGTGACCTATACGCAACTTGATCAGATTGTTGATACAACGGCAGGGCTGACGCAACGAGGCATCGAGCGGCTCGTCTTGCCGGGGCCGCAATTTATTGGCGCCCCGGGCAACGACGTGCGCCAGCACCTCAATGCGGGCACCGGCGCGATGCCACCGCGCCTCGACGATCCCGCGAAGGCGGCGCGGCTCGTTGCGTGGCTACGGTTGCGACCCACGCGCCGCCTCGAAAGCCTGCGCCTGAGCTGGGTCGGGATCAACGCGGTCGAGGTTGATCAACGACAAACCATCACCGGGCGCATTATCGGCACAAGCAATGGTAGCAGCGACCAGCAAATGGCGCTGCCTGGCACGAGTGTCGAGCCAGCGGCGCTGGTGGTGCAGGTGGAAGAAGAGGGCCTCGGATATGTCGCGTGGGAACGTGGCGAGACAAGCCTGGCTGGGCGCGACAGTCGTGTCTACACGCTCGATGCCGAGGCCGGGACAATCACGTTTGGCAATGGGGTACGAGGCCGTGTGCCGGCCCCCGGTCGGCGGGTGCGGGTCGCGCAGATGCGGGCCGGTGGTGGGATTGCGGGGAACCTGCCGCCCGGGTCTCTGACCGATCTTGATGCGGTTGAACTTGATGGGCGCCGGGCAACCGGGGTCGTCGTTACGCAACCCCTGGCTGCCGAGGGCGGGCTCGAGGCCGAAACGCTGGCCGAGGCCGAGGTGCGGATTCCGCAGGTCTTGCGTCATCGCGAGCGTGCAGTCACAGCCCAGGATTACCGTACGATCGCCGCCGAGACACCAGGGGTGCAGGTGGCGCGGGTCGAGTTGTTGCCACGCTTCAAGCCGCACCAGATGCGCGAAGAGGTTCCGGGCATCGTCTCGGTCATGGTGCTGCCCTTCCGCCCGCCACCCGGCCCACCGAATCCGCGGCCAGACCGGCCCTTTCTCGAAACCGTCTATGCCCACCTTGAAGCACGGCGGCCCCTTGGCACCGAATTGTATGTCATTGGCGTTGACTACGTGCCGCTCGGGTTGAGTGTTGGGGTCGAGATCGCCGATGGCTACGACCGCGAGGCGACGCTGCGCAGTGTGCGCCTGGCGCTACGCGAGTTTTTGTGGCCGTTGATGGGCGGCGGGCCGCAACGCACCGGCTGGCCGCTTGGCAAAACCGTCGAAGACCGCGAACTCGAACTGGTCGCCGCACGGGTACCAGGGGTTCAAAGCTTGCTCGGCAACCGGCTGAATATCTTTCTGCGCAATGCAACGGGCGACGATTGGGTGAAACAAGAGCGCAGCACGACGAATGCCCTGATCAACATCCCGCTCAGCAAATGGCAACTGCCCGAACTACTCTCGGTTGTTGCCGTCGCCGATGACGAACCACCGAACGATCTACGGGGCGTACCGAATCCCTTCCTGAGCGACGGAGGGATGGTGCCGATCCCGCTTGTCCCGGAGGTATGCACCTGACTATGGATGCCAATGGTCTGAAATTCTGGATGCTCGCGGATGCCCACGACTGGGTGCTGGCGGGGGAACAACCGGCGCTGCGCTATGATCGCGAGCGGCGTGCGCTGCGGCTCACCAGCCAGGCGGCGGTCTTGCCGCCGGTTGCGCCCGCTGGCACCGAAGCCGAGGCGACCGCCCGCCTGGAGCTCGTTCCGCAAGCTCGCGATGCGTTTGGAACAAGGGCCAGGTGGGATGCCGCAACTGGGCGCATCATGGCAACCGGTGCCCTCGCTGGGCAGGTGCCAATCTGGACAGCCCCGAGCGCCGCTGAAGCGCCGACGGATCTCTGTGTCGGCACCGACGGCGTGCTCTATGTTGCGGTGAACGGCGGCGTCACGCTGGTCGATCTGCGCGACCGATGGGATGCGGTGAGCCTGAGCCTCCCAGGGTTTGCGGCGTGGCGACTGGCAGCGGCGCCAGATGGCGGGGTGTGGGTACTTGACCGCGACCAGCCACAGCTTGGGCGGGTCACAGGGTTGCCATTGCGAAGGCGGGTTCAGGTTGAGTATGACCCGGATACGCCGCGTCCCTGTGAAGAGAACGCGAACCCGCCCCGGCTGGAACTCTATCCGCATGCCACCTTCGTCGCCACCGCAAGACCTGTTAGCCTTGCGTGTAGCCCTGATGGGCAAGTCGCCGTGCTCTGCTGGCAAACCGACGGCGCACCTGCCGTTGTGCGTTATCTTGACACACGCGGGGGATGGTATGAGCCATGCCTCTTACAAGGCGTAGTGCATCCCTTCAGCCTTGCCTGGGTCACCCTGGATCGCATCGCCCTGCTGGTTCCCCATCTCAGCAACGAAGCCCCGGTCTACTCGGCAAGCCCTGGCGCGGCGCGCGTGATGCCGGTGGGTGACTATTACCCCTTGCGGCCTGATCGCTTTGGGGGCGGCCCCTTCGTGCATGGCTTGACGCTGCCGCCGCACTATCCCACCAGCGACGAAGAGGGCAGCCTCCCGTTACACTTCCTCTCGCTGCCCAGCTTCCCGAGCGAAGGCGAAGCAAGCAATCAGGCAAGCATCGACAGTGGCAGCGCACGCACCGTCTGGCACCGGCTCTACCTCGAAGCCAACCTGCCCGACGCATGTGGGGTACGGATCTTGCTGGCCGCCGAAGATACAGGCGCAACCCCGACCGACGAGTTGGAATGGCACGAGCACCAGTTTGGGCCGATCTTCAACGTTGTGGGAGAACAGAATATCCCGGTCGGCGCGTGGGTACCACACGCCAGCGAAATCCCGCACCATCGAGGCCTGCTCACCTGCGACCGTACCCCTGGCAAAGCGGGTCTCTTTACGACACTGATCCAGCGCCCGCAGCGCAAAGTGAAGACCCTGCGCGGGCGCTATCTCCACGTCCGCATCGTGCTCAACGGCGATCGTCGCACCACCCCAGAAGTCTGGGCTCTTCGCGTCTATGCCAGCCGCTTCAGTTATGTCGAAAACTATCTGCCCGAACTCTACCAGGAGACTGTCTTTGGGCCTGAGGCTGATGCGTACCTAGCCCCTGGCGAACGCAGCACCCCGGCGGATTTTCTGGAACGGTTTGTCGGCAATTTCGAAGGCGTGCTGACCATCCTGGAAGACCGGGTCGCTGCGGCGCATCTGCTCACCGCGCCCGCGACGACCCCGCCCGAAGCGTTGGAATGGCTGGCAAGCTGGATCGGTCTCGCGCTCGACGCAGCCTATCCCGAAGAGCGCCACCGACGCCTACTCGCCGAGGCCCCGACGCTCTACCGGCAGCGCGGCACGCTGGCCGGGCTCATGCTCGCGCTCGACATTGCCACGGGCGACGGCGTCCGCGATGGCCGGATCATCGTCATTGAAAACTGGCGCTTCCGTCGTGTTGTCGCCACCATCCTGGGGGCCAACCTTGCCGACGAAACAAACCCGCTTCTGGCCGGGATGGTAGTCAGCGGCAACAGCTATGTTGGCGACACCCTTGTACTCGGTGACGAAGAGAAGAAGGAATTTTTGGCCCTCTTTGCCGCCGATCTCGATGTTACCGCAGCCGAGGCCGACGTCATCGCCGCGCTCTTCGACCGGTTGGCCTATCGCGTGACGATCCTGGTTCACAACGATGTGCAACCGCAAGAGCAGGGGTTGATCCAGCGCATCGCCGCGCTGGAAACCCCGGCCCATATCATCACCGATGTACAGACCGCAACTGGATCACTCATGGTCGCCTTACGTTCCCTGATTGGCATCGACACGTATCTGAGTCCGAAACGTCCACCGGGGCCGCTCCGCCTTGGCGCAAGCCAGATTGGCGTACGGGATCTGCTCCAAGCAACGCCCTCTCTTGATCCGCGCCTCGATCAGCGAATATGAAGTGTTTGCGTTGGGACACCACGCCAGCTACGCTGGCATGTCCCAACGCAAACACGGAATCCAGCGAAGCAACAGATGACAGGGCGCAGCCCTGAAGGAACAAAGACATGAGCACATACCCAGATCCGCTGGCACAGTCCAGACGCACCACCGACCGCCTCTTCTACGCGACCGGCGTGCTGCTGGATGCCCAGGATTTTCTTGATGAGCAGACCTATCACCGGGGGCGACAAGCCAGGGCGCTTCATTTTTTGCATGGGTCGGGGACTGCGGCTGGTCTGCGCGTTGTCTACGAGGCTGAAGTGCCTGCCGCTGACGGTAACCCTGGTCGCGAAGAGCGGTTGCTGGTGCATCCAGGAGTCGCCGTCGATCGGCTGGGACGCTTGATCGAGGTGCCGAGTACGGTGTGCCTGCGGGTGCAGCGCTGGTTCGCCGCCAACGCCGCCGACCTGCCGATCCTGGTGGCCGATGCTAGCAGCGACGGTACGCCACGCCCCGCACGGGTTGAAGTCGATCTCTATTTGCGCTATGTCGCCTGTGAGCAGGGCAAAACCCCGGCGATGGCGTCCGGGCCGTACGACGCGCTCAATGCGGTGCAGCCTTCGCGGCTACGTGACTACTACGACATTGATCTGATTGTCCGCGACCGCGCCGATGCGCCGTTGCCCTTTGATCACTGGGCCAGCGCCGTTGAGGGCGTTGACCCGGCGGATCGCCCGGCGGCGCTGCGCGAGGCGATCTACACGGCGTGGGACGTGGCCGCCCGCGTTTCGTCACAGGATGAACTGAATCGCTTGCCCGAATATGTGTTTGGGCAAGATCCCACGGGGGTGTTTCTCGCTCGCGTGACCATTCCAGCCACCGCTGGCCCACCGGCGACCCGCGCCCCCGGCGATGTCAGCGTAAGTGATCGTGGGCGGCTCTTTGCCTATACGACCGCAGCCCTGCTGGCATGGTTGGGTCTATAAAGAGGAGACAGGCTATGTTTGATCTCAACCTTGATGCAGGTCGTCGCTTGATGCGGCTGCGCATTAACCGGGATGATGCCGACCGCCTGACCCGCGATGGCATCATGGTCGTTGACGACCGCCGCCGTCGCCCACAGTGGTTCGACGGGCGCTTTCTGGCTGCCCGCGACCTGACCAACGAACAGAACTATGTGCTCACACGGCAGGCCGATCTCGGCAAGGCTGGCGGGGTCGGCGTCGTGCGCGGGCTCGAGGTGGTTGCTGACCAACGCGGCTTGCGCATCCAACCCGGCTTTGGCCTCACCTCGCTCGGCGAGATGGTGATCATTCCGCGTGAACTGACCTTGCAATTGAACAACATCCCACAGATCGAGCGGCTCAACCGTACCTTCGGGTTGTCACGGGTGCCCGCCGTGCCGCCACGCACGCTGACCGGACTCTTCATTGTGGCGCTCCGAGCGGTCGAGTATACGGCGAATCCCATTGTCTCCTACCCAACTGCGGTTGAAGGCGAACGCAGCGTCGAGGATGGCGACATCATCGAGGCGACGGCGGTGACGCTGATTCCTTTCAGCGACGGTGCAACGAGCATCGAGCTTGACCAGCGCCGGGCCGAGGTTGCCTACGCGATGTTTGTTGAACATGCCGAGCGCGAACTGCCGGTCGGCACGCTCCCACTGGCGATGGTTGCGCTCAATCGGGGGGCAGTCGAGTGGATCGATCCCTTTTTGGTGCGCCGCGAGATCGGGGCGGAACATGCCGATCTGATCGGGCTGGGGCCAATGCTCGGTTTTGCCACCCGCGCAACCCGCGAGGCGCATCTGTTGCAGTACGATCAGCATCTCAGCGACGTGCTCGAGCGCCAGGGCGGGCGTCCATTCAGTGCGAGCGACTATTTCCGCGTTTTGCCGCCCGCTGGGCGCCTTCCTCGCTCGGCGGTCAATCCCAATGATTTCACCCAGACCTACTTCCCGCCTGGCATCGAGGTCGATCTTGCGGTGGTGCCCGTTGATGAATTGAATATCCTGCTCGAAGAGAGTCTGGTGCTGCCACCGCTTGATTTGACCCTCACTGCCGATCAACTCGCAAGCACCAGTATTCAGATCATTATTCCACTCGCCCGCAGCGAGTTACGCCAGCGCATCAATCAACTCGAAAGCACAACGCGCCTGTTGCGCCCGGCTGCGCCCGGCCTCGTTGCGGCACGCAAACCGCTCGAAGCCCTGCGCACGCTACGCCTGCCGCAACGCCTGCCTCCGCCGATCCTTGATTCAGCGAGTCTCGCCGATCGCGCATGGCAAGAGGTTTTGCAACGTACCGAGCAGCTCTGGTTTGTGCGGCGGCGCAACTTTCACTATAAAGCCGAGCTTGTCGGCACGGTCATTCCGCTCCCGGTCGAACCACCGGTTGACGGCGGCGAAGGCGGCGGTGGCGAGGTGCCCGATCGCACCCTGATCAGCGAAAATCGCCTGCTTGATGCGCTTGGCGAACGCGATCTGCCCAATTTCTATTTTCGTCGTTTTGCCGCGCTCCGCTCGGCTGCCCGCGAAAACGGCACCTGGGAGAGTGTCGTCACGCTGCTGGACAATGCACGCTGGCGCAGTGAAGCGTTCTTGCTCGCCGGCAGTCTTCACGAGATGAGTCTTGTGGAGGGGATGCAGCGCACCGGTCTGCGCACTGTGGCGCGCCGGTATCAAAATGTAGGCGATGGCTACGCGATCATCCGTCGCCAGGATGGTGACGTGCTGACTCGGTTTCACCCCGAATTGATCGCGACGTTGCCTCGTTTCTTGCTTGTTCCAGAGATCGATCAATTGATTACGCAATTCAGCAACCAGAACGACCTCGCAACCATCAATGAATTCTTACTCAAAATGGGTCAGTCCCTGCGCGAAGGCGATCTGTCGCCCGAAGAGGTCTTCCGGGCGATGCTTGAACAAGTAGAAGCGGCAGGGATCAGGGTCACACGGACTGACCCGGCTGAGATTCCCTTCTTCCCGCGCCGTGGGGAATAATTGTTGCGCTGGCAGCGAGGGCGAGACGCCCTCGCTGCCAGCGCAACATGGTACGCCAGAGATGTGCCGTTTGCGCCAGGTAAGCGAAAAAGGAAGACTATGAGAATTCTCAAGAGCATACGGAATCCGCAGCGCGATGAGCACTTGCTCGCCGTTGATCCCGAGCTACGTCCGGATCTCGTCAGCGATTGGCGCCGTCGGCTCAATTTTTTTACCGGGCGTTCGTTGAGCCACCGGGCACTCGAGGCTGAACAGACGATCCGCGAGGCGCATCTTGCGTTACGCGGTCAGGTTGTCTCGTCCGGGGTCATCGAGGGTCTCGAGGTCGGCCTTGAACGCGGCGAAGGCGGTACGTTTCTGCATCTCAACCCTGGAACCGGGCTAACCCCCGATGGCAATGATGTGACCGTGCCACAACCATTGCGGGTACCGATCCACGCGCCGCAGGTCTATATTCCGCCCGAGACGGGCCTGGGCAGCGGCGATACGCAGCGCTCGCTCGCCGCGCTGATCGCCAGCGCCGACGCCGAGCCGTTGCCACGCGCATGCATTCTGCTGCTGACACCAGTGACCATCCCGTTGAGCGCGGCGACCGACAGCACTGATCCGTGCGCCCTTGATGAGCAGGACGAGGCCTTTGCTGATTGGCAGTGGATCGATGGGCTTGCCCTGACTTTGTATATCTGGCCGTTGCATGCGCTTCCCTTGCCCCCCTTCGATGCCAACCAGTGGCAGAATCAGCTGGCCCACGCCATCTTTGCAGCCGAAGCGTTGCTCGCGCCGGAAGAGCGCATGCCCTGGGAACACCTTGGCGTTCCGGTGGGTCTGGTCGGTTTTGACGCCAACTGGAACGCGCTCTTTGTTGACTGCTATGCCGTCGTGCGAGCGGGAGGCAAGCCGCGTCGTCGCACACCGTTGCTACCAGAACACGGTAATCCGTTTCTGTGGCAAGCGCGGATGCAGCACTTCAGCGCCTACATGGCCGAGTTGAGTCTCGAGCAGATGCCGATTGAGCAGATCGCCGCCCGCGTACGCTTCATGCCTCCCGCAGGCATTTTGCCCGCAGGTGCGCTGGAACCGCGTCTGCTTGCCGACGACGGCACGACGCGCGCCCAGAACCATTTCTTTCCCCCGGGCTATGTGGTCGAGACGCTGCCGGTGGTGCTCGAACAACTCGATGTTGTGCTTGAGGCAAGCGCCTCACTCGACCCATTTGATCTGCGCGTCCCCGATCGGGTGCGCGTCGCCGTGCCGGTGCCCCAGGTCTGGTACGAACCCGATTTGCTGCGCGTCGAGGTGGTTGACGACGAATTTCAAACGACGCTCGCTGCATTTGAGCTACGGCGCAATCGCTGGTTGGGAAGGCGCGTCCAGGTTCACCAGATCACCAGTGCGCTCGTCAAAGCGATCACCGGCGAGGCCCTTGTCTATCCTGACCCCGACCCCGATGCGGTCGGCGAAGAGACGATCCTCACCGGGGACGACCTGCTCGACGCGAATGATCCGGCGCTGGCCGAGCCCGAAGCGGCGTATGGCACAACGCTGGCCGACGGAGGGCCGGTCGTCACCGTACGTCAGGAGTTACGCGACTGGCTGGCTGAACAGGCCCTGCTACGCGAGCCCGAAATGGCCCAGTTTGACCAGATGGGGCTCAGCAATTTCATTGTCTTTCTGCAGGAACGCGTCAAGCAAGCCGACGACCGCATCGATCTGGGCTTTGTTCAGGCGCAGACTAATATGTATCGCCTGCGCCAGTTGCTGATGGGCAATGTTGGCGCAACGCGCCTCGCAACCTCGACCGCGCTCCCCGAGATTGCCCGAAGCGACTCGGCCATTATTGCCAACGAAGAGATTCGGCGCTACCTGGGGAGTGTCGTGCAGCCTGATGTTTTGAAACGAGCCCAGGGCACGCCGATCATTGGCGATGCGCCGACCCCAGGTGATCTCGGTGGTCGCGGCCTCGTGGCCGGGGCAACGATCCGTTCCACAACGACCCCGGGGATGCCACCCGCCGGCTTCAGTGGCGCGACGCCCCGCAACCTCTTTCTCTCCGGCGAAGTCAGTCGGCTCACCGCTAGTCTGGCCGGGCGAAGCATCCCCGACGCAACGGTTGCAGCCGAGCTCGCTGCTGGGTGGCGCGACCTCAGCGGGGGGCGCGGCGAACTGGCCCTCGACAGCGTCCGCGGCCAGGCTACCACCGCCAGCGGCGGCAAACTCTTTGCGACACCGTCGCTCGTGCCGCCCCAAGAAGCAATCATTGGCCAGGCCCAACTGGTGGGCAAAGGCTACGATTTTCGCACGATGACCGTTGCCGAACGGCTGCGCGCACCCGAGGCGAATGAGGCCAAAGAGGCGACGATTGCGGCCAAGTTTGATGTTGCAAGCGGCTTCCACAAACTGCTCGAGATGGGCCTCAACCTCGATGAGATCAGCGTCCCGGGTGTCGCCGTCTACCAGGATGGCCGTCCCGTCTTCGAAGAGGTAGGCGATGGGCGCACACGGCTCCGCCGCGAGTCGCGCACGTTGCGCGATCTTGCCGCGAACAATTTCCTCGATCTGCTGCGCGACCCCGATCCCGCCGACGCCGACGAAGCCGAGTTCTTCTCGCTTGCGGTGCAGCAAACGGAACATACCATCGCGGTGTTGCGCCTCGTTGAAGGACGTATGCGCGCCTATCGGGCCGTGATCACCCGGTGCGAGCAGACGCTCAAGACCATCACCGATCTCGCGGCCCAGGCCGATCGTCGGCTCAAGCTGATCGGCGACGAGCTCGCCGAAGCGCGCCACGACGTCGCCGTAGCGACGGCGCTGCTGGCAGAAGAGACCGCCCGCATTGCGGCGATCAACGACCGTCGCAATCAGATCATCGCCGAGCACGTCACCTTTCTCGCCTACTACCGACCACGCCTCAGCGATCATCGCAAGGATGTCCCGGTACGCTTCGTTGATAATGGCCTGGTCGCGGCACCCATTCCGGCCTGCCTTGCCCGGCGCGCCTATATCGCCCCCGAGCTCCGCGAGATGGTGGCACTCTTGCGCGAAACGCCGCTCAAGTGGCTCAACGATCTGCGCCCGCTCTTGCAGCGGCTCGACCGAGTCGAAACAATGGTCGAAACGATCCTCACGGCACGCAACCGGGCGCAACTCTTCCAACCGGCTCAATATGCCATCCAGCCGGCCTTCCAAAGTCAAAACCTGCTCGCGAGCGGGATCAGTCGGGTCTATACCGCGCAACAACAGATCGTGGTCGAGCAGCGCAGTGCAACCGCCCGCCTCGACCTAAACCAAGCGACGATCGGCAAAAGCTGGCAGCATACCCGGGTCACCGCCGAAGAACATGTCACGCTGAACGATCTGCTCAATGCCAGGCATAGCCGCAGCGACATTGTTGATCAAGCCACCACTGCGCTCAACCAGATCATGCACGTCGCTGCCTGTCTCTACAACGGCTTTGCGGCGGTCTTGCCAGCACTGCGCCTGACCTGGGCCGAACGCCTGAGCCAGTACGATGAGCCGGTGAACCTGCGCAATCTTGCGTCGTTGCCGCGCTGGGGCGAGATCGACCGGCTCGAACGACGTGAGTTGCAGACGATGGCTGACTGGCTCTTCCTGCGCGTTGATGATCGGGTGCCCGAGGCGACCAGTTTCATCAATGATCTTGTGCGCGTCTGCATTTTGTTAGCGAGCCACGCCCCCGTCAATGAACTGGTTGCCGCCTCAATTGAAGAAGCCACCACAGCCAGCGAAGGAAGTCGTGTGCGGCTGAAGATCGATCCGGCGAAGGTGCATGTCGGCATGATCGCCTTGCTCTACCAGGGCAATACCGTGGTCGCCCAGGCGCTCGTTGATGACCTCGCCGGCAGCGTGGCGTCGGTACAGGTGATCAAGACGATGCAACCCACGGTGCAACTCGAAGTCAATGGACGGGTGCAACTCGCCGAACCTTCGACGCTTGCGTTGAGTCAAGCGACGAGTCAGATGCTGAGAAATCTGTAGCGCCATGCACCTTTGGCACAGCGATCCGTCGCACGCGTGGCGTCAAGATATGGGAGGGCCGACTGAAGTCGGCACTACCTTCGGCAGCAGAGCAGAAAACTTTGTTGACAGACTAGTAGTAGTGTGTGAAGTACATGTCCCGGTCGCGCCGCCGACCACGAATACTGATCACGAATATACGAATATGGGCTTGGTGACGCACGTATTCGTTTATTCGTGGCCCCCATTCGTGGTCGGCCAACGACACCAGAAAACTTACTTCCCAGACTACTTAAACAAGGAAATAGGAAATAGCAGCCTATGTCACGTCTGGTCCATCGCGTTCGTCTGCATGCCCCTGCTGCCCATCTAGTGCAGCGGGGCGCGTTCCTGCTTGAAGATGCCCTGCGTACCGCGTCACTGCCCGGGGCCGGGCCAGGGCGTCTGCTGCTCGTGCGCTATCTGCATGTAGGCACAATCGATCCTGCCCGCAATCCCGTCGCGCTCGCGATGGCCCTCGAAGCACGGATGCGTCTGTTGCGCACAACGGCGGTGCATGCGGCGACGGCAGGGGCACCGACGGCCCAGGTGGTCTATTTTCACGACGAAGCCGAGGCCTACACAATGCTGGCCCTGCGCCTCGTGGCGCGTCAGCCAATCAACGCCTGGTTCTGGCGGCTCGTTGTCCCGCCCCTCGACCCGCGTGCGCCGTTGCGTTCGCTGCTCTATGCGATCCCTGCCACCAGTGTCGGCACCGCAATGCTGCTGCGCGTGCTCACTGAACTCGCTGATCGCACGGCGCTCGATCCATTGCTGGCGACCCTGACACCCACTGACGGCGCACGGCTGCTAGCGCTGCGTCATTGGCCTAGCCCTGCGCCAGCCGCGCCTGCCATGCCAGCGCTGCCCCTCAATGCGGCAGCGCCAACACACAGCATCACAGGGTCGCCGACAATGCCAACCGCACTGCTCAGCGCAAAGTGGCGCGTGCCGCTGACACGCTGGCTCAAGCAGTGGGGCAGCGCCGATCCACGCTCGCACTGGCTCGCCACCAGTGCCCTTGTTGCCACCCATCCGCCCCGCTTGCTTGATCCGACGCTGGCGCAACGTGCGGCGCTCCTCATCAGCACGATGACCGCCGCACCAACGACACAGCCTTCACCAGTTGGCAGTTCCCCAGAACTAGACCAAGACCGGCACCAGGCTCAGGCCGCGCACACCGCGACGTATCCAGCCGAGGCAACCTCAGATGAACTGCCGCTGCCTGGCAGCACGACCGTTTCGGCCCTCGGTGTACCAATCGAGCGCTCGTTGCACCTCAGGCCAGGGCCGCAGGGCAACCAGACCGTGACGCCGCAGCCATCGCCGACACGCACTGGTCAACCCGACAAACCAATGTCCACCCTGGCGCCACCGCTCGCCATGCCACCAGTGACCCGGCTTGGCGGCCTCTTCTTCTTGCTCCCTGTGCTCGAGCGCCTCGGCATCCGAGCATTTCTGACGGCCCAACCACACTGGATCGAGGCCGACCTGGGGTGGGCGCTGCTGCGCATCGTCGCTACGCGCCTCGGTCTCACCGAGCGCGACCCGTTGCACAACCTTCTCGGCGAGGCACCACCCGACAATCCCGCGCTCACCTTCGTTGCACCCACGACCTGGCACAACGGCCCGGCGGCGTTGCCATACGCCACGATCCATCGCGTCGAGCAACAGCCAGGGCAGCGTGTTATCATTGATCGCACCGGACGCCTGCTGCTCGCACGGTGGTCACACCAGCGACCGGCGGGCCTGCACGAGTTGCGTGCGGCAACAGAACTGCGGCGGGGCACACCCCTGGCGAACCTACCCTCACCAACGCACGCCTGGCTCACCGCCACCCGTCGCTGGCTCCGGCGCAGCCCGGCCCATATCGGCCTCCACGATCTCGTCACCCGTCCCGCCCTGATCAGCACCACCGCAACCCATCTCGACCTCACCTTCGACCACAGCCAGACCGATCTGCGCCTGCGACGTCACGGCCTCGACTTCAATCCCGGCTGGGTGCCGTGGTTAGGGAAAGTCGTCTCTTTTCATTATGCCAACGTGGAGGAGCTACGTTATGGTCTTTGAACATATTCTCCGCTCTCCGCTTGATACCGCCGCGCTCAAGCGCTCGGCTCTGGGATGCGAAGCCCGCGCAGGCAGGCGAGACCGGATTCATTGCGTAAAGACCATCAGTAGTCTGTCAGCGCCGTTTTCTGGCCTTGCTGCCCCCTCCCAACCTCCCCCCGCTGGGGGGAGGGGCTAGACACCCGCCCCCAGCGGGGGAGGGCTGGGGAAGGGGCGTCCGGCTCCCGCCCCCAGCGGGGGAGGGCTGGGGAGGGGGCGAAAAATTCTTCATCAAAAAGTATGCCGGCTAAACTATGACTCAAGCACCAACAACTCAACAAACGCAGCACGGGCCGCGTGAAGAACTGCCCCCGGTCACGCTGCGCACCTACGCCCTGGCGGGCATTGCGTCGCGCATGCTTGGTGCGCTCGAAGCGCAGCCGGATCGGCCTGAGCATGGCTTGTTGCTCTACGCCTCGCACCTGGTCGATCCGCACCGCGAGGGCTGGAGCGACAAACTGGCCGGATATTTCCAGGCCTCAGCGCGAGGAGACTGGCCTCTGTTGCGCCTAGCAAAAACAATGGCTTTATCAGATGCCGAAATGTTGGCGATCACGCTGGCGGCAGCGGTCGAAGACGATATGATGATCGGCCGCACCATCGCGTATGTGCAGGCCCCCATCGGTGGCAGTCGCCCTACGATGAGTCTGCTGGCGACCCTGCACTCCGCGCCTGAGCACGCGCCTATCCCGAGCCTTGTCACCGGGCTAGCCATGCGCAGCGGTCTGCTCGTGATGGGCGACGAGCACCTGCCCCTGCCCGAGCGCCCGGTGCGCGTGCCGCTGGCGATCTGTCTGGCGCTGCACGACCACGATGCCGAGATGGCCGGGGCAACCCTTGAGCCTGGCCCGCCAATCAAATTGCCCGCAGCGATCGAGCAACAAGCCCACCGCCAGGCGCTCGCGCTTAGCCAGGCTACGAGGGGCGGCCTGGTGATCCGCACTGGCTCGCTCGCCGAAGGCAAAGCCGTCGCCCTCGCCATGGCGCAGGCGCTGCAACAGCGGCCCGTCTACCTCGACCCGACACAGACGCAACCGGGTCTCGTACCCTGGCTGCTCCTCCGGCAACTGCTGCCCGTCTTTCCGCTCGAACTCGCCCCCGGCGAACAGCGCACTCTCCCCGCGCTGCCAGGGTATACCGGGCCAGTGCTGGCAATCAGCGGGCCAGATGGTTCGGTGGAGCGTGCCGGCGCAACGCTCTACACCTGGACGCTCCCGGTACCCGAGCGGCGCGACCGGGAAGCCTTGTGGCTCGGCGTCACGGGCGATGCCGAACTCGCCGCCGACCTGGCGCGCCACCATCGCCACAGCAGCGGGCGCATCGCCCACCTGGGGCAGGTCGCGCAACACGAGGCGCGTCTACACGAACGCACGAGCCTCACCGCAACCGACCTGCGCGCCGCCGCCTGGGCCAGCGAAGGCGGTGGCCTCGAAGGGTTGGCGCAACCGTTGCCCCAGCCAATCGGCGACGAAGCCCTGACCCTCGACGCCACACTCCGCCGCGAACTCGAAGCGCTCGTGCAGCGCTGCCTGGTCCGCGACGAACTCGTAGCCAACCTCGGCCTGGCCGCGACCGCCCGCTATCAACCGGGGGTGCGCGCCCTCTTTGTTGGCCCATCGGGTACCGGCAAAACCCTGGCGGCAGGCTGGCTCGCCACCCGGTTGGGCCTACCGCTCTACCGCGTCGATCTCGCCTCGGTCACCAGCAAATACATCGGCGAAACCGAAAAAAACCTGGCGCAACTGCTCGCCCGCGCCGAACAGAGCGAAGTCGTGCTGCTCTTCGACGAAGCCGACTCGCTCTTTGGCAAACGCACCGACGTGCAGCAAGCCAACGACCGCTTTGCCAACGCCCAGACCAACTATCTCTTGCAGCGCATCGAATTCTACGACGGCATCACGCTCCTGACCAGCAATAGCCGTGGCCGCTTCGACCCCGCCTTCTCGCGGCGGCTCGACATGATCATCGACTTCCCAATGCCCGAACCCGAAGAACGTCGCGATCTCTGGCTGAATCACCTTGGCACCGGCCACACCCTGACGCGCCAGCAAGTCAACACCCTGGCCGCGCTGGTCGACATGGCTGGCGGCCACATCCGCAACGTCGTGCTCGCCGGGGCCGCCCGTGCCCGCTCGAACGAGCGTCTCATCACCTTTGACGATATTCTCGACGGACTCACGCGTGAATACAAGAAACTCGGCCAACAGATGCCCATTGAACTGGTAGCGCTATGAAAACAGCCCCCCCTGAGCACAAAAGCAAACCCGCCGCTGAACCGCGCCAGCCGCTGGTGCAACCTGAAGCCGAGCACGAAGGCGGTTTGGGGGTCGGCATGCCCTTCTTTCTCGCGAGTGCCTCTCCGCCCCCGGTGCAGCCAAAGCTGCGCCTGAATCAGCCAGGCGACCGCTACGAACAAGAAGCCGACCGGGTTGCAACGCAGGTAATGCGGATGCCCCTGGCGCCTGCCGACACCGTGCAGCGGGCTTGCAGCTGTGGCGGAACCTGCGCCCATTGCCGAGGAGGCGGCGAAGCACCGCTGATCCAGCGGGAATTGGCAGGCTCCACCACAGCGCCCCCGTCCGCAGGCACCGTCTTGCCCTCAACCAGGGGCAAGCCCCTTGACGCCCCGACACGCCAGAGCTTCGAAGCCCGTTTCGGGCACGACTTCAGCGGCGTACGCATCCACACCGGCCCCCAGGCAAGCGACAAAGCCGCCGCGATCCAGGCGCGGGCCTTCACCACCGGCAACAACATCGTCTTTGGCGCCGGCGCATATGCCCCCGGCACCCAGGCAGGCCAGACCCTCCTGGCCCACGAACTGGCGCATGTCGTGCAGCAGCGAAGTGGGAGCACTCCGCCCGGTCAAATTCAGCGTGTCTTTGATATGGAGAACGATCCCAACATACGCCGCATGCGCGAGCAAGAGCGTGAGCAAGCACGCCACCGTGCCGCCGAGCATCGGCGTTGGGAGGCTTCACATCAAGAGCGCTTTCGTACCGAGCTTGGCTCACAACCAACGACCCTGACCGAACAACAGCAGCGTACCGAACAGAACCTGATGGTGCAGCGCAACCAGGTCTTTGAGGCTGTACGCTCATCTGAGTCAGGTGGTCTGCTTGCCGATCTGCTACGTCTCGCTGGCGTTGAAGTTACCTTACCCACCACCTTGCCTGCTGACTTGCAGCAACGCTGGAATGCTGCTCGTCAAGCTATCGAGGCTATCCGGTTTAGCCTCCAACAGAGTGATGTCACATGGGAAACCCAGGACGAATTACGACCGGTATTTACAGGTTTCTATCTAGCACTGATCGAATTTGCCGGAGCAATCGAGCGCGTGCAACAGGCTCGTGAGCAACGCGAGCAGCAGCGCTACCAGGAAGAGCAAGCACGCTACGAGTCGATGCGCGAAACCACATTTTCTGGCCCCAGGGGAGAACCGGGTGAAGGGGCCTTCCGTGGTGCCTGGAGCCTTGCAAATCCACCGCCTCAGCCAGCCTACCGCGCAGATCCCCCTGTCAGCCCTACGATCAGCCCGATGCTCGAGCATGTCAACCGAGCCGATGCAGCTGCGGGGTGGCAGCAGGTCGTGCAAGACTTTAACCAGGCGACGCGCATCATGGATCGTTTGCTGCTCTCGCTCTTGCCTGAAAGCTCGCGTCAGCGGCAGGGTATGGAATATTTCTCATCGCTTGGTGACCGACTCGCCCAGCTTGAGCGCGAACATCCCCTGGCGGTGCCTATCCCAGCGGTTTTTTACCCCAAAGACAAGTTTGTCCGCATCCCTGACCCCAATGGTGCCGAAGGAACCATGGTCAGTGTAGCCGAAGGCATTCCCTGGCAGTTCTATCTGTACCACACTGGCGTCGCTTCGCATGATCAACCAGCGCGTGCGGGGGGGGAATGGGTACTGGTTGATCTGACCTCGCCTCGCCAAGAACGGGCCAATCGCCAAGATTCGAGCGCTTTCGATGCGGCGATGCTGCAACAGGGCGACGTTCGCGATCCTCCTCAGGAACTCTTTGAGCAACTCAATACCAAACTGCGTTTCCCCGAAGGCCAGCTCTACTGGCAGATGCCCTCAGGTACTGCCTGGACACTGGCAACGACCGCTGAGTGGGAACTTTCCGACTGGTTTGCAGCTATTGGTATGACCCTTGGTGCCGTAGCCCTCATTGCCGGTGTTGTCGTCACTGGTGGGCTGGCAGCACCGGCGGCTGCCCCCGCGCTCGGCGCAATTGCCACCGCTGCGGGCATTGGTGCCGCCGGGTTTGGCATTGCTTCTACCCTCTCGGGCACGGAAGAACGCCGTCGCCAGGGCATGCTGACCCAGCGGGATATTGACCGCGCTGCGCTCGCGATTGCGATTGATGTGGCCGGTGCCTTGGCGCTTGGCATGGGCCAACTCGTCCGTGGCGCTGGGCAGATCGGCACCATGGGCTCACGCCTGGCAGCCTATACCGGGCGCTACTGGTTCCTGGTACAACGCGGTGCTCAGGCAACCACAGGCGCAGCGCTCGTAGGCGATGCTGCGCAACTGATGACCGCTTCTTCAGATTTCATTACAGCCTATCGTGCCATCCAGCGTCATCCTGGCATGAATGAGAGTGAGCGCGATCGCGCCCTCGTGCAACTTGTCTCGACCGGCTTGCTCACTGGCGGCTTGCTCACCCTGTCGATCCGTGGTGGCTTGAGCGATCTACGGCAAGGCACCAACCTTCATCTGGTTGGGGTCGATGCCGATGGTCGCGCTATGGTTCAGGCGGCTGGCGAGCTGCCAACAGGATCAACGCCTCACCCCGGTGAACCAGGTACACCGGTGCCCAGACCAGATACACCCGAAGCAACGATCCGCGTTGCGCCCGATCCAACGACGCCCACCGCAACTGGTTGGAGCCGACCTTTGCTGGCTCCCCGCCCTGGTTCATCGCAGGTCGATGCAAGTTTGCCCTCGGGACGCGTGGAAATCCGCGTCAGTCAGGACGAGACTGGCCTTGTAACAGGCTTGCAGATTCGCCATGCACCCGATGCCAGCGCTGTTGACATCGCGATCCACGAGCGCATGGGTGGGCTTATTCGTCTGTATGGTGGTCAAATCGGACGCATTCCATTGCTGATCAACCAGTTGCGCCGCGCCTTCGGCGGCAATCCGCCCCCACTGACGTTGCAAATGGAACTCCGCAAGCTGCGCCTGACCGCAGCAGAACGCCAGCAGCGTCTCGCGCAGGGAGGCTTGAGTGAAGCTGAGGTGCGCCAGCTTGAGAGTCAGCTCGATTTGCTCCGCCACGAGATCAACAATGTTGAAGCAGCGATTGCCAATCCTGATCTGCGTAGTCGTTATGCTTCCGATGTGGTAGCGTTACCGGTCAGACCTAGCGATGTCCCTAATTTGCCTGATCCGCCAGCGAATCATCACTACTACCTCTCACCATATACCAATCGTTGGGAATTGCGCCGCAATCGAGGTTACGCAGGGCCACGCTTTGATGTCGAATACGATGCGGCGGGTGCTGCGTCAGGTCGCCTGACCAACGCTGCTCAGGTAGGTCAACTTGTTGAAGGCCGTGAACTCAATGCCAGCACCCGGTCAGTCCTCGAATCTCTCGGCTATCGCATTGACCGCAATGAGGTTATCTATCGCCCACGCGGCCACGATGCGCCAGGCCATCCCCATATGGCACCGCTTCAAGTCGAAAATGGGCGCATCAGGGTTGCGACAAGCGAAAGCCTGGGTGAGCAACAATCGCGCATCCGTGCTGGATTAGATACAGGGCAAGAAACTCGTCTGCGCACGGTGGAACAGGGCCTGGCACCAGGCGAACGGATGGTACTGGTTGAAGGTTTGTATGATACGGGGGTAACCTGGGCTCAGGTGTTGCGTCCAACGCAACGCACCAGGCTGCGCGCCATCCTTGCAGCTGAGGGGGTGCCCGACGCGGATATTCAGCGCCTGATTGATAACCTGATTGGTCAAACTGGTACGCTTAAGGTTGTCCTTGGAACACGTGGCGTACGTGAAAGTTTTCCGTATCGTCGTGAGTTTGGTCAGACTCATGGGCCACCGGCTCCGGGGGTTGAGGTACACCACGGCAATCCGCTCTATCTCGGCGGCGATCATACGCCAGAACTCTTGTTTGGCCTTTCGCCAGGGCCACACGAGGCCTTGCATCGCTTCTTTGATGCACTCGAAATACCGCAAGGACCCTTGCAAGGTACAAGCTTGCAGCCTAACAGATTGCAGACCGCTGCCCAAACTGATGCTCGACCTGCCTATGCTATAATCGATACCGGAGGAAATATACGTTATGGTTCGCTTGATGCAGCTCCAACCACAACCCCCTGAACTCCACCCCCCACTCGATCGCGCCTGGCATACCGATCCGGGAGTTGGCTATCTAGATCTGACCCCGGTCGCCAATGAGGCGGTGGTTGTCGTTGCTGGTGCTCGACTTGCAGGCCTGAATCTGGCTGATGGCAACCTCCGCTGGTCATATGCGCAAACTGGTTCAACGCTCGATCTGACAGCCAGTGTCGCAGGCCCAATCATTGCTCACTCCACCCAAAATCATTCGCTGATCACGGCACTCACATGGCAAGGCGACGTCCGCTGGCAGATCGACCCTGGCATTGCGATGGCTGGTCGTTCCCTTACTGGTCTTGATGGCTACCTGCTGGCACGCGGTGTGCATCTCCGCCCGTCGGTACGCCAAGTGTGCCGCCTGATCAATGCTGTTACTGGTAGCGTTGAGGCCGAATATCCTCATGTGGGCGGCAAGCCAGACATCGTGCCACGCGGCATTCTCGCCTCAAACGATGCTGGTAGCCCAGATGAAACCGGTCTCTGGCTTTACGATTTCACCACCCAGCATGCCGTGCGTTTGCATGATGCGCCCCACGAAGTGCGGATTGTCGAAGATGCGCTTGTCATCATTGATGCATCTGATCGCGATCAAATTCCACCTCAAGGCGATCTGTTGGCGTTTGATACAACACGTGGTGCACTGCTCTGGTCGGCATCCGGTGGGCCAAATCATGCGCTCGCCGCAGATCGCCATCACGTCGCGAGTGTGATCGCACCGCAAGAGAATCAGTTACGAGCGACCCTCCACGACCTGCGCTCGGGCACTCTGCACTGGACAAGCGAGCCGATGCTTGGGCAAGAAGCCCTTCCGGTTCTCGCTGCCGATGCGGTCCTGCTCTTTGTTGATGGCAAACGCCTCATGGTGTTTGATCGCACCAATGGAAATTTGCTTCAAAATATAGATCAACCTTCGACATTGATTTTTGGAGGCTGTCTTGCCGGTAATGGCCTGATCAATGTGTTTCGTAATACGGTCAGTTGCTTGAAAACCAGAAGCTAGTGTATGACCCGACCATATCCCTGGACAGATGGCTATGTGGTGGCAGTAGCTGATCAGATTCTCTGGAATTATCAGGTTATCTGGCCTCGCTTTACGGCCCATAATCCGGATTTGTCGCTCCAGCGCATCCGTGATTTGCTGGGCACAATTCGTGCTGCTGGCAATCCAATCAGTGATGATATGGCTCCGCACCTTCCAAAGGGTGAGGATGTCGCCAATACCGTGGATGAACTCTATCAGTACGTTGTTGGGATTCGGGAGGTCGGAGCCCAGATCTTTACCGGGCCCGCTGATCTGCCAGAGTATCTTTTTTGTACCTGTGCGTTTCCTCGTGAGTATCGCGGCCTTCCAGGCCCAGATCTTGTCTCGCCTGATGAGGTTGAACTCTTGCATATGGGTGATATGCCTGCCCATGTGCAAGATTGGAAGCAGCGTCGGCAGATTGAACAGTTTTCTCGTCTGCGTCATCTGACGC
This sequence comes from Candidatus Chloroploca sp. Khr17, assembly GCF_004138165.1. Classification (GTDB taxonomy): domain Bacteria; phylum Chloroflexota; class Chloroflexia; order Chloroflexales; family Chloroflexaceae; genus Chloroploca. The sequence continues at coordinate 64,298 of NZ_RYFF01000029.1, forward strand.
TCTTTCATAGCCCACTTTCCCATGAACCACTGGGCATTGCGCTTGAAAAACTCCCCCTGCTCCAGGGTCTCGATCTCCGTGAAAGCGGTCTGACCTATCTCCCCGATCCCATATTACAGTGTTCTCAGTTGACGTTCCTGATGCTCAATGACAACCCGCTCGTGCAACTTCCTGACCTGACTGGTTTACCCAAGCTACGTTATCTTGGCCTTGCTCGTACTGGTTTATCGAGGCGGCAGGTTGCGCACATGCGTACACAGTTGCCTCACTGTGAAATTGCTGATGCATCCCACAAACCAGCATAAATCCAGATCTGATTCAAGATCCGCAGCGCCGGTTGAAGCTCCCCCCTCAACCGGTGGCACCTCTGCGGGCATGCCGCTCTTTCTCTCGCCCGCTCCGCAACAGCTTGTCCAACGCGAGCCCGTTGCCGAGGCGCAGCCAGACACAGCCGCCCAGGATCTAGCGCAACGCCCCCAGGGGCCGCCGGTGATCTTTGGTCTCGATAATGAGAGCCGCCAGATCTATGCGAGCGTAACCGCGCCCGGTGCGCGCCTCGAAGAGATCGCTACCTATATCTATGGCACGCCCGATCAGGCGCTGCGCCTTGGCGAAGAGAACGGCATCGTCTCGAGCGAGGTGTTGCAACCAGGCCGCACGCTGCACCTCGTTGAAGGCCGGATCACCACAGCGACCCAGCAGGCGATCAGCAAGGGGTTGCAGTCTGGCGCCATCATGCGCACTGACGGCATCCCCACCGAAGTCGAAGACGACGGACTAGTCTACCAGTTCCCCATCGAAGGCCGTACCGTCGCCGTCACCGCTGGTCAATTCAACGCAATGCTCAGTGGCTTGCGGCGCGTCACCTCCCGCGAGGCCGACCGCATCGCAAGCATGCTCGAGGTCTATCTCGAAACGCGCAACGATCATGTCAACAACACCAATAGCGTCGTACGCGGCCTCAGTGACTGGATGGGCGATGTCGACGTGCCGAGCCAGATGCGCTTCATCCTCCCCAAGGCCCGCGCCGAGGCGGCCAAGCAAGCGCTCGATGAGCTCGAGTTCACCGGCGATCCGCTTGCCAATGCACGCCAGTTGCATCAACTCCAACAACAGATTGTTGAGCTAGGCCAGGAATTGGGCGAGGCCGAAGCCGCCTGGCATCACTATCTTAATGGCACCATCGGCGGGGCCGAAGTCGCCGTTCGTCGGCTCGAGGTGGTACGCAATGTCTCCTTTGGCATGGTGGCGGGCATGGCCGGCGCGCTTGCCGCCCCCGCCGCCTTCGCTGCCCTGGGCACCATCGGCATTACCGGCACCGGTGCCACCCTCCTCTCGCTTGGTGCCGCCACCGGCACCGGCGCAGTCGTACGTGGCGGCCTCGAAGTCGCCCTGCCCGGCGCCCAGGCTGATCGCTCGGTTGGCGACCGTTTCGCCAGCGGGGCCTACACTGGTTCCATCCAGGGCCTGACCGGCGGCATCGGGGCGTTCGCTGCCCCCGCCGTCAGCGCCGGTGTGACCGGGCAACTCGCAACCCGCGTTGGCCCCGGCTTTGTACAAACCACCGGCGGTCGCCTAGCCTCACAGGCGATCACCGGCGGCATCATTGGCGCTCCCTCTGGCGCTGGCGGGGCCGCCCTCGAAAACCTGCCTGCCTATATGCGCGGCGACATCAGCGGCGATCAATACAGCTCAAGCATCTCAAGTGGCTTTGCCTGGGGCGGTGCCCTCGGTGCCGGCTTTAGCGTCGTACCAATGCACGGCCTCTACCGCTCAGGCGGGCAACCCGTCACCCCAGCCTGGATGCTTGCCGGCCCCTACTCACCCATTGCCCCAGTACGTGGGGCCGGCTCAGGCTTCCACAACCTCCCCCGCGAACAACTGCCTGCCTTCGCCGAAGATCCTGGCGTCGCCGGCTATGCCTGGGCGCGTCTACGCTCAGGGGGAACCGATCAATGGGTGCCTGTCCGCACCTATGGCCCACAGCAACAGTTTGAACTCGCCTGGTACGGGCAACAAAGCAATGCCAACCCCAACGCGAATTTCAACTTCCTCTACGGCCCCGAAGGAACGGCCCCTGGCGCATTGCGCCTCGTTGGCTCACGCTCAACCCAACAATCATCAGCCACAGGCTACGCAGGCATGGCCGCCAACGACCCCTTCCCCGGCGCACCACGCAGCACCCGCCGCGACTTCCCCATGTCCACCGACGACTTTGCCGTAACCATGCCCGATGGCAGCAGTCGCCGCATGATCCGCGGGCACCAGGTCGATTTTCGCGACACAACCCGGCGCACCGTCGACATCGGCGACTCAAATCTCGACCCACGCAACTTCACCCCCGAGCCACCCGAGTGGGGTACTTTGAGTGGCCGCATGCGCCTGACCCAGCGCATGATCGGCGAAAATCCAGGCGGCGGCACCCAGTATCGCCAGGTCAACGTCTACGGCGATCGCCCACTCGTGACCGCCGATGGCACCCCCGTCCCCGAATACATCTACTTCATCGAAACCAACGCCAACGGCACCCCAGTACGCGCCTGGGAAGTCCCCTTCAACGATCCCAACGCCTTCGCAGGCACCAACATGCACCAGGCCAACGCCATTGATGCCAGCTTCGGCATCCCCCTCAACCAGATCCCACAGCCACGCCAGATCCCCATCGAATCCATCCCCCCCGGCGTGCTCGGTGCGATCACCAGCACCCAAACGCAACAATAAAAGGGGCGGGTGGCGCAACCAACGGGCCAATGGGCGCAGCAGCAATGGCAAGAAGCCTGCGAACAACAGGTGGGCCATGGGCTGCTGCGCCCCTACACCGGACACCCGCATCCCCACCCCGGTGATCGCTGCGCCCGCCCGTGGGTATGCAACATTCTCCGGTGACCGTCACACCCGCATCCCCACCCCGGTGATCGCCCCATCCCCGCGTAACCGTCCGGCAATCCCCCCCGGTGCCGCGTAACCGCCCGGTGATCGAACCGTAGGGGCGCAGCAGCCCATGCGCCTCCCTCAACCACCCCGCCCCCCCCATCGCTGCTGCGCCCGCCCGTGGGCATGCAACATTCCCCGGTGACCGTCTGCGCCCTCCCGTGGGCAAGGCTGATGCAAAGTCTTCCCGATCGTCCGCAGATGACACAGATGACGCAGATTATAGCTTCCGCATCTGCGTCATCTGCGTCATCTGCGGACACTATCTAACCCTCCTGGGACTTGGCATCAGCCCTGGAAAGAACCGCACGACGTAATGGTGTGGTAGAGGGGCTGTGATAGAGTAGAGAAGGCGCATCTTTTGCTTGACCCCGAAAGGTCGAGGCTATGCTTTCCAGAACTGTGCGTGTCAACTTGTTCATAAGAGCCGTTGTGATAGCTGGCCTGTTTTGCTTGTTGCTGCTGCCCTTGCAAGTAGCGGCCCAGGACGAAACCCGGCCTGAAGATACGATGACCACAGCCACCAACGAAACGATCCCACCCACCGACGCACCCGCACCGGAAATAATCCCCCTCTTGCCGACCCTTCAAGCCATGCAAACAGCCCAGGCCGCCCTGTCAACTGTCGTGCAGGCGACGCCACCCTCTGATCAGCCACTTACCCTGCTGCCCGAGACCCTGACCATTGATGCAACCAGGCCAACCACCGAGACACGCCTCGTACTGGTACGGGCAAGCAGCACGATCACCAACCTACAGGCCGTCATCCTCGATCTGCATCGCCCAGACAACCATCGCGTGCTCGGACACCAGCAGATCACATTGCACCAGAGCCTGCCCCCCACCCTGACCGCAGGAAGTCTGATCACCATCCCAATCACCCTTGATCTCACCAACATCGCAAGCGGCGCATATACCGGCAACATCCACTTCATCTATGCCAATGGCGAAACCTTTCTCCCCCTCGCCATTCGCGTCAAAGATGGTGCCATCTGGCCGCTGATCGTGCTAACCCTCGCGGTCATCATCGGGCTCACAGTCACCCAGTACCGCAGCGGCGCCTTCCGGATCGACGAAGTCGGCGCACGCCTGGATCGCCTCCATCACGAAATCCGCGAACGGAGCATGCGCGAAGGCCTTGAGCTCTTGCAAGAAAATCGCGAGCTTGCGGCTCAAGTTGCCCTGGCCAGGCAGCACCTGGACGCACACAAGCCTGATGAGGCTGAGCAGGCCATCCAGTCAGCCTACAGACTTCTGGCCGACTATAACCAGGATAGTTGGACACGCTATGCCAACGAGAAGGAAAAACTAAACCTGCGCCATCCCCCTGAGCGTACCGAGCACAACAATTATCTCGCAAGCGTCAGCGAACTACCCGAATCAGCACGCCAAGAACCAGCACAACGTATTATGATCGAGCGTGCGACCCAGGCAATCAGCGACTACATCGCCGTCGAAGAGAGCATAGCCAAGGCCAGACAGATCGCGCAGACACAGCCAGAGGTTCAAGCCCTGGTTAAGGACATGGAACGTGAGCAAGCGAGCTTAAAGCAAATCGACCCCTTGCGCCAGCCCGATGAAGCAAGGCACACCGTAGCGAGCATTATCGCAACAAAACAGCAGTTAGTACAACAAACCCATCGTCAGCGAAGCAATGCAGCACGCAACAAAGCGACGCAAGCTCAATCCGAGCGCCCAGTGGCGGGAAACACCACCAACGCCGAACACCTCACAAGCCTCTTGGGAATTCCGGTCACACATGCATCGCGTAACAGCGCCCCTCCCCAACCCACCCTCTGGAGCAAGTTCCGGGAAACGGTACGCACAGTTCTGACAACGTGGCTTGATGGACTGCGCTGGATGTTCTTAGGCGCACACATGCGGCTCGTCACCTTCAAAATCGTCGTCACCGCCACCGTGCTCATCCTCCTAAGCCTGACCGGCTTCGTGCAGCTCTACACCAACAACCCGACCTTTGGCAGCAACGCCGTCGTTGACTACCTCGCCCTCGTCGTCTGGGGCCTCGGCGCCGAAGCAGCGCGCTCGGCCATCGGGGTCGTCGGAAGCTGGAACACACCGGTGCGCCAGCGGTAGAGGGAACCGTAACTGCGCACACCTCTCCTGGGAGCGAGGGCGAGACGCCCTCGCTCCGCTCGGCCCGGAGGGCGGCGGCAACGCGGCGCGGGTCGCGCTGGCCCCGAAGGACGGCCCATCCCATTCCGGGCGAGCCCCGCTCGCGAAGCCTGCGGATGCGCCGCGCACCTCAACGGCGACGGTCGCGGCAGCGGGACTGCTGCTCGCACTTGCGCCAGCGGCGGCACCAGCCGCACCACCCGCCATCACCGTCGCAAAGGTCGCTCGCTCAACCAGACGCAGCATCGTCCGCGCCCCGGTGACCGCCTCCTGCGCCGCAAAGCCGAGCAGCTTTGGCACCTTGAAGACCAGCGCCATCGCGAAGATCGCCTTTAGGTATCAAGTGGGCTACGCACCGCACCAGGTCCACGTTGCAGGACATGGGTGTAAATCATGGTCGTCTGCACATCGGCATGTCCAAGCAACTCCTGCACGGTGCGAATATCGTAGCCAGCTTCAAGCAAGTGGGTGGCGAAACTATGGCGGAAGGTGTGGCAGGTGACGCGTTTGGTCATCTGGAGTTGCTGCGCAGCGCGCCGCACCGCCTTCTGAAGCACACTCTCGTCGAGGTGATGGCGTCTGATCGTTCCCGAACGTGGGTCTGTTGAGCGTTGGGACGCAGGAAAGAGGTACTGCCAACCAAGTTCGCGTGCTGCATTGGGCAATTTGCGGTCAAGCGCAAAGGGTAACTCGACTTCACCAAAGCCTTCGCGCACATCCCGTTGATGAATACTCTGGACGTGCGTGATTTGCGTTCGCAGCGCTGCATGGAGTTGATCAGGGAGCAATGTCGCGCGATCTTTGGCCCCTTTGCCTTGGCGCACAATCAACTGACGCTGATCGAAGTCAAGATCTTTGACCCGTAAGCGGAGACACTCGAGCAGCCGCAAACCACTGCCATACAGGAGGCTCGCCATCAAGTGCTGCTTGCCAGACAAAGTGGCGAGGACGGCCCGTGCCTCCTCACGACTCAGTACCGTGGGGAGATAGGTGGGACGTTTTGCGTAGGTAATCCTCAGATCCTCGCTCAGTGGTTGCAGCAACACCTCGCGATAGAGGAAAAGCAACGCACTCAGGGCTTGGTTCTGAGTCGAAGCCGCGACCTCACTTTCCACGGCAAGATGGGTAAGAAACGCGCTCACTTCAGTGGCCCCCAGTTCGCGGGGATGGCGCGTCCCATGAAAGAGGATGAAGCGACGAATCCATCCAACATAGGCTTCTTCGGTGCGGAGCGCGTAGTGTTTGCGACGCAATGCAGCCCGCACCTGATCAAGGAGTTTGGGGGGATGGGGTGATTCGGACATGCCCATTGACTTTCAGTATTCAAGAAGTTGTCATGATCTCTACCGTCTGAATGGCGTAAAGGATACGGGTGATAACGCCAGATCATATGATGATAGGGTCGCGCCTGACAGAAGACGGACATAGACGGCAAATCCGCCGCGTAGCACGGGTAGGGCAGGTATAGATGGCAAAAGTGCCGTGTAGCACAGGTACGGCAGGTATAGATGGCAATAGCGCCATGTAGCACGATAGAAGACTAGCAGGGACGGCAAACTCGCAGCATAGTATGTTAAAATACAGCCATAGGTGGTCGGATCGCCGTGTAGTGTAGGCATAGGTGGACGAATCGCCGTCTATTTCATGTTGGGCGGCCCGCAACCCGTAACGCCCTTCCATGGTAAACAGCTATTGAGGGTATGGTTCATGAGTCGTTCCGCATACGGCTCGGTGCTGACAACGTGTATGAGGTTATCATAAACCATATACACTCCATCCGGAAATACCTTACCCTAGAAATAAAATATCAGGATAAGAGTAAACAATATACCCTCTTCGCGCACTCCCTGAGGCTGGACGCGCCGTAGTGTGCTCGGCTCTATGGTATACTTTCGTTGGCGACCATGCATGCGAAGGTACGACCTGTGGCATACTCTATCGAGTACACGGATAGCGCGATCGAAGATATCGCCTATTTTACCAAATACGAACGGGGATTGATCGTCACCGCGATTGAAACGCAACTCACCCACGAACCGCTCCGCGAGGTGCGGAATCGGAAGCCAATGGAACCCAATGCGCTGGCCCGCTGGGAAGTCCGTGTCGGGAAGTACCGGATCTTCTATGATGTGGAAGTCAGTGACCGTGTGGTTCTGGTCAAAGCGGTGGGCTGGAAAGAGCATCATCGGCTCTACATTCGTGGCAAGGAGTATATCTTATGAAAACCGTAGACCTTACGCGTGTCGTCGATGCGGTGGAAGAACTGCTCGATCTTGCAACTGACGATGGTGTCTTGCTTCGACTGCCCAATGGGAAAGTCTTTTTGCTTCGCTCAGTAGTGGAAGACGATGAGGAGCATGACGATTTCGCCGATGAAATTGCGCGAACACGCCAGAATAGTGCGCTGATGGCGTTGCTTGAGGCACGGTCGCAGGAGCAGGCACGCATCCCGGCGGAAGAAGCACGGCGTCGCCTTGGATTAGATACCTAAACGATCGAAGGCATATACAAAAATATATATTATTTTAGCATATAAAACAGATTAAAGTGTTAGTAAGTAAAGCTGCATATCGTCGATCATTGTGGTAATTATCGTCAACCGCACGGGTACGATTCCGCGCCATAATCGTTGCGGGGAGCGATCAATCATTGACAGTAAACACAAATATATGCCGTTGTTCTGCGGTAAATGCGCCTCTGGTGTCAGTCCGCCTGCCCAACAACGGCTCGCAGGTGACGCCGCTGGCGCGTCCCGTAACCTGGCGTTTTTTTACAAAGCCGTCGTATGCCGTCAGCCGTGCCCACTATCGAACCTGCCAGCGGCGCACCTGAAGCCCGGCGTTGGGCGTCGCAATACACACTCTGCGCAGTTCCACCAATGAATGAATCCACCATCAAATTTCGCAAAGCAATCCGGACCGACTTGGAGCGCATTGTTCAGCTTCTCGCCGACGATCCACTAGGAAGCCAGAGGGAAGTACTGTCCACTCCCCTCGCGCGCAGCTATGTGCAAGCGTTCGAGGCTATCGCCGAAGACGAGAACAATGAGCTGGTTGTGGCCCAGCAAGGGGCGACGATCATTGGCGTTCTACAGCTTACGTTTATCCCATACCTCACTCACCAAGGCTCATGGCGCGCACTCATCGAAGGCGTCCGAGTGGCCGCCGAGGCCAGGTCTGCCGGGGTTGGAAGACAACTCTTCACTTGGGCTATCAGACGTGCAAGCGAACGCGGTTGCCGTATGGTCCAACTCACCTCAGACAAGTCCCGCCCCGACGCCATTCGCTTCTATGAATCTCTTGGCTTTGTGGCCTCGCACGAAGGAATGAAACTCCAGCTTGCACATGGCTCCGTCAGCGACGCCTAACCACTCGCTCAAGCGGAGCGCCAACGGCAGGCCACCAGGCCCGGGCTGGTGGCCTGCCGTTGGCGCTCCGCTTAGCTCGAACGTTAGGCAGCAGGAGCAAACCTGATTGCTTGTGCTAGTAAACTCGAAATGCCCCGCTAAATCACTGCAGTTCTTATGTATATCACCTATCAAAAAACTACTACATAATACATGGTTAATTATGTGCGATTATCAATAAAACGAGACCAACAAAAAAATATTAACATCTACTGCCTCTTTTTGCCGTCAGGATAGACAACACCCAGAATAGGTGTAGGCCTTTCACCTAGACCCCCTTATGGTATAATGGCATCGTGTTTTTCGGAGTTACACAATACGCCATCCAATGCATTTTGATATTATTAGTGAAATACAAAATATCGAGACAATCGCCACCAATACAGGCATTCGCGAAGTAGAAAGGCTACGAAAAGTCTACGGCAAAGCCAAGTGGCGAAAGAAAAAAGGCATTGCGACTATTGCTCTTGCAGACGGAACAACGCATCAAGCAGAACTTCATTGGTATGAAGCAACCGGTTTTGGTCGGAAGGAAGTCAAGATCAAGTATCTACTTGATTAAAGAGGAGTCATATGCAAGTACAACAACCAGACACCACATTCGTCATTTGCATTAATAATGCAGATTATTCGGCTGCGCTTGAGTGCAGGAAGATTTATCAGGTCATCTCGGATGACACCGCAGCAACGCATGGATTATTGCGGGTAATTGACGAGTCTGGTGAAGATTATTTATATCCAACGACACACTTTATCCCGGTCAGTTTCCCTCCAAGCATTCAAGATGCGATCCTGCGCGCGGCATAGCAGCACAATTCGCAGCGCAAATATCTGAAAACAGATCAGAATATATTTCTTACTAAGATAGCAAATCCCGATATATTCGCAAATCTGCTGCCTAACACCGCTGTGCACCTGACGCCGCTGGCGCGGCCTTAACCTGGGCTCGTTTTACCCACAAACTACGGCTACCTATAACCGATCTCGACGGCGCCGCACTTCTCCTGCGTCGTCCTGGCGCTCCTGGTGACATTCGATTTATCGGGCGGTAGCCGCAGTTTGCTGGCGCTTGTCGCTCAACACGCCAGTGCCGCTTCACACGCCCGCCAGCGGCGCACCTAACGCTTCCCGTTGGGCGGCAACCTCAGCCCTCCATGCCCTCGCCAGGCAGTTCGGTACCGTGTTGGGCAGCCTAAGTACCGCCGCCACGTATGCGATGGCCAGAACCGTTCAGCCTTCGATGGCTCCTATCATCGCGGCGTATGGTACAATGATACCCTACAGGCGGAGGAATATAAGGAGGCGGAAACAGGTTTGGTCAGTTTGCGTTTAAGCCTTCCTGATGCGGTAGATCTCCACACCAGGCAAAACGACCAAACCGCTCTCCGGTACCGCTCCAAGGAGCGCGTTCAATGAACATCCCATCGATCATTCACCTCCTGCTCATCGGTCTCGGGGTCGCTATTGCCGTCATGGGGACACTTGGGATGTTTGGTTTTGGTCCTGGAGAGAGTATTATCGTCCTTGGCGTGCTTGCACTTGTAGATGATGGATTGAGGCGAGCATATTCAGCGAAGCATCATACGTTACGATGAATATGCTCGGATGGAGCATCATGGCTACCATACAGAAAGGATAATAACAATGAATAATAGACTTATCACCGCAGATCCAGCAATGATGATGGGAAAGCCGATTATAACCGGGACTCGTATTACGGTGGAATCGCTTCTGGATCGTTTTGCGGCGGGCGAGACGATCGACCAGATGCTGGAAGCTCATCCCCGCCTGACCAAAGAAGCGATCTTTGCCGCCTTTGCTTTTGCGGCGGACACGCTTCGCTCGGATATCATCTATCCTATCACGGATAAAGCGGCATGAATCTGCTGGCTGACGAGGGGATTGACAAGCCCATTGTGGACCGCCTGCGGCAAGATGGTCATATGGTCGTGTATATTGCCGAGGAATCGCCAGGTATCACGGACGAGGTGATCCTGGCGTTGGCGAACCAGCAAGACGCCATCCTGGCCACACGCGATAAAGACTTTGGCGAATTGGTGTATCGGCTGAATCAGGTCACACAGGGCGTGATTTTCGTTCGGTTAGACGGATTGCATCCTGATACCAAAGCAACAATCGTATCAGCTGCCATCACGGCACACGGGGCTGAGATGATCGGCGCATTTACGGTGATTAGTCCAGGCAATATCCGAATACGCAAGCGATCGGATTAGGATGGCAAGATGATGGTGCGTACAGTCCGGAAGATTCGCATCCTCAAAGGCCCGTCGCTACGAAGACATAATCGGCTGGCGATCGGCAATCAGCGCATCAGCACGCCCCAAAGCCGATCCTCATCCGTCAACCAGCCGCCCAACATCGCATGCACCTGACGCCGCTGGCGTTACATTGAGTTGACCAATTCGGTTACACGCCCGTCGGTTACACGCCCGTCGGTTACACGCCCGTCGGTTACACGCCCGTCGGTTACACGCCCGTCGGTTACACGCCCGTCGGTTACCCGGGCGGTCTGTTGTTCCATCGCCGTGCGGTACTGCTGTTCCAGTGTGCTGTCAGCCAGATGGGCATAGATCAAGGTCGTATCGAGACTGGCGTGCCCCATCAACCCACGCAGTCCTTCCAGGCTCATCCCGTGGTTGAGCAACTGGGTGGCGTAGGTGTGGCGCAAGCGATGGGGGGAGACTCCTGCCACGCCGGCGGCTTGACCCAACGCCCGGATGCGCGCCCATGCCTGGGCATCACCGAGCGGGAGCCCCGCCCGGCTCAGCACCAGATCGCCGGCAGCGTGGGGCACGGTAGGCAGATAGCGCAGCAGGGCGCTCAGCGCCGGCTCACTCAGGTAGACTACCCGATCGCGGCGCCCCTTGCCCTCGCGCACGCGCACCCGGCGCGCGCTCAGATCCAGATCTTGCACCTGCAGGTCGAGCGCTTCGCTGATCCGCAGCCCAGCGTGGCACAGAAGGTAATAGAGCGCCTGATCCAGCAGTGTGGCGGCGTCCGGGTTTGCGCTGGCCTGCTCGGCCAGCCGGGTCTCGATCACGACCACCTCGGCGGGGGTGAGGTGGCGGGGCAGCGGCTCGGGCAGGGCCAGGGCCGGACGCAGCGGGAGGCTGCTGACCTCGTCGCGCTCGGCCAGATACCGCAGCACTTCATAGACCCGATCCAGCAGCGTTTTAACCGACTTCGCTCGGAGACCGCGGGCCAGTTCGGCCTCCTGAAAGGCCGCAATGTCGCGCGTGCTCAGCTCGGCCCAGCTCGTCAGGGGCCGGTGGGCCAGCTGCCACACCCAAAAGACCCGCAACTCGCGCAGCCGTTGGATGGAGTGCTCGCGGCGCTGGCTCGGCTTCCAGCAGCCCTGCTGGTGGTGCAACCACGCCAGCGTGCCCTGCCGAATCGCCGCAGGCGCCTCGGGCAGCCAGTCGCTGCCATCGGGCAGCGCGAGCGCGGGGCGGGTAACCGTCGCCGGGCCGGGCTCCGGAAGGAAGGCGGACAGATCCGGCGGTGGGAGGCTGGGCGGAACCGGTGCCGGCTGCTGGGCCATGGCCGCTTCGTAGCTGCGGCGCACCTGAGGGTCGGCCCCATCGATGTAGCGCTGGGTGGTCTGGATGTGCGCGTGGCCGAGCAAGCGGCTCAGCGCCAACACAGGCATCTCGCCTTCGGCCATCCAGCGCCCATAGGTGTGGCGTAGGCGATGGCACGTGACCGCGACACCACACTGCTGGGCATAGTGGGTCACCCGCTCCTCGATCCCGGCCACACTCAGGGGACGGCCAAAGCGATTGCGGAACAGGGGCGCGTCGGGCGGGACGGGCGGAGCGGTCTGGAGGAAAGCGCGCAGGGACTGCGCATGGGTTGGGGTCAGATAGACGAGGCGCTCCTTGCGGCCCTTGCCAAGGACGCGCAGACGGATGAGGTCCTGAGAGTCGTCGGGGAGGGTGAGGTCGATCGAGCGGAGACTGGCGACCTCGCCAACGCGCAGGCCAGCGTAGAGCATGAGGCAGACCATGGCCTGGTCACGCAGGGTGGCGAGCACGGCAAGGAAGGCGGCGACCTCCTGGTCGGAGAGGTCGCGGGGCAAGAGCTGGGGCTGGCGCCCGGCGTGGCGGCGCATACAGACGGGATTGAGGCGCTGGGGCTCGCCGAGTTCGTCGGCGAGGAAGGCAAAGAAGGTGGTGAGGGAGGCGGCCCGACGTTTCACGGTGGCCGGGGCACAGCCGCGCGCACGCTCGGCATCGACAAAGGTATCGATATCGGCCCGCGTAACGCTTGCCAACGGCTTGGGCTGGGCGCGGATAAAGATCTGAAGATCACTCACATAATGCTTGGTCGTAGCTCGGTCAGGAAAGCGCCGCGTCAGATAGGCGGCAAAGGCGGTGATCCAATCGGCATTGGTTCGATTCTCCATGGCTGACCTCCTTGCTGATGCGTTCAGTATAGCACGGGTACGGTCAACTTAATGTAACCTGCGCGGCCCGAAACCTGGGCGCGACTTTTTCCGCTTGCCAGCGTCCCCAGCCTCGTCTCGCTCCACATGCCACCAGCGGCGCCTGATGCATGGTCGTTGAACGAAGCGCTCTGCGCAGGGGGCTGCGGTCGGCGTGATCGGCTTTCCCTGCTTGCCCATGCTGCGCTGATCGCGCACCATTCCTTCTATCGGTACTCGTCGTCCGAGAGGAGGTGTGCGATGACCCTGTTACGCCAGCAGATGACCGAAGCCATGCAGGTGCGCGGGCTGGCCGAGCGCACCCAGGAGTCCTCCCTCGGCGCGATCCAACTCCTGGCCCGCCACGACGGCAGTTTGCCTGATCAGCCAGGGTTACGCCAGCAAATTTGAGAAAATCTTGGCGGGAAAGAGTGCGTTTCAGCGTCTAATCCATGATTCCTTATAACAAGGATGGAATGACATTTGCAAGATAGAGCACGACACCCAAGAGCCAGACGCCCCAATGAACCGGTTGCAGACTGGTTTCATCCTCTTTTTGGAAGAGCATGATGGCTACGATTAGCGCCCAGACCACGTATAACGCCCATAGGGCAATCGCAATGTCTCCCAGGAAACTGAGCGCGCTGGCATTAACCGATTCATAGCTCTGCATGGAAAGCGCTACACCTGAGATCAACCCGAGCCAGGCAAGTTTCTTGTCAAAGGTATTGTTTTGCACAAGGATGCCCCCCAGCATAATCAGCCACAAGCCGGTGAACAGTGAACCCAAATGTTCACCCACCGTCATGCCAAAGTAGGTGTTGGCGAACTTTTCCAGGAAGAAAATCACTTCAGATGATACTTCGCTGGCGGCGTACGCGCTGGACAACATGGGAATCAGGATAACCCAACGGAAGAAGCCCAACACCTGAAAAACGCCAGAAAGCACTCCCGCAGTCAGGGCAAACAAGTCTAGCATGCGGCCCTTTTTCGTCAGATGATACATGGCGACAGCCATGAATATCTGCAAAATGGAGGTGAAGCCCATGATGTAATAGGTTGGGATAATGGTCCCCTGGTTGTTCTGGAACAGCGTAAACCGCGCTTCAGGACTCTCGCGGAGGATGTCGGGGAAGTTGAATGAACTGGCGAGCATGAGATTCCCCACCACAATCAGCAGGAAAAATGCCATAAAAATGGATGCGGTAACCTTATAATCTGTTTTGGTCGTCACGATTTTGCTCCTTTTATTCTGAATTTGGAAAATACCGAATAATCATCAAACCAAGCGCATGGCGATAAATCTCGCCAGGATTGGTGATGAAGGGTGGATACTGCTGACCGATTTCGACCGAGACCAGGCCATGCACGTGCCCCCAGATCGAAAGCGCCAGGAATTGCACCTGTTCGTCGGCGGCGCCGCGCTGCTGCTGCCAGTCGGCAAACATGGCTTGGAGTTGCGGTGATAGGGCGTGACCCGTTTCAGGGCGCAATTTTCCGGCGAGGTGCCCAGCCATCAGAACATTCATGAGCACAGCCAGGGAACGCCCTGCCACTGGCTGAGTGATATCTAACGGCGCTACGTAACCGGCCAGAGGAGTGCCAAAAATGAGTTGGTAGCGTTCGGGTTTCGCGATAGCCCATTCACGATAGTTGATACCCAGAGCAAACAGGCGCCTCCCATGTTCCTGCTCAGAGATTGAAAGGATGGACGCTGCCTGGGAATCGGCCAGAGAAGCGAACGCGTCAATGATCAAGGCTGTGATCAAATCGTCACGGTTAGGAAAGTAGTTATAAATGGATGGAGCGGCAATGCCCAAGGCACGGGCAATGCCGCGTAGGTTGAGCGCAGTTGCACCCAGTTCGGCAATCTGCTTCCAGGCCGCCTCTTTGATGGCGGTCTGTAAATTGGGATGTCTTTCGTGGTTGTGAGGGCGTGGTGACATGGTTCTCTATATAAACTAACACTGTAAGTTTATTAAGATAATCTTACAGTGTTCGTTTAAGTTTGTCAAGATGGGAGATGTAGACCTATTCGGATATGGCAAAAACGGCCAAACTAGGATGTTAAAGAAAAGGGGTTTTGGCGCTCCTGTTTTGCCGATATCCTATACACTACCTTGTCTCTGCACTAGGTAATTACGTGTCGCGCCCAACAACCGCATACACCCGACTGGCGCTTTGCGCCTTCAGGCCCGAATTGTGTGGGTTCACAGCTTGTTGGTAATTCAGGCAAGGTTTCGTTGGACATCGCGCCAGCAGGTGACGCTTGTCGTTGGGCCGCCCTCAGGTTAAAAGCCTCTGATGAACAAGGATTGTGTCGCATACAACCCGTTCAGTGCATAAAAGCGTACTTTTGTTTGTCGATAATCTTCACCCTCTCTTGGCCGTTTTGCTGCGGGTGAGACGATTGACCTCATGCTTGAAGCGCATCCACGCCTAACGAAAGAGGCGATCTTTGCTGCTTTTGCCTTTGCCGCTGATACGCTTCGTTCGGATATTATCTATCCTATCACGGATAAAATCGTTGGCCGTCTTCGTCACGATGGGCATAGCGTGATTTATATTGCCGAGGAATCACCGGGTATAACCTGGCGGTTGTTTTCACGCCTGTCGCGTGCCGTCGCTCACCGCGATCTATCACGCCTGCCAGCAGCGCACCTGACGCCCAGCGTTGGGCCGCCATGCGTTCCGCCAACCTGGAATGGCTGTACCTGCTGGTCGGCTCTATATTCTTGACTTTCGCACCAGAAGTACATACAATGTAACCACATCAGAGGAAGGGGTAAATGAGATGAGCAACGTCATCAAGACACGCCTGGTCAAAATCGGAAACTCGCAGGGCATCCGCATCCCGAAGGTTCTCCTTGACCAAATCGGTCTCACAAAAGATCTCGAGATGGAAGTACAAGGCGACCAGTTAATCTTGCGCGCTGCTCGACGATCACGAGAAGGATGGGCAGAACAATTTCGTCAAATGGCCACCAATAATGACGATGTTCTTCTCGACCCGAGCACACACACTGCTTCTACCTGGGATGAGGAGGAATGGACGTGGGAATAACGAGGTTTGACGTGTTTCTGATTGACCTTGATCCAACCATCGGTGTGGAAATTCAGAAGATACGACCGTGTCTCGTCGTTTCTCCAGATGAAATGAATGACAATATCCGAACAGTCATTATTGCACCAATGACCACCAAATCTCGTCCCTATCCAAGTAGGGTTTCCTGCTGTTTTCAGGGAAGACAAGGATATATTGTCCTTGACCAAATCCGTACCGTTGACCAACAACGATTACGAAAACGGCTTGGACGGATTGATCACCAAACACAATAC
>NZ_RYFF01000152.1 GCF_004138165.1 Candidatus Chloroploca sp. Khr17
GCAGCGACACCCAGCCGATTGACGGCGCGGCCTTCTTCCTCGACTTTGACCCAACTGTCCTCGACGTGGTTTCCGTGACGCCCAACCCGGTCTTCCCGATCGAGCTGATCTGGCGCATCAATCAGACCCCCGGTCAGCTGGACATGGTGCGCAGCGTCTTGAAGCAACCTTTCCCCCAGGGCACCTTCCACTTTGCCACCGTTACCTTCCGTGCCCGCCAGGCCGCCCCCGACGGCACCTCGATCCAGTTCAGTCGCACCGCCGACCGCCAGACCGATGTCACCGCCAACGGAGCCTCGGTGCTCGGGCCGCTGGTGCCCACTACGCTCACCGTGCGCGATGGCATGGCCGTGCAGGTGCAGGTGCAACTCGAAGGCGAGCCCCGCTCCCCGGACCCACGCCTGAGCTTGCCACTCGCAGTGACGCTGCGCCCGGCGGGAAGCAGCACGCCGGTCTATCAGGGCACCCCAACCCTCGACCAGGCCGGTCGCTTCCAGATCGAAGGTCTCGCCCCCGGAGCCTATACCCTGAGCGTCAAGCATCCCCAGACGCTGCGGGCGGAGGTGACGCAGGAGTTGAGCGGCGACACAACGACGATGACCATCGGGCCGCTGCCCTCGGGCGATGCCAACAATGACAATCGCGTCTCGTTGCCCGACTTCTCGGTGCTCGCGAGCACCTTCGGGCGGAGCAGCGGCAGTACGGGCTACGATGGGCGGGCCGACTTCAGCGGCGATGGAGTTATCAACCTGCGCGACTTCTCGCTCCTCGCCAAGCACTTCAACGCGGTGGGGGCTGCGGACCCCTCACCCGCCGAACCGCGTCCCAGTCACTCGGTGATCCGGGCGCAGCAGGTCGTGCCGAACCTCACCGCCGGGGCGAGCGTGACCCTGGACGTGGCGGTACACGCGCCGCCGACCGGACTGGATGGGGCCGCCGTCACCCTGGCCTTCGATCCGACCGTATTCGAGGTGCTCGCCGTGACGGGCGATGCCACCCTCGAACGCTCGCTCCAGCAGGTGGTTGACCCCATCGCCGGACGAATCATCCTGGCGCAGGGCACGCTCAATGCCCAGCGCCCCACGGGGCAGGTACCCCTCGCGCAGATCCAATTGCGGGCGCGCACCGATGCCGCAACGACCGCGATCACGCTTGTGGATGATGGTGAGCACGGTCAGAGTGCAGTCACGGCAGGCGGACAGGTGGTGCCGCTAGCGGCAACCGCTTGGCGACTCACCCTGAGCCCGGCGAAGCATACCGTCTACCTACCGGTGGCGAT
>NZ_RYFF01000030.1 GCF_004138165.1 Candidatus Chloroploca sp. Khr17
ACCGCCCTCGGGGACGGTGGCCGATAGGTTGCCGGATGAACCGAGAAGCCCAATTCTTTAGAATTGGGAGTTGTCACCTTGATGCGTATCCTGCCTGGGCGCCTTCAGGTGAAGCCATCGCTTTTCGCAGCAACCGACGAGGCAGTAAAGATATCTATATTCTTGATCTTGCAACTGGGCAGACGCGCCTCTTTACGCCTCATCAGGCTGATGATGATCAGCCTTCATGGTCGCCTGACGGAACGCGGATCGCTTTTATCTCTAACCGTAGCGTTGCTGGTTCCTCAAGTGGGAGTTACGATCTCTATATCAAGAACCTGGAGGGCGGCGGTCTGGTTCAACTTACGGCAACCACCGACGATGAGCAATTTCCTCATTGGCGACCCCGTTGACGAGCAGTGCATCTTTTGCCGTTGCCGTACACGGCTTGGCTCATGGTCAGCCAAGGTTATCTTGCTGGCCTCATCACATTGGCGTAGGCCGGTTCAGAGCTATGTTTGTTGTTGCTGGGCCCCTACGCTACCCGCACGACCGGCAAATGCAGGTTGCCGCGCATCGCGAGCACGCGCAAGACGACGATCAGGCCAAAGCCTGACCAGAAGGCGATGTCGTGCGCAACGGTAAAGTAGTCAAGAGCCAGGTAGAGCACAATGCCACTGATCGCTGCCGTTGCGTAGATTTCGCGTTGCAAGATCAGTGGCACGCGCGCCGTGATGACATCGCGCAGCACGCCGCCCGCTACGCCCGTCATTGTACCCATGATGACCACGATCATCGGGGCGTGGTTGGCCGCAAAGGCCAGTGTGGCTCCCGACATAGCAAACAGGGCCAGCCCGAGCGCATCGGCAATCAAGAACAGGAACCCGGGGGCTGGCCGCCACCTCAGGTAGAGGATGGTCACGAGCGTCGCTGCAATGATCGTGGTGAGGTACCACGTATCAACGATCCAGAAGATGGGATGGCGATTGAGCAGGAGATCGCGGATGGTGCCACCGCCAATCGCGGTCAGGGTTGCCACAATGATCATCCCAAAAATATCGAGCTGACGATCACGCGCCGCCAGCACGCCACTTGCCGCAAAGACCGCCACGCCGATCAAGTCTAGATAGTAGAGTAGCACAGGATCTCCTTATTCCAATTATTTTTGAGGCGTTCCACGAATGGGGCCACGAAGGAACGAGAATCCTGCACAGAGCCGCCCATATTCGTTTATTCGTTACCAATATTCGTGGTCGGCGGTGCGACCGGGAAACTTTTGTTCCACACTGTCGAGATACGCTGCGCTCAATCGCCAATCGCCCTACCTCCTGATCACCGGCATCCACGTAAACGGTTCGTGCGCGTAGGGCACAATGTCGGGTGGCACGGCAAAGCGGATGATCGCCCCCGGGCCGACGCTGTGTGTTGCTCCATTGCTGTTCAGTTTGTAGATCGCCCGCGCCTGCGCAGTCCCGGTCTCCCCACTCACCATGCCGCTCGCCCGTACTTCAACGCGGTAGTAGCCGTCACTCGCGCTCGGGTCGGTGACAAGGATCAGTTCGACTTCGCCGTCGCCCAGGCTGGCGACGATGCCCAAGTCGCTGCCGTTAATGCTCAGCCGTAGTTCGCTGTATGGCTCGAAGTTAGTTCCCTGAACCAGAATCTCGCTGCCCGGCGTAACTTCGCTGGCACTCAAGGCAAGCACCGGTTGCACCACTGGCTCTGGCGTCGCCGTGGGCGATGGGGTCACGGTGGGCGTCGCGGTCGGCGAAGAGGCTACGGTGGGCGACGGGGTCGGCGAGGGCTCGGCAGTCACGGTCGGCGATGGGGTCGCCGTTGGTGTGGGTTCTGGTACCCCCGGCGGCTCTTGGTCAAGCCAGAGCCAGACACTTGCTACGCAGCCTTTGTACGCTCCGCCAGGCCCAGGCCCGAGCGGACACGGGTCAGGCCCTCCGCCGTACCACCCCATCGGGTTGGTCTGGCGACCACCGTAGCGGACTTCAAAGTGGATATGCGGTAGCCCGCCCGCAGTGCCGCTCAAGCCAAGCGTTTGCCCCTGCGTAACCGCCACCCCCACCTGCGATCCCGGCTGGCCGATGTAGACCGCGCTCATGTGCCAGATGACTATTTCATACGCTCCGCTAACAATGATCAGGCCGCCGTCGCTGGCGCCACTCGGGAGCCGGTTGTAGAGCAGGCCGCCCGCCGGGGCGATGATCGGTGTGCCAATCGGCATGCCAAAGTCGTCTCCGTCGTGCGTGTCGTACGAAGTTGTCGTGCGACCTAGGTAATCCAGCATCCCAGGGATGTTCGGGCTTTTGTTGTTGTCAACCGATGGGTAGGTGTGGTCATAGTAGGCCCGCGAGAGCAAGGGAACATTGTAAGGGCGGATCAAGAACGGCTCGCGGGTCTGCTGCGGCACAAATTCGTCGACCGTCGGATCGCCGAAATGGGCGCGATAGAGCGTCAGAAAGCGTTCTTGCCACGGTGCGACGTTGCCATCTTGCGTCAGTGGGCTCAGCAACAGGGCCAACCCGAGTTCAGCCGTCTGGCTGACGGGCATGATCGCGCCGTGCTCACAATCGCCTACATACACATAGGCACCTGCATGCGGGCCAAGCGCTGCCCGCGTACGGGCAATCTGCACCGCCAGCCAGCGCTGCCACGCCGCTTCGTCGTGCGCCGGTGTAGCCTGGTCAAGCACGGCCATCACCAGCAAGAGGCGGGTATTGACGCCGTGAAGGATCGCCGCTTGTTCCAGCGTTTGCAATTGGTCTGGCGTCAGATCAAGCCCAAGCTCTTGCGCCGCCCTGCTCAGTGGTTCGCCGTACCAGCCGTTGCTGTAGAGCAGCAGCGTATCGGGATAGGCCGATGCTGCACTGGTTGTTGTTTCGCTCGCGGCTGGTGCCGGTGCGGATGTGACATTGACCAGGCTTGTCGCGGGTGGTGCATTGGCCGTAAAGAGGCGTGCGGTCGGTTCGTCCCACGCTGGATCATCAAGCGGTACGGTTGGTAGGCACTGGGTCGCCTGGGTTGCGGCAACCCGCTGCATTGCGACCCGCTCGTCAGGCAAACGCAACGTGGCGACCAGGCCAACGGTAAGGAGCAGGCCGATGGTGACTGGTAGGGTGTAAGCGGCTGAAGCGAGACGTTTCATCGTTGTTATCCTGCATGTTCTTGCTTGAGCACGTGCTTCTGGACTTTGCCCATCGCATTGCGTGGCAAGGCGGTGAGAAGCCGGATTTGGCGGGGGCGTTTGTAGGCCGCCAGCCGTTCACGGCAAAAATGTTCGAGTTCGGCATCTGTCGGGGGATTGGCCGGATCACGAGGCACAACTGCTGCAACGACCTGTTCGCCAAAGGTCGCGTCAGGCAGTCCAAAGACGGCACACTCGGCAAGGCCAGGGTGATCCAGCAGCACCTCTTCGACCTCACGCGGATAAATATTGTAGCCCCCGCTGATGATCAACTCTTTGGCACGCCCGGTGATCGTATAGTAGCCATCGGCGCTACAATGACCCAGGTCGCCGGTGCTAAACCAGCCATCCTCGCCCAGCACTTCGGCGGTCGCCGCCGGGTTGCGCCAGTAGCCGGCAAAGACGTGTGGCCCTCGCACCTGAATTTCGCCAATTGTGCCCGCCGACACTGGCTGCCGACTCTGTACCTCAACAATGCGCGCCTCTTGTCCTGGGAAGGGGCCGCCCACACTGCCCGGACGACGCTCGCCCGCATACGGGTTCGTCAGGTTCATCCCGGTCTCGGTCATGCCATACCGCTCAAGGATCGGCTGACCGGCCAGCGCCGCAAAATCGGCAAAGGTCTGCGGGCTGAGCGCCGCCGAGCCTGAGACAAAGAGCCGGACATGCTTGCCTGCGTCGCGCAGCGCCTCGCCCGCCCCAACGGTGTCGATTAGTCGGGTATAGATCGTCGGTACGCCAAAAAACATCGTACACCGCCCCTCGCGCAGCGTCGCCAACGTCTCTTCAGGCTCAAACCGGGGCCGCAGCACCAGACTCGCCCCGCGCAACAGGGTGCCATGCACGCCAACCCCAAGCCCGTGAATATGAAAGAGCGGCAGCACGAGCAGCAAGCGATCACTCGCCTGCCAGTTCCAGGCCGTACACACCGCCTCGCTATTGGCAATCAGGCCACCATGGGTCAGCATCGCCCCCTTCGAGCGCCCTGTCGTCCCCGAGGTATAGGCGAGGATCGCCAGATCCTCGGGCCTGGGCAGTTCCTCGTTGATCGACAACGGTGCATGCTGCTCAAGGGCAGCAGCCAGTTGCCCCTCAGGGTCGCTCATTGAGCCCGGATCATCGACGGTATGCTCGCCACGGTGATGAGGCAAGGTGCCTGGCGCGAGCTCAACGAGCGCAGGCTTCAGCCGGGTCGGGTCGGTCAGCAATTGCGCCCAGGGTCGTGCAGCGAGTTCCCCCAGATGCATTGCCCCTTCGGCATCACACACCACCACGCGGGGTTCGCTATCGCCGAGAATATGATCCAGTTCAACCCGGCGATACTGCGTATTGATCAGCACCACCGCCGCCCCCGCCAGATGAGCACCCAGGTACGCGCCGAGAAAAGCCGGTCCACCGGCGAGATAGAGCCCAACGCGGTCGCCACGGATGACCCCGTGCTGCCGATAGTGCAACGTCCAATACCTGGCAGCTGCGATCAGATCCCCATAGGTAATCGTCGTGGCCTCCCAGATAAGACAAGGGCGTTCAGGATCAGTCTCACCATACGCGACGGCTGCCGCCAAAAGAGAGGAGAATTGGCTCATCGCTTAACCAAAATCTTGTAAAAGCTTAACAAACCGGCAAACATTTGTTAGTATGAGGCACGTAGGATTATGGTTCATGGAACTACCCCGATATGGTTATCGGGATCAAAACCTACCAGTAAAAGGGAGTATAGCATGACCAGGATGTCACGTCGCGCATTTTTGCGTGGCACGGTTGCGCTCGGTGCCGGGGCTATTCTCTATAAGTTTACCAATGGATGGTCAATTGCCACGGCGGCCAATGGTGACGAAGCCTATCAACTGCGCATTGTGCATACGAATGACCATCATGCACGGATCGAGCCGACCGCCAGTGTCACGATTGCCTCGGGGGTTACCCGGGACCTTGGCGGTGTTTCGCGCCGGAAGACACTTTTTGATCAGATTATTGCCGACAATACACCTCCTGTCGGTATTCCACGCGATCTGCTCTTCCTCGATGCTGGCGATGTCTTCCAGGGTACGCTCTATTTTAACCAGTATCAAGGCCAGGCCGATCTTGAGTTCTACAATCAGCTTGGCTATGCCGCGATGGCCATCGGCAACCACGAGTTTGACTCGGGCGATCAGGTGCTGGCCGATTTCATCGCCGGGGCGAATTTTCCTATTCTCGCCGCCAATATCACCGCCGGCGCGGCCTCGCCCCTCGCGGCGCTCTATGAAGAAGGCAGTGTCACAGGCGGCAAGTGGGGCCCCTGGACGATTATTGATAATACCACTACTGGTGGCAAGAAGATTGGTATTTTTAGCCTGACGACGGCTGATACGGCCAATATTAGCAGCCCCAGTGCGGCCGTTACCTTCAATGGCGATTATATCGCTGTGGCTCAACAGCGGATTGACGCGCTCCGCACGACCCTCGGGTGTGAAATCGTCATTGCCCTCACCCACATCAGTTACCTCGATGATGTTGCGCTCGCCCAGGGTGTGCGTGGGCTCAACCTGATCGTCGGTGGTCACTCGCATTCGTCGCTGCTCAGCGCTGCGCAGAGTACGCAACCCACCGGGGCCCCTCGGGTCGATGGCCCGTATCCTACCGTCGTTGAAGATCTCGACGGCAAGAGCGTGATCGTCGTCACCGACTGGGAGCATGGTAAGTGGGTGGGCGATCTGCTCGTCAGCTTTACCGCTACCAACGAGATCCGCGAGGTTGTCGCAGCTGACACCTTGATCCGTCCGGTCTGGGCCGGTGGAATCAGAGATGGACGCGAGCTGATCGCGGATGAAGGCGCTGAAATCGTGCCCAATGCAGCCTTCGAGACTCGCATTGCTGAACTGGCCGGTCCGCTTGATGAGTTGCGCCGCACGAAGATTGGTGAGACTACCGTGCTGCTCAGTAACGCCGCCTCGGTCGTTCGCGAGCGCGAGGCTCCGCTTGGCAATCTCGTCGCCGACGCGCTGCGCGAACTGGCGTTGGGCTTTGGCGGCAATCCTCAGAACCTTCCGATTGTGACGATCATCAATGGTGGTGGTTTACGCTCAACGATCCCGGTTGGTGATATTACCATTGGCAGCATGCTCGAAGTCTTGCCCTTTGGCAATACGGTGGCTCTGGTAGACCTGACGGGGGCGCAACTCTTGGCGGCTCTCGAGAATGGCGTCAGCGCCCTGGGCGGAACTGCCGGGACGGGACGTTTTGCCCAGGTCGCCGGTCTGCGCTTCAAGTTTGCGCGCACCCGTCTGCCAGCCATTCAGGGCAATCCCACAGGAACGCCGCCGGTCGCAGCTCAGCGTGGTGAGCGTGTGCTGAGTGTCGAGGTTCGCGAAGGCACTACCTTCCAGCCGCTCGATCTCCAGAAAGTCTATCGCGTGGTGACGAATGACTTTATGGTGCGCGGGGGCGACAGCTACTTTGTCTTCACTGAGGGTGGCGATCGCGCTGACCCGACGGTTGGGGGCGGAACCAATCAGGTTGACACCAAATTGCTGATGGTTGATGCCGTGATTGATTATATTCGCGCTCAAACAGGTGGCATCGTCAGCCCGGAAGTCGAAGGTCGCATCACCGAAATTCGGTACGCGTATCTCCCCTTCGCGGCCCAGCCGACTGTCGCTGCCCCAGAGTTTGTGACCGTCCGCTAACCGACGAGGTACGCTGACTCTACCATAAGTGACGCAGAGGTTCTACCGTTTGCTAGCACCTGTCGTTCTACGACAGGTGCTAAAATTATAACCATTTACGTGAGCGAAAAAAGATCAAAAAACCTACTCCAGTAGCAATCATTAAAGCAAGTGCCCAGAGATACCCAAAACGCCATTGTAACTCGGGCATGTGGGCAAAATTCATGCCATAGATGCCGGCGATGAGGGCGGCTGACATCAGGATGATCGAGGTGATGGTAAGGACTTTGACAATCTGGTTGAGTTGATTTGATTGCACCGAGAGGAAGGCATCAAGCGCACTGGAGAGTAGCTCACGGTAGGTGTCAATGCTATCGGTGATGCGGACGATATGATCGTAGATGTCCTGGAGATAGATAACGGTCGTGTGTTCGAAGATGGGCACGTCGCGGCGGATCAAGACATTGAGCACATCGCGTTGTGGCGCAACAATGCGACGAACATGGAGCAATTCGCGCTTGAGGGCGAAGATATCGCGCACAACGTCTTCGCGGAAACGGGCAAAAATTTGTTCTTCGATTGTCTCGATGCGTTCGGCCAGTTCATCAATCACGGGAAAATAGTCATCTACGATTGCATCAAGCAATTCGTACAAGATGCCGCCACTCCCGTGGTTGAACTGCTGTTCGTTGCGCTGCCAACGGGCAAGCGTCTGGTCAAGCACCGCCATTGTCCCGGCGTGAATGCTGACGATATAGTTTGCGCCGACGAACAGATTGAGCGCCTGCGTGACCAGTCGTGTATTTTCAGAGTCGTAACCGATCGCATAAAAGACCAGAAAATAATAATGGTCGTACGCATCGAGTTTTGGCCGTTCATGGTGGCGGGTCGCATCCTCAATGGCGAGTGGATGGAAGCGGAATTCTTCGCGCAAAAGCTGGATATCTTCTTCTTCGGGGTTTTGCATATCAACCCAGATGAAGACATCCGGATCCATCAACACATCACTAATCGTCTTGAAATCGTTTATAAGGTTGATCTGCCCATAACGCCGACAGAGCATAATCCGCCGCGGCTGTGACCGATCGGGCAACGCTGCTCGTTCGATCCTATCGGTCATATCATCCGCAAGCGACCGGCTTGTCATCGCGCGACCCTCCAACAGTGGTGGCTATGCTCTTCTGATCTACAGACGAAGCTATTTGGTACTCCGCACCAGCAACACAACCCCGCCGATCAGACTGATCAGCAAGCGAATGCTAAACACGGTGAAGGCCAGGGCGAGCGCTGTGGCATCGGGTACGCCTGCTTGCCGTAAATAGAGCGTAAAGACAAGATCACGTGCGCCAACATTGTTGAAAAAGATCGGTACCATCCCAATAATATCGGTCAAGGGTACCATCAACAGATAGAGCAACCATGCCGCCTCGATGCCAAGCGCCCGGCTTGCAATGACGTGCATACCAATCCAGAGGGCATGCACCAGCAGCGAGATCATCAGCACCGCGAGCAAGGTGCCTCGGCTGTGACGATACTCATCAAGCGCCTGCGCAATTGTGCTCAAGGGTTGCCGTACCAGCACGGGCAGCCAGTGTCCAAAGCGCCGCAGCAGCCACGGTGCCGCAAAAGCCCCGCCGGTTGCAACCAGCGCCACCAGCGCAAAGCCGGCGGTTGCTGTGATCAGGGTTGGTTCGGTGACGGGTTGGCGCGCAACAAGCGCACTTGCCCCGACCAGCAGCGCCCCGAGCGCAATCAAGCTCAATGCCAGCAAGCCCGTCAAGCGTTCCATAAAAACCGAAGCGCTCGCCTGAGCATAACTCCCGCTCTTTCGCCCCAGCGCCACGACCCTCATTGCATCGCCCCCAACCGAGGTCGGCAGAAAATTATTCGCAAAGAGGCCGAGAAATGAGGTTGCGAGCAACCAGCGATAGGGTTGGGGCCGTTGGTTCGCCTGCAACAGCAAAGCCCACTTCCAGCTACTGAGGGCAATGCCCCCCAGTTGCACCACTACCGCCAGCAGCAACAGGCGCCAATCCGCCTGCTGCCACTGAATCCAGATCGTCCGTGGATCAGCCCGCCAGACCAGATACCCCAGGAGTCCGCCACTCACGCCAAAGCGCAAGAGCAGCCAAAGCAAAGAGCGTAACGAACGACTACTCCCAGTTTGCAAACGTCAATCCCCCATCCTGCGAGCGCGGGCGTCCCGCCCGCTGGCGCTCCCGAAGCGGGCGGGACGCCCGCGCTCCCAGGAAGGCCAGAAAACTTAGGTTACAGACTACAAAACCTTGACGTGCCTAACCTCACAAACTTTGCGCCTTTGCGCCTTTGCGTCAAAAGTTGATGTTAGATCAGCTCAAAGCCAAGCTTTTGCAATGCCTCACGCAGCCGATGGCGTCCTGCTAGGCTCTCGGGGCCGGCGACCCGGCGGGCCGAATGCTCAACCCAATCACCCTCCACCTTCATCTGTTGTTCGGTGTAAAACGCGGCCATCGTCGCACTGTACGCACTGATCTGGCTATCCTGATCAGCCTGATACTGCTCACGATGGAGCACAGCGTCGAGGGGCAATCGTGGTTTGACGGCAGCGGGCCGTTCGGGATCAGGGTAGCCAACGGCCATCCCAAAGACCGCGAACGTACGTGGTGGCAACCCGAGCTCAGCCGCGACCTCTTCAGGCTTATTGCGCATCGCCCCGACATACACCATGCCAAGGCCAAGGCTTTCGGCGGCGATGGCGGCATTCTGCGCGGCAATGGCCGCATCAACCGACCCCATCAAAAAGGTTTCGAGATAATCAAGCGCCTGATGCGGCATCTCACGGGCCTCGGCGGCGCGGGCCACGCGGCCTAGATCGGTGAGCCAGACCAGAAAGAGCGGGGCGCGTGCAATGAAATTTTGCTTGCCACCGAGCTCAGCAAGCCGCGCCTTGCGCTCGGGATCAGTCACTGCGATCACACTCCACGATTGGAGATTCGACCCCGTCGAGGCCGACTGTGCGGCGGCAATCATCACTTCCAGCGCACCCTCCGGCACCGGCTCGTTGCTATATGCACGCACCGAACAATGCCCCAACAAAACATCTACCGTTTCGTTCCAGAGTTCGGCTGGCAACGCCAGGCCACTGCCGTAGCGTGCCGTGGTTGCTTCACTAACTCCCATGGTTGCATACTCCTTATCAGGCGAATTCTTCTGTTGCGCAGTATACCATAGGGCTGTTGCCCTCAAAATCCATCCCAAACCTGGCTGCTTGCGCTAAACACTAGTCAGCCTCTAAGCATCCTTCCCCACCCTGGCGGCTTGCGCTAGTACAGCGTTCCATCCGCCCGCCCGAAGTTGCTGGGAGCGCGCGCGGCCCGCCCGCGTTCCCAGGCTGCCAAGCCATCCTATGGTCGTGGCAATACGACCAGCACTCCCTCTTCGGTATGGCCTGGCACAGAACAAGCAAAGCGAAACCTTCCAGCTTGATTAATTGGAAAGGTCATAATCGCATCAACCCCTACCTCAGCTGCAACAATGCGTGTGCCGGTTGGCAACTCAAGCATTAGGGCGTGGGCAATCGTATCGCGGTTGCGAAAACGGATCGAAACAATTTCACCTACATACGCCTCGATTTCGGCTGGTTCGTAGCCTGAAGAAGTTACGGTCAATTCGATCAACCGTTCGGGTGGTAGGGCTTGACCACAACCAGCGAGCAGCATGAGCAGCATCAGACCGATGACGACACGACGGACATGGTTCACAGAGACACAAAACATAACGCAACCTCATCATGGCTTGCAAGAATACCGAAAAAGTGTAGTACAATACTGCACAAGATCCCCTTTTGACAAGAAGAAATAGTCTCAAGCAGACCGACCTCTCTGGCGGGCGCGTGTAAAGCAAAGGGTTGGTCCGTGTATGATTGTGAATGCATAGAGGATCATCATGCTGTTGTGGATTGTACTGTTTGCGTTGGTCACATCGCCGCTTGGCCTGCTCGGCCGGCGGACACCGCGTCCACTGATTGGATGGGGGCTGGCGGTGCTGCCGTTGAGCCTCTTTGTCCTGCTTGCCCTGCAGATTCCCTTGATCGCCAGTGGCGGTCGTCTTGACGAGGCGGTACCCTGGGTGCCGGCGATGGGGCTTGAGTTGCGCTTTAGCCTGGACGGGTTGGGCATGCTCTTTGCCCTGATTATTACGGGTATTGGTACGCTCATCGTGGGCTATGCCGGGGCCTATATGGCGAACGATGCCGGTCTGGGGCGTTTCCTCGTCTACATGTTCCTCTTTATGGGGGCGATGCTTGGCGTGGTGCTCGCGGGCAATATCCTGACGATGTTTGTCTTCTGGGAGTTGACCTCGATCACGTCGTATCTGTTGATCGGGTACAAACACGACTACCCCGATGCCCGGCGCGGTGCTCAGCAATCGCTCTTGATTACCGGCATTGGCGGGCTTGCGCTGTTGCTCGGCCTGCTGATCCTCGCTGCGGCAGCCCAGCAGGTCGGGGTGTCCGTCGCCGATTCTTATCGCTTTGATGCCCTGATTGCCGCTGGTGAACAGATCCGTCAGACGGCACTCTATGCGCCAGCCGTCGCGTTGATCTTTCTTGGCTGCTTCACCAAATCTGCCCAGTTCCCGTTTCATTTCTGGTTGCCCGGTGCGATGCAGGCTCCGACGCCCGCCAGTGCGTTTTTGCACTCGGCCACCATGGTCAAGGCCGGCATCTATCTGCTGGCGCGCCTCTCGCCAGCGCTCGGTGAGACGCTGCTCTGGAATGGGACGCTGGTGGCTGTTGGTGGCTTTACGTTTGTCTTTGGTTCGATTGTGGCCTTCCGCCAGTATGATATCAAGGCGTTGCTTGCCTATACGACCCTCAGTATGCTGGGTGGCCTGGTGATGATGATCGGGCTTGGGGGCAAGTATGGGGCCGAAGCCGTGGTGACAGGTATTCTCGCTCACGCGCTCTATAAGTCTTCGCTCTTTATGGTGGCGGGTATTATTGACCACGAAGCTGGCACCCGTGATCTCAATAAGCTTGGCGCATTGCGGCGCTATATGCCGATCACGATGGTCGTGACGGCGATCGCGTTGCTGTCGCAGATGGGTATTCCGATTCTGATGGGCTTTGTCTCCAAAGAGTGGATGCTCAAAGCAGCCCTTGAGAGTTCACTGCCAGCTCCTTGGCCTCTGGTGGCTCTCGTTGCCCTTGTGATTGGTGCCGTTGGCTATATTATCGCTGCATGGCGACTCTTTCGCAATGCGTTTCTCGGCGAACCTTCGCCCACGGTGCAGAAGCATCACCTCGTCGATCCGAAATGGTCGATGCTCTTGAGTCCGGCGGTGCCGTCGGCGCTCTCGCTGATCCTGCCGCTCGGGTTGTTGCCTGCCGTTAGCTCGTTGCTCAGCCCGGCCGCCTCGGCGGTCTATGGGGCTCCCTTTACCTTTGAACTCTACCTCTATCGCGAGGTCAATACGGCGTTGCTCATTAGCCTTGGGGTCATTGCGGTTGGGGCGCTGTTCGCAACCCAGCAGCAGCGTTTGGCCGCCCACAAGATCATTGCCTCGATTGATGGGGCGGTGGTCTTCGATAAAATGATCGAAGGGTTGCTGGCCTTCGCGACAGGCATGACGCGGATGATCCAGTCGGGGCGCCTGCGTACCTATCTGCTCTACGTTGTCCTTGTCTTTATGCTCTTTGTCGGAACACCTTTTGTGGCCTATGGCCTTGATGATATTCGTTTTGTCCTTGATGAGAATCTGCGCTTCTATGAGGTGGTGATAACCGCCTTGATTCCGATCTCGGTAATTGCTACGATTGCGGCCCGCTCACGCCTTGGGGCGATTATTGCGATCGGGGTGGCCGGGGCGATGGTTGCCCTGATCTTTGTGCTCTTTAGTGCGCCTGACCTCGCGCTGACCCAGTTGCTGATCGAGGTGCTCTCGACCGTCTTTTTGCTCTTTGTCTTTTCGGTTTTGCCCTCGCGCTTTGCGAGTTTGTCACCTGCGTGGGTGCGCTGGCGCGATGCAGTCATCGCGACGGTGTTTGGGGTGATGATGGCGCTGCTGGTGCTGGCTACCTCATCAAATACCGACTTCCCGTCGCTGGCACCCTGGTTCCTCGCCAATAGCCTGAGCGAAGGCAAAGGGGCTAATGTCGTCAATGTCATCCTGGTCGATTTCCGTGGTTTTGATACCCTCGGTGAGATCACGGTGCTCTTTATTGCTGTGCTTGGTATCTATGGTTTGTTACGCTTCCGACGAGTAAAACCGGATGAGCGTGCTTCGGGACGTGATGCGCAGACGATTATGCCCGGCGAGGATCTGAATCTCTAGTCCAGAGAAGGACGCAAACGATGTATGAGTCAGTGATTTTGCGTACGGTCGCCCGCGTGATGATGCCGTTGCTCTTGCTTCTGTCGGTCTTTATGTTGCTGCGTGGTCATAATTTGCCTGGTGGGGGTTTTATTGGTGGTCTACTCGCTTCTGCGGCCATTATTATGCAGATTATTGCCTTTGGGCCGACGTTTGCGCGCAAGGTCATCCGCGTTGGCTACCTAAATATGGCCGCTTTCGGAGTCTTTTTTGGGGCGATCTGGGGCCTTCCCGCGCTCTTCTTCAATCTGCCCTATATGGATGCCTTCTGGATTAATGACCCGATCCCTGGGATTGGCAAGATTGGTACACCCGTACTCTTCGATCTCGGGGTCTTTTTTACGGTGGTTGGGGTGACAACCCGCGTTGCGCTCTTGCTCGCTGAAGAACCTGAACTCTTTCCAATGTATGTCCAGGCTGAAACTGAAGAGTAGTCAGAATAAGAAGAGGCATCTCGATGAGTATTTTGCTTCCCATAGCGATTGGCTCCCTCTTTGCCGGCGCAGTCTATTTGCTCTTACGCCGTAGTGTCGTCAAGCTCTTCCTGGGCCTGACCCTCTTGAGCCACGGCGTTAATCTGTTGATTTTTAGCATGGGTGATGGCCTCCGCCGTGGTGTGCCACCGATTACCGCCGCTGATGGTACGACTCTTCCAGGTACCACCGATCCGCTGGTGCAGGCCCTGATCTTGACGGCAATTGTGATCAGTTTTGGCATCTTGGCCTTTATCCTCGCCCTGGCCTATCGGGCCAATCAGGCGGTGAAGAGTGACGATCTTGACGATATGGTGACAACGGATCGACTGTAACTACGGAATTTTGATCTATGGCAAATCACCTGTTTCTTCCAATTGTTTCATTGATGGTCGGGGCTTCACTGACGGTGCTCTTTGCGCGCCAGCGTTGGCTTGCCCGGGGCATTGTTGTCGGCAGTGTGCTCTTTCACTTGATCTATAGCCTCCGGTTGCTCTGGGTTGTGGCTGCGCACGGCCGTCAGGTGAGTCAGGCGGGTGGCTGGCTGGCCCCCTTTGGCATTACGTTCGTCGCCGATGGTGCGACGGCGATTATGCTCGCAGTGGCCTCGCTCTTGACGCTGATGACGGTGTTGTATAGTTTTGCCTCCCTCGACGAGGGCTACGAGCGCTATTTTTACTATCCGTTGATCTTGCTCCTCTTGCTGGGGGTCAGTGGCGCCTTTATGACCGGCGATCTCTTTAACCTCTATGTCTGGTTTGAGGTGCTGCTGCTTGCGTCGTTTGGCCTGATTACGCTTGGTGGTACCCGCGCCCAGCTCGAAGGTGGCCTCAAGTATGTGGTGCTTAATCTGATGGGTAGCATTGCCTTCCTGATTGGGTGCGGTCTGGTCTATGGGGTTGTCGGTACCCTCAATATGGCCCACATTGCCGAACGAATGCAGACGATCCAGCAACCAGGGATTATGACGGCGATTGCCTGTATCTTTCTCTTTGCTTTTGGTAGCAAGGCCGCCATCTTGCCACTCTTCTTCTGGCTGCCGACTAGTTACCATACGCCTCCTGTGGCCGTTACTGCGATTTTTAGTGGCTTACTCACCAAGGTTGGCGCGTATTCACTCTATCGCGTGTTTGGTACGGTGATGCAGAATGAGTTGATTCACCTCGCGCCCTGGATTCTGACGATTGCCTGGCTCACGATGCTCGTCGGGGTCTTTGGGGCAATGGCGCAGATGAATGTGCGCCGGATCCTCAGTTTCCATATTGTGAGCCAGATTGGCTATTCGGTGATGGGCCTTGGCCTTGCGAGTTCGCTCGGTCTCGCCGCTGGTCTGCTCTTTACCGCCCACGTGATGATTGTCAAAACGGCGCTCTTCTTCATTGGTGGCGCCGCCGAGCAGATCTATGGCACCGGTGATATCAAAAAGATGGGTGGCCTCGCCCGCCGTGAACCGGCCCTCGCGATGTTCTGGTTCCTTGGCATTATCTCGTTGGCTGGCCTGCCACCCATGAGTGGCTTCTTTGGCAAGCTTGCCCTCTTGCAGGCTGGGGTGACCCAGGGGGCCTGGCTCGTAACCGGTGTGGCAACCCTGACCGGCATCCTTACCCTCTTCTCGATGCTTAAGATCTGGAATGAGGTCTTCTGGAAGAAGTCCTATGCCGATGTAAGCAAGTTGCCCAGGGTTTCACCTGGTTTGCTGCTGCCCGGGGCGCTGCTTGTGATCGTGAGTCTTGCCCTCGGTCTCGGGGCCAGTGTGCTGGTTGATTATACGACGGTTGCTGGGATGCAACTCTTTGATCAGGCCGGCTATATTCAAAGTGTCTGTGGCCTTGATGGCTGTGAGGCTGTCTTTCAGGCGGCAATCAGGTGATCCTGCGCTAGTGGTGGAGGCGAATTGTGCTGGTATTGAATTTTGTCTTTGCGCTGATCTGGATGGCCCTCAAAGAGGAGTTTAGCTTTATCGACTTCATTGTTGGCTTTAGCCTTGGCTTTGCCATCATTGCTCTCTCGCAAAAGGTGCTGCAAGATCAGATTATCCGTACCACCAAATTACGCTCTGATGGCAGCTATATCAGCTATCCCGAGCGCACGATGAAGACGTTTAGCCTGATGGTCTTTATGTTCTGGAGCATCATCAAGGCGAATATTGACGTTGCCCGCATTATTATTCGCCCGCGTCTTGATATTCAACCGGGGATCCTCGCGATTCCGCTTGATGTCCAGAGCGAGATTGGCATCACGTTGCTCTCGAACCTGATTACGCTCACCCCCGGTACGGTGACGCTCGATATTTCGCATGACCGCAAGACGCTCTACGTCCATGTTATGGATATCAAGGATCCCGATGCGGCTCGGAAAGAGATTAAAGAGGATTTCGAACGTCGGGTGATGGATATCTTTCCCTAAGATGGGCCTTCGCGCTATGCGCTATGGTTTCAGGCTACTTTAGAGTTCTGAGGGAGACATCGTATTCTGATGCGTTCGGCCTATTTTCTCTTTGCTAGCTCCTACATTCTTGTCTGAGGTGAAGCATGTCCCTCTTTGAGACTATTATTGCTGTCTTGATGGCGATTACGTCGATCTCGCTGGTGATGACGACGATACGCCTGTTGCTCGGGCCGACCATTCCCGATCGGGCCGCCTCATTTGATCTGGTGATGAGCCACGTGGCCGCGCTCGTTGCGCTCTATGTGATCTTTGTGCGCCAGGAGATTCTGATTGATGCCTTGATTGTCATCGCGATCCTCGGTTTCCTCGGTACGGTTGCCGTTGCTCGCTATATTGAGGAGGGACGTAGCTAATGACCATTCTTGAGATGCTAACGGTCTTTTTTGCTACGGTCGGGGTTGCTTTTATGCTGCTCGCCTCTTTTGGTGTGCTGCGCCTGCCTGACCTCTATACGCGTGTCCACGCGGTTGGTAAAGCAGGTACCCTCGGGGTGATCGGGGTGCTGCTTGGGGTCGGTTTTTATTTTGGCAGTCTGCTGGTGCTCGCCAAGATGCTGGCGCTGATTGGCTTTTTTCTCTTGACGTCACCCGTTGCGGCGCATATGGTTGATCGGGCTGCCTATCTGACGAAGGTCAAGGCTATGCCAAGCAAGGCCCCCGATGAGCTTGCCGGTCGTTATGATGAGCGTGGCCGTTTGTCGTAGGGGCGCTTTATCGGCGGCAGGTTATTGTACCGCGCTGCGCCCTGACCTGCTTGGCGGTCGCCGCCAGTGATTGATCAGCAAACCGACGACGCCTGCACTCATCAGCACCAGGCTGATGACCTGCGCTGCGCGCAATGGCCCGAGATAGAGGCTGTCAAGGCGTAACCCTTCGATCCAGAAGCGTCCCGCTGAGTAAAAGATGGCGTAGATGAAGAAGAGATCGCCCGGGCGTAACCGGCGCTCCTTGACAGGCGCACCATGGCCGAGCCGCTGATCGAGCAACAACAACAACCCGAGCCCGATGAAACTCCAGACCGACTCGTAGAGGAACGTTGCGTGAAAAACGGTGTCGAGCGGGTATTCTTGCAGGTTGGTGTAGGGCGGTAGCCGATAGTTGGCGTCAATCCGTACCCCAAACGGCAGATCCGTCGGTCGCCCGTAGGCCTCCTGGTTAAAGAAGTTGCCCCAGCGCCCGATCGCTTGCCCGAGCACAAAGCCGGGTACGCAAAGATCCAACCACTCCCAGAAGGGCAGGCGGTTCCAGCGCGTGTAGATCAAGACCGAGAGCACCGCGCCAATCAAGCCACCGTGAATCGCCAACCCACCTGTCGTCAGGTTGAGCACACTCCACGGATTCGGCGCAAAGCGATCCCATTCAAAGATGACATAATAGATGCGTGCCCCGGCGATGCCCATGATCAACCCGAGCATCAATTGGTTCCAGACATGATCGGGGTCATAGCCACGGGCTACCGCCCGACGCGAGGCCAGGTAGGCCCCGAGCAGCGCCCCACTCATAATCAAGACGCCATACCAACGCACTGCGATGGGCAGACCAAAGAGCGTAAAATAAAACAGAAATGGATCGTCAGGCGGATAGAGTATCATAGCCTCGTCTATAAAGCTGCGGCGTAGCGCACCGCATTGCGAAAGAGCAGCAAGCCGTCACCTTCGTCGCGGGCCTCTTCACGGGTCCAGCGTGGATGTTGTTGTGGCAAAATGGCATTTTCGGGATGCGGCATCAGGCCGAGCACATTGCCCTGCGCATTGCAAAGCCCGGCGATATGGCCGACCGAGCCATTCGGATTGGCAGGATAGCTGATGGCTTGATCGCCCATTGCGGTCGTGTAGCGCAACGCAATCAACCCCTGAGCTTCAAGCAGCGCCAGCGTGGCTTCGTCGCGTAGGGCGATCCGGCCCTCGCCGTGCGCGACAGGAACTTCGATTGGGCACGTGAGATCGCGGACAAACGAGCAGCGTGTCCCAGGGTTGGCTTCAAGCGTCACCCAACGGCACTCAAACTGTTCCGAGGCATTGTCGGTCAACGTAACCGCCGGCGCACAGTCAGGCTCAGCAAGGCATCCCGGCAACAGGCCCGCCTTGACGAGCACCTGAAACCCATTGCAGATCCCGATCACGGGGCGACCATCCTCAACAAAACGGTACAAGGCTTCACCAAGCCGATGCACCAGATCAATCGCGAGGAGCCGACCGGCCCCCAGATGATCGCCATACGAAAACCCACCAGGGATCAGCACCATCCCATAATCGGCGAGGCGAACAGACCCCTCGGCCAACTGGTTAATATGAATGCGCTCAGGGGATGCCCCAGCCAATTCACAGGCAAGCGCCGCATCGCGATCACGGTTGATGCCAGGGGCGCGTAGGATCAAAGCTCGGACTTGCATAATTAACTCCAGCGGAACTCGATCTCAACTTCACCAATCTTGATCCGATCACCCTGACGCAACCGATGCGCAATGCGTGGGGTGATCAAGGTGCCATTGACCAGGGTGCCATTGGTACTCCCCAAATCAGTGACCGTATAAAAATCACCATCGCGCCGGATCGTAGCGTGGTGGCGTGAGGCAATGCCGCGGTCATGCTCGGCGAGATCAATTTCAGGATAATGATTCTGGCGTGGGTCACGGCGCCCAATCCGCATAGGCGTACTGCCGAGCTTCAACTCCCAGGTGCGATGGGGTGAACTGACAAGCAGGCGGGCGGTTGCCGGCGGCGCGAGCGGTGTGCCACAGGTTGCGCAAAAACGGGCGCGGGGCTTATTCAACCGCCCACAACTCGGGCAGGCAGTGGTGGTTGCTGTGTCAAAGACCGGGACTGGTTGCGGTGTAGGTGCTGTTACCGGCGGGATCGGCAGCGGTGCTGGTCGTGGGGGCACCGGGGGCGCAGTTTGTGGTGCCGGGGGGGGCGTGGCTGGCACAGGACGAACCCGCTGCGTCGGATCAACAAAAGGCCCATCGAGGCACTGCAAGAGTGCCTGTTCGACTTCGACACAACTCGCAAAGCGGTTCTCGGGCTGCAAGGCCATTGCCTTGATCACCACCGCCTCGGTGCGCTCGTCCACCGAAGGATTCAGCTTGCGGAGCGAACCCGGCAGGGGGCTTTGCAGGGGTACCGGCGGCAGGTTGGTCAACAGATGCAACAGGGTCGCACCCAGCGCATAGACATCGCTGCGCGCATCAGTCTGCCCGCGCCCATACTGCTCGGGTGGTGCATAGCCCGCCGAGCCCATCGCAATTGTATCCTTCTTTTTGCCCTGCTTGTGGGTTCGCGCCACCCCAAAATCAAGCAACTTGAGCACGCCCTCAGGGGTCAACATCACATTCGAGGGCTTCAAATCACGATAAATGATTGGTGGCGTCTGGCGGTGAAGATAGGCCAGCACCCGGCAAAGCTGGATGCCAAAGCCAATGACGTCACGCCTGAGCAGCGGGGCATTGGCATCGTGGATGCGTTTCTCGAGCGTCTGCCCGGGGACAAACTCCATCACCATGGTTGGGCGTCCCGTGTGCTCAAAGAGTTCCAGCACGACAGGCAAGGCCGGATGCTGCAGCGACTTGAGCAGCAGCGCCTCACGCTCAAACAACTGGCGATTATCCGCTACCTCTTCGGGCGAAGGTTCCCCCTGGGGGCGCATCTCTTTGAGTGCCCAGATGGTACCATCGCTCGCACGGGTGACGCGATAGACAACCCCCATCCCGCCACGACCAATCGTATGAAGGATCGTATAACGATCAATACCACCCTGTACCACCGTGTTTGGGGCAAGCTGATCCAGTGTTATCAAAGCTCTCGTCCCGGGCATAGACTGACAATGGGCAACTCCGCGGGCATTATACCATGCCCCTTCTGGGAAGATAAGCCGCTGAAGGCCTTTGCCTAGGGGGATTGCCGATTGCCGATTGGGCGCAGCGCATCTGTCGCCAACCTAGGGCAATTGCATCTTGCGTTGGTGCGTGCCACCATGCTCGCGGATTGCCTCCATCCACCCCACCGTCGCCGTCAACGGCTCGGCTACCGCATACGAAGCCGGCCTTTGCCGACTGGATCAGGCCACGCAGGTGGCCTTCGCTGCCTAAGAGCCGAGCCGTGTATGGCGATGGCAGAAGATGCAAGCGCCCTGTGACTCCCTCATCTTTGAAACCTTGCCTGCGCTAACTTCGCGTATAATGCATTGATATGCTACCACCTGTGCTATCGGAGCCTGACATATGTATCGCCAGCATAGCTATTGCTCATTTTGCGGACGCCCCTTCCTTGACGGTCAGCGCTGGCCCCGTGTCTGTGCGCACTGTAGCAGCACGACCTATCGTAATCCACTGCCGGTGGCCTTGATTCTTCAGCCCGTAGATGATGGCATTCTGGTGATTCGCCGTGCGGCAACACCTCGGCAAGGGCAACTCGCCTTGCCAGGCGGCTTTATCGAGATGGGCGAGAGTTGGCAACATGCGGCGGCCCGCGAACTTCGCGAAGAGGCTGGCGTTACGGTTGCGGCGGAACAGATTACCGATTTTGGTACCCGCAGTACCCCAGATGGGTATCTCCTCGTCTTTGGCCTGGGGCCACAACTCCACAATAGCGATCTGTCACCCTTCCGGAGCAATCGCGAAGCCGAAGCACGCCTGATCATCACCAATCCGGTCGAACTGGCTTTTCCATTGCACACCGAAATGGTGCATCGTTTTTTTGCCCGTCGTTCCTAGTAGCGGCACGGCGGCGCCGTGCCCCCCGTGCCCTGGCCCCCGCCCCACGGTCACGGCGCCGCCCCCTGTCGCGTTACGTCACTGACTGCTCAAGCGAGCTACTGTTTGTTTCACTCCAGATCCGTACATTATTCCGTCCGGCATCTTTGGCAGCATAGAGCGCTTGATCAGCCCGGTTGATCAGTTCATCGAGGTGCGTATTGTGGAGGCTTGTCTCCACGACAACGCCAATACTCGACGTGACCTGGATCTCGTGTTCGTCGACCGAGACACGCAGGCTTTCGATCGCGTGCCGAATCCGCTCAGCCACGCGGGCGGCTCCTTCAAAATTGGTATTGGGCATCAAGACGGATAATTCTTCCCCTCCATAGCGCCCGACAAGATCGTCGGCCCGTACGCACGCCTGACAGGTCTGGGCAACACTCTGTAAGACGCGATCGCCTGCCTGGTGCCCATAGGTGTCGTTGATGAGTTTGAAGTGATCAAGATCGAGCAAGAGCAGCGCAAGCGGCTGGCGTTGTCGCCGTGCGGTCAAGATGGTCTGCCACATCACGGCGAAAAAATGGCGCCGATTCGCTAGGCCCGTCAGCGGATCGGTCGTTGCAAGCCGCTCGACCTCGGCAAAGAGCGTGCAATTCTCCATCGCCGTTGCTACATGCGAGGCAAGCAGATCAAAGAGGGCCAGATCATCGTCAGTATACGCAAAAGCCTGCGGGTTATGAATGACCATCATGCCGATGACATCTTCGCGCCCATGCAGCAGCGTGGCCAGCACGGTGCGGCTCGTGAGCCTGAAGCCTGGGAGTTCGGGGTGGAACTCGGTATCATTGAGATGTGTGAGGCACCAGGTTTGACCGCGAGTCACCAGGGTTTCGGCAAAACTATTGGCAAAGGCATAACAACCGCCCTCGCGACTTTCACGCGGATCAGCGATATAGAGATCGCAAACCTCACTGCACGCGAGGTCAAAACGGCTGATCACGAGGACTTCAGCCCCCAGGAGGCCCTCGACCGCACGATAGACTTCGTGAAAGAGGGCCGCCGGGTTGGCGCTATGGGCCGCAATCTGGCGGGCCGCCTGTTGCAATTCGGTCAGGCGGCGCTGCATGCGCACCTCACGCCCGTACATCTGGGCTTGCTCAAGGGAGACCGCGACGTGGCTGGCAAACATCCGCCCGATACTCGCGTCTTCTTCGGTGAAAAAATTCGGCTGCTGGCTGTCAATCGTCAGAATGCCGATCACCCGCTCGCCAACAATCAGGGGCAAGGCGAGCCACGAGCGGATGATCATATCAGGCGGATGGGTAAACTCAGGATGTTCTAGTTTGGTGTCGGCCAGTCGGATTGTCTCGGCTCGCTCGTAGATGGCCTCTTCATAGCTCCCTGGTTTGATCGGAAAACGCAGGCCTTTGACCTGCGCTGGATGGGCAAAACCGCGGCAATCGAAGATTTCACTGTATCCGCCGCGCCGGAGTTGCACCGATGCGCTGTCATAAGGCACGACGTGGGCCAGTTGCTCCATCATCCGGCCAACGGCTTCGTTAGCATCTAGGGTGGCGGCGACCGTGGCGACAGCCTGCCGTAAGGTTTCGACCTGATCGGCCCGCTTCTGGGCCTCTTCATAGAGACGGGCATTCTCAAACGCGAGTTCACGAAAGGCTCCTTCACTCTCCCGCAGCGCCTCGTTCGCTTCGGCCTGCGTCGTAATATCGCGCAGCACGACCAACATCCCTCCGACCCTGCCCCAACGGTCGTGTAGGCGCGTGACAACGGCTTCATAGAGCACCCGTTCGCCGCTGGCTTCCGTATGGTTCAGGTTTGTGACGAGCAGATCGCTGTTGTTCGGCTTCGTCGTCGGCCCGAGCTCTGGCAGCAGGCTCGTTAGGCTGACGGGTAGGCGTTGTTTTGCCCCCAGGCGCTCGTATCCCTTTTGATTCATTGCCACGACCTGGTTGTGCTCATCAAGAATGAGCACACTATCAGGCAATTTCTCAAAGAGCATATCATAGGCAATGGGCATCAACTCAAAGAGCCGTTTGTAAAAGATGCTCCAGGCCATAATCGGGTGGGCCACCAGAAAACTGATTGGTGAAACCTCAAAGTCGGGGATGGCTGGCATCGGGACGATCTGCAT
The DNA here is from genome assembly GCF_004138165.1 of Candidatus Chloroploca sp. Khr17. Taxonomy (GTDB): domain Bacteria; phylum Chloroflexota; class Chloroflexia; order Chloroflexales; family Chloroflexaceae; genus Chloroploca. The sequence goes on from NZ_RYFF01000030.1 coordinate 22,939, forward strand.
CACGACCAGGATCGAGATCAAGGCGGGCAAGAGCAGGCTCAAGGGCAAGGCCCAGGCTTCCAGTCGGGCATGGCGCGTTGCCTTCGCCGCAGCCTCGGCAAGAATCAGAATGGCTGTACCAATTAAGAGGTATTGATAGCTTGTTATGACCCAGAACCATGGACCGTAGCTGTAGAAGAGCCAGGGGAACGCGCCATCAGTGAGCATCGTAACATGAGTGCGTACCAGGCCGTGGAACGCATCCGTCCAGATGATCAGGACATTGAGGAATGGAATGATCATCAGCAGGTAGCGTAGCTGACGGGCCAGTTCTTGACGCCCAGTATAGCTGAGGGCAAAGAGCAAGGCCCCGACAACCGTCAGGTCAACCGCGAGAAAGATCAGGTTATCCCAGATGATCTGTCCTGTGAGGGTAGGGGTTAAGGTTTTGCCGAGGGCAAAAGCTGCCCACGCGCTCTGGCCGCCGAGCATCAAGCTAAACGAGACGGCGCCGGGCATCGCCCGGTGGCGTAGGGTATAGAGGGCCAATAAAAAGGCCACGATGGATGATAAGGTAAGAAGTAAGATGATCATGCTATTGATTGACATGGCCTCAACCTTGGTTTGCCAAGACTGTGCCTATTGTAACATATGGCCTTTACCACAACATAATTCCTTGTGAAAAAAGGTCTTTATTATGAATAGTAGCAAGCCCTAAACATTGGTTTACCTCGTCAGAATGGCAAATAGCATCTGAGGATGAACCTTGCACAGGTTTTGCATATACACATGCAATGTTGACTATAGTGCTATAATCTTGTTGCACGAACGTAGTTTGCAGTCTGCACTACGAAACCTGTCTGGAAGTGTGGGTGGTCTATGGATCTGGTTCGGCACAAGGCTCAGTTGCGCCAGTATTTCAATGGAGTAGGTTTTGAACGCTGGTCGGCAATTTATGGCCAGGCCGAACTTTCACCGATTCGACGGTCGATTCGGCAAGGCCATACCACCATGCTTGCCGTTGCTAGTCAGTGGCTCGACGCAACGGCTATGCCGGCTGATGCGACAGCCCTTGACGCAGGTTGTGGCACCGGGCTCTTTACCCTCGAGCTAGCCCGCCGTGGTTTTCAGGTCACGGCGACTGACCTGGCCCCTCAGATGGTCGCGGCAACCGCCGAGGCCGCAACTCAGGCAGGCCTCGCTCAGCGCGTCACGACTCGCGTGGCCGATGTCGAAGAGTTGCAGGAACGCTATGACGTGGTTGCCTGTTTCGATGTCCTCATTCACTATCCAGCCCAACCCTTTGCCTTGATGTTGGCCCAGTTGTCCAATTGCTGCGAACAGACTCTCCTCTTTACCTATGCACCTCACAGCACGCTGCTCGCTGCACTCCATCGTGTTGGTGGGTTTTTTCCCCGCAGTCAGCGTCGCACGACTATCCAGATGATCCCTGATGCGCTGGTGCGCTCAACCCTTGCTGATGCCGGAATGAAGGTGTGTCGCGCCCAGCGCATTAGCTGTGGTTTCTATCACGTAACGCTGGTGCAGGCCCAGCGCTAGCCGGGGTTCCGTCGGATTGATAGACCTTTTCAGGCGAAATAATCATTGGCTTAAAATGTTGCTGTAGTTCACAGTCTGAACTACGATCATCCTCTCGGGGAAGGGTTTGCGCATGCGGATTATCTTTCTCACCATTGATGGCAATCACGCCGCGGCTCTGCACGCTGCCGCTGCCCGGATCAAGGCCGAGCACGGCGTTGAGGTGCATGCCGCCTGTTACGACGCCGCTTCGCTTCGCGATGAGTCGGGTTGGCAGCGCCTTGAGCGTGATCTCAAGGGGGCTGCGTTGGTCTTTGGGGCACGCCTTTTTGGTGAGGAGTATGTGCGCCCCCTCGAGCGTTTGCTTGGCGCGGCGTCGTGTCCGGTGCTGGTTATTACGTCCAATCCGGCGCTGATCCGTCTGACCCGCATCGGCAAGTTTAGCCTTGCCCCCCAAGCCGAAGAGTCGGGCGGCATGCTGCGTCAGTGGGTCAAAAAGCTTCGTCCTCAGGGTGGGGCCGGCGAGGCTCGTCGCCAACTGGCGGTGCTCCGCAATCTCAGCAAGGTGCTCAAGCTCATTCCCGGCAAGGCGCGTGATCTCTATACTTATATTGTTGCGCATCAGTACTGGACGAATAGCTCGCCCGAGAATGTCTATCGCCTCGTCTGTCTCTTGATCGAGGCGTATGTGCCAGGCTATAAGGGTAAGTTGCCCGTGCTCGATCCTGTGACCTACCCCGACCAGGCGCTGATCCATCCTGATGCCCCGGCCCCCTTTGCGACGCTTGAGGAGTATCAGAAGTGGCGGCGTTCGCTGCGAGGCAATAAGCGGGTTGGTGAGCAGGGCAGTGTGGGGATTCTGGCGATGCGTACGGTGGCGCTCAGTGGCAATACGGCCCACCTCGATGCGCTGGTACGTTCACTTGAAGCCCGTGGCATCGAGGCGCGGATGGCCTATGCGACCGGCCTTGATATGCGGCCTGCCATCACGACCTTCTTTCAAGCCCACGGCCATAGCAAAGCGAAAAAGGCTGCCCCTACGACCAATGGACACGCTGCGACTGTCGATCTCCTGGTGAATGCGAGTGGTTTTGCCCTCGTCGGTGGCCCCGCCGAGAGCCGTCCCGCCGATGCCCGCGCTGCGCTCGGCGCACTCGATGTTGGCTATCTTGCGCCGGTGCCGCTTGCCTTTCAGCGGGTGGAGGATTGGCGGAGTGACTGGGCCGGGCTGTCACCGGTGCAAGCGGCACTGAGTGTGGCGGTGCCTGAACTCGAAGGGGCCGCTGATCCGCTGGTCTATGGTGGGCCCACCGCGGCTGGTGATGGCTTTGTCCCGGCGACGGCTGAGGTTGAGTTGCTCGCCGGGCGGATTGCCCGCCGTTTGGCGCTGCGCCGTACCCCTAACCATGCCAAACGACTCGCTCTGGTGCTCTTTAGCTTTCCCCCTAACCTGGGTAACCTCGGCACCGCTGCTTACCTTGATGTCTTCCGTAGTCTCCATAAGCTGCTGCAGGCGCTCAAGGAGGAAGGCTATCAGGTGGAGGTGCCTGACGATGCCGAAGCCCTGCGCAATCTGGTGGTTGGCGGCAATGCGCTGGCGCACGGGGCTGATGCCAATGTGGCGGCGACCTTCCCCGTCGAACACTATATGCGCCTCTTCCCCAGTTATACCGAGATTGAGCCATGCTGGGGGCGGGCACCGGGTGAGTTGTTGAACGATGGGCGCCGCTTCCGCATCCTCGGGCGGCAATTGGGCAATATCTTTATTGGGGTGCAGCCGCCGTTTGGCTACGAGCGCGATCCGATGCGGATGCTGATGGCTCGTGATGCGGCCCCCAACCATGCTTTTGCCGCTTTTTATACCTGGTTGCGCCATACGTTTGACGCGCATGCCGTGGTGCATATCGGTACCCACGGGGCGCTCGAATTTATGCCCGGCAAGCAGGTTGGCCTCGGTGCTGATGATTGGCCTTCACGCTTGATTGGCGAACTGCCCAACTTCTACCTCTATAGCGTCAATAACCCGAGTGAGGCCGCGATTGCCAAGCGTCGCAGTGCGGCTACACTCGTCAGTTACCTGGTGCCCCCCTTGCAGCAGGCCGGTCTCTACAAGGGGCTGCGTCAACTTAAGGATAGTATCGACGCCTATCGCCAGCGGCCCGACCCCGGGATGCTCGACGTGATCCGTGAGCAGGCCGCTAAACTGGGCATGCAGCAGGCCAAGGCGACCTTGCAGCACGGTGTTGGTGAGGCGCACGCGACGCTTGAGGTTGCGCCAGATACCTACCTGGCCGCGTTGAGCCACGAGTTGCTGCAGATCGAAGAGCGCATGATCCCTGCTGGCCTGCACGTCTTTGGGCAACCCCCCGAACCAGTGGAGATGGTTGATCTGCTGAGTCTGACCGCCACCTTCCATCAGTTCCCGTTGCGGGGTGCGCTCGTGACCTTCCCAGCGTTGATCGCACGCAGCCTCGGCCTGGAATATGCTGCCCTCCGCGAACGCCTCGCAACCGATCTTGAGGCACAGACTGACTGGCAGCGGATCGAAGGACTTGGCAAGGACGCGATCCGTCGGTTTGTCGAGGGGGGGCCGTTTCACGTGCCCGGTCTTCATCATCGCGATCTTGATCCGCTCGCTGATTTCCTTGGCGATCTCCTCAATCGCCTCAGTAGCGATAATGAACTCGCCGGTTTGTTGCACGGGCTCGAGGGTGGCTTTGTGACGCCATCGCCGAGCAACGATATTGTGCGCGATCCGTCGGTGGTGCCAACGGGGCGCAATGTCTATAGCCTCGATCCATCGCGTGCGCCAACAGCCCAGGCGGTCGAGAAGGCCGAGCGCCTGACCAATGAGTTGCTGGCTCGTGCCGTTGCTGATGCTGGTGCCCCGCCCGAAAGTGTGGCGGTGGTGCTCTGGGGGAGTGACAATCTCAAGAGTGACTGCGAAGGCGTGGCGCAGGTGCTGGCCCTGATGGGTGCACGCCCGGTGCCTGACGAACTCGGCAACATTTCGGATGTCACCCTCATTCCGCTCATTGAACTGGGTCGCCCCCGCGTTGACGTGGTCGTGACGGTGAGCGGCATCTTCCGCGATCTCCTTGGGCATCAGATGCGCCTGATTGACAAGGCGGCCCGTCTGGCTGCCTGTGCCGATGAGCCCCTCGAGGGCAACGCGGTGCGGCGCCACGCGCTGGCAACCGCTGCCGAACTTGGCCTTCCTCTGGAAGAGGCCGCTATCCGCGTCTTTGCCAATGCGCCTGGCAGCTATGGTGCCCATATTAACCACATGGTCGAGAGCGGTTCGTGGGAAGATGATGAGCAATTGAGCGAGACCTTCCTCAGTCGCAAGGGTTTCACGATGGGCAAAGGTGGCGAATGGAACGACTCGCGCCCGTTACTCGAAAAAGCCCTCGCTAATGTCCAGGTTACCTTCCAGAATGTCGATAGCTTCGAGGTGGGTATCTCGGATATTGACACCTATTACGAGAGCCTGGGCGGCGTTACCAAGAGCATTGAGCATCTGCGTGGCGAGCGCCCCTCGATCCTTGTCTCGGACGCGGTCAGCACGGGGGCGAACCGGGTCGGCTCGCTAGACCAGATGGTACGCTTGGAGACGCGGGCCAAGTTGCTCAATCCGAAGTGGTACGAAGCAATGCTGGCCCATGGCTACGAAGGTGCCCGCGAAATCGAGGCGCGCCTGAACAATACCTATGGCTGGAGTGCGACGACCAATGCGGTGGAGGGCTGGGTCTACCAGGGGGTTGCCGAGACGTACGCACTCGACGACGAGATGCGCGAGCGCCTGGCGAAGTTGAACCCGCACGCTGCGGCTGGCATGGTTCGCCGTCTCCTTGAAGCCAATGGCCGCGGTTTCTGGGATGCGGATGAAGCAACCATCGAGCGGCTGCGCACGCTCTATGAGGATCTGGAAGACCAGCTAGAGGGTATCGGAGTAGCGCAGGCATAAGTGGCATAAGATGAGGAGTTTGTGATGAACCGTGTGCGCGTGACGCCCGAACAGATCGATCACTACAATAAGCCCGGCCCCCGCTACACCAGTTACCCAACGGTACCTGTCTGGGATCAGACTTTTGGTGAGGCTGACTATCGTGAGGCGCTGGCTGCGGTTGCAACCCAGCCTGATGATGGACTATCGGTCTATGTTCACTTGCCTTTCTGTGCCGAGCGCTGTGCTTACTGTGGCTGCAACGCAACCGTGACCCGCCACCCCCATGTGGTCGATGCCTATCTTGATCGTGTCGAGCGCGAGCTTGCGCTGGTGGCGCCCCAACTTGGTGGGCGACGCCAGGTGGTGCAGTTGCACTGGGGTGGTGGCACCCCGAATTTTCTGAACGAAGCCCAGACGCGGCGCTTGATGGCGATGCTTGACGAGGCCTTTCTTATTGACCGCAATGGCGAAGTTTCGCTTGAGATGGATCCCCGGATCGGTAGCCGCGCCCAGGTTGAACTCTACCGTGAGCTTGGCTTCAATCGGGTGAGCCTCGGTGTGCAGGATATTGACGCGCAGGTACAGGTTGCGATTGGGCGGATTCAGCCTTTCAGCCAGACCGAGGGCCTCTATGAAGCCTGTCGTGAACTTGGCTTTGCGAGTGTCAACGTTGATCTCGTCTATGGCCTGCCTTATCAGACGGCTACGGTCTTTGGACGGACGCTTGATGCCATTATCGGGTTGCGGCCTGACCGGTTAGCCTGCTTTAGCTATGCGCACTTGCCCCAATCGCGCTCTAATCAGAAGCAGGTTGATACCAATGGCCTGCCCGAACCCTACGCCAAGTTTGGGCTCTTCCAGATGGCGATCGAGCGCCTGACTGATGCGGGCTACGATTGGGTCGGGATGGATCATTTTGCACTTGAGGCTGATGAAATGGCCGTGGCCGCCCGTGAACTCAGGCTGCACCGCAATTTTATGGGCTATACCACCCGCCCGGCGATGCACATGGTGGCCTTTGGGGTCAGTTCGATCGGTGATATGGCTGGCTACTATGTGCAAAATGATGTCGGTCTGGGGCGCTATCAGAAGAGTCTTGATGCGGGCAAATTGCCGGTTGTCCGGGGTATGAAGCTCACCGAAGATGATCAGCGGCGGCGAGCGGCGATCACCCATCTGATGTGCAACCTCGAATTGCCTTTTGCGATGGCGGCTGATGACGCCATGCACGCATCCTTCTTGCGGGTGGCCCGGTACGCTGATGAAGGCCTGGTCATTGTCCATCCTGATCGGCTTGTCGTGACCCCGCTCGGGCGGTATTTTGTTCGCAATCTCTGCATGGAACTGGATGCCCATCTGTCGCAGACGGCTGGTCGTCCGATCTTCTCCAAGACGGTGTAACCTTGCTCGGCCTGCCCCTTGCTGCAAGGGGCAGGCCGCTTGCGCTTCCAACCACATGCAGATCAGGCATCTTCGGGGAAGGTTGGTTGGACGTAGCGTTCAGGTGCCCTGACCTTCCCGCAAGATGTCACGGATAGGTGTCTAGTGTGGAGAGAGTTATGCGAACGTTTCGTGTGGTGTTATCGCTCGTTGTTTTGCTGGTGCTGGTCGCCTGTGGCAGTGCCCCGGTGGCCGCCCCGACTGCGGCCCCGACAGATGCTCCTGTGGCTGAACAGCCGGCCACAACCGTCCCCGAGGCTACCATTGCGCCGACCGAAGTGCCCACGCAAGAGCCCCAGGTGCAACCAACTGGGCCAGTGCGTGGTGGGTTTGTCACCCGTGCGTTGACGACCGAGCCAACCGGGCTCGATCCAGCAGGTGCACAGGGTTCTGGTCAGAATGTTGTTTTGCCCTACCTCTTTGATACGCTGGTCGCGGCTGATGTGACGAACACAACCCAGCCGTTGCTCGCGGAGAGTTGGGAAGTCAGTGAAGATGCTTTGAGCATCGTCTTTACGCTACGCGAAGGCATTACCTTCCACGACGGGACGCCGCTGGATGCTGCGGCGGTGGTCTACAGCTTCGAGCGCCTGCGTGCCCCTGATAGTACCTCGCCAATGGCGGCTAGCCTGCAGAGCGTCGCAGCGATTGAAGCGGTTGATGCACGGACGGTGCGCTTTGATTTTAGCGAACCCTCGGCGGTCTTTTTTGCGACGATTACCTCGCCGTATGCCAGCATCGTCAGCCCCACGGCGGTCGAGGCGCTCGGCGAAGGCTTTGCGCAGCAGCCCGTTGGCAGTGGTCCCTTCAAGCTGAAAGAGTGGAACCAGGGCATCGCGATTACTCTTGAACGCAACGAGGATTATGCGTGGGCTCCCCCAATGGTGACGAATGAGGGCGCTCCCTACCTCGACGGTGCCATCTTCAAAGTTGTCCCTGATGCCTCGACCCAGTTGACTGCCCTCCAGGCAGGTGAGGTTGACCTGATCTTCCTCAATTTGCCCGATCAGATTGCTCGGCTTCGTCAGGATACCACGATCAATCTGCTCCCCCTGACGCTCAACAGCTTGACCTATATGGGCTTTAACATGGTGCGAGCGCCTTTTGACGACCTGCTGGTGCGTCAGGCCGTTGCGCACGCGATCGATAAAGACGTTATTGTCCAGGCTGCTGCCGGTGGCGAAGGTACGCCTGCCTTTGCGCCGATGGCGGTAACGCTACCCGGTTTTGACCCGAGTTTGCAGAGTGGTGAACTGGCCTATGACCCCGAGGCGACCGCAACGCTCTTGACTGAGGCTGGCTTTGTGCAGGAGAGTGACGGTTCCTGGAGCAAAGATGGGACGCCGCTGGCGTTGACGTTGCTCACCTTTACGCGCGCACCAAACCAGGATATTGCGACGGTTATTCAGGCTCAACTTCAGGACGTTGGCATTCCGGTCGAGATTCAGCAACTTGACGCACCGGCGGCGGGCCGCCAGGCCGTCGAGGGTCAGTATGACCTGTTGCTCTGGCGCTACGACTGGAATGACCCGGATGTGTTGAATATCAACCTCAGTTCGAGCCGGATTGGGAGCACGAATCGGGTGGCCTATAGCAACCCCGAGGTTGATGCGCTGCTTGATGCCGCCAGTCGTGAGCTTGATCCGGCGGCACGCGCCCAGATCTATGTTGAAGCGCAACGGCTGATTATGGCCGATGCCCCGTGGCAGCCACTCTATACGCCAGTCGATATGCTAGCTGTGCATGGACGGGTCAACAATGTGGTGCTGTCGGCGATGGGACGGGTGTTGTTGAACGATGCCACGGTAGAAGAGTAAGAGGATTGCGCTTATGCTGCGTTTTCTCGTCCGTCGTCTGCTTGGTGCGTTGGCAGTCTTGCTGGCGGTCAGTTTCTTCACCTTTGTGATGCTGGAACTGGCCCCTGGTGATGCGGCCGATACGCTGGTGGGTGAAACCGCCAGTGCCGAGCAGATGGCGGCGATCCGCAGCAGTATGGGGTTGGATCTGCCGTTGCTGGTACGGTACAGCAATTTTCTGACGGCGGCCGTCTTTGATGGTGATCTGGGGCATTCGGTGATCTCGGGGCGTCCGGTGGGCACACTGGTAGCCGAGCGGTTCAAGTACACGTTTGTGCTTGCGGTGACGGCGATGAGTGTCGCCGTTGCCGTTGGTGGACTGGCTGGTGCCGTCGCTGCGGCGCGCCCGCGGGGTTGGTTTGATCTGCTGGTGATGGGTTTTATGACGCTGGGGCAGGCGCTGCCGACCTTCTGGATTGCCCTGTTGATGATCCTGGTCTTTGGCCTGCATTTGCGCTGGTTACCTGTGCTTGGTGCAGGCACACCACAGCATCTTATTTTGCCGACGATCGCGCTGGCCTTGCCAGCGGCGGCGGTGGTGGCACGGCTGGTGCGGGCTAGTCTGCTTGATGTGAAGGGTGCCGATTATGTGCGTACCGCTCGCGCCAAGGGGCTCGGGCCAGTTACGGTCTGGGGGCGGCATCTCTTGCCCAATAGCCTGATGCCAGTCATTACGCTGATCGGGCTTTACCTTGGGCAAATGCTCGGCGGGGCCTTTGTGATCGAGACGATCTTTGGGTGGCCTGGGTTGGGGCGGTTGCTCGTGCAGGCGGTCTTTGACCGTGATTTGCCGGTGGTGCTTGGGTCGGTGCTGTTGATTGCGGTGATCGTTGTGTTCCTGAATGTGCTGGTAGATGTTGTCCATGCGTTGCTTGACCCACGCATCGGGCACGAGGCAGTCTGACGATGACAGTGCGAATCGAGCCAGGCCTTCATCAGGGTGAGCAGGCGCAAGCCTCGTTAGGGCGGGGGTTGCGCCGTGTGCGCACCCGGCAGCGGCGTGGTCTGATGTGGGCACTGCAACGGTTGAACCTGACGGTTGGGGGCCTCTTGATTGGGACACTCCTGCTAACGGCGCTTTTTGCGCCGCTCCTTGCGGTGGCATCCCCTGATGCGATCGCTCCGGCGAGCCGCTTTCAGCCGCCCGGTCTGGCGCATCCGTTTGGCACGGATGGCCTCGGACGAGATCTTTTTAGTCGGGTTGTCTATGGTGCGCGGACGGCCTTGCAGATGGCGGTGCCGGCAGTGATGATCGGTTCGTTTGCAGGGATCATCCTTGGTTTGCTGGCTGGGTACTATTGCGGCACGCTTGATCAGATCCTCTCGCGGATGATGGATGCCTGGTTGGCCTTGCCGGGCCTGCTGCTGGCGATTGTCTTTGTGGCTCTGCTCGGGCCTTCGTTGCAGACGACTGTCATTGCGCTGGGGCTTGTTGGTATCCCTGGGTACTATCGTATGGTACGGAATGGTACCCTCTCGGCGCGTGAGATGCTCTATGTCGAGGCGGCCCGTACGCTGGGGCTTGGTGATGGGCGTATTTTGCTGCGTCACATCTTGCCCAATCTTACCTCGCCCCTGGTTGTGCTCATTACCCTGCGCCTGGGGACGGTCATTCTGGCGGGAGGCGCGTTGAGCTTTATTGGCCTTGGGGCGCAGCCACCAACCCCCGAATGGGGGGCGTTATTGGCCTCGGGGCGGGATAGCATGGATCGGGCCTGGTGGGTCGCTTTCTTTCCGGGGATGGCAATTACGGCTAGTGTGATGGGGTTCAATCTGCTGGGCGATGGCTTGCGGGATCTACTTGCTCCCGAAATGGCGCAGGAATATCGGACGCACGCCGGGGCGGATGAAGATGAAGGTCGATCTTAGGGTGGAGTAGCAAGATGCATACGTATGATGCGGTCATTGTTGGCGGTGGAATCAGTGGTTTGAGTGCAGCGTATACGCTCTATAAGCGCGGCTTTGAGGTGCTGGTCATTGAGGCGCATGCTGAGGTTGGCGGCTCGATGCAGAGCATGACGACTCGTGATGGCTATGTGCTCGATTGCGGCCCCAATACGGTAACCACCAAAGATGCCCGTCTGTGGGCTGAGTTTGCTGATCTGGGGCTGCTTGATTCGCTGATCGCGGCTGATCGCAGTGGTACCAAGCGCTATATTCTGCTTGATGGCAAGCCGGCCATTATCCCCTCCTCGCCCCCCGCGCTCATCAAGACCCCGCTGCTCTCGACGGCGGCTAAGCTGCGTTTTGTTCGCGAGCCGTTTGTCCCGCGCAGTGGTGCTCCCGATGAGAGTGTCGCTGATTTCTTTACCCGTCGGCTTGGCCCTGAACCGACCGAACGTCTGATTGATCCGTTTGTTTCGGGCGTCTATTCGGGTGATCCGCGCAAGATGTCGGTCAAGGCGGCTTTCCCTTCGCTCTGGGAGGCCGAACAGCGTGGCGGCAGCATTGTGCGTGGCATGCTGAAAGGACGCCAGCGACCAGCCAAGGGTACCCCCAAAGACCCGAAGATGCGCAGTGTGCTTTTTGGCTTCCCCGGCGGGATCGCCGATTGGCCCAAGGCAATTGCGCGGACGCTTGGGCCAAACCGAGTCTGGTCTTCAGCCAGAGCAACCGATCTCTTCCAGGAAGGGGCAAACTGGCGGCTGGTGGTCGAGCGCGATGGGCGTACCGAGCCGGTCGTGGCGCGGGCGGTGGTGCTGGCTATCCCGGCCTTTGCTGCCGCTGACCTGATTGACGCCATTGCGAACTCGGCGGCGGCGGCGCTGCGCGAAATTCCGTATGCCCCCGTCAATGTGGTCCATCTTGGCTATCGGCGAGACCAGGTCGCTCACCCGTTGGACGGCTTTGGCGTCCTGGCTCCCTCGTGTGAGCAGCGCAATTTCCTCGGCATCCTCTGGTCCTCCACGCTCTTCCGTGGACGCGCCCCCAAGGGCAAGGTCTTGACGACAACGCTGGTTGGTGGCTCGTTGCGGCCTGATCTGACCGAACTGGACGATGCCAGTCTGGTCAAGACGATTGCCGCCGAGAATGCCGCTGTGCTGGGCATCACCGGTCTCCCCGCGATGAGTAACGTCGCACGTTGGCCGCACGCGCTGCCGCAGTACACTTTTGGGCATACCGAGCGCATTGCTGCCCTCGAAGCGACTGAGCAACGCTTGCCAGGACTCTTCTTTGTTGGCAACTATCGGGGTGGGGTTGGGGTGCCGAAATGCTGGAAGAACGGGGCCACGATGGGCGAACGGGTCGCCGCAGCGTTGCACGCTCAGCCCGCCCATGTGGCGGTAGAGAAATAAGCACTGAAGGCTCTCGTATGGCCTACGATGAGGCAAGGATAAGGATCGCAGGGAGAAGTGTATGAACATCGTCAAGAACTTTCGCCTGGGGTTGCTCCATATGGCTGTGGCTGTCTGTCTCGTGCCGATTACCGGCATCCTCAACCGGATTATGATCCACGAGATGCAGTTGATGGCAACCCTGGTCGCGGGCCTGATTGTTTTGCCTAACCTGATGTCACCGTTGCAGCCCTTTCTCGGCCAATATTCTGATCACCATCCTCTTTTTGGCTATCGGCGTACGCCCTATATTGCGTTGGGCCTGTTGCTCTGCATTACCGGCTCGGTGCTGACCCCGATGGCTGCGCTCACAATGGATGCAACCTTTTGGCCTGGCCTGGCCTTCTCGATTCTTGCCTTTGCGCTCTGGGGGGTGGGTTATAACCTTTCGGTGGTCTCATACCTTTCCCTTGCTAGCGATATGTCGGGCGAAAACGATCGCTCGCGTACGATTGCGGTCATGTGGTTTATGATGATCACCGCGGTCATTTTGACGGCGACGATCACCGGACGTGCGCTGGAAAACTATAGCTCTGAGGCGCTGGTTCGTGTCTTTATGGCATGTGGCTTGGTGGCGTTTGTGTTGAGTGCAATCGGCCTGATTGGCCTTGAGCCGCGCAATGCGGTGGTTGATGAACAGGCGCGACATAGTGTGCGCGAAGCGGTCGGCGCCGTGGTGAGCAATCCCCAGGCTCAGGTCTTTTTTGTCTATCTGATGCTGTTGCTCGCCGCCATCCTTGGTCAGGATGTTTTGCTTGAGCCGTTTGGGGCGCAGGCGTTTGGCATGAGTGTGCGTGAGACGACGCAGCTCACGGCGATCTGGGGGAGTGCGACGCTCTTCTCACTGTTGCTGCAAGGGCTCTTGTTGAGCCGCTTTCTGGCCAAAAAGACGGCGGCGACGATCGGGGCGGCTGTGGCGGCCAGTGGTTTTATCCTGATCGCTTCCAGTGGTCTGTTGCATATACAACCCTTGTTCATTGCCGGCATCGTCGTGCTTGGTCTGGGGACGGGCATTGCGACGACGACCAATCTGGCCTTGATGCTCGATATGACCACCCCGGCGAATGTTGGTCTCTTCATTGGCGCTTGGGGCATGGCCGATGCCGCTGCACGAGGCGTCGGCAATGTGATGGCCGGGGCAGTGCGTGATGTCATGAGCGCCACTCTCGGTAGTGCGGTTGGCGCGTATGTTACGGTCTTTACCCTGGAGGCGCTGATGCTCTGTGCGGCGCTGCTCTTGCTCCGACGGATTGATGTGTCGGCGTTCCGTAGCGAACAGCAGAAGATCACGACGCTGATTGCTGTGGCCGGCGATGCGTGAGTAGGTAGAGGCGCAGGGTTTTTTTAACGCAGAGGCGCAGGGGCGCAGAGGTCGGTTGATTGGCTTGACTGGTGTCTAAGGTTTGGAGGATGGCATGGATCCCAATTCCGAAAAGCTGAATGTGCTGCGGACGTTCAAGATTGGCTCGTTTCACATCGGGTCGGCCTTTGCCGATATGCTTACCTCGGCAGTCTGGAACCGTATTCTCATCAGTGATCTTGGCATCGTCGCGACACCGGTGGCACTGCTTTCGGCCTTGCGTTACCTGCTGGCCCCCCTGAGCATCTGGGCAGGCAATCGCTCCGATACCAAACCAATCTTTGGTCGCCACCGCCTGCCGTATATCTGGGGGGGCAGACTCTTGATGGCGCTTAGTCTCCTGCTCTTGCCCTTTTCGGTTGTGCTTTTGGCTGAAAACTCTTCTTCGGTTGCGGGATGGGCAGTGGCTGCTCTTATGTTCTTTATCTACGGGATTGGAACGCTGCTTTCGGGAAGCCCCTTTATGGCGCTGATCCGCGATCGTACACCGCCAAGCAAACGCGGTCAGGCTCTCAGCATTGCCCAGATTATGCTGCTTGTCGCGATGGCCGTGGTGCCTGGCATTTATGGGGTGATGCTGCGTTCGTATAGCCCTGAAGCCTTCTTCCGTACCGTCTTGATCGGGGCGGGTCTGGCCTTGCCCTTCTGGTTCTTCTCGGTGGCCGGTGAAGATCGCCGGGTGCTCCCGACGACTGAGGCGACGTCCGAGGGCGCTGCGGCAGAACCTGCGCCCTCTTTCCTCGTCTTGCTGCGTGAGATCTGGGCTGATCCGCGGGCGCGGGCTTTCTTTTTGCTGCTCGCCCTCGGTTCGATCAGTGCCTTTGCCCAAGATGCCCTGCTTGAACCTTTTGGCGGTGATGTCTTTGGTATGGATGTTGGTGAAACAACCCGCTTTAATGCCTTCTGGGGCGTTGGGGTGCTGATCAGCATGATTGTCACCACGGTCTTGACCCGTAAACGCGCACCGCACGAGCAGACCTCGACGGCCCGGATCGGGTTGATGCTCAGTGCTGTCCCGATGGCCTTGCTTGGCCTGGTTGCCGTCTTTCAGCTTGAAGCGTTGCTCATCCCAGCGATCCTGCTCTTTGGGGTCGGGTTTGGTGTCTATACCGTCGGGGCGATTGGTCTGTTGATGGCAATGACGTCAGATAAACATGCCGGAGCCTACCTGGGGTTATGGACGGTGGCGCAACTTGTGTTCCGTGGGGTTGGCATGGCGCTTGGTGGCATTGTCTTTGACCTTGCCAATCTGATCACCCGCGGGCCCCATCTTGCCTATGGCTCGGTCTTTTTGCTGTCAGCAGTTGGTTTTGTGGTCTGTATCGGCATCCTGGCACGGGTCGATGCCCCTGGTTTCGCCGCTGGACGTGTCTCGATACACGAACCAGCGCTCGCGATGGCTGACGGATAAACAAACCTGTATACGCACAGCGAGAAGCGCACGTACCACAAGAGAGTGATCGACTCTCCAGTACGTTCTGTGTTTCTTGTGTGCCTAGATTTGCGTAGATTTATTAAGAAATACTGAGGATCTCAGGTATGAAGCTTCTCCTTGCTGGGCTCGATCATACAACGGCACCGGTGGAGATTCGCGAACGGCTGGCCTTTAGCACGACGGACATTCCGGCGGCACTGATGCAATTGACAACCGCTCACGATGATTGTCCCGCACTGCTCTCTGAAGCGGTGATACTCTCGACTTGTAATCGGGTTGAGATCTATGGCGTTACGCACGGCGCAACGACAGCACAGAGTCTTGTGCGCTTCCTGGCCGATTTTCACGGCCTGGAAGAAGAGCAATTTGCCCAGGCGCTCTTCTTTTTCAGTGGCGAAAGTGTTGCGCGCCATCTCTGTGCGACGGCGTCTGGGTTGCGTTCACTCGTGCTGGGTGAGGCGCAGATCCAGGGTCAGGTACGAACGGCGTTTGAAGCCGCTCAGTCAGCGGGGAGCATTGGGCCGATTCTGCACCGGCTCTTCCAACATGCGTTGACGTCTGGCAAGCGTGTCCGTAGCGAGACGGCCCTCGGGCAGGGGGCGGCCAGTGTGTCGCAGGCGGGGGTTGAACTCGTGCGCCATCGTCTGGGCAATCTGGCCGGATGTCGGGTTTTGCTTGTCGGTGGCGGTGAGGTGAGTGAACTGGCTGCCCAGAATCTGCTCGCCAATGGCGCCGAATCGCTCATTATCGTGAACCGTACGTCAGCGCGCGCCCAGCAACTGGCCCGGCAGTACAACGCGATGGCGATGGGGTTCGATGATCTGCCCGAGGCACTGTCGCTGGCTGATATCGTGATCAGTTCGACGGCAGCACCTGTGCCGATCATCTATCGTGAGCACGTTGTGAATGCGATGACGACCAAGACGCAGGCGCGAGCCGTTGGTGTGTCGGGCCCGCGCGAACAGCCCTGCATGCTCCTGATTGACCTGGCTGTCCCACGTGATATTGCCGGTGATGTCGCCTCTGTGCCTGGTGTCCATCTCTGCACGGTTGATGATCTGCAAGAGGTGGTACGGGCGACGCTGGGGCATCGCGCCGGGGCTGTCAGCACGGCCGAGGCGATTGCGACGGCCGAGGTGGCGGCGTTTCAAGCTTGGTGTCAAACCCAGGATGCCGTGCCAGCTTTGACGCGCCTGCGCGAACGGGCCGAGACGGTGCGCAATGCCGAGCTTGATCGCGCCCTGCGTCGCCTGCGTGATCTCTCGCCCGAGCAGCGCACGGTGGTCGAGGGCCTGACGCGCAGCCTGGTGAACAAGTTGTTGCATCCACCCACCCGTTGCCTTCGTGATGCTGCGGCGCACGGTGATGGGCAGCGTTATGCCGCAATGGTGACGGAACTCTTTAATCTTGAGACGATGTAACACCATCTGGCAAGGACAGAATGCGTATGGAACGTCCGCTTATTCTTGGCACGCGTGGTTCACGACTCGCTCTGGCGCAGTCAGAAATGATGGCAGCAACGCTTCGGATGTTGCACCCCGGTCTGGTGATCGAGTTGAAGGTGATTTCGACCAAAGGCGATCGGGTGCTCGATGTGGCCCTCTCGGCGGTTGGCGATAAGGGTCTCTTTGTGAAAGAACTCGAGCAGGCCCTGCTCGATCACGAGGTGGATCTCTGTGTGCATAGTTGCAAAGATCTGCCTTCCCTGGTTCCTGATGGGTTGACCCTGGCTGCTTTCCCCGAGCGGGTGTCGCCACTTGATGTGCTGGTGGTGCCTGACCGGGGGCAGGGCTCGCTTGATGGGGTGCTCGGGTTGGCGCGGGGCGCTGTGGTCGGGACGAGTTCGCTGCGGCGTGCCTGCCAGTTGCGGGCGATCCGGCCTGATCTTGATCTGCGCGATGTGCGCGGCAATGTTGATACGCGCCTGCGCAAATTGGCCGAGGGTCAGTATGATGCGTTGATCCTTGCGGCGGCTGGTCTGGCTCGTCTTGGCCTACTCGAACCAGATGGTTCGCTCGAGAGCGATGGTGTGGCGTTTGTCGCTTACCCGATCCCTGCCGAGATGATGCTGCCTGCCGTAGCCCAGGGGACGCTGGCCATCGAGTGCCGCGCCGATGATCACGTGACCCTCGATCTGCTTGCGCCCCTTGATCATGCCGTCACCCGGGCGACGGCGCTGGCTGAACGCGCCTTCTTGCGTCGGCTCGAGGGCGGTTGCCAGGTGCCGATGGCTGCCTATGCTGAACGTGAGGCCGATGGAACCTTGTATATGCGTGGTCTCGTTGGTTCGATTGATGGCACCACCGTTGTGCAAGGCGTATGCTATGGGTCGCCTGACGAGGCCGCAACGCTTGGACTGGCACTGGCTGATGACCTGCTGGCACAAGGGGCGGCGGCAATTTTGCAGCAGGTCGTCGGTGGCTAGCGGGAAGAAGGGACGTCAACGATGAGCGTTGCACAACCGATGCCCCTGGATGGGGTGCGTGTGCTGGTGACGCGGGCGGCAGAACGCTCGGATGGCCTGGTTCAACGTCTGCGCAACCTGGGCGCCATCCCCGTGGTGCGTCCAACCATCGCCTATGGCCCTCCCGCCGAGCCAACCATGCTCGTCGAAACGCTGAGTCGCTTGGCGGCAGGCACCTATCACTGGTTGCTCTTGACGAGCGTGACTGCGGTCGAGGTGGTTGCCCGTGGTCTGGGTGATCAGGTGGATCAACTGCGTGCGCAGCCACTGTTGCAGATCGGGGCCGTTGGCCCAGCGACTGCCGATGCGTGTCAACGGTTATTGGGGGTGACCCCCGCTGCTATGCCCGAGCGCTTTCTTGGTGAAGAATTGGCCGGGGTGATGGGGGAACTTGCCGGACGCCACGTCCTCTTACCCAACGCCGACCTGTCGCGCCCGGTGCTCGAAGAACGGCTCCGGGCTGCCGGGGCAAGCGTTGACCGGGTGATTGCCTACCGCACTATCCCGGCCCCTGGTGGCGAGGAACTGGCGGCCCTGCTTGCTGCAGGCGAGCTGGAGGTCATTCTTTTTACCAGTGGCTCGACGGCACGCTATTTTGTCGAACAGATCGGCGTGCATGGCCTTGACGCAGCTCGGCATACGAAGATCATCTGCATTGGCCCGGCGACCGCCGCTGTCTGCCGTGAATTGACCCTCATCCCCGCCGCCGTCGCTGACCCATATACCGAAGAGGGTTTGATCGCGGCGTTGCTTGCCTTGAAGGGCCAGCAGCCTGCTTGCTGTTGAGATTGTTCTCCCTCCCCCTGCTTCTTCCGATGGGGGTGGGAGATGTCCGCCTCTGCGGTGAAAATAAGCTGGGTGCGCGGGCCTCCGACCCGCATGCGAACCGGAGGTTCGCGTACCCAGGCCCGTTTTCATCGCGTGTTGTGCGCCCCGCGTATGTCTGCCTGCGGCGTCGGAGGAGGAAGCCCGCCTCCTCAGCGTGCCAGCAAAGAAACGAGTCGTAGGGCGACCGCTCTGCTAAAAGAAAGGTTCACCGCATGGCTGGATATCCCCACATTCGCCCGCGCCGCTTACGGCGGACAGACGCCCTGCGCCGGATGGTGCGTGAGACGACTGTCCGGGTTGATCAGTTGATCGCGCCGCTCTTTATTCGTCATGGGACGGGCGTGAGTCGCTCGATTGGTTCGATGCCCGGGCACGCGCAACTGTCGGTTGATCGTGCGGTGCGTGAAGCCGAGGAGTTGGCTGAGCTTGGTTTGCCGGCAGTTTTGCTCTTTGGCATTCCCAACCACAAAGATGCATGTGGCAGTGAAAATTTTGATCCCGAGGGCATTGTCCCACAGGCAGCCTATGCCATCAAGCAAGCCGTGCCGCAGTTGATCGTGATTTCGGATATGTGCTGCTGCGAATATACCGACCACGGCCATTGTGGTCTCATTAACCAGCCCGGTATGCCTGGGTATGATGAGCACGAGAGCGAAGGTTATCTGCTCAACGATGCAACGCTTGAACTTCTCGCCAAGGCGTCGGTTGTTCATGCGCAGGCCGGGGCTGATGTCATCGCCCCCTCGGGCATGATCGACGGCATGATCCGTACGATCCGTACGTCACTTGACGAGGCCGGCCTGATCAATACAGCGATCATGAGCTACGCTGCCAAATATGCCTCGGGCTTCTACGGTCCCTTCCGTGACGCCGCCGAGAGTCCTCCTGGCTTTGGGGATCGCAGCCAGTACCAGATGGATCCGGGCAATGCTCGCGAGGCCATGCGCGAAGTCCGCCTTGATGTCGAGGAAGGGGCCGATATGCTGATGGTCAAACCGGCCCTCGCCTACCTCGATATTATCAGCAAGGTCCGCGACAACTTTGATCTACCGCTGGCGGCCTACCAGGTGAGCGGTGAATACAGCATGGTCAAAGCCGCCGCCGAGCGTGGCTGGATCGACGAGCGCCGTGTCGCCATGGAGAGCCTTACCTCGATTGCACGCGCCGGGGCCGATATGATCATCACCTACTGGGCAAAAGATGCCGTTGGATGGCTCCGTGCCGGGGGCTAATCTTTCGTTTTTGCTTTCACTGGCGAAAACAGCCAGCTTCGCTGGCTGTTTTCGCCAGTGAAAGCATAGGTTTTGAGGGCGTCAGCCCTCAAAAAAAGACAAAGGACACTACATGACCAGGTTACTCATCCGTGCGTGTCGGCGCGAGCCGGTCGAACGCACTCCAATCTGGCTGATGCGCCAGGCCGGACGCTATATGTCGGTCTATCGGGCGGTGCGCGAGCGCCACGGTTTTCTGCAGATGGTCAAGCAACCCGATGTGGCTGCTGAGGTGACGTTGCAGCCGATCGAGGCCTTTGGTATGGATGCGGCGATTATTTTTGCCGATATCCTCCCGCCCCTCGAGGGTTTGGGCTTGCAGTTGACCTTTGAAAAGGGCGAAGGCCCCGTTATCCATAATCCCATTCGGGTACCGGCTGATATTGCGGCGCTGCGCCCCTACGAGCCCGAGGCGGTTTCGGGGTATACCCTTGAAGCGTTGCGCATCGTCCGGGCGGCCCTTCCCGAAACAACCGCACTCTTTGGCTTTAGTGGCGCGCCATTTACGCTGGCGAGTTACGCGATTGAGGGCGGTGGTAGCCGCGAGTACCGGCGTACCAAGCTTATGATGTACCGCGACCCGGCTTCCTGGCAGACCCTGATGACGAAGCTGACTGATCTTGTCGTGGCCTACCTGATTGCCCAGGCTCATGCCGGGGCCGATGTGGTGCAGATCTTTGACTCGTGGGCAGGCGCGTTGAGCCCCGACGATTTCGCCGAGTATGTGCTGCCCTATGTGCAACGGGCCGTCGCTGAAACCCGTGCGGCAACCGGCGTGCCGATCGTCTATTTTGGCACCGATATGAATGGGATGCTGCCTCTCCTGCGGGCGACTGGGGCCGATGTACTTGGGCTCGACTGGCGCATCAGGCTCGCCGACGGATGGGCACAGTATGGCTACGATGTCGCCGTCCAGGGCAATCTTGACCCGACGACGCTCCATGCGCCCTGGCCTGAAATTGAGCGACGGGCGAAAGCGATCCTCGATCAGGCCGCCGGTCGTCCAGGCCACATCTTCAATGTTGGTCACGGTATCATCACCGAGACCCCCGAAGAGCACGTCGCACGCCTCGTTGAGTTTGTCCAGAACTATCGTTATGCGGGAGAGGCCTGATCATGTCTGAACGCTATACGCGCTCGCAAGAGCTCTTTGCCGCCGCGCAGCAGGTGATCCCTGGTGGGGTTAATTCGCCCGTACGTGCCTTTCGCGGGGTTGGTGGCACCCCGATCTTCTTTGCCAGCGGTGCGGGAGCTTGGCTCACTGATGTTGATGGCAATCGTTACCTCGACTATGTGCTTTCGTGGGGGCCGCTCTTGTTGGGCCACGCCCACCCGGTTGTCGTCAAAGCGATTGCTATGCAGGCGGCGCACGGCACAAGTTTTGGTGCCCCGACCAAGCAGGAGACCGAGCTTGCCGAAGAAGTGATCAAACTCATGCCGGGGATCGAGCAGGTCCGTTTCGTCAATTCCGGTACCGAGGCGACGATGAGCGCCTTGCGCCTGGCGCGGGCCTATACCGGGCGCGAAAAGCTCCTCAAGTTTACCGGATGCTACCATGGTCATGCCGATATGCTGCTGGTACAGGCCGGTTCGGGCGTCGTAACCCTCGGCCTCCCTGATAGCCCTGGCGTCACCGCAGGTGCCGCAGCGAACACGCTGACTGCCGAATACAACGATCTCGAGGCGGCCACCGCGATCTTCCGCGAACAGGGCAACACGATCGCCGCGATCATTGTCGAGCCGATTGCGGCGAATATGGGCTTTGTCTTGCCCGAACCGGGCTATCTCGCAGGCTTGATTGAACTCGCCCACAGCTATGGTGCGTTGCTGATCCTCGATGAAGTCATGACCGGCTTCCGTGTGGCCCCCGGTGGCGCCCAGGGTCTCTGGGGGCTCAAACCGGATCTGACCTGCCTCGGCAAAGTAATCGGCGGCGGTTTGCCCGTGGGTGCCTATGCTGGGCGGCGCGAGATTATGCAGCATGTTGCGCCGGCTGGCCCGATGTACCAAGCTGGCACCCTCTCGGGCAACCCACTGGCGATGGCGGCGGGCCTGGCGACGTTGCAGACGGCGTTTGGCCTCCACGGTGATGAGCAGGCAAGCCCTTTTGCACAGGCCGAGGGGCGGGCGCGAGCACTCGCCGAGGGTATGCGGAAGATCGGTGAAGAACTCGATGTGCCTTTGCAAGTCGGCCAGGTTGGCACCATGTTTGGCTTCTACTTCCTCAAAGAGCCTGGCCTTCACGTGCGCTCATACGCCGAAGCCAAACAGATGGTCGATCCGACTCGTTACGCCAGTTTCTTCTGGGCCATGTGCGAACGTGGTGTCTACCTGGCCCCCTCACAATTCGAAGCAGGCTTCATCAGCGCTGCCCACACCGACGAAGATGTTGCCCGTACCCTCGATGCCGCCCGCGAGGTCTTGAAGGCGTAGTAGTCCCATGCACGTTTAGCTTCTGGCTGGGGTTTTGCGAGCCGTAGGCCCGCAAAACCCCAGCCAGAAGCTAAATATAGTACATCACATTGCCCGTACGCTGGCGCTTGCGCTGACACAGATCATCAAGCGTCGTTTCGCGGAGCATCCGTTCCATCCGCGTGCGGAGATCAACCCAGACTTCACTCACTACTTCGTGATCCTCAGGCACAGTAGGCGCCAGATCCTCACGTGTTGGTTCATCAGGCAACAGTGGGCCTTCAAGCGCGGTCAGGATCTCAAAAAGATTGATTGTCTCGGGGGCACGGGCGAGCATATGGCCGCCCTGCGGCCCGCGGACGCTCTCGATCAAGCCGGCGCGGCGCATCGTGATCAGCAACTGATTCAAATAGTTGACCGGAATCCCCTGACGGTTGGCAATTTCTTCGCTCTGCACAAGACCTTTGCCATATTGCTGGGCTAGATCAAAGAGTGCCCGCAGGCCATAATCACCCTTGCTTGAAATACGCATTGTCTCACTTCTTGGCTCGCTTTTTCCGTGTAGCTCTTTCTATGATAGCATAGCTATGGGCTCTGGTCTTTGGGCAATGCAGCTCAGGGTTCGCGCACCTACACGAAAACCGTTGCGCCGTTGCGCCTTTGCGTCAAAAAAACCGCCTTATTTGAAAGCTATGGCACTTAGCTCTCGACTAGCGCGGCTACCTGGGTATTGATGGCCTCAATGATCGAGCTAAGGCGTGCGCTCGCCTTGGCGTGCGTTGTCCGCTGGTCATGATGGATCTGTTCCCATGTAGGTCGGTAGCGCTCGGGAATGTCATTCCTCAATTCATCAAGCACCGCCTGGTGCAAGTGGTCAAAATCGAGTAGCCACCAGCGAAGCAGGCGCGGGCCTGCTTGGCGCCCCGGTGGGCCAAAGTCGGCCAGGATGCGCCGCAAGACGGCCTCTTCTAATTCATCAATCTGTGAGGCGAGATGTGCTGCTTCAAGGGCGAGACCCGCAAGGTTGCCCTGGGTTGGTCCTGGTAATTCGGGAATCTGCAATGCGGCTAGTGAAATCCCCTTGCGTAGCGCAGCCTGCCCGGTTGCCGATCCGAGCCATGCCAGCCAGAAGGGGTCGGCATCCGCGATGATCTGGGTCGGTCCGGCGATCATGGCCGTTGTGTCATCCCACGCAACGGTTGCCTCATCCTCACGCACAAGAATGCGTGGGGCAGCGACTGGACGTAGTGCCTCATCAGGAAGAACCCACCAGGGGGGCGCCGCGCCTGCCTTTTCTCGTGGCGGCGTCAGGCTATCTAGATGACGCGCCAGTGCCGTGTACTGCTGTATCGTTGCGGCCTGTGATGCTGGAATCGCGATAATCCAGCGCTGTTCTGCGCGAACCCGCCACGGCAACACCGCTTCAGCGCGTATCAGAGGCCGCAGCAGCTGTGCCGACGCTGGATCAAAGATAACCAGACGATCGCGTGTGGCCCGGTCGATACTCAGGGTTTGTGCGAGCGCTGGCTCAAGCCCATGATACAAGCGCTCTATGCCAGGCGTGTGACGTAACGTTTTATCATGCATAACAGATCTATCGCCTTCATAAAGCATTTGCGCAGGTGCTGTGTGCTTGCTCGTGGCGTAGCCACGAGCAAGCACACAAACACTTTTACAAACTCGTTCGGATTGTTCTATTATACCAGTTTCGTTGTGTGCGCCGCTTGCACGTTCGCATAGATTGCCTCGATCTGCTGGGCAGCGCGATCCCAGGACAATTCCGCCACGGCACGCTCACGTGCCGCCTGACCAAGCCTGGCCGCCAGCTCGGGCTCATCAACCAAGCGTTCAAGCTTGGCCCCCAGATCCTCGGCGCTGCCGTGGCGCGCATAGACCCCTGTGTCGCCCAGGATTTCGCGTGCGACCGGCGTGTCAAAGGCAACGGTTGGCAGGCCCATTGCCATATAGTTTGCGATCTTGCCATTGCCTTCGGTCAGACTCATCTTGGGGGCCACAGCAAGCTCACCAAGGGCCAGGTAGCTGTGCAGATCACGGTAGATAATCCGTCCAGGCAAGGTCACGTGGTCCTCGATCCCCAGACTCGCCGCATAACGACGGTAACTCTGCGGATCAGGATGGCCCATAATTAAAAAATGGACATCGGGACGACGGGCAACGAGCAGGCGTGCGGCCTCAAGCAAGACGTTCGTTCCTTGGTACGGGGCAAGTAGGCCAATATACACCACCACCCGTCGCCCGTCGGGAATGCCCAGTTGTTGCCGCAATTCTTGTCGTTGCGCAGCCCATGCCGATGAATGATCGTATGGCCGAAATCGTTCGGTGTCAACGCCATCAGGAACGGCATGCAACTGGTCGTCGGCCAGACCCCCATCGCGCCGCAAGAGTTCCGCCGCATTATGGGTTGAGGTCAGGACGGCATCAGCCTGTTGATCAAGCAGTCGTTCGAGGCGTACGAGTGGTAGATAGAGGGGGCTCGTCTTGCGCAAAAAGCCGTGATCGAGCATCTCGCTGGTCATGCTCCCCTGATAATCGAGGATCAGCGGAACCTTCAAGAGCCGCTGCAGAGGCAAGCCAATTGCGGCAGCCTCGTGGGTATGAGCGTGAATAACGGTCGGACGCTCTCGGAAGGCCACGCGGAGGGCGCGCCAGGCTAGACCAACATCAAGATAGAGCTTGTGGCGCGAAGAACCGACCACGGCGCGTTTGATCCAGGGCACATCCCACGAACGCCGAATGTCAAGCCCGGGCATATTATCGCCGTTATGATAGGTTGCTAGGATGACTCGATGGCCGCGGCGTTGAATGGCCCGCACCTCTTCCCAGATGCGCACATGGTTGCCATAATCCGAGAAGAAACTCGTCGAGGCAAGCATAAGAATGGTCTGCAACATAACAGGCTATCACGATTCCTACTATAGAGCGCTCGCATAGCGCCGCGCCATTGTACGGCAGCCACGCGCCCTCTGCAACTCGGATTATCCTGGGGTATACTATGGAAGGGTCATCCCTGACCGTAATACGCATAGCGCCTGCGACCCCCAGGCATCTCATAACCACGAGTTTTTACCGATGCAAGAGCTCCGCAAAGAGTATACCCTGCGTGGGTTAGCCGAACATGAAGTTGCGGCTGATCCAATCACGCAGTTCCAACGTTGGTTCGATGATGCCATTGCCTCAGGTCTCCGTGAACCAAATGCGATGACGTTGGCAACGGTTGATCGTGATGGTCGCCCCTCGGCGCGCATTGTCTTGATGAAAAGCTTTGATCAGGCTGGCTTTACTTTTTTTACCAACTATGCCAGTCGTAAAGCACAGGCCCTCGATGCTTCCGGTCTGGCCGCACTCATTTTTTACTGGACTGACCTCGAGCGCCAGATTCGTATCGAAGGTACGGTTACTCGTCTCGACTCTGCTGCATCAGATGCCTATTTCGCTGAACGCCCCCTTGCGGCGCGCCTCGGAGCCTGGGCTTCATCGCAGAGCCAGGTGGTCGCTGATCGCGCTGAACTTGAGGCCCGTTTCAATGCGGTGGCTCAACAATTCCACACCCAAGATCCGCCACGTCCATCCTTCTGGGGTGGCTATCGAGTTACCCCCGATCGGTTGGAGTTTTGGCAAGGCCGTCCCAGTCGCCTGCACGACCGGATCCTCTATCAACGCATCGCTCAGGGTTGGCAGATCGTTCGCCTTGCGCCTTAGAGAACGTGGTAAGCCTGTTCACACTTCTCCTGGGAGCGCGGGCGACTCGCCTGCTCTGGTCTGGATGCGGGTGAGCCGCCCGCGCTCCCAGGATGGTGCTTTGCCCCAAGTTTGAACAGCTACTATGCCCACTTCAGTTGCTGGTTAAAGCCAGGTAGATTATAATAGATCACGCTGCATACCATTGATCTGCGCATCCTCATTGCCCTCAGCCCTGATCGCATCCCCAACTCATAGGTGGCACGTGTATGCAGCACCAGCGAGGAGGTTCCGTCTATTATGTTTGGCAGTTCGAAAAAAAATCAGCCGACGCCGTCAACAATGAATAGTAAGCCCGAAACTATTATCGGTGCCAATACGCGTTTTCAGGGTACGCTTACCTCTGATGGCAATGTGCGTATTGATGGTTCGGTTGAGGGCGATGTCGAGATCTTGGGTAACTTGATCGTTGGTGAGACCGGGCGGGTTGTGGCGATGATTAAAGCGCAAAACGTTCACGTCTCTGGTGCCGTCAAGGGCGAAATTACGGTGATTGAGCAGCTCGAGATTTCACCGACGGGTAAAGTCTGGGGTGATATTACTGCAGGCGCGTTGCATATTGAACCCGGTGGTCTCTTCCGTGGGCAGAGTTCGATGGTCAGCAATATTGATGAGCCATTGATGCTCGAAGCGCCGCGCCCAAGCGAAACATAGGATGTGGATGAAGCGACGGTTACAGCATGCGCGTCGGCGCCTCTTTGGACGTCCGCACGTACGACGCCAGACGACAGGCTTGCGCCTACGCACTGACTCGATGCTTGGCATGTTGCACTTGAGTGGCAAAAGTGCGCTCACGGTTGGTCTGGCACTGGTGATGATGACCTTCATCGCCTTGCTCATCGTCAATTTTGTCGGTCAGGTGATGCAGAGTGGGCGTCTTGAAGCACAGCGCATCGACAGTGAAGCTGAGCTCCAGCGTATCTATGCCGAAAACGCACGGCTCGAAGGAGCCGTTGCGTTTACCGAGTCTGATGTGTATGTGGAGCGTGCCGCCCGCGATCACCTGAGCTACGCCTATCCCGAAGATACGGTCATTTTACCGCGCCTCGTGACCCCTGTGCCTGCTGATAATTCAGCCTCAGAAGCACCTGAACCTTCTGTCCTCTTAGAAACGGTGCGTCGTGAAAACTGGCGCCTCTGGTGGGCGGCCTTCTTTCCAGCAGAATCCTAAGCTACGATCACGCACGCTATCTGCGGAACCTTGGCCCGTGCAATAGGCTCTCCCAGAGCCTCGTCATGCTCTAGTATCGGCAGCACCACAAGTTCGCCGCTGTACTGGTTGGCAACGATGAGAAAGTTGCCTTCTGGGCTGAGCGTGAAGTTGCGGGGCCAGTTGCCGCCGCATGGCTTGAGCGTGGCTAAATGCAAACTACCGTCACGTTCAACCCCAAAGATGGCAATAGTGTTGTCGCCCCGGTTTGAAACATAAAGCCGCGAGGCTTGTTTGTCGAGGTGAAGATCCGCAACCTGGTTTGCGCTTGTCTTGCCCAGAAGCGTGCTGATAATCTGGCGCTCAACCAGGGTGCCTTTGCCTGGATCATACCCGTAGACGGCAATGGTGTTGTCCAGTTCATTCGCGACATAGAGGATGCGCCCGTTTGGGTGCCAGCACAGGTGCCGTGGGCCAGCTCCGCGACGGGCCAGTGTATGGCTGTGCGGTGTGAGACATCCGTGCGTGGTGTCAAGCGTATAGATCCGTAGCTGATCGATCCCGAGATCAGTCGCAATGACAAAATGTCCATCCGCACTCACAATACTAGCATGCGGATGGGGATGTTGTTGCCGTTCAGGATCAACACTGCGCCCCTCGTGTTGCGCTACATCACGCAGCGGCCCAAGCACGCCTTCGGCTGTGAGAGACAAGAGGCCAAGGCTGCCCCCTCCGTAGTTGGCAACAACCGCCCATGCCCCACGCGGATCTAGCGTGACATGGCACGGCCAATCGCCACCCGAGCGTTGCCATCCGAGGATCGCCAGGGTCTGTGTGGCCCGATCAAGCCGCAGGGTTGCCACTCCTCCTGGGTTGCCATCCCCCGCCCCGGTCTCACTTGTTGCCAGTACAAGGTCGCCCCCAGGGTGTAAGGCGAGAAACGAGGGATTTGTTACCCCGGCACACGCTCCAAGTGGGGTCAGTTCTCCTGTTGTGCTGGTAAGTGCGAAGAGATAGATCCCAGGCTGATCAGCGGCAGCATAACTACCTGCAAGCAACAAGACATGTTCTGATGCCATGCGTACTCCTTAGACAAGGTTTCAGGTTACTTTACAGTTCGAATGCCTCCATCGCGTTCTGATGCGCTCGGCTATTCCCTCTTTTCTAGCTCCTAAATCCTTGTCCTGGCGGGGTACCACCCCTGAAGGTGCTGCGACCGTGTTATTATGCAGGAGTGTTGTGCAGGCCGAATAAGGTGTAGGTGCAAGTCTAGATGGAGGATGGAACAATGATGAAAGGATCGAGTGCAAACTGGTTGGAAGTCTTTCCTGGCGTACGGCGTCATCGTCTGCTTGCGACCGATCAGGCCTATCTGATGGAGGTTGCGCTCGAAGCAGGGAGTACTGTCCCGGTACATCAGCACCCACAAGAGCAGATCAGCTATGTGGTACGTGGGCGGTTACGTTTCCAGGCTGGTGATACCATTACCGAAGCTGGACCTGGTGAAGCGGTTGCCGTGCCTGGCAACACCCCCCACGCCGTCTGGGCTCTGGAAGATGCACTGGTTATTGATACATTTGTTCCGCCACGAGCAGAGTATCTGGCGGCTGATGGTGACTAAAGTGCCATCAGGACAGGCTTATTCAGTTTGACTGGCACCAGTCGGCCCTGATCTGGAGCCATCGTACGACTGGTTTGAAAAAAAGCTCTGGCCTGTCATACAGGCCAGAGCTTGAACATGGCTCAACAGCGTAAAGGTGGATTGCAATGATGGGATCGTTTTCCTACGCAGCGTTATTCACTCGCGGTCGCATGCGCATCAAGATACATGAGTGCGTCTTCAACGCTCAGGATCTTCTCGGCCTCGGCATCACTAATCTCAACCCCGAACTCTTCTTCGATTGACATAATCAGTTCAACAAGATCCAACGAGTCCGCATTCAGATCTTTCGCAAACGAAGCACTGGGAACGATTTTGCTCTCGTCCACCCCCAACTGCTCAGCGATAATCTTCTTCAGACGCTCCTCAACTTCAGGTGAAGCCATAGATATGTTACCCTTTCTACAATTCGTCAGGTTCTGGCCGATAGCGGTTGACCACAGTTCCAAGAACCCCATTCACAAAACGACTCGAATTATCGCTTCCAAACTGTTTGGCAAGTTCAACCGCTTCGTTGATCACTGCTTTTACAGGGGTCTGCTCAACCTCATCGAGCAGAAGTTCAAACAGTGCGATTCGCAAAATCGCTTTATCAACACCTGGCATCTGAAGCAAAGGCCAGTTAGGGGCCGCTTCTTCAATAATGCGATCAAGATACGAGCGATGTTCCCAGACACCAAAAACCAGACGATGCAGAAACTCCACCCCATCACCGGTCACGTGATCCTCTTCGCGACGACGTTCATAAACCACATCGAGTGCATGATCCGTCGCATCAACCTCAAAAAGGATCTGGAGCGTGGCTACCCGCACGCGATGACGTAGACTACCCACAGGGAACCTCCCCGATCAGGGACAGACGTACCATCAGGCGTCGACCTGCCAGTTGATGCAACCACGTACGGTCACAGAGACAGATGACAGTTGTTAAGCAACAGGTCACAATCACACCAGCGTTGCTGCGCGCTCTTCTTTCCACTGGCGCAACAGATCTGCGACGTAGCCAGTATGATGGCGGGCCGCCCGAAATTCCGGATCATCAATCAAGACTAATTGGAACGGAATCGTTGTCTTGATCCCCGTAATAACACACTCGTGCAAGGCTCGCCGCATACGATTGAGCGCATCGTCACGTGTTTCGCCAAAGGTGATAATTTTGGCAAGCAACGAGTCGTAGTTGCCTGGAGGTGTATACCCAGCATAGAGATGCGAATCAATACGCACACCAGGACCACCAGGCGGCAGATAAAACTCGATTTCACCGCCAGCTGGCAAAAAGTCGCGCTCAGGATCTTCGGCGTTGATGCGACACTCCACCGCATGCCGAGCTATTGTAATATCTTTCTGTTGGAGCGTCAAGCGTTCGCCGGCCGCAATCATCAACTGCCAGCGCACGAGATCGACCCCGGTGACCTGTTCCGTCACCGGATGCTCGACCTGGATGCGGGTATTCATCTCGATAAAATAGTAATTGCCCTCTTGATCCATCAGAAATTCCAGGGTACCTGCATTGACGTACCCGATCGAGGTAATGCCACTCAACGCATCCCGGCCCATCCGCTCACGTACTTCGGGGCTCACAATTGGTGAAGGAGCTTCTTCGAGGATCTTCTGGTGGCGCCGCTGGGCTGAACAATCGCGTTCACCGAGATGGATCGCGTGGCCGTACTTATCGGCAAGTACCTGGATCTCGACGTGGCGCACTTTGGTCAGAAACTTCTCGAGCAAGAGATCGCCGCGCCCAAAGGCTGCTTCAGCTTCAGCACGTGCGGTGGGAAACGCACGCACGAGGTCGCTCTCGTCATTGGCGACACGCATCCCTCGTCCACCGCCGCCAGCCGATGGTTTGAGCAAGACCGGATAGCCGATCTGACGGGCAAGCTCAACCGCTTCTTCCACGCTCTTGAGTTCTCCCTCCGAGCCAGGTACTGTGGGGACGCCGGCTGTGCGCATCGTTTGGCGTCCAATCGACTTATCACCCATCAGTCGCATTGTCTCGGCGGTTGGCCCGATAAATTCAAGGTTGCAGTCGGTACACATCTCGGCAAAATAGGGGTTCTCCGAGAGGAAGCCGTAGCCGGGATGCACTGCATCGCACCCGGTGATCAGGGCTGCACTGATCAGGGCCGGTGGATTAAGATACGAACGCGCAGGAGGCGGTGGCCCGATACAAATTGCCTCGTCGGCCATACGTACGGCCAATGAGTCGCGATCAGCCTCACTAAAGGCCGCGACGCTCTTGATGCCCAGTTCCTGACATGCCCGTATGATCCGAACTGCGATCTCGCCCCTGTTTGCTACCAGCACTTTGTTAAGCATTGTTCCGCCATTTCTGACAAGCTAGGAATGCATCACCATGCCGCCATCAATTGTTATTGTTTGCCCGGTCAGATAGGCTGCCGCATCAGAAGCCAAAAAACAGACGAGTTGCGCTACCTCACGGGCCTGACCAAAACGCCCGAGGGGAATTGTCTCAAGAATTGCTGTGCGCGTTTCGTCATTCAAGACATTGGTCATCTCAGTTTCGATAAAACCTGGGGCAACCGCATTGACCGTCACGTTGCGCCCGGCTATTTCACGGGCTGTTGCTTTGGTAAAGCCAATGATCCCCGCTTTTGCGGCGCTGTAGTTCGCCTGTCCGGCATTGCCGATTAATCCGATCACCGAGGCGAGGTTGATAATTCGCCCGCTGCGCTGTTTGCTCATCTGGCGCAACACGGCGCGTGTACAGATAAACACGCTGCGCAGGTTGGTGGCGATCACTTGGTCAAAGTCCTCATTCTTCATCCGCAAGAGCAGGCCATCACGTGTGATGCCCGCGTTGTTGATGAGAATGTCGAGCCGTCCATAGGTCGCAAGCACTGTCTTGACCATCGCCTCAACCGCGTCGCTCTCACTCACATCGGCCTGAAGCGCCATCGCTTGCCCGCCGCTGGCCGTAATGGCCGCCACAACCTCGGCGGCTCCAACGGCACTCTCACGATAGTTTACCACGACTGTTGCCCCTGCTTCGGCCAGTTCAAGCGCAATCGCCCGCCCAATGCCACGGCCTGCGCCAGTCACCAGGGCAACTCGTCCTGTCAGGTCTACCTTCATCCGCGTTAGCTCTCCGAGATATCAAAGAGGGTTTGCCCATCAATCAAGATGATATTTTTGCGATCACGCCCGCTCTTCAGCGCATCGGGCGTGAATTCGGTTGATGTGATCACCAGGCCTTTGTTGATCGAGCGTCGGCGCATATCCTGGATCAGACTCTCGAGTGTACCGGGGCGGACTTTGTCGACAACGGTCAAACGTAAGATATACGGCTCACCTTCATACACCATATCGAGATCGAGGTGTTTATCTTTATCGGTAAACCGATAATCCGTAAATTCAAAGCCCTTCTTGCGATACAGGTTCAGCACAAAGGAGCCGAGTTGGGGCAACGAGAGCCCGCGCAGATCTTCCAACGTCCGCACGACGCCCGGTCGTTCGAGCCGCCCACCACGCTCCGCAACCTCTTGCTGCAGTTGGCGATTGCGCTGCTCGGCACGCCCCGACATGACGGTGCCAAAGGCTGGAAAGGGGATCAGGGCAAAGACCGAGAAGGTGGCATAGAAGAAGAGCAACTCTTGCATCGTGACCTGCGTGGGTTCACCCTCAGGACTGATTTGCAAGGATGGCAATTCAACAAAGCCTGCCTCGCCGAGCCCACCGTAGATCAAAACAACAATCAGGCCAAAGAAAAATCCGCTCACACCCAGCACCAGTCCGTGCATTAACCAGTCACCTTTGACCCGACGACCAAGGTAGAGCCCCGCCATGACCGGCACAATCCCCGCAAGAATCTGCAAGATACTGCTTCCGAGAAAGAGCGCACACCAGCCAATTGCCATCATCAGGGCAATCAGGAGGGTCTGCTGCCACTCGACACGTTTGAACGAGCCGACAACGCGTTCACTCCAACTGGGCCCAGGGGTGCTTGCCTCGGGCGTCCTCTGCTCGCGCTGCTCGGGCGTGGTATCAACACTCATCCGACATTGCTCCCAACATTATGAATTCTCTAAGAGTTCATCAACGGCTTCACGGAGTTTGCCAATATCGGCAAACGAGCGATAGACCGAAGCGAAACGGATATAGGCTACATCATCGAGTTCACGAAGGCGGCGCATCACCTCATCACCGATCGCAGTACTGCTGATCTCTTGGTCGTCAATCGCCATGATCGCATTTTCCACATCGTTGACAAGTTGTTCCATCCGGGTTACGGCAATCGGGCGACGATAACAGGCGGTGCGTATCCCCCGCATCATCTTTTCGCGGTCGTACGGTTCGCGTTTGCCGTCTTTTTTGACGATCGTCAAACTGACGGTCTCGACCCGTTCATAGGTCGTGAAACGCCGTCCACAGGCGCGACATTTGCGCCGACGACGGGTCATCTCACCGTCATTCAGCTTGCGCGTGTCCAGAACTTCAGTTTCAGCATACGAGCATGAAGGGCAGCGCATAGGCTATCCGTAAACCGCACAGTGTCCGCCATCCTGTGCATTATAGCACAGGCCCTGAGGTCACAACATCAGCCCTGCACAATCTCAACGTCGCGCTCGAACGCTTTGCGAAAAAGGCCGGTGCGCCGGTTGGCATCCCAGATGCCCACTGAGGCATCACCATCGGCTTCAACCACGATGCGGATGCTTTCGCCCAGTTCAACGCGCACGGATACGACAACCTGGCTTTTGCTGCGTTCCAGATACTCGGCAATGCGCAAGAGCGAACTCAGCCGGGCAATGCGCTGACTATCATCGGCTGCGAAGATCTGGGCATACGGCGAGAGATCAGCCTGGCCTTTGCGGTGGTTGCGCACCAGCGCCCCAAGAATGGCAATCTCGCGATGGGTAAAGCCCAGCAAGGTTCCGTTATGCACCAGATATTCGCTGTGTTTGTGATGGTCGTAATAGCCAACGGCTACGCCGATGTCATGAATGATCGCGGCATACCCAAGTAATTCACGTTCCCAGGCCCCGTAGCCGTGCAACGGGGCGAGTTGATCAAAGAGGCTCTGGCTCAGCGAACCAACCTTGTCGCAGTGAGCCTCTTCATAGTTGCTTAGGCGGGCCAGGTTTTTGATGCTAAAAGTCCGGGGATTAGCGAGCAGTGGCGGTTCAATTCCCTGGAGGAAATGGGCATAGAAAAGCCCCTCGCGCACGCCCTGACCACTGACTGTCAGGCTCTCAAAGCGGCCACAAGTCATTAGTTGTTCAATGATGATCGCTCCGGCCAGGGTGACGTCGGTGCGATCCGTTTTGAGCCCCGGAATCTGCTCGCGTTCGCGCCGATTCGAGCGACTCAAGACTTCAATGATGTTGCTCAGCGCTTCGCGACTCAACTCATATCCGTGAACCCGATCAAGAGGGTACTGTCGCTGTTTCTGGTCAATCCGGGCCAGGGTACGAATAGTTCCCCCCATCCCAGCCAGGCGATAATTGGGCTGAGCTTGCAACCATGTCAGGTTGGCAAATGACTCTTGCGCACCCTGGCGGAGGTTGCGCAGATCGCGTTTGCTAATCGGATCACTGGTGACATACCGCTCGGTAAACCGCACTACGCCGGCCTGCACCGAATAGGTCTCGGTTGGTTGCCCATTGCGCACGGCCACAACCTGGGTCGAGCCGCCACCGGTGTCAAACGTGAAGCCATTGCGCAAGCCGAGCGCATTGGCCGTGCCGACAAAGCCGTAAAAGGCTTCTTCTTGGGCGCTGATGATGCGTAAATCAAGCGTTGTTTCGGCCCTGAGCGCGTCCCAGAATTCCTGCTGATTCTCGGCTTCCCGGATGGCGCTGGTGCCCACGGCAATGACCTGATCCACCCCCGTGCGGCGGCACAGCGTTTCAAACATGCTCAGGGCAACGACGGCTCGCCGAATAGGTTTTGGTTGAAGCCGGCCCGTCGCTCCGACCCCTTCGGCAAGGCGGACGACTTCGCTTACTTCGTCAACCAGGCGAAAGCATCGTTCTGGCTCATAGGCCATCACAATGAGACGGGTCGTATTCGAGCCAAGATCAATAATGCCGATCTTTTGCATCTGCGATCCGTTTTCTATGCTAGCACCGTCTGTAGTGCTGCGATGACCTGTTCGAGGTCGTCGTAACCAATGACTAGCGGGGGTAACAGGCGCAGCACATTGGGGCCTGCAGGCAAAGCGAGCACACCCTGATCAAGCAGTGCCTGGAGGTAGGGTTGCACCCGGGTTTTCAATTCAAGCCCAACCAACAAGCCGAGACCGCGGATTTCACGGACAGGCGGCAAGTGCAAAGCCGTCAGCCGCGCAAGCAACCAGGTGCCTTTCTCAGCCGCCTGGCGCGGCAGGTCTTCGTCGTGGTAGGCCTGCAGGGCTGCGTGGGCCGCAGCACAGAGCAGGGGGTTGCCGCCAAAGGTTGTGCCATGCGCCCCGCCCGGCAGACTCCCGTGGCGTTTGTGGATGGCGACGGCCCCCATCGGTAAGCCTGCCGCAATGCTTTTGGCGAGCAGGAGGATGTCGGGCACAACCCCACTGTGTTCAAGCGCAAAGAGCCGCCCAGTTCGGCCAAAGCCTGTCTGCACCTCATCAATCAGGAGCAAGGCCCCATGCCGATCACAGATCGCACGCGCTGCCTCAAGATAGCCTGCCGGGGCGAGGCGAACCCCCCCTTCTCCCTGGACGGGCTCAAGCAACACCGCTGCGGTCGAAGCATTGACGCGGTTGGCCAGGGCTTCGGCATCGCCATAGGGCACATGGGCAAAGCCAGGCACGAGCGGCGCAAAGGGCTCGCGATACTTTGGTTCCCAGGTTGCACTGAGCGCACCCATCGTACGCCCATGGAACCCACGCATCGTCGCGACCACCTCCTGACGACCGCTCAGCAGGCGCGCAAACTTGAGGCCCGCCTCGATCGCTTCGGCCCCTGAATTGCAGAGGAAGATCCGTCCGGGAAAGGGCAGCACCCCCGCGAGTGCCTGCAAGTAGGCGGCACGCCGATCGTTGTAAAAGATCTCGGGGCAACTCATCAGGGTTGCTGCCTGAGCCTGGATCGCAGCGACTACCGCCGGATGGCAATGGCCCAAATTGGCCGCCCCTTGTCCGCCAACACAATCAATGTAGACCCGGCCCTCTGCATCATACACCCGCGCCCCTTCGCCACGTACCAGTGCTACGCCACGCTTGGGATAGAGGCCCGATGTATGCTGCTGTTCGGTTGCGATTATCGTTGCATTGCTGATCATAGTGCTTTCCAGTATACCATATTCACTTGACAAAGCCCGCCTCTCCTGGTATATTAGTGTCGTATTTACACTAATTCAGTTATATGAGGTTTGTCCAGCCTCAAGGAGAAGATACAATGCCAACATTGACCCATTTGACGGAACGGTCGGCTCCGTTTCTACACTATCTCGAGCAGTGGTATGCGACCTTGCCAAGCGTTGCGTTGGTCGAGGTGATCGGGACGCAGCCCGAGCGCGTGATGCTTCTCTCGGTTGATATGATCAACGGCTTTTGCAAAGCAGGCCCGTTGAGTGGGCCGCGGGTCGCCGCCTTGAGCGAACCAGTGGCGGCGTTGATGCAGCGCGCCTATGCGCTTGGTGTCCGTAATCTTGTCTTGACCCAGGATACCCACGATCCGCAGGCTCCCGAGTTTGCGGCGTACCCGCCGCATTGCCTTGTCGGTACCGAAGAGAGCCAGACGATTGTCGAACTCGCTGCGCTTCCTTTTGCCGACGAAATGACGGTCATTACCAAAAATTCGCTCAGTTCGCACCTGGGCACGACATTTCAAGCATGGCTCGAGCAGCGCCCTGAGTTGGAAACCTTCATTGTGGTTGGCGATTGCACCGATCTCTGCATCTACAGTGCCGCAATGCATCTGCGCTTAGAAGCGAATGCCTTGAATCGTCAGCGTCGCGTCCTGGTGGCTGCCACTACAGTCGATACCTTTGATACGCCGGTAGAAGTAGCGCACCAACTCGGCATTATGGCACATGACGGTGACCTGCACCATGTGCTCTTTTTGCACCATCTGGCGCAAAATGGCGTCGAAGTCGTGGGCGCGTTCTGCTAGCCTTACCGAAAACTTGCCGAGAACGCAGACCCCGGCTATAGTGGTACCATTGAACAAGAGCTTCATATCCTTAAAAGGAGTAGTTTCTGATGGCGGCTGGAACAACAACTGATTTGCGCAATGGTATGGTCATTCGTTACAACAATGACCTCTTTCAGGTGGTGGAATTTCAGCATGTCGCGCCAGGCAACTGGCGTGCGTTTGTGCGTGTCAAGCTGAAGAATCTTAATAATGGTAAGGTGATGGAAGATCGCTTGCGCGCCGGGGCTGATATTGATATTGTGCGGATTGAACGTCGGCCCATGCAGTATCTCTATCGCGAGGGCGAGAGTTTGATTTTTATGGATAACAGTACCTTCGATCAGATCCCTGTGACGGAAGCTATGATGGGTAACGCGGCTCGTTTCCTCAAAGAGAATGAGAATGCTGATCTCGTCTATGATGCCGACCGTGAGGTCTTGCTGGGCGTTGAACTGCCGATCTTTGTCGCTCTGGAAGTCGTCGAGACGACGATTGCGGTACGCGGTGATACGGCAACCAATGTGACCAAGGCGGCTACCCTCGAGACGGGGGCGGTGATCCAGGTGCCTGGGTTTGTTAATGAGGGCGATCGCTTGAAGATTGATACCCGGAGTGGTGAATATATTGAGCGTGTCTAGGATCTAGAAAAAGGTTCACAATGAAGAGCATGGTGCGCTCCCTGAGCGTTGTCTTGGTGCTGGGGTTGGCGCTTTTGTTGGCGGCCTGCGGTGGGCGTGAAAGTGCCACTGGGGGCGGTAGCGGTGGGCGTACGGGTACGGTAGGTAATGGTGTGACGATTGATCTTGCGTCTGATGGCGAAAGTCTTGCCTTTGATAAAACTACGCTTACCGTCGCAGCAGGTCAAGAAGTGACGCTCAATTTCCAGAATACTTCGCTTGCCCAGCAGCACAACTGGGTGCTTGTTGATGGCGGTGCAGATGTCTCGCGTCCGATTGCCGAGGCTGGGATGCTGGCTGGCTTGCAGGGCGAGTATTTACCCGCTGATCGGTCAAAGATCATTGCGCATACGGGCGTGCTCAATGGGCGTGAGGCTGGCTCGGTCACCTTCACGGCCCCTGCGCCTGGGACATACCTCTATATCTGTACGGTTCCTGGACATTATCCAATCATGCAGGGGACTCTGATTGTTGAGTAGGCTGGAGGCACGTTAATCCGCTTTGTCTTGACGCACCAGAGGCCAGCATTGCTGGCCTCTGGTGCGTAGCGCCGATCAGTTTCTGAGCGATAGGGCTTCAGCTTTGCTCCTGTAGCTCCTTGCCGTAGGCGTGATAGAGCGCACGCAAAAAATGTTGCTCGGTTGTGATGATGATCGCCTGTTCGGCTTCGTTAAGCGAGAGCTGGCGCACTTCCTCGAAGAACCAGCGTACCATTGCGTCTTGATGTTCAAAGGTGACGCCACGACGCGGCAAAACCCCCGAGGCCCACGCGAGTTCATTATCGGCCAGCGAAGGAAGATCAAAGAGCAAGACGGAACGTACCAGCTCATTTAACCGTTCAACGGCTACCTCCGCGAGACGCTCGATCGGCGAGTAGTTCTCTTCGAGACGCAGCGACCGTTGGAGTTCTGGAAACCTGTCGAGCATACGTGTCGCAACACGCTGACAGATGAGGGCATGTTCCTGGCTGAGCCGCTGAGCAAGCTGATCGGCAATGGTGGTGTCCATACATTACATTACTTTCCAGGCATACACCAGCGTGACGCTGAGGCACATGTGGTTTCCCATTGGTGATCATGGTGATTATACCTCGTCACCTGTTCGCATGCCAGGGCAATCTCCTGGGGGGTGTAGGGCGATTGCATCTTCTTCCGTCGCCGTCAACGGCTCGGCTCCTGAGGAGCGAAGGCCACCTTCGTGGCCTGAGCGAGCCGGCGAAGGCCACCTTCGCACACGGTAGCCGAGGCGTTGACGGCGACGGTATGGGCATATTGGCCCGTTTTGCCGGTCTGGCGGCACGCACCAACGCAAGATGCAATCGCCCTATTGGGGGCTGCAGATCTTGCGGGCCGCAGGCAGGGTTGATGCAACGTCAGCTCTCGGGGGGCACCGTCGCCGTCAACGGCTCGGCTCTTGCGTGCCAAGCCCGCCTGTGCGGGCTGGATAAGGCCGCGCAGGCGGGCTTCGCGACCCGTCGCCGAGGGCTTCAGCCCGACGGTGCTCCGGTCAGGTGGACGGTGCAGCAGCCCTAGGCCGCAGGCCCTCGGCCTTTACTGCCGTAGCAATGGCAGATAGGTGCGATATACGGGCAGTCCCGCTAATTCGCGCAAGGCCCAGAAGGATGGCCGTCGGTAGGCCGGTTCCCCCCCAGGGACGTAACATGCCCCTCCGGTGCAACCACTATCCTCGGTGAATGGGACATGGACGATACCCCATTGCTGGGCATTGGGTCCCTCGGCTGGCGGGAAATCTTCGTATTTGAACCAGAAGATGTGGGCTAGATCATTGCGCTGAGCCAGTTGCAGAAAGACTGTTTGGAGGAAGAGACTCTGGCCTGCGATGGTCTGGCGACTGTAGGCGACATTGTAGCCCACCTCGGTGATCCAGAAGGGCACGCTGGCACCTGCCGGGCTTGCGCCATTGGTGAGGGCTGTGCGCACATCGTTGAGCCGCTGGTTCATGCGTGCTACATCACCTTCAATCGTGGCCAGGGTGGCGACGATCTCGACTGGATAGGGGTGGTACCCTAGCCCATCAAGCGGGTACCGCCCATTGGCAAGAAAATAGTCGCGAAACGGTTCGGTGGCAAAGAGTTCGAGCAGATAGGCGATGTCACTGATTGGCTTGCCGTCGATCTGGATGCGATTGCTGGGCAAGAGCCGTTCGCTGCCACGAGGATGCAAGCCGCCGGAAACGATGTCAAGGCCTTCACGCCAGGCCGGATCAAGTGAGGTGAAAGCGCATTCGTTGCGTTTGAAACAACGGTAGAATTTGGTGTGCAGCCGCCCTATCAGTACCGGATCAAGCCCCTCGCCACCTCCAAATTGTTCTGGTGAGACAGGCAGACGATTTTGTTCGTTGAGGATCTGATAGGCATGAAGTTGCCCTTCGTAACGCGTCGCAATCGTGAGCGCCCGATCAAGCCAGGTTCGCATGTAGCCATTGACGCCGCCGCCATAATTGGGATCAATGCCGCCTGCGACTACCAGGCCATATTCGGGGTGGCGCGGATCGACATTGATCACCAGGGCAAACCCGAGCAAGCCTAGTACCTTGAGATTGTAGCGTGGAGCTACCTGGGTAAGGAAATAGTCGTATCGGGCCAGGTTCTCTTCAACACTCCCTACCTGCTCGTCAATGATGAATTCGAGGCGTACCCAGCGCACTCCCGCAGCGGCCAGTTCTTGTCCCATGCGATCCTGGGCAACATAATCGACCTCGTTGGGGAAATTCGGATTGGCGTTAAAGTCGTACCAGGGATCGCGTACGACCATCCCAATCAGTTCGCGGTCAATGAGGCCCGATGGTGCTGGTGCCTCACTATAAATGTGCGCTGGTTGGACATACAGGCTTATTAGCAGGACGACGATCAGCAGACTCACGCCTGAAATTGATCTCAGGGCTATCATAGCGGTGTAACTTTCTCACAACTTCATTGACATATTCATTAAAATCTATGCTTGTGCTGGAGCAAACGGCCAACTTCGCTGGCCGTTTGCTCCAGCACAAGCGAGATTCTTGGGGGCCACAGGCCCCCGGATCTTAGCTAGAGGCAACGCCCCACACTATTATAGCGATGAACGGCTTGCTCGTTTCGTTTTGACTTGCACAGACGCACTACCAATGGTACGATCAGTCCTGTTCTACTCTACGTGTTGTGCGGTAGAGAGTGTATCAAGGAGGATACGATGAGTGATCTCAAGGCTCGCTTTGAGCAGGCAGCCCAGCAAGTCCAGCAGTTGCCAAAGCGCCCCGATAATGATGCCTTGCTGAAGTTGTATGCGCTCTACAAGCAGGGGACGCTTGGTGACGTAACCGGTTCTCGCCCGGGAATTCTTGATATGCAGGGGCGCATGAAGTATGATTCGTGGGTGAAATTGAAGGGTACCTCCAATGAGCAGGCGATGAACGATTATATTGCGCTGGTTGACCAACTGAAGTCTGTTGTCAAGTAGCTCATGTCCAGTCTGTTCGTTCGTGACCGGTCAGGCCGCCCCCCACCGTCGAAGCGCCGGTTGCCTCTGGTGCTGGCCGGTTTGCTCTATCTCGCGCTGGCACTCGTGATGCTAAGCCCCTTTTTGCCTGCCTTTGGGTGGGCGATTCCTGGTGGGGTAATTGCCGAGGTTGATGGCTGGCAAAATGTTTGGCATCTCTGGTGGGCCTCCCATGCTCTGCGCAATGGGCTCGATCCTTTTTTTACGCCGCTGCTCTACCATCCCGGGGGGGTGGCCCTCCATCTGCAGCCGCTTAATCTCAGCAATGGGTTGCTGGTTGCCCCAGTGACACTGCTCTGGGGGCCGATCGCAGGCTATAATCTGGCGGTGGTACTGGCTTTTGTCCTCTCGGGCCTCGCTGCGTATCTGCTCATCTTTCATCTGGTGGATGATGTCCGCCTCGCCTTGATTGGCGGGGCGATCTTTGCGTTTTCGCCCTTTCATCTGACCCGCCTCTGGGATGGGCAACTCGAGTTGCTGACCCTCCAGTGGCTTGCCTTCTATGTTCTGGCGTTGCTCCGTTTTCTTCAGGCACCTTCATACCTCCGGGCCTTGCTGGCTGGGGCCTTGCTGGCTCTGACAACCTACACTAGTCTCTACTATGCGCTTGCGGCGGGTCTCTATAGCCTTTTCGCGGTGTTGCTCTGGTGGCCGTGGCGTGCGACGTATGCGCAGTGGTTCCAGCGGTTGATCGGTTTGCTGCTCGTTGGTGTAACGGCCCTGGTCTTGCTCACACCCTTGTT
The DNA here is from genome assembly GCF_004138165.1 of Candidatus Chloroploca sp. Khr17. GTDB lineage: Bacteria > Chloroflexota > Chloroflexia > Chloroflexales > Chloroflexaceae > Chloroploca. Next base: position 64,386 of record NZ_RYFF01000030.1, read on the forward strand.
GGTGCCCGTGCTTGCGTCTCCCCAGGGTGCATACCTGACCCCCAATCCCGATGAGGTGCTCAATCGTTCGGCGAATCTGGTCGATTTTTTTCTGCCCAGTTACCTCCATCCGCTCTGGGGTGAGCTCGCTTGGCAACGTGGTTCGGTCTGGCATCCCCTGACCGGCGATTGGAATGTGGCGCTGGGCTATCTTGTCTTGTCGCTGGCGTTCCTTGGCTTGGTGATGACCTGGCGTGAAACCTGGCGCTGGACGGTTCTGACTGGTTTTTTTCTGCTCTTGACTTTCGGCCCAGTTCTTCAGGTTGGCCCCTTGAGGCTCAACCTGCCCTTGCCCTATTTGCTACTCGAGCCGCTCCCCGGGGCCGCCCTCGGGCGCCGCCCGCTCCTCTTTACTGCGCTGATTACCCTCTTCATGGCGATCCTCGCAGCCTATGGTCTGCGCTGGCTCTTGAGTCGGGTTGCCCTACGGATGCATGTGCCGTTGCTGGTGCTTCTGGTTGGTTTGATGATCCTGGAATATGCGCCGCCATTCTGGCCGCGACTTGAGCCTGTCACCCACCCGGCCTATGCCCAACTGAATGCTCTGCCTGGGGCTGTGCTGGATGTGCCGCCGGCAAGCTTCAAACGGGTTGTCCCCCAACAGGTGCAGATGAGCCACGAACGGCCCATTCTCGGTGGCTATCTGGCCCGGATGCCGCTGGTGCCCCTGGTCGAGCAGATCCCGGTGATTCGCCAGTTCTGGTATATGCAACCCGACGATGCCCGGCTCTTTGGTGATCCCGGTGAGGCGCTCGCGATCTTCCAGGCCTATGCCTTCACGAGCGTGGTGGTGCGCTGGGATCTTGTCCGCCCCGATCTTCGCCCCGGGGTGCGGGCGCTCTTGACGACCTATTTGCCTGATCTTGCCCCGACGTACCATGATGATCTGCTCTCGATCTATACCCTGCCCGACGGCCCTCGTCAGCCTTTTGGCCTCTATGGTGAAGGCTGGTATCCCCAGGAACGTACGCCGGGACGCGCTTGGCGTTGGATGGAGGGTGAAGCAATGCTGCGCCTGATCAATCCGTTGCCCATGGTGCAGCCGGTTGAACTTGAGTTGACGATGGCGAGTTATGCTGAACCTCGTGACCTGCAACTGAGGCTTGCGGATACGCCAGCAATCTCGTACACTATTCCTGCCCAACCGCGCGAACAGCGTGTGACCCTGCATCTCCTCTTACCACCTGGCGAACAACACGTCTTTTTAACGGCACCAACAACGGTTGAGGCTGACCCGCGTAGTCAGCGTGCCTTGAGCATTGTTTTGCTGAACCCGTCGCTGCGCCCGGCGAGCCGCCCCTAATGGAAAAGGAGCAAGCATGGCCTCGATCAAAGGATCGCACCGTCGCCTCAATCGTCTTACGGGCGAATGGGTGGTTGTTTCGCCCCATCGTACGGCCCGCCCCTGGCTCGGCCAGATCGAACCAGTTGCCGCGCTTCCGCAACGCTCCCATGACCCCGACTGCTACCTTTGCCCTGGCAATCGACGGGCGAACGGCGAGCAGAATCCTCACTATCCGACAACTTTTGTCTTTCAAAATGACTACAGTGCGTTGCGCCCAGATCCCCCTGAAGATCTGAGTGAACTCGTCGATCCGTTGTTGACGGCGCAGCACGAGCGTGGCATCTGTCGGGTGATCTGCTTTTCACCGCGCCACGATCTGACCGTCGGTGAGATGGATCTCACGGCTATCCGGGCAATTGTTGATGCCTGGGTGGCGCAGTATGAAGAACTGAGCGCCATTGATTGGGTGCGCCATGTGCAGATCTTTGAAAATCGCGGGGCCATGATGGGGGCCAGTAATCCCCATCCCCACGGCCAACTCTGGGGAACCGAGCATCTGCCGAATGAGGCGTTGAAAGAACTGGCGCAACAGCGGGCGTATCTGACGGCCCATAACTCGTGCCTGCTCTGTGATTATCTGGCGCTGGAACTGCAACAGCAAGAACGCATTGTTTGCGCCAACGACTATTTTGTTGCGCTTGTGCCCTTCTGGGCGATGTGGCCGTTCGAGACGTTGGTCTTGCCGCGTCGTCACTGCGGGGCGCTGACCGATCTCTCGGCAGAAGAGCGTGACGGCCTAGCATGGATGTTGCAGCACCTCAATCAGCGCTATGATCGCCTTTTCCAGGTGACGTTTCCCTATTCGATGGGGTTTCATCAGCGCCCGACTGATGACGAACCATACCCCGAATGGCATCTGCACGCCCACTTCTATCCGCCGCTCTTGCGTTCGGCAACGATCCGTAAATTTATGGTCGGTTACGAAATGCTTGGCGAACCTCAACGTGATTTGACTCCTGAGGAGGCGGCTGCACGGCTGCGTGCCCTATGAAGACACTCAAGTGGTGGCAACAGGCGGTCTTTTATCAAATCTATCCACGGAGTTTTGCCGATGGCAATGGTGATGGCATTGGCGATTTTCCTGGCATGCTTGCGCGCCTTGACCACCTGGTCGAACTGGGAGTTGATGCGATCTGGCTCTCGCCGCACTATCCTTCGCCCTTTCGCGATTGTGGCTATGATATTGCGGACTATACTGACGTGGCCCCCGAATATGGCTCGCTCGATGATTTTCGCCGTTTCCTGACGGCAGCGCATGACCGTGGTCTACGGGTGATCATTGATCTGGTTCTGAACCATACCTCTGATCAGCATCCTTGGTTTCAAGCCTCGCGTTCAAGCCGCACGCATCCGCAACGAGACTGGTATGTCTGGCGCGATGGCCCACCGAATAACTGGGTTTCGATCTTTGGTGGTTCGGCCTGGACTTATGATGAAGCGACTGGTCAATACTATTATCATGCGTTTTTGAAAGAACAACCCGATCTTAATTGGCATCATCCAGACGTCAAAGCGGCGATGTGGCAAGTCGTGCGTTTCTGGCTTGACCTGGGGGTTGATGGGTTTCGCCTTGATGCGATTGGTACCATTTTTGAACATCCTGATCTCCCTAATCACCAGTTTCCTCTCACCCACAAACCAATCATTGACATCGGGTTTCTTTCAGGCGAGGAAATCCGCCAGATCTTGCAGTTCCAGATCCAGCAGCCTGGCCTCCATGAACTGATGCAAGAATTGCGCACGCTGGTTGATACCTATCCTGGTGAGCGGGTGTTGGTTGGTGAGGATGAAAATGTTGCTTTTCACGGCGATGGTGACAACGAGTTGCACCTCGTCTTCAACTTCCCGCTGATGCAGACACAGGCGTTGACCCCGGCCCATATCCGTGACAATCAAGCCCTGCGCCTCACTGATCTTCCGGTTGGGGCGTGGCCGTGCAATACCCTTGGCAATCACGATGTCTCGCGGATGTGGCACCGTTATGGCGATGGCTTGCACAATGATGCGTTGGCCCGCGTCCATCTGGCGCTACTGTTGACCCTCAGAGGCACACCGTTTCTCTACTATGGCGAAGAGTTGGGCATGACCGATCTGCACTTGAGCGCCCTGAGTGATGTGCGTGATACGATCGCGCTGCACCAGTACCGCCTCTTGACCGAACAGGCTGACGTCGGGCATGCCCAGGCCCTCCAGCACGTCCTGGCTCGTACCCGTGACCGTTGCCGTACCCCAATACAGTGGGATCGCTCGCGTCATGCCGGCTTCAGTCAGGCTTCATCTGCGACCTGGTTACCCGTGCATCCCAACTACTTGCAGGGTATTACCGTTGAAGATCAAAAAAGCGATCCTCAATCAACGCTGAGTTTTTATCGGCAAATACTCGCGCTGCGCCGAAGAACGCCCGCCCTCATTGCCGGTGATTACCGCGTCTTGCACTCGCACAGCGAGCACTACCTCGCTTTTCTGCGTCATGACGCATCATCGGGCCAACTCTGTCTGGTCTTGCTCAACTTCTCCGCCCATGTTCAGGAACTCACCCTCGCCTGCAACCGTCCTGAGGCACGGCTGCTCTTTTCCACTGGTTCGCGCAGTGAGCCGCAGTTGCCTCTTCCCAGTGTGACGCTTGTTCCCTATGAAATCCTGATCGCTGAGCTTGATCCAGGTGCGCCTCACGCTTCAGACTGAGCTTTGCGTACGGTAGCGTACAGGGCGAGCGCCCGTTCGCGCTGGGCTTTATGCTCAACGATTGGATGCGGATAATCCCGTCCAATCTGGAGATCGGCCCGGATCTGGTCAGTTGATGCCATCCGGTGGGGCTCGTGGATGAAGGTATGGGGGACATTGCGCAGTTCGGGGAGATAGCGCCGTACATAGGTTCCTTCGGGGTCGAATTTTTGTCCCTGGCTAACTGGATTAAAGATCCGAAAAAAGGGCTGTGCATCAGTGCCGGTTCCGGCCGCCCATTGCCAACCTCCATTATTCGCTGCTGGATCGCCATCAAGGAGCCAATGCATAAAGTGATGTTCACCCCAACGCCAATCGATCAACAAATCTTTGGTTAAAAACGAAGCGACGATCATCCGTGCCCGGTTATGCATCCAACCCTCCTGCCGCAACTGGCGCATTGCCGCGTCAACAATCGGGTAGCCGGTATGCCCTGTTTGCCATGCCTCGAAATGGGCTGGATCATTCTCCCACGCCAGGGCATCGTAGGCCTGACGAAAAGCCCCGCGCAGAACATACGGATGATGGTAGAGCACCTGCACATAAAAATCGCGCCAGATCAGTTCTCCGAGCCAGGCCTCGACTCCGGTGAGCGCGTGGCTACCGTCAGGATGATCGCGCAATGCCAGTGCTGCCGTCAGTAACTGACGTGGCGAAATAATGCCGAGCCGGAGGTACGGCGAGAGGCGCGAGGTTCCAGCGACCCCGGGCAGATTGCGTTGTTCAGCATAGGCGGCAATGGGCGCGTCACAGTGCAGGGAGACGAAACGTGCCAGGCATGTATTGGCGGCGTGTTCGCCAGCATCCGGCAGCGGATACGGCAATGCCATCCCAAACTGAGCGAGGGTGGGCATTGCTGATCCCCCAGTTGTAACTGGCAAAACCTCGCTCGTGGTCACTAGTTCTGGTGGGCACACATAGGGAATTAGGTCTGGTGTGGCAAGGCTGCGCACTGATTGCTCGGCAAGTATTTGTCGCCAACGTCGCGCATACGGCGTATAGACCGTGTACGGACGGCCTTCTTTCGTCAAGACTTCGTGAAACTCAAAGATGACGGCGTCCTTGAAACTCTCGGCCTCATACCCCGCCTCACGCAGCATAGTCTTCAGCGCAGCATCACGCCGTACCGCATAGGGCGTATAATCGCGGTTCCAGTAGACTCCACGAGCGCCGATTGCCCGCACCAGTGTCGGCAGCACCTCAACTGGATTGCCCCGGGCTACCACAAGCGGGATCCCCCGTGTACGCAGATCGGCCTCGAGTTGCTGCAAATTGGCGAGCAACCAGGCTGTACGTCCTGGGCTAGCAAAGCGCCCACGGAGGATCGCCTCATCGAAGATATAGACTGCGAGCACGGCCCCGCCACTTGCCTGTGCCGCTGCTGTCAGGGCGGTATTGTCTGCAAGGCGCAAATCACGCCGAAACCAGTGGATCATTGGATGCATAAAGCTATTGTGACACAGGTCTTGCGTCTGCGCCAGTTCTTGACAAAGAGAACTTTTGTGCTACAATAAACAATAAGGAGCAAACAATGCTTTTCAATGCTTTCAGTGTATTGCAATGATCACGAGAGGAACCAGCACATGATCGGGCGTAACAAAGTGCGGACGATTCACGACGCGGCCACCCTTCAGTATGCCAACGGCAAAAGTGTTGCCCGGCGTACCATCGGAAGCGGTCGGTTTAGCCCGTATATTGGTTTTCATATCGAAGCCGGGCGCGACGCGGCCCTTGATGAAGCGCTGCGCGACGCGGGCATTAGCCAGTGCGAGATCAAGCACCAGCGTCCCGGCGGAGCCGAGGTGATCAAGCACTGGGATTTCGGTGAGAGTATCGAGCTTTATCCAATTACCAGTGGGCCAGTTGCCACAACGGTGGCGGGCAGTCTTGCGGGGGGCAACGCACGTGAGACCGCATCTTCAGGCATCGGGTTGCGGTGGGCCAATGGTGAACGAAGCAAACTCGCAGTGCGAGGGTTTCTCCGCCCGCTCGTCAAGGTCGGCTATCTCCGTTTGGTGCAGTTTTCGGTGCGTTCGCGGATGACCGACGAGTTATTGAAAGCGTTGCTCGATCATGGTCGGGTGTGCGAGCTCGCCGATCATCTGATTGACCGCACCACCCATGCCGAACCGGTTACGTTCCATGAAATTGCGCTCCCCCTTGGTCCGGGCGAAGAGACCGAATGGGGCAAGGGCGATACGGCTACCGTTATCCCAGTGGTGAGTTACCACCCACCTGCGGTTGATCAGGCGTACATTCTCGAACGATGGCGCCCCGAGACGGTTCACGAGGCGGCCTTGCGCGAATGGGAAGGCATTCAACTCTGGGCACGCGAATACGCGCTCCAGAGCGATGAGCGCAATCCCCAGGGCGACGAGGCGGCCATTGCTACCGTTGGCGGATAGAAGATCGTGGTGTCAGTCGATCCGTTGGCGCACCAGACGATAGAGCGGGGGGAGCAAGACGCGATCATAGGCGGGAAGATAGCGCACAATGCCCCCCCCAAACCCTTTCTTGAAGCGGTAGACCCCAATCAATGGATCATCCTGTGCGGCCTCTTCGAGTGCCACACGGCTTGTCTCGTCAGGCGCATTGATCATCTGTCCGAACGAGTCTGGAATACCCCAGAGATCGTACCAAGCGCAGCCGCGCTCGCGTGCCCAGTTCAAAGCATGCCAGGTGAGTAGATGATTGGCCCCGCTCTTCATCCCAACACTGTTGGCTCCGCTGTAGAGATAATACCCGGCCTTGGTATCAGCAAAGACCATCTGTGCGGCAACTGGCTCACCGTCAACCTCGGCCACGAGCAGCAAGGCATCAGGTTGAAAGAGTCGCCAGGCGGTACTATAGTAATCAGCACTATGCACGCTGAATTGTGCCCGTGTGCCCGTGGCCTGCATGAGTGCAAAAAAGGAGGTCAGGTCAGCTTCACCACCAATGCGTACTTCCACCCCATTGCGCTGCGCCCGGCGTATATCGGCCCGATGCCCCTTCGAACAGGCAGCCCGGAGCGCCTCTTCGCTACAGGTCAGGGCGACATGAAGCGAACTGCGTGGCTGAATCGTTGGCACTGGTTGCAAGCCCTGGCGCAAGAACCATGTATGCCATTGTGCTGCGGCAGGATCATGCTCGGTGAGATTTGGTTCGAGCCGTAAAAAGATCGCACGGGCCCGTCGGGCTATCCGTTCGAGACCTCTGAGCAGCAGGTGATCGATCGTTGGATCCCCTGCCCACAGCGGGCCGCGTGGCGTATAGCCAATGCTCAAACCGTAGCGCGAACGGAACAACACCAACGCACCGGCTTTCAATACCCCATCCGTGCCTACAACGGCAAGGCGTTGCATGCGCCAGCCGAACGAAGCCTTGAGGTGTCCCCAGTTGTGTTGCTGCAGCAGGCTTCCCTGGGGATGCTGCTTGACAAAAGCGTCCCACACCCAAGGATCTGGTTCAAGCAACGCCATGGCCTGGCGTTGCTGCGGGCCTGGCCTGCGCAGCGGGGGCGTTATCATCGTCGTACCCAGAGCCGTTCAGCACCACTGCCCTCTTCACCAGCAAGCGAGGCTGCATAATGCGTCACCGTGGCTATCATTGCCGCGAGATCGCCAAAAACTGTTGCGATCTGGCTATGATAAGCCTTGATCGCATCAATCTTGCGTGCTAGGGTCACCGCATCAACTGGCATCAGGATCGGAGTAAATGCTTCTATCCCACCCAGAACCGCCATACGTGCTTCAAAGGCACCTGGTTTTGCCACATATGGCACATCTTCATAGAAGGCAACGCTCACCCCGTTACGACCCAACTCGGCGGCCACGCGATAGACCGCCTGATGATCAACATGATTGCCCACGGCGAGTGGGGCATAGATGGTGGCATCAGGGAAGCGTTCAATCAGTTTCTCGATATGGGGGCGTACCTCACCAGCAAGCGGATCGTCTTGGGCAATTGTGCCAAAGAGCGTTGCATCATCAACATAGGCGTGAGGAACCCGATAGATCGCATCAAGCAGATCAAGTTGATAACTATCTACACCGAGGATTTCGAGTGCGGCCTTATCTTCCTGCAAACGCAGCCGCATCGCCTCAGCTGCAGGTAACGCCCACTGTGTATGCAGCGCCTCAGCAAAACGGCTCCAGCGGGTTGTTGGGGGCGGGCTGCCACTACAAATATTGACGACCAGGGCTGGCTGTTTGCGGGCAGCAAAGCCAGCGAGCATGCTCCCGCACGAGAGCGCCGCATCATCAAGGTGTGGTGAAAGCACCAGATGGCGATAGGCTTGCGTCAGTTGCTTCAGGCTCGTATAGTGGAGGGGCATGTCTCTTCCGTTGTCTGGTCAACCGAGTGCTTGCTACAATTCATCCAGACTCAACTCCTCGAGCGCATCCGTTGCTGCCTCGCGACGGGTCGCATCTCGGGAACGTACAAGTCGTTCAAGCACACGTCTGGCTCCTGGTCCACCGACCTGACCAAGCGCCCAGATTGCCATCAGGGCAATCTCGGTATCCTCATCTTCAATCAGGGGCAAGAGCGCTGGCAACAGTGGACGCCCATCCTCAGCGCACTCACCGACGGCGCGTGCTGCCTCATAACGCATGGCTGGCGAAGGACTCTGTAATTCACGCTCGATATAGGGTAGCCACGTCGGCCTCATCGAACGACCCATCGCGAGCACCGCACTCTCACGCATTGCTAGTTCGGTGTGGGCATAGGCGCGTCCAATCTCGGCCTGAGCCTCTTTTGATGCGGCAAAATACCCGAGGCCTTCAATGGCACGTCGTCGAACCTCTAGGGGTTGTTCTGGATCAATCGTGACGTTGAGCAACGCTGACAACAATCGTTGACCTGCAGTTGGCTCAAGTTCTCCAACCTCAGCCTGATAGGCAAAACGGGCCAGGGCGACGGCTGCCGTCGCCCGTACAACCCCTGCGCCATCATGGGTCATGAGCATAATGAACTGATCCATCGTTGTTTCATGCTCATCTTCCCACAGCCCAACAATCGCTGCAGCGCGGACATCAGCCTCGCTATCATGCAGACACTCACGCATAATCGGTCGAAAATCGAGGTCAAGATTATCTTCGCCGAGTTCGTTCAGAGCACGAAGAATTGCGATCCGGCGTTCGGCAGGGAACGTCGGCCAAGTCGCTTGGAAGAGCTTGAACCCTCCGGCATCAAGCTCTGCCAGCGACTTGAGTTCTGCATATGCGAGGGGGCGATCTTGATCGCCCAGATGAATCAGTTGAAGTTCAAGAGTTGACGAACTACTCATCATCTTCATCATACCGACCACCATAGCGGCGGCGGGTTGGCGGCACATCAGCGCGACTGACCTCTGGTTCGCGCTGCTCCTCATCCTCGTCCTCATTCGCTTCAACATCCGTCCCGGTCATCGGAACATAGGTAAAGAGATCGGGGGTTGTCTCATCGGCGACAAACCCGGGGCTATGCTCGAGCAGCGAGCGAAGGAGCCTTTTTGAAGCGGGGCGGAGCACATTGTAAGCTACAAAGAAATCGTCAAGCGTAATGGCATACTGCGGTTCAGCGCGGGTTCCCACCTGTTCACCAATCACCTCGGCAACATGTTCCAGGATCATTTCGGCCTTACGGCGTTCACCCATGGGGAAAGCCTTGAGGCGATTCAAGCGACCGAGGCGACTTTGGCTGGGCAAAAGATCCTCATCAATTGCGCAATAGAACGTCACATTGTTGAAGCCGAGCTTATTCTTCTTCTCATCGAAGGTCAGAATTCGCTCATCACTCTCATTGCCTTCTTCATAGGTCAGCGTAAAGATCCCGGGTTCATCGGTGCGCGTCAAAGTTACCAGCGCACTGGGCACGAGATGTTCGTGGAAGAACTCTTCGAAACCCTGGAGCCAGCCACCGCGGTTGCCTGTGGGATAACGCACCTCAACCAGAACCTGGCTATAGCGCTGAGGTGAGTCAAAACGGAGCACGGCACTGCGTTGATCAGTCAAGACTGGGCCAGGTAACAATGTTGCCAGGGCTGCATCAAGCGGAATAATTCCATACTCCCACTCAAAGAAGGTCAACTGATGTGTGACACTGGTCACTTCAGTTGCCGTCCCTCCATCAATGCTGTCGCGACTATCGTCAAAGCCCTCGACGAGGTATGAGGTAATTTGTCCCATCTCAGCAGCCTTGATACGTTTGCCGCCAATTACGGGCAAGCCTCGGGTTGACCAGAGGTTGGCACCCTCGACGCCAACAAATTCGAAGTCTTTTTCGCGATGCAACCGGTAATTGATCGAAAAGCGCAGGCCTTCGTAATCAGCCTGACGTGCATTATGATAAAACACGTCGTTGATCAGCTCGGCATCAAGCAAAGGCTCATTCCGCTCAAGCATATACTCACGGATCTTGCGCAGGTCGTTCTTCCCCAGATTAACGACATTGGCTTCAGGGAAATAGTAGCGTCCAAAACTGACGATCCGGCGGAGGGGATCCTGCTCGATCTTATCAGCCAACAGCTGCGCTAGTGCGCTCCCATGCTCAGCCAACAAGGCCTCACTCGGTTGACGCAGATCGATCATCGTTCCATCAGGCAGCGTAAAGATCGTTGCTCGCTCGACAGTTTGTCGTCCTGCTGGCGGCATTTGAACTGACGGGACTGGTGTGACCGGTGCGACCGGCGCGACCGGCGCGTGCGTGATCGTCTCTCCCTCAACTGGTTCAACAAGCGTCTGAGGCATGTCAGGCTGCAGCACCTCACTTTCAGCTGCCTCTTGTTCCCCTGTGGTCTGGGCGGTGATGGCTGATTCCGTTTCAGCGAGCGTGACAACATCGGCTGGTGACAGCACCTCATCGAAGGCAACGACCGGAGACTTCACGCCCTCTGTCGAGGCAACTGGCTCATGAATAGGAGCCACAAACTGCCCGGTCTCTGCTTCGTCTTCATCGCCCCCATCTTCGACCGGCGTGATGCCAACCTGAACCTGCCAGTAATCAGAAATATAGACGGGCTCCACCGAAGTGATAGCTGGGCGTGACGTTGAAACAACGACACTAATGTCATCAACTGGCAGCGGATGTTCAGGCTCGTGCAGGCGCTGTCGAAAGGAATGGGTATCAACTTCCTGGCGAGGCATATACGCCCCGTGGCGTGAGGTCACAAAACGCACCTCACCGGCAACTTCTTCACGGGTAAAGCGTGGATCGGCCTCAAGTGCCGTTTCAATGCCTGCTGCCAGAGTTTCGCGGTCATACTGATGGCGTAGCGCAAGGAACTCGGTGAGATTGGTCAGTGTCTGCCGGATCGGTGCATGCAGGGCAAACAACGTCCCCTGGGCGATCAACAGTTGATAGATCTCATCAGCCAGATCGTGCTGCTCAACGGTGCCCATTGGTGGTGCGCCGGTCATTCGTTCTCCTCCATCACCAAGCTGCTCAGGATTTCGAGATACTGCCGCAAAAGATCATCTATATCTTTTGGTTCACCTACCGAGCGCAACCACTGCAGAAGCTTTTCCATCGCGGTATCGCCAAAGGTAATCATTTTTGCATCCATGCCTGCTCCATGTTAAGCCCTGCTCATCAGATCGAGCAGGGCCTAGTGTGATCATGATTCCGGTGTTTTTGGCGTAACAGTCATCAATACGCAATTATACCATGCGCATCATGGCCCTGCAACTTTAATCAGAGAGACTATCAAGGGCATTGGCAATGGCACCGACGGTGACACTTTCAGGCCCCAGTACTGAGGCCATGACAGGCAAGGGGCGGGCAAATTGTGGCGCGATGAAGGTGTTCACCTTCTCTGCAATAGCTTGCACAAAATCCTCGCCACCAATGCGAACGACGATACCCCCAAGGACGATCATCTCAGGATCAACCAGTGCCACCGTTTGTGCACAGCGCACAGCGATCAGATCGACCGTCTCTTGAACCACGCGATGACCGATACTACTCTCTCCAAAGATCTGGTCAAGGTTATCAGTCTCGAGGCCATAGCGTCTAGCGCGTTGTAAAAGGCCAGTAATCGACACCAATTCTTCGAGTGTTTCGGGGCGACCGGTACCGTCCCACCCTTGCCCAACCACCGCGTGGCCAATTTCGCCTGCCGTCGACGTTGCCCCGTGGTACAGGCGACCATTCAGCACCAACCCACCCCCGACGCCACTACTTAAATGAAGATAGACAAGGTGTTGACATCCGGCCCCAACCCCGAAGGTTGCTTCACCAAGGGCAATCACATTCGCGTCATTATCAATCACGGTCACAGCGTCAAAGGCCTGTTCAAAGCGTTCCTGCAGGGGGTAATTTTCCCAGCCGGGTTGCCGTGGGGCCAGTCGAACTGTACCAAAACGCAAATCCACCGGGCCACCAAAACCTACTCCAACTCGAACAAGATGATCAGGGGTGACCTCATGGGCGTCCATCAACGCATGTGCCATTGCAATGACCCGTTGAACGACCTCATCAGGTGACTCATTGACCTCTTCGCTGGACATCGTATGGAAGGTATGGTGTTGCAGGTTGGCCAGGGCCACCCGGAGCCCATAGCTACCGAGATCGACCCCGAGCACATATCCCTGATTGCCAAGGATACCCCAATGGTTATGGGCCAGACGGTCTCGGATCAACGTCTCTAACGTAGCCATGCAGCGACTCCTTTCTTGCACTCCCAAGCTGAACGCATCTGCATTGTAGCACATCTATTAATATCGTACGTCATTCCCGTTCACAAAGCTCTAAAATATATACTTGACAACTTCTTGCTACAGTGATATACTGTCATAGCTGAAACGAACAAGGCCTCGCTCGCCGAAAGGCAATGCAGACCAAGACAAGTGGAGACAACAACCGAGCGAACCGCGCTGATGTATGGATCAGAGACGTCGCCAGGAACTCAGATTATTCTGAAGCTTCCTGGTTTTGTTTTCCCAGTTTGTTTTCAGTAGGCACCTTCACAACCAGATCACAGTAGCAAATACAGCGAGTCCACGTTATATTTAATGGAGTGGGCCTGACCGGAAGGTCAGTGCTTCACCATTCAACGCAGAGTTTGATCCTGGCTCAGGACGAACGCTGGCGGCGTGCCTAATGCATGCAAGTCGGACGCAGGGTG
>NZ_RYFF01000153.1 GCF_004138165.1 Candidatus Chloroploca sp. Khr17
GTGACAACTCCCAATTCTAAAGAATTGGGCTTCTCGGTTCATCCGGCAACCTATCGGCCACCGTCCCCGAGGGCGGTGCCCCCGCCCTTAGAATGTTGATCGCGGCATTGTGGTCTCTATCAGCCACATATCCACACGAAGGACAGATATGTGTTCGTACCGACAACGATTTTGGCACCAGTTCGCCGCAGTTCGAGCACGTTTGGGTGGTGAAACGCGGGTTGATTCTGATCACCTGACCGCCAGCACTTGCAGCCTTGTCGGTCAGGATCGTCAGAAACGCGCTCCATCCAGCATCCAGAATGCTTTTTGCCAATCGGGTGCGCGCCAGGCCGCGCACGTTCAGATCTTCGACCACCATCAGTCGGTAGGTATCGGCATAGTGTTTGGCGGTCTTGAAGTGAAAATCGCGGCGCTGGCGCTCGATCTTCAGGTGGGTCTGGGCCACCGAACGCGCCATCTTCCGACGACGCTGACTTCCCTTGGTGCGGGCCATCAACCGCCGTTGCTGACGCCGGAGTTTCGCCTGACTGGTGCGGTAGTAGCGCGGATTGGCAACCGTATTCCCGTCGCTATCGGTCAAGAAGGACTTCAAGCCAACATCAATGCCGATGGCGGGTCGTTCATCAGGCGCAGGGGGTTCGGTTGGCGGTTCTGGTTCTGGCAGCTCACACACGATGAGCGCGTACCAGTGACCGTCGGCTCGTTTCACCAGATGGCAGGTTTGGGGTGTGCCGATGATCGGACGATGGCGTTTGATCTTGATGCGCCCACCCGTGAGGGCCGGTGTGCGCAAGAATCGCCCGTCCACATCGAAATCGACAGCGTGCTGGCGCAGTTGGATCGAATGCCAGCGATTGGGCGTCTTAAAGCGCGGGAACCCGACCGTTTGATCCGCTTCTTTCCGCCGCATGAAGCATATGAGTGCCTTGTCCAGCCGGTCCGCAAGCATCTGCACGGTGCTGGCCGGAACCGTCCCTTTACCGCGACCAGCAAATGCTTTTGTGAGGGCGTATTTGAACGCAAACTTCCCGGTCTCCTGATAGACCTGTCGGGTATGGGTCAACATCTCGTTATAGATGACGCGAGACCCCATCAGGACAGAATCAAGGTGTTGACGCTGTTTTCGGTTGGGATACAAGCGAAACTCAAATGTTTTCATGGTCTTAATGATACCAGATGAAGAACGAGTGTGCAACATCTAAAGCGGCTAAAGCGAGTGAAGCCCTTCTATCCCAGGGCTAAAAGCTCCTGGGCTTTACGGGCTATTTC
>NZ_RYFF01000119.1 GCF_004138165.1 Candidatus Chloroploca sp. Khr17
TGAAGATCGGCGTGGAGCTGGCGCAGGGTCGCGTCGGACAGCGGGCGTCGGGCCTCAAGGAGGGCCTGTTTTTCCGCCAGGCGACGGGCGAGGCGGGGATCCATGCGTGGTTCAGGGGCCATTGCGATACTCCAAGAAAAGATATCGGCATGGCAAAGTATAGCATAAACCGATACCTTTTTCCAAAAAGCAAGCGCGGTTGCTCGTCTGGTGCGCGGCAACGGCTCTGGCCCACCCACCGTGCGTGCGCAGATCCGTGCTGGCGTTGGGGACGAAGGCCAGGCATGGTGTTGGCAGCGGCAGGCGACGACGGCCAGGCGTGGCCCCCCGCTGCGAGGCCGCGCCGTCGCACGGGAGGGCCAAGGCTGGTGTGCCATAACAGCAAATCACTCCCGCTGAAGCCGGAAGTTGATTTGCCATAACGGCAAAAAACGGCTTGACGACTCACGCCGTCGCCCGCCTGAGCATCGCTCACGCCACGCTGGGTTCGCCGCTGGCGTGGTTGGCTTCGCCGGGCCTTGCTGCAGATCAGTCCAGCGGCGAAACTGGTTGCGGAGCCAGGCCAATGGGGGTCAACGCGGCGACGCGATCAGCGCCAGTAGCCGGTCGATCAGCGCCGCATCCTGATCGTCGAGGCCCGCCACGAGTGCCGCGCGATCCCGCGCCCCTGCCCAGATGCGCTCGACGGGTTCGCGGAGCCTCCGGCCTTGATGCTCAAGGTGAGCCAACGCCTCAGCAGTCTGTAACGTACGTTTTCTGCTCGCGGGCTTGGCTTCGACAAGCTCAGCCAACAGCGGACGATGGGCGTTGCGCACGGAAGGAGGCTGAGCCTGTCGAAGCCCCCGTTGGTATCAGCTAACGTACGTTTCCCGGTAGCACCGCCGACCACGAAGACTGAGCACGAAGAAACGAAGAGGGGCATTGCGGTGCGGTATTCGTTTCTTCGTGGCCCACATTCGTGGTCGGCGCACGACATCAGCAAGCGTAGCTTGCACGCACCTAGCGGCGCACCACCGGCAGATAGACCCGCCTGGCGGCGAGGCGTGTCCAGGTAAATTCGATTTGTGCCCCACCCTCCTCCTCCTCGTGCTCTAACCGGAAAGTGTAGTCCCCCGTAGCAAGGGTGCGGCGCAGCGTGCTCGGTTCCAGGTAGGCGGCGCTCATCAAGGGTTCGTCATTGAGGAAGACCTGCACCCGATCATCGCCATACGCAAAAAACTCATACTCCCCGCCAACCAGCGTCACGGTACGCGTCCACTCTGAACTGAAGCCATCATCCCAGACGCCAACCTGCCCATTGCCGGGGGCCGCAAACACCCAATTGCGCGCCACCTGCGCATCCGGCACCTGTTCCACCCAAGTTGGGCCAGCCTGACGATTCATGCCATTGAAATACCGCACATACCAGTGCTCTGGCGCTGGGGTCGGCCACGTATACGCCTGGGCGGGCTGATCCAGCCGACCTTCCATGACCAGGTAGCCATGGGTGAAATTGGCCTGCAATTGCCCCTGGGCGTTGGTGAAGATATCACTGGTGGGAGCCCCGAGCCACGTATCGACGTGGCCGCGTTGCCAATAGTCAGTAAAGAGCGGGCCGTGCAACACGTAGGCTGGCACCGACCCCGCTGGCTGATCGCGCACCTCATCGTGGAAAATCATCGCGTGGCGGCTGTCGCCCGCACCGGTCAGCCATTGCATCACCACCGGATTCGCCTCGCCACCCCAGAAGGCACCGGTCATTGGTGAGCCCAGCGTGGCGCTGGCACGATTGCGTTCGTAGGCCGCCGCAAAGACCCCCGGACGCGAACTGCCGCTCCCAACCGTCGGGCAGAGGGAAGCGGTTCCTTCTTGCACCAGCGCATAGTCAAACAACGTATCAACGCCAATCGCCTCGTTGGGAAAGTAGACCTCGGCACGCAGCCCGGTATGGCCGCTCTGCTGGATCGGCAGACTCACCTCGTGACACATCCAGCCCTGCTGACTAACCGTGAATGTACGGCTGGCATTGGGTTGCTCGCCGCCCATTGCCCAGAGCGCAAGGGTGCCGGTGCGCGTCGTCCCGGGCGGGGCGTGGATCATGAGCGCAAAGGTGTAGGTTGTGCCTGGGGTGGGCACATAGGGAATATCCTGGTAGAACGACGTACACTCAGGCTGCTCACCCCGGTTGGTCGCAAGAAAGTGCGTGCCATGAAACGCCGTCACGCCATAGACACCCGACTCATAGGTGGTCATATTGCACGGGCCATGCCATTGCCAGGGAGCCGGGCCAGCGGGGTCTTCAAACGAGTTATTCTGCAGCGTCGCGCTCGCCGCTGTGACCGTGATCGGGAAGAAGACCGCCCCGTTTGCTGGCGCACTAAACCAAGCACTGCCCTCCTGGACAAAGCCAAACTCGATGCGATACGAGCCAGGGGTTGCCGGCGCACGCAGGGTAAACTGAAAGACGCCCATGGCCCCTGGTTGCACCACGCCGGGGCTGGCAATGCGATACGGCCCAAGCCAGGAGGGATCATAGAACGGATGGTTCTGGTCGAGCGGAAGCGCAAAGATCTTGGTATTGGCATCCCAGGCCCCAGTACCCGTATTGCGCAATTGCAGTTGCACCTGCTGGGTACTACCGGCCACCATCTGCGGCTGGAAGCTCTGGCTGACAAACTCGCCGCTGTAGGTTGCGGGCGGTGGCGCAACCGCGCAGGGCGCGGGCGTACTGGCAAGCGCAGACCATAAGACCTGGCTTGAGGTCGGATACGGATCGCTGCCCGCACCACACCATCCATAGGGATCGGTCGCGACGCCACTGCGCTGCACGCCAAAATGGAGATGGGGGCCGGTTGAACACCCCGTGTTCCCTGATCGCCCAACCATTTCGCCGCGAAAGATGGTGTCGCCAAGCTGAAAGCGCTGACCAGTGCGCGGATTAGTGGCAATGCCCTGCGACTCCAGGTGCCAGTACCAGGTTCGATAGGTGATGCCTTCGACCTGGTGCTGAATAATCATGCCCGTGACGGGCGTGTACGGATAGTCAATGCACCAACTCTGGCCAACGCCGGCCTCTTGCCGATCAACCGCGACATCAACCACCACCCCATCCGCCGCCGCGATGATGGTCTGGCCCACGCTCATCGGGTAATCGGTGCCCTCATGCCCATCATATCCCCCGGTGCTCGTCCCATCGAAACGACGAAATACCCCTTTGCTGGGATGGTGGTCGAAGAACGAGCCTGCGCGAAAGCTTCCGCTGAAAGGCGTCGTCAGAAACGGAGCGACGGTTTGCAAGGGCTCAACAGCGAGGGCGAGCAAGGCCGAATCGTCAAAGAGCACGGCAAACGTCCCCCGAAAGGAACCAGGGCCTTCCCCAAGGTAGCGTTCAAAGGTTGCGGCGTCGGGCGCAAGACGGGCCAGCGCATGTTCGAGCGCATAGGTGGCTGCATTGGGCAAGGGTGGACGTGCATAGCGTTGTCCAGTGCCCAGCGTCAGGATGGGGGCTTCCGCTGGATCATAGGCGGCAAAAGACCGACGCAACAACTCCCCCATGGCAAACAGATCCGCCTCAAAGCTGGCTGAGGCTGGATCAGTCAAGCCAAAGGGTTGCTCCAGGACGGCGGGCGGCGGCTGCGGATCGCGCACCAGCCCAGTGGTCAGTTCCAGCAACGTGAGCAACACCCGGGGACTCAGGGCGTGTGCCTCGCCCAGGCTCGCAACGGCCAGCACGTGGGCGGCGGGGGCAGGTTGCCCATCCAGCGAGGCTTGATAGGTTGCGAGCGATCCTGCCTGGCGCTCCAGAAAGGTCTGAATAGCCCTATGATCAAAGCCAGGCGCGATCACAAAGGTAGCATCGTCCAGTAAGCGTGGCGGGTTCGGCATCGCACGGAGCCCGCCGGTGGTGGCGAGCAGCGTGATCACCAGGAGGGATAGCATGAACACGATGAGCGTGCGTGAAAGGGAGCGAGGCATGGCAGAATCTCCTTTGGTGGCAATCGGTGATCACCCTTCATGCTATCTGTACCAAAACCACCCTCCATGCTCTTGTGTGATCGCCCAGGATCCGGTAGTACGATCTTCCTGTTTGGGCATAGTACTCAGAGAGGCCCAGTACCTTGCACCGAAGGTGCCAAGGTTTGAGCGCACAGCATGCGCAGCGTTGCTCCGTTGCGTCTTGGCGTCAAGACGGGCCAACCTTTGTTCCTAACGCACTGAATTAGCTCATACCCGCAGCAGTGGTTTTGTTAGTCCCTTTGCCCCTGTTTGTTTGGCAACGGATGCCATGCTGTGGTAGGATAACGCCACGTATCCGCACGCTGTCGTCGCGGCAGCCCTGGTCGGATGTCCCGCTGCTGACAGGCAGGAGGGTGAGGCTTCCCCTTCCGCAGCCGGGTCGCCCGCCG
>NZ_RYFF01000154.1 GCF_004138165.1 Candidatus Chloroploca sp. Khr17
CTCACCAGTTCCAGGCCCGCCAGATACTCTTGGAAGGTCTGATGCGGAAAGACATAGTCTTCCCCGGCCCCCTGCGCATGCAGTAACCCGGCCCGCCCGTCGGTGTAGGTCAGGAACTGTTTCGCCCCTTCGTAGGGATTGGGATGCTGCAACGCGGCTAAGGCCTCCGCCACCAACTCGCGCACCTCGGCCCGCGCAAGCCGACCCGGCTGGCCCGGCACATGCGCCTGGTGGGCACGATAGGCCGCCTGTTGCAGCATCGGACGCAACCGCTGCACATCCACCTCGGGCATCCCCAGATAGGTCATCAACGAGCCATAGGCGCTCACGTAGCCACAATCCGTCCCAGTTCCCACCGGGCCAGCAGAATCGCCACGCAGCGGCCATACAAGGCCGCACGTTCTTCGGGCAATTGGCTATCATTGAAATGCACCAGCGCCATGATCGTCAACAGCATCGGATTGCTCCCGAGCCGTTGCAGGTCAGGGCGACGCGTCAGGGCCAGCTGCAAATCGGCCTGGCGCCGCGCACGCTCGGTCGCGGGCAGGCCACCGATTGCGGCATACCACGCGGCCACAAACTGGCGCATCTGGCCGTCTGTCCAGGGGGCCAGGGTCGCCGTCGGCCACCCCGCCAGGTGCCACCCGTGGTCGCGGGCACCCTCGTAGGCGCGCACGCGGCAGGCCACCACCATATGAGCCTGAGGGTACGCCGTTGCAAAGGCCTCAAGCGCCTGAACCACCAGGCGGCGCGTCGCCACGGTGGGCACCTCGTCCAGGCCATCCAGGAAGAGGATCATCCGCCCGGCCTCGAGTTCGTGATACAGCGCGGCCGCGAGCCCAGGCGAACGTCCGTCGCTTTGCCACGTGGCCGCCACGTCATTCCAGAGCGCCGTCGCATCCAGCACCTGTCCCGGCGCAGCTTCGAGCCGACGGGCAAAGGGTACCAGCGGCACCAGCACGGGAACCAGAGGCATGGTCGCCGCAGGCCACCCCACCAAGCAGTCAGGCAGCGGCGACGTGGGCGTCAGGGCCGTCTGGGCCAGGGTCAGGGCGAGATAGCGGCAGACGGTACTCTTGCCACTCCCTGGCTCACCCAGCAGCACCAACCGCGACGTTCCTGCAATCGCCTCCGTCACCAGTTGGGGTCCCGTTAGCTGCACCCAGGGATGCGCGGCCACCACCTGAGCGAACTGGGCCGCATCGAGCGTCTCGCAGGC
>NZ_RYFF01000120.1 GCF_004138165.1 Candidatus Chloroploca sp. Khr17
TCGGTGGCGGCATCATCGCGGGCCAGCCACGCCCGCCCTGCCGCATCCCACCAGGGGGCCGTTGGATCATACCCGCCTGCGGCGATAAACTCGGCATATTGCGCATTCGTCACTGGGTAGCGCCCAATGGCAAAGGGGGCAAGCGTCACGGGGTGATCGTTGATCTCATCGTCAGGCCAACGCCGAGCCCGTTTGGCGAGATCTTTATTTCCCTGTTGCAGCCAGTACTGCTCCCAGGCTCGCCCGACAGCCTCAGCCTGTTCCGGGGTGCTGCCCAGCATCACGCTGCCCCCGGGCAGTTCCACCATCGCGGGTGGCAGTGTGCGAACACCGGGGCGGGGGTCGCCCAAGCGGGCGAGAATCCGCCCGCATTGCACGCGGGCCCGCGCTGGCACCGCGCTCGCGGGTTGACGTTCCAGGATGTGGTGTGCATCAGCCTGGATCGTGGCATGCAGGGACCCCTGACCTTTGAAGCGCTCTAACTCGGTCAACGCATCGCTGGCAAGCGCCAACGCACTAACCCGCTCAGCGGGGGTGTCACCACGCGCACAGAGGAGGCTCAGGAAGCGCCAGCAACGCTCCTGACTCAGATGCCCCGCGCACAGCAAGATGACCTCGCGCCACCAGGTATCCTGGTACCGGTCAAGGAGCTCCCCCCAGCGTTCGTCGGGAGCCTCGGCAATATGCCGTGCCGCCAGGAATTCCTGGAACGAGAGATGGCTGAAACGGTAGCGGTCAGGCTCGCGCTCATCGAGCAAGCCGATATGCACCGGCAACTCGTCCACGAAACTCTTGGCCAGTTCCGCCGGCGTCGTATAGCGCCCATGCAACACGGCGGCAACTTCGCGCACCAGCTCGTCACGCTCGATGAAGAGTCCGGCTTCACCCCGCTGGTGCATGCGATAGGCCACAGCCGCCAGGATCTCACGCTTGGGATCCAAGCCCATCGTCAATTCGGGACGTCCCGCATACTCGCGTCGCTGCTGACCGGGACGGTCAGCCTTGCCCCGCCCACCGCGCAGCAAGACCTCGACACACTCTTCATAGAGCGCCGCCCGGTCTTCGGGCAACACATAATTGTTGTAGAAAATGACCGCCACCACGGTCAGCAGCAGCGGATTGCTCGCCAACCCGGCGACCCGTTCATTAAGCTCGAGCGCCTGCCAGAGTTCGTCGGCGTACCGCCCGGCCCGACGCGCTAGTTCCGGCCCTTCCACCTGATAGAGCAACCGATGCAGACTACGACTCCAGTTGCCAATGAAGCGCTGCTGTTGCGTTGCATCCAGATCAGCGACCGTACAGATGCGAAACCCGGCCCCCACCTGCGCATCACCCTGGTACGCAGCCACCCGCGAGGTGATCACATACCGACAGCCCTGATACCGCCCGACAAAGGTGCGCACAATGCTGCTGACCAGCGCACGGTCAGCGGTACTGGCAACTTCATCAAGTCCATCGAGCAGCAACAGCGCGCGCCCGGCTTCGCACAGGCGCGCAAAGAAATCCCCAGGCAACGCTAAATCGAAACGCGCATAATAATTCGTCAGGCACTCGATCAGCAGCCGTGGCCCCACCCCCGCCAACTCTTTGCCATTGCACTCGTGCAAAAAGCTACCCAACTCGCGCAGGGGCAGCAAGAGAGGCACGGGAGGGGTCGTCGAACCAGTCGCCGCAAGCCCCAGCGCCGCCAACTGGGGCGCATCATCCCGCGCCAGCACCTCAGCCAGACGAACAGCAGTATAGTGCAAGAGCGTCGTTTTGCCACTGCCCGGCGCCCCCACCACGGCCAGGCGCGGATGGCGGAGCGCCTGCGTCCAATCGACGGACTCAGGCCGCCCCGCAACGTCGCCCACCTCAGCCTCGCCCTGGCCAACCTGAAAGAATCGCCCAACCTTCGCCATAAAGCCGCGCAGCGCCCCGCGCCCCGCTAAGTCCGCAGGCGGCGGTTCGTGCAGGTTCAACGAGACATAGAGTTCGCTGAGCGGCATATCAAGCGGGCGATCGTCAATGCCCCGCAGATCAAGCCCGGCATACTCACGGTAGAGGTGGGTCAAATAACGCCGGAGCGCGGCCCCATAGTCAGCAGGATTCCCTGCAAGCAGCGACAAGCCATCTAGAAACTGGGCCCCACTGAAATGCAACTGGTACTGATGGCCCTCGATAAACGTACCCATCCGTTTGTCGAGCGTGCCCTCGGCATAATCACCGCCCTCCGTGCGCACCTCGTGCGCTGGGAGCGCTTCGAGACTGGCGAGCAACCCGTCATACATCGCCCGCGACGCGGCATCGGGGGCGTCATCCCGTTGCTGGCGCAGAAACGCCAGTTGCTTGGCTCGTTCATCAGACATTACCATTGCTCCCTCAAGCGATCCGGCACCAGGACACCTATCGATACATGGCAGGTAGGCAGCTGGCAGCTTCCCTAATACGGCACGATGAGGGAGGTGAGCATGGGAAAGTGCTTTTTGTTTAATGTCACCAGGGTGAGCGAATGAAGCCTTGCTGTTGCGGCAATGAGCGCATCTGCCAGTCCGGTTCCATGACTTTTTCCATAGTCGCGGCGATACAGACCGCCTGTAACACCGATCTCACGATCAAGCGGCACAATGGTGAAGGCGTTGATAAACGCGTCCAGTTTCGTCCGTTCGGCCCCATCCCGCACGCCAGCGTAGAGTTCAGCTACGTTGATGACCGACAGAAAGAGCGGCACGGTCAGATTGTCGACATAAGCAACGGCTTCTTGCTTATCACGGAGATAATCGATCAGCACGTCGGTGTCGATCAGCACGGGTGCGAGGGGTGTCGTCATCAGGTTTATACCCCAGCGCGATCGAACTCGCGGCGCAAGGTTTCGAGGGTCGGAAGGTCGGTGCGATCGCGCCACATCCCGCGTGCCTGCTGCAAGAGGGCACGGCGATGCGTTTGCTGATACTGCACCAGCAATTGCTCGACGGCTTCACGCAGCAGTTCATCGGGTGTCTTCCCCGTCTGCTGTGCAATGGTCTGAAGCGCTGTTTCTTCCTGTTCAGTCAAGGTGATCGAAGTTGTCATCGTACCAAGTCCTTTCCCTCAACAGAGCGTACGGGTAGTGTACCGTGTGCTACCGTCCTCTGCAACAAACCGGTGATTGTGAGGATGGTCGTACGATGGGCTGCCGCCAAGCATTTGGTGGAACGCCCGACCAATCCTCCGCAGGCGCATACTTGTGCCGTTGCATAGGCCGCATAGTCACCCTTCGTTGCGCTCAAGATCTCGGGCGTCCCGACGGCAGAGATGCTTCGCGGCGCTCCTAAGCAACAGACGCTTCGTGTCACGGCACCACTGGCCCGCGAGCCATTTGATACTCAGTATGACCAGACCATGCGGCACCTTCAAACCGAATTGGTATCACCCTCCACTCATGCGCCGCACGGCCTCGGCGATCTGCGTCGCGAGGGGCAGCACGGTCGGCAGTACCGCCGCCAGGTTCTGCGCGGCCTGCTTCAGCCCTTCGGCACTGATCTGCACCAGGGTCTGGTTCGGCTGGGCCTTCGTCGCCTGTTCGACGGCGGTCTTGGCGGTTTCAGCGACCGCCTCGGCCTCACCGGCCTGCGCCGCCGGCACCTGCTGCAACGCCGCGCTCAGTTGTTCAAGAAGCTGTTGCAGCTGCGCTTTCGTCGCCGCATCGCCATGCGGAGCCGCGCCGATGCGCTGCGCGACGTTGGTCAGCGTTGATTTGATGGTGAGCATTGCGCCGCTGAAGTTGCCCGACATGGTGAACTGATCGCCGCTGACAAAGGTGCCCGTGCGCTTGTCGAGCGTGCCCTCGGCGTAGTCGCCGCCACCCGTCTCGACCTTGCGCACGCTGCTCTGTGCGCCCCGCCCGATGGCGATGCCGCTGCCGCTGATATCGCCGGTGGTAATGCGGTCGCCCTGGGTGATCTCAGTGCGGTTGACGTCCCGGGCTACGATGTCACCAAGGTTCACGTCACTGATCGTGTTGCCACTGCCAAAACTGACGCCACCCTGCTGCCCGCGCTGGTCGTGCGTCGTCACCGTGACGTTGCCATGCACATCGCCCGCAATCGCGGCACCGACGTGCGCCTGATC
>NZ_RYFF01000155.1 GCF_004138165.1 Candidatus Chloroploca sp. Khr17
CGAGCCGATCTTGTACCGCAAAGGGTAGGCGTAGCGTGTACGTTCGCCAGCGCATAACCGGGTGCGCACGGGATATGTGTGTTGCATAAACTGCCACAGCGAGCGATTGTCACCCCTTACCGATGCAGCCACGGCACATAGACCCGTTCATCACGGCCTGTGACCCGCAGCGGATCACAGCATGCGCGTCCAGTTTGCCGAACTGGGTGTCAGGGTCGTGGAAATTGCCTACCCAGCCGTCGATACGCCCTTTCAAGCAGGCCACGCCCCAAAAAATGCGATCCAACCGGACGAGGCGGCTGCGATTGCGCTGCGTCGGTTGAATAGTGGAGCAGAGGAGATTCGGGTCAAACTGGCTGGCCTCCTGTTCATGCTGAATCGGCTCATGCCCGCCCGAGCCGTACGACTCCTCAACCGCATGATCGACGTTCCGCAGACAGAGCTTGCAGCACAAAGGTAGGTAGACATGCTAACAACGCGCCTCTCTCCCCACACCCGCCCAAACCGCGACCGCACCCGGCTGCGGCTCTATGTTGACAGCAGCATGCTGGTCGCGATGGTCTGGTCGCTCATGCCGCAGGCTACCGGCATCCCCCTGCACGAATGGGGCAGCCTGATCGTGATCGTCTTTGTGTTGGCGCATATCATCATCGACTGGCAGTGGATTGCTTCCGTGACGAGCGGAATCTTCCGATCCCAGCCGGGACAAACTCGATTCAACTATATCTGGAACTGGCTCCTGTTCGTGATGCTGGTCAGCGCCTTTTTTTCCGGTCTCGGCATCTCTGAGTCACTCCTGCCGAGTCTGGGTTTCGCCGCACGCAATGATCCGTTCTGGCTGGAGGTACATCTGTTCAGCGCCAATTCGGTTATGATCATGCTCGGTGTCCATCTCAATAGCGCCACCGAGCGATATCTAGCATTCCAGCGCGAATATCCCGATCTGGAAGACCAGATCAAGCTGTATCACATTGCATCGTTTATCGGCATCACCCCCGAAGCCTTGAGCCGGATCCGTCGGCAACTGGCGCAAGCAGCACAGCGAGAGCGCACATGACGCCGCTGGCGCGGCCCTGGCCTAGGCTCGATCTACTGCGGCCAGGAGCACGTCAAACCCCAAGGGCATTGATCAACTGCGCAGCTTGCTCACGAACCATCTCATTGTAACGGGCATCAAGGCCAAGC
>NZ_RYFF01000156.1 GCF_004138165.1 Candidatus Chloroploca sp. Khr17
GGAAAGGTGCTGGCACGCACCCAGGGGCCGGTTACCGTGTTGGAACGGCCCGCTCAAAAAAGTGACACCTGGTGAGGGACATGCCCCTTGGAGGGCTGGGCATGGTATACTTGACCGACACACGACCAGGAGGAAGCCCATGCCACGGCGTTTCAATGTTGCCGGGCCGTGCAAGCCCGAACTGCACTATATGTTGCCCGCCGCAGCGCGCGTCCCGCTGGCGCGACGCCTGGTAGCTGATTTCAACTATTTTGTCATCCACGCCCCGCGTCAGACGGGCAAGACGACGTCGATGATCGCGCTGGCCCAGGAATTGACGGCGTCTGGGAGCTATGTCGCCGCCCTTGTCTCGGTCGAAGTGGGGGCGGCCTTCAACCACGACCCCGGCGCGGCGGAATTCGCCATCCTGAACAACTGGCGGCTGGCCCTCAACGCCCAGATGCCGCTCGATCTTCAGCCCCCGGCCTGGCCGCAGGCGGAACCGGGAACGCGCATCGGGGCAGCATTGCAGGCATGGGCGCAGGCAGCACCACGTTCGCTGGTGATCTTTATCGACGAGATCGACGCGCTGCAGAACGAGACCTTGATCTCGGTGCTGCGCCAACTCCGTGCTGGCTACACGTGGCGTCCGACCGGATTCCCGGCCTCGCTGGCGTTGATCGGGATGCGCGATGTGCGCGATTACAAAGTGGCGTCCGGCGGCAGCGAGCGGCTCAACACCGCCAGCCCGTTCAATGTCAAGACGGACTCACTGACGCTGAGCAGCTTCACCCGCGACGAGGTGGCACAGCTCTATCAGCAGCACACCGACGACACCGGGCAGGTCTTCACCCCGGCGGCCATTGACCACGCCTTCGCGCTGACCCAGGGCCAGCCCTGGCTGGTCAATGCGCTGGCCCGCCAGGTTGTTGAGCGTGTGACGCCGGATCCCGCGCGTGCCATCACGCCGCTCCACCTCGACGCCGCCAAGGAAATCCTGATCCAACGCCAGGATACCCATCTCGATAGCCTGGCCGAACGGCTGCGCGAGCCACGGGTGCGCCGCGTGATCGAGCCACTGCTGGCGGGCGGGTCGCTCAGCGATGTGCCGCAGGATGACATTCGCTTCGTGGTCGACCTGGGCCTGTGTCGTTTCGACGGCCCCGGTGGGCTGGTCATCGCCAATCCGATCTATAAGGAAGTGCT
>NZ_RYFF01000157.1 GCF_004138165.1 Candidatus Chloroploca sp. Khr17
ACACCAGAGCCGACCGTGCGGCCACCCTCACGGATGGCAAAGCGCAAGCCTTCTTCGATCGCGACGGGCACGATCAATTCGACCCCCATCACCACGTTGTCGCCGGGCATCACCATCTCCATGCCCTCGGGCAACTGAATACTGCCGGTCACGTCGGTCGTCCGCACATAGAACTGCGGCCGATAGCCGGGGAAGAACGGCGTATGCCGCCCGCCCTCGTCTTTCTTCAAGACGTAGACCTGGGCCTCAAACTTCTTGTGGGGCTTGATCGACCCGGGCGCACAGAGCACCTGCCCGCGTTCGACATCCGTCCGCTCCACCCCGCGCAAGAGACAGCCCACGTTATCGCCGGCGATGCCCTCATCGAGCGTCTTCTGGAACATCTCCACGCCGGTCACCACCGTCTTGGTTGGGGCTCCCTCTTCCATGCCCACAATCTCAATCGTCTCACCGACCTTGACTTTGCCGCGCTCGATCCGGCCCGTCACCACGGTGCCCCGCCCTTTGATGCCAAAGACATCTTCGACGGGCATCAGGAACGGCTGGTCAACCGCCCGCATCGGCGTCGGGATATAGGCATCGACGGCCGCCATCAGTTCCAGGATGGGCTGATACTCGGGCGCATTGATATCCTTGCTCTCGCTCTCGAGCGCCACGCGGCCCGACCCGCGGACAATCGGAATATCGTCACCGGGGAAATCGAACTTCGAGAGCAACTCGCGCAACTCCAACTCCACCAATTCGAGCAACTCGGGGTCGTCCATCATATCGACCTTATTCAGGAAGACGACCATCGCGGGCACCTGCACCTGGCGCGCCAGCAAGATGTGCTCGCGGGTCTGGGGCATCGGGCCATCGGGGGCCGAGACCACCAGGATGGCCCCGTCCATTTGCGCGGCCCCGGTAATCATATTCTTGATATAGTCGGCGTGGCCCGGGCAGTCAACGTGGGCATAGTGCCGATTATCGGTCTGATACTCGACGTGGCGAATCGCGATCGTAATGCCACGGGCGCGCTCTTCGGGCGCATTATCAATCTGGTCGTAATCAACAAACTGTGCGGCCCCACGCAGCGCCAGCACCTTGGTGATGGCGGCGGTCAGGGTCGTCTTGCCATGGTCTACGTGCCCAATCGTGCCGATGTTGACGTGCGGCTTCGTCCGCTCGAATTTCTGCTTCGCCAT
>NZ_RYFF01000158.1 GCF_004138165.1 Candidatus Chloroploca sp. Khr17
TCCCAGCAGCTGCACCATGCGCTTGATAGTGACCACCAGCCCCGTCAAGAGATATTAGATGCGCACACGGGCACGCCTACCAGAGCGTACGGGTAGTGTACCGTGTGCGACCGTCCTCTGCAACAAACAGGTGATGGTGAGGCAGGGCGATTGCATCTTCCGTGTATGCACCCCGCCAAGGCACCCGCAAGGGCACCCGCAAGGGGTGCCCGTACACCGGATTCGGCCCCCGCCCCGGTAGGGGCACCCCTTGCGGGTGCCCTGGCCCGGCACGGGCGCCCTTTGCGGGTGCCCTGGCCCGGTAGGGGCACCCCTTGCGAGTGCCCCGTTGTATCCGATTTCGTAGCGCGGGCTTCCAGCCCGCGTGGGGTTGCGGGCTGGAAGCCCGCCCGACGATGGGCGGCTGCTGCTCAAGGCACCACTGGCCCGCGAGCCATGTGATACTCAGTATGACCAGACCATGCGACACCTTCAAACCGAATTGGGCTCACCCCCCACTCATCCGCCGCACGGCCTCGGCGATCTGCGTCGCGAGCGGCAGCACGGTCGGCAGCACCGCCGCCAAGTTCTGCGCGGCCTGCTTCAGCCCTTCGGCGCTGATCTGCACCAGGGTCTGGTTCGGCTGGGCCTTCGTCGCCTGTTCGACGGCGGTCTTGGCGGTTTCAGCGACCGCCTCGGCCTCACCGGTGTGCGCAGGGGGCACCTGCTGTAACGCCACGCTCAGTTGTTCAAGAAGCTGTTGCAGCTGCGCCTTCGTCGCCGCATCGCCATGCGGGGCCGCGCCGATGCGCTGCGCGACGTTGGTCAGCGTGGATGCGATGGTGAGCATAGCACCGCTGAAATCGCCGGACATGGTGAACTGATCACCGCCCACAAACGTGCCCGTGCGCTTGTCGAGCGTGCCCTCGGCGTAGTCACCGCCGCCGGTGTCGATCTTGCGCACGCTGCTCTGTGCGCCTCGCCCGATGGCGATGCCGCTGCCGCTGATATCGCCGGTGGTAATACGGTCGCCCTGGGTGATCTCAGTGCGGTTGATGTCTCGCCCGGCAATGTCACCGAAGGACAGGTCGCCGTACTGGTTGCCGCTGCCGCCGTGGAACCCGCCGCGCTGGTCGTGCGTCGTCACCGTGACGTTGCCATGCACATCGCCCGCAATCGCGGCACCGACGTGCGCCTGATC